>CAYNEF010000014.1:0-76549 GCA_964396165.1 uncultured Pseudobdellovibrionaceae bacterium
AGGGGGTTACCTTGAACATCATCTCTAATATTTATAATTTCACGGACTATCGTGACTTTTTAAAAGATCGTTATCGTCAATTGAAAGATGCAGATCCATTGTTTTCTTTCCGTTACTTTTCTAAGCAAGCCGGTTTCGGATCTCCGAACTACTTGAAGCTTGTGATGGACGGCAAAAGAAACTTAAGTGAAGATGCAATCGGCAAATTCGCAAAAGGTTTGAGACTGGATAATCATGAAGGGGAATATTTCCACTATATGGTTGCATTCAATCAATGCGACAACACAGCCAAGAAACAAGTTTTCGAAGCAAAACTCATGTATCTTCGTGAGCTCTTCAAAGTGAAAGCTTTGATTCCTGAACTCTATGATTACTATCATGAGTGGTACCATTCCGCGATTCGCGAAACGGTAAAAAAGGGAAAAGTGAAAAACGATCCAGCAGAACTTGCAAAGACGCTGGTACCGAATATCACTGAAGCAGAAGCTGTAGCTTCTATCGGTCTTCTCACAAAGCTTAAATTCCTTGTCGTCACAACAGACGGCTGGTTGGAAGCTACTGAGAACAAAGAAATCGACAACGAAACTGCAACCATGGGTCAGAAGATTCACTTTGAGCAAATGGCAGAACTTGCCGCTCAATCTCTTTATACCCAAGGACCTGAAACACAGGACTTCGAAAGCGTCACATTGAGTTTGCCGCTTGAAAAAGTGAATGAGCTTAAGATGAAGATTCAAGAGCTTATTGCTTCCGTCAAGACATCGGCAACACAGAATCCTGGAGATGCTGTGTACCAACTTAACGTACAGCTCTTCGCTCTTACCAAGTCAGTTGAATCTGGCAAATCCAAGAGCGCAGAAAAAGCAGCTTAATTTTTAGGTATAACCTTACAAACCCGGGCCGGATCTCCTTTGGAGGTTCGGCCTATTTTTTATTTATTTAATTGAAAGAGAAAACGCACCCGCTTTTGTAGGATTGCCAGAGATGACGGCGCACTCGCATAATGCGATTCTACTGCCTTTAGTGCAGACTTATCGAGAGCAGGAAAGCCTGAAGTTTTTTCTATACTGCTTGCGACGAGCTTTTCGTTTTCGTCTAAATCAAAGGCAACGATAACTTCTCCTTCTTCGCCCTTCATCCGACTAGATTCGGGGTATTCGGGCGCGACAAGTCCCAATGCGCTTCCCGATACAATGCCCGAAATAGGCAGCGCAGTTTTGTTTTCTGCCTTATCTTTTAAGACCTCTGAAAATCCTTCCGTTTTACTTGAATAAATACTTTTCTTGGATTTAGTTTCCAAAAGTTCCATCGCGATTTCCCCTTTCTTAAACGCGAATTCCGTTGTTTCTGATTTTTTTAGGGTGGAAAAGATCAGCATTAAATGAATCGCTAAGGAGAAAAGTAAGAAATACAGAGATTTCATTGCGCTTTATAGTATCTGCTTTATTCCTAAATAGAAACTGATGCCGCTGGAACCGTAGCCGTTGACTGCCTGGTAACGGGTATCCAGTAGATTATCTACTCTGCCAAAGAGCTTAGTATTTTCTAGAAGCTTGTAAGATGCTGCTAGATTAAACAAATGGTAGGTAGGCATTTGAACTTTCGAAAATGTGGCCGGATCGATATCTGTTCTTTCTCCAACCATCAGGTGATTCAAAACGATATCGAAATTTGACGCATTAAAAACGAGCGTGTTTTTTACTTTATGCTGGGGTCTGCGTAAGAGTGGAGCCTCTGTGTCTCGATCTTTTGCCTCTGTATAAGTGTACTGTGATTCTAGTTTTAAATTATCCACTAAGACGATTGATAAACTTGCTTCCACCCCTTGAGATCTGCTTCGTGCAACATTGACGTACTTATTTGAAGGGAAATCATAATCTATCAAGTCTTGTAAATCATTTCTAAATATTGTTACTAACACAGTGAAACGTTTTCGGATGATTTCCTGTTCTACACCTAGATCCCAAGAAAAAGATTTTTCAGGAGAAAGACCGGAGTTACCGAATTCTCCGTAGAGTTGATAAAGAGAAGGGGATTTAAAACCTGTACCTACAGATGTACGTATCGTTGTTCCGGTCTTTGCAAATCGATACCCAGGGGAAAACCTTTCGATGTGTTGAAAATAAAACCCGCTATGGTAATCGGCGCGAACTCCCGCAGTCGTATAAAGCCCTTCTTCTTGCATATAGTCGTGCTGCACATATACAGAACTTGTAGAGGCGTGATTGTCGGTTTCTTTTTTCCCTGTACCAAAGTCTGATTCAGTTGCCGCTTTTTCATACTGGTGTTCAAGCCCTGCTGTGAGAAGTTGCGTGTCTGTCATTTGCACTCGGTTGATCCAGTCTGCTTTATAAATCCCTCCTCTGGAAAGAAAGCGTGTGTTGGGAACAGAGCCATAGTCCAGGCTTTTTCTATCCAGCGTGCGGAGAGAAAAACCCAAAGTGGGCTCCCATATGCCTAGTTTTGTTTTCCCTTGCAGACGCATCAGCAAGTTTTGCTGAGTCGTTTGGTAATGGGGTGTATCTACGGGCACCATATCCAGATCTTGAGTCGCATCAAAATAGCGTGTGATCCATTCGATTTGAGTATTTGAGGGAAGTAACTTGCCTACTTTTCCAGAGAAAGAAACTTTGGTAGAACCGTCTTTTTCAGATCCCGTAGCTGAGGCAGAAATGCCATCGGTTCGATTACCGCTGGCTGAAAATGAATAGTAAACAGAATCTTTTTGTGTGCCTCGAGTTTCCACATTTCCGTTCACGCTTCCAAACGATCCCCCTTCGACACTGAGTGTGGTCTCATTTTTTTGAAATTGTCCGCTTCGAGTGGTAATGTTGATGACACCTCCTACTCCCGGAAAGAGTACAGACTGTGCACCTCTGACTACTTCGATGCGTTCGACGTTGGAGAGATCCAGAAAGGTAAGATCCGCTCCTCGTCCTGGATCGGTGGGATCATTTAATTCCACACCGTCTACATATACGAGTGTTTGTTCAGACTTCGACCCTCTGATTAAAATACTTGTTGTTTGAGAAGCATTTGAGGAAACAACATCCACTCCTGGGATATCTCTTAAGGCTTCGTAAACAGATTTGTATTGTTTTATTTCCATTTCTTCCTTGGAAATACTGACGGAAGAGGGAAGGGACTTGGTTACTCCAATGGGAGAGGCTTTTTTTGCTGTAACTTCGATAGTGGGAATGTCGTCGTTAGCTAATAAAGTAAAGGGGATTAGAAGTAAGTATAGTTTAGTCATCGTTTCTCCTGCTCGGGATATGGTTATGACAGGTGCTCGGACTTGTCTTTTTAAGACTCACCGTTGCGGCACAGTACCGGATTTTCACCGGGTTTCCCCTGTCGTAGTTGAGCTTCTCACATGGAAACTTGTTTTAGTCAAATTATGGGGGAAGTATCCTCGAAGAATACAGCGTATTCTGACGGGATTCTTAGCTCGAAATACCGACGGTAGCGCGCCAAATATATTTAATTAATAAGGTGTTGCTGAATGCTAACCTGATAGGATGAAAACAAAATTTTTAAACTACTCACGGTTTTTTCTAGTATGCCTTTTTTCTACTTCTTTACTGTATGCGGTCACACCGGACACACATACTGAGGAAACTACAAAGAAGCCACGTGGGCTATTTTCCAGTTTAGGAAATTTTCGAACGGGTTATCAGGAACAATTCACCAAAGTGAATATTTTGAAAGACAATAGTTGTTTAGGTTGGGATTTTTCAGGTTCTGAAATCAAGCTTTCTACCTTGATCGATCCCGAAAGCGCTTTCTCTAAAGCGATGGATAGACTTCTTCCTGAGTCTAGAATGAAAATTCTCGATGAGAAAAGAGCGACTGCGTTGGTCGTTGGAGATACCGTTGTATTTCCTCTAACGAAACTAATGCCACAAGACAAAGTGCCTTTCGTCGAGAAAACAAGATATGCCGAGTTTATCCGTGATTTAACCAGATATTTTGATATGAGTGTAGATAACTATCTAGCAAATTACCAAAAGTCTCAATCTCTGTGGGGACAAATGGATTTCTTGGGGACAATCCAGCAAGCTGAAAATCTAGCCTGGCGGGATTTAGCAAATTCTTTTCGTGCATTGAAGGAATCCGGCGCGCCTACAGCCATCGTACAGGAAGCATATTTGCGTTTCAGAGAAGCTTCCAAAGGAAAAAGACTTTCCAATGCTACCGCCTGGAATTCTATTCCACTTCTTTTACCGGCAATTACTTCTCCCGGAGAAGCTGTAGCAGGTTGTACAAAAAACAATGAAGAAATTTTATCTGTAAAAAGTGAGATTGTACTCGGACAAAAGGGCACGGCCCGCTTTCAGATCTTTAAAAATGGAGCTAAAGCTATTGCTAAGTTCTTTGACAAAAATGGCGAACAAGCAAGATTGGCTTCGAAAGCGAATTCTTTTAAAGGAAAAGGCAAGGCAGGTTATCTCAGTGCTTCACTTGCGAAAATCGAATTTACTCCGACGAAAAACGATCCTAATCAACTAAGGGTGACAATGTCGCTTGAAGATGGAAATTCTGTTTCTTTTCCTTCCACGGTGAATAAATCCGATTTGGAAGAGGGCGCGGAAATAAGCTTGCAACACGTACATACAGAAGGCATCAGTTTGATTTTGGCTGCTGAAGTTTTGTCCGATGTAAAACTGCGTTGGGATAAAGTTGCAAAACGCCTTATTATTTCAGAAGCCAAAGCGACGTTGCATTTAAACGATCGCCATGGCAGTGAAACAGATTCAACTACTTTTTTTGATTTAGAAACTAAACCGCTTTAAAGCTTATTTTTTATTACGGCTTTTATCGGATCTTCTGTAATTGCTAAATGCTACTTCAGGCGAAGCCGTTTGATTACTGGCTGCTTGAACGGCAGAACTTCTATTTAATTCTGCATTCAAGATAGCCTGTCTGGCTGTTTGAGACATGGTAAGACTTAATACAGAAAATAAAGTCGCAACCACACTTGCACAGATAGCAAACTTGGTAAGAAAAGAAGGCTTTTCTTCTTTCTTCGGAAGTAAAAACTCATCCAAAGACTGTCCTGTTTTCGTATGCACTTGAGAAGCAATCTTTTCCAGGTTTTCTGAAATGGAAGTAGTGACTTCTTTAACCGAAGACCACTGCTTTAGCATCGATTCCATGGAAGTTTCGATTGCTTTGCAAGCGGCATCCATTTCTTTCTTTAAATTCTTTTCCGTTTTTGTTTCGGCTGAAATTTCTGTCCCTATAGCATCCACATTTTCCGCTTTCTTGCGGCTTCTGCGCTGGCGTTTGGGTTTTTCTTCTTCGTCTTTTGCTTCCAGTTCCAAAGCTTCGCTGTTCTCTTCTTCTTCCTCTTTACTGGCTTCTACTTCAGCCATAGCGATGCTTCTGGTTTGAGAGTCGTTTAAAAGTTCTGCTTCGTTGCTTTCATTTTCAGCACTTTCATCCATCGTGCTATCTAATTCTTCTGTGCTTTCAATCTCGATGACTTCTTTTTTGCGTCTTCCCATTTGTTACCCCTCTAAATTAGTGTCTGCATAGAGCTGCAGCTCCTCTCACAAAGAGCAAGGTGTATGCCACGAGAATGCATGCGTAGTAAGGCTTTAAACGTGACAAAGTGGGGTCCTTTGGCCTTTAAAAGGAGCCGTAAATTGTCACTCCAAGTACTTAATATACAAAGAAAATATGTCGAGTGTGTCATAGGAAGGAAAACGCAGTCTGCATAACAACTCGTATCCGGATTCTCCTTTTTCAAGCGGAATAAAAATTAAAAGGAGACTGTCGGCAGGAGAATTTCTTTAAACTCTTCGGGAAGCGTAATATCTGTTTTCGCAGCCTGTTTTCTTACCCCTTCGAGCGTGCGTCGGGGCCAGCCTTTTTGAAAAAGATTTACAATCCATTTGGGGATGGAGCCTTTCGGATCACAATGTAATTCTCCCTCGATGTAACATGTCTTTCCAGGGACGAGGGAAGTGACAGTGAGTTTTCCGTAGACAATTTCGCCTCGGACGTTAGAAGTCTCAGGAGCGGTTTCTAAAGGTGCCGGGTGGTAAGTCATCTCAAAAGATTTCTTGTCTTTATTAATCTCAATATTCATCTCGGTAACAAATTCCCGATCTTTTAATACGAATGGAGTTTTGATGTGATTGAATTCGATATAGGAAAACGGGCTGATTCTTCTCAGCATCTTAGTAGCCGCAAGACTGTCGACCCACTCTGTCCCGCGTTTTGAATCGAGAAGTACGGATGCAACTTTCCAAAGAGGTGCATCGACATTTCCCGTGCCTTTTAGTGCATAGACGGGGCTTCCTTTAATTCTTCTGTAGTAGGTGAATATTCCGTCGGCATCTCCGGACTCAAACCACACGGGATCTTTGTCGTCATTTGCATGACTCGGGTTGCTAAGGAGTAAAAAAACTGAAATGAGAAAATGCAGCATCAAGCGGAAAATATTATCACGTCTGTCTAAGATTTTTCCACCTCGACTTTTAAGATGAGCACATATGTCTATAAACTCGACAATGACTCTACGCACGATTGCCAATTCAGTTGCTCCGCATTAAGTCATTCTGTAGAATAATAAGTTGGAGGCCTTCCAAATGGACAATTCCAAGCAGTCCGCGATGAAAGAGTTATGGCAGTTCGCAAAAACGAGAAAGAAATTTTGGCTTCTCCCATTGGTGCTAGTTTTAGTAACCCTGGGTCTTTTGCTCTTTTTAATCGAAGGATCAGCGATATCGCCCTTCGTTTACACGCTTTTCTAAAACCTTTTTCCGGAGAGTTTTTGAAAGTTAGTATTTTCATCCTTTTTCTATCGAGTTTACTCGTTGCTGAAACAGCCACGACGGGACAGCCCGCGCCACAAGCCCAACAGGGGCAAAACCGTGCAAATCCCAATCTGATTCCGACTTTTGATGAAGGTTTCTTCAATAAGTTAGGCGAAACCGAACGCAACGATTCTAAAGTTACTTCTGATGTGCTTCAGCAAATCAAAAGTAGCTGTGAAGGCGAAAAAGCCAAAAGCATGGATTCTTTCAGGTCTTGTGTAGCGCAAAGACAAAATGCTGCCGTTAACCAAAGAGAAAAAGAAATTGATCGAATCAATACCCAAAACAATTTACCCCTTCGAAATTCTCCCAAGCTGATCGAAGATGTACAGTCTAAATCCATTGAAGGTGGCGACTGATAATACGAGCTGGAGCTCTTCATGTCCTTAAAACTGTCCCATATCGCAATAGCTAATTCCAGTATTACAAGCATTCTAGAAAAATTAAAAACTCTCGAGTTTGAACTCGAAGCGACACATGATGTTCCTTCCGAGAAAGTGAAAGCGGCGATGCTACCCATGCATACTTCTTCGCACTTGCGACTAGAGATATTAGAACCTACTTCGACTGATAGCCCGATTTCCAAGTTTTTGGAAAAAAGGTCCATGGGGGGAATCCACCACTTGTCATTTGAAGTCGAGAATTTGGAAAAGTGGGAAACGAAATTAAAAGCAAAGGGAATAGAAATTCTTCCTCCCGGTATCAGAAAAGCCGCGCGTGGTAAGGCTTTGTTCATCCACCCTAAAAGTATGGGCGGAGTTCTGGTAGAATTAGAAGAGTTGGAATAAACAACATGAGCAATCGCTACGATCAAATCAGCCCCGTCCCCCCGATGACTCAAGCCATCAGAGTAATCGTTTTTCTTTGCGTTGGTTTGTACTTCTTTGATTTTGCTCTCATCCACTTAAAAGACTTTTATTTAAACGAGTATCTCGGACTTGTACCTGCGCGAATCAAGCTCGACTTGTGGTTGTGGCAGTTTGTTACGTACATTTTTATGCACGGACACCCGCTGCATCTTCTGCTCAACATGTTGATCCTCTGGTATTTCGGCGCAGAATTGGAACAGCGGCTGGGGACAAAGCAGTTTGTTCTTTTCTTTTTTATTTCAGGCGTAGGGGCAGGGCTGTTTAATTACGGTGTGAATGTCGCTTTTGGCGATGCTGCAAAAGCCGTAAATCCCATTGTGGGGGCAAGTGGTGCCATCTACGGAATCCTAGCTGCGTATGCCTTGTTTTTTGGTAACCGCTATTTCTTAGTCTTCTTTGTCTTTCCGATGAAGGCAAAATATTTTGTGCTGGTGATGGCAGGAATTGAACTTGTGACTGGTGTGCAATCTACTTCTGCAGACAACGTCGCGCATTTTGCCCACATTGGCGGCATGATCGTTGGCGGCGCTTATATCTATTTACGTTACATCAATCCTCCTGGTGGTGGCGGTTGGGGCGGAAAGAATAAAAAAGAGATGGAACGCGAACGTCTTAAAAAACAATTTACACTCATCGTAAACGAATCCTCCCAAAAGCCTAAAGACGGCCCCTTCTGGAACTAGTCTCTACTTCTCGAAATATAATTTCATTTCAGAACTCATATAAACTCATTAATAGATGCGTAATATTTATTATACGACATTCGAGAGTTGCGAAAAAAAATCCCCAAAAGATGTCGATGTTGTGTGACACCATTTGGGGAATTAAAATATCTTACTTGCGACGGCAATCGAGCTGAATGTAGTCATCGCTATTAGAGGTAGACTCGGGACTAATATAAATGACGTCGTACCCGTTTTTGCTCTTCAGATTAAGAGGCGTATAAGACCACGCGCGAATCTTTTTTTTGCTTAAGTCCATGAAATTTACATACAACTGTTGGTGCTCTTGCGAAGCAGTGATATTTACCCTGTAATTTGTATTTTGAAATCGGATTACCTTTTCTATCATTAAGCGAGGGGCAGCGAAGTCCGCAGTGAATCTATTCTTTGTACAGTGATTGCCGGAACAATAATCGATTTCACAAGCGTGAATGGCTGATGTGACATGCTCATCACGGTCTTCTACCGCAGCAATTGCGGATGAAGCTAAAAAAACTAAACTTAATATAAACAAATTGCGCATTGTTTTCTCCTGGTTGAATGAATTGTTGCGTAAAAATGGTAGCAAGAAAAAACGATATACTAAAGCCGCGGTGTTATGAGAAAAGTTTTGTGGTGTTTATACAACAGTAAAAAATGTATTCGCGAGTGACCCATTCGAAGTCGCAATATTAAACATTAAATGGGCTTTGCTTTGAGAAATACGGTGTGCTGAAGCGTCTCAGCACACCGCATGAATTTATTAGAATATCGGATTACATCTCAATTCATTTGAGTTTATCGTAAAAGGTGCCAGAGGATTATCAACAAGAGGAAAACTCCAACGTGGAATCCCTTCGCCGCGATAAGACTGACTACCGTTCACAGGTTCACTATAGATTCTTAAGAACTGCAGTTGTCTTGTAGGATTGATTGCCTTGTATTCCACGAAAGGGATGTTTGTATCTTCAAATTGAAGCTGCCCCATCCTCATCTGTATAATTTCTGAGCGTGAAGTGGACTTCGGATCGTTACATTGTCCTGGCAAGCTAAAATCGCAGAGAATTTTTTTTTCTACATCTATTTTAATGCCTCCGCCAGGAGCATCTGGTCCACACACCCAACCTTTAAGTGAGTTTAAATCCAAGGACTCTGCGAACAGACTTTGCAACGAAATGAATACACCAAAAAATAAAATTGCTTTCATAAATTACCTCTTTTTAATATTTAGTTAGTGGAACAATAAGTTGTACAAATTCTACTCGGATGTTGCGACTCACAACTCTTACGAGCTCTTGCTTCCACCCAACTGCGGATGTAGCCATACGCTGTGTGGTAGCCGTGATCAGCACAAACATACTGGTCTGCAATCGCTTTACAACTTATGGAAGTAAATTTTTCACTTACTCCAAACTCTTCATTCCAAACGTTTGCTTCGTACTTTAAAGCCTCCCAATAGCTTAAGGACTTCTTTGTCTCTGCTTTCACCGGGTTGGAAATCACCGTGAGGGCAAAGAGTAGGGTTAATAGACTGTTTTTCATAGATACCTCTTCTGTTATTTGTTTTTGGCCTTCGAATGGGCTGGCTTTTAGCATGCAACTAGAAGAAGCCAATTCGACTTTGTCGCTTTCTGTCCCGGTTAAAATTGGGACAGTAGAGAGTGACAATTTTGAGCTTTATTTTTGGGACATGCTGTCCTGTTTTTTGTGGATTTTGGGACGCGGTTTCGCTATAAGGTGTCTCCATGCTTATGAATCAACCACAAAACCACCGCGTATACTTGCTCAATGAGCTTGCTATACGTAAGGCAAAGAACCCACAGTATTCGATCAGGGCTTTTTCAAAGCATTTGGGCATTAGTAAAACAGCCTTATCAGACATCTTGGCAGATAAGCGGAAGTTATCTTCTAAAGCGGCACTAAAAATTTCGGAGCGACTGGGATTAAGCCCAGATGAGACGAAAGAGATGATGGCAGATGTTACGGGTTTAAAGCATAAGCATTTTGATCAGAGTTCTAAAACCTTAAGCGATGATTCTTTCCGTTTGATTAGTGATTGGTACCATTATGGGATTTTAAATTTGGCTAAAATTTCCAAAAATAAATCGGATCCTTATTGGATTGCAAAACGCTTAGCCATTTCCCCACTCGAAGCCCGTAGCGCAGTTTTAAGATTACAAAGACTTGGATTTTTAGAAGTGAAAAATGGAAGACTTATCCGTACGGTAACTTCTTTAGATACTCTTACCGATGTCCCTTCGAGCGCATTAAGAAATTATCATAAGCAGAATTTGAAATTGGCCGAAACTTCAATAGAACGAGACTTCGTAGAGAAACGGGAATTTTCATCTATGGTAGTAGCGACAAATCCTAACCGCCTAAAAAACGCAAAGAAATTAATGCGAGAGTTTAGAAGCCGCCTAGCCACATATCTTGAGTGCCAAGACGCGACCGAAGTTTATACTTTATCACTACAACTTTTTCCAATTTCCGTAAGGAGCGACAAACAATGATACGAATAATTTTTTCACTAGCTTTATTTTTTTTGGCCCAAGCCTACGCTGGGGATGGTGCCGGCAATGGAGGAGATTATATAGGAGCCTTAAAAGCTGCAGGTATTTACAACCAGATAATTGCCACAGGGCCGTTTCCTTCAGAAACCATTGCGAGATACAGAAACGATTTTTTAAACGAGGCGATCTTTGGATTAATAGCGCTTCAAAGAGATGGAAAAATATCTTTTGTAGAGATTGATAGCGTAATGGAGGCTTTTAACTTAATTGAGTGCGATGAAAGTCGCTTTGAACTTCGCAGAGAACTTTCCTTAGACGGACAAGAAGTCACTGCAAAAAATTTTGCAGATGGACGTATTCAATTGAACCCAAAACGTTGGAATGAAGTGAGCGATCTCTTTGATGGTAGATTTGCTAATAAAGTTAAGAGAATGATTGCTGCTCATGAAATACTATCTCTTGCGGGATTGGAAAAGACTGGCAATTATGACATTTCAAAAGTGATCATCATTATTGAAGAAGGATTCAGTAACCAATTCTCTGACGGAACAAGCCCAGTATTCGAACGTGAATTATCAAAACAATTTAGAAGAGATTGGCTCGGAAGACAAAAGAAGGGGTTGTCTTGCTCTCACGTTTTGGTGAAGTGATAAATTAAACTGTAAACTAATTTAGGGCAGAGGCTTTAACTACTTCTGATCATCAAATGCGGGATTGCTTCCTGAGAAGTCGAGGTAGTTTTTAGAATGGTCTTTGCCATCAATCGCAAACTTTACTGCGCGCTTTAATTCATCTTCAGTCACAAACGTTCCGTGCAGACGGCGGATGGGGATTGCAGGTTGAATCATCAAGCAATCGCCTCGACCGATTAAGTCTTCTGCACCACCAGTATCAAGAACAGTTCTAGAGTCAATTCCCGAAGGGACTTTGAAAGAGATTCGAGATGGCACGTTGGCTTTGATAAGACCGGTCACGACATCTGTGGAAGGTCTTTGAGTGGCAAGTACCATGTGGATTCCTGCTGCTCTAGCTTTTTGCGCGAGACGTGTAATCGCAATTTCTACCGCTTCGCCACCGCTCATCATTAAATCTGCAAGTTCGTCTACGATGATCACCATGAAAGGGAGTTTGCCATCGGCTTTTTGTTTTTCATTATAAGAGTCGATGTTTTTGGATCCCGTTTTCGCCATCAAATTATAACGGCGATCCATTTCCCATACGGCCCAGCTTAAGGCATTAAAGGCGATTCTGTTATCTGTGATCACGTTTGTGACTAGATGTGGAAGCCCATCAAAAATATTTAATTCAAGCATCTTCGGATCTACAAGTATCAGACGCAACTCTTGGGGCGTGCAACGGAAGATCAAACTCATGATAAGAGAGTTCACAAACACCGACTTACCAGAACCTGTAGAACCTGCGACTAGTAAGTGAGGCATTGCAGCCATATCACCGAACGCAAGATTACCATCCGTTGTTTTTCCCAACGCAATCGGGAGACGCAGTTTCTTGCTTTGGAATTCTTTATCCGAAATCAAATCTTTAAGAGATATTGTTTCAATCTCTTCTCTGGGGACTTCAATCCCTACGACGGTTTTGCCAGGGATGGGAGCCATGATTCTTAATTGTCTTGTTCCTAATACAACGCCTAAGTCATCTTGAAGGGCTGCAATCTTGGAAAGCTTTATCCCGGCACTCGGTTTAAATTCATAGGTCGTAAGCACAGGACCCGTCGAGACGGAAACAATATCACCTGTGATTTGGAATGAAAGCAGATGTTCGCAGAGCTTTTGCGCGCATTCTTTGATCTCACTTTTACTTAACTTTTTCACACTCGGTGCGTTCTTTAAGAGACGGGCAGATGGCATGGAGTATTTCGTATCTACTAGAAGCAGTTCTTTAAACTCAAATGCTTTGCCGCCTTCTTCTTCGACTGCCGCTAGAGGGGCTTCGGCTTGTACGCCCAAATCAATGACCGCTGTTATTTCTTCACTCGGATCCACAGTGGTAGCCGCTTCATTTTTAGCGGCTTTCTTTTTTCTTTGGCGTTTGGGTTTTGTTTCAGGAGCTTTTGCCGCAACTACGGCAGCACCAGTTTTCTTAACTGCGGGAGAAGCTTGCAATGCAACGGGTTCTACTTCTTCTTCCAAATCTGCTTTGAGGATACGGATTTCTGGGGCTCTTTCTTCAATGCCCATGACTTTCATCACCGGACTCATAAAGGAGTAGGTTGTTGTCACAAGTACTGTCATGACAAATCCACCAATTACAATGAGTAGAGCTCCCGATGTATTAAAGTAATGCGAAAGAAGAGAACCTAAGATTTTACCAATGTACCCGCCTTGTAGAAGGCTTGCTTCCGGTGTGGTCTCGTGCATGACGAGATAAAAACCAATTGCTCCTAAAATCGCTGCGAGGGTCATTCCAATTACGCGGGTTTTTTGCGTGCGAAGGGGAATACCTCTAAACGCACAAAGAGCTAAGAATCCAGTGAGTAAAATGATGGTGTAGCCCATTACACCGCTGGTTCCTAAAAACCATTCGGCTACTATCGCACCGACAATGCCTGCGAGGTTATTAATGTGGTCGATTCTGCCACTAAATAAGTTAAAGCTGTCCAGGGGTAAATAGGAGGTAAGGGCAATGAGTTCGAACAAGGCCAAAAGCGTGAAGATGCTGCCTTTAATTTCTCGGGTCATCCGATCATAGGTGGGAGACTCGGTTTCCCACTGAAAAAGATTTTTTAAACTTGTTTTCAAACGTTCCATCTATAAACCAATCTTATGCCGGGCACAGTCCTATCCCTGTGACCTACCCGCCTGTTGTGCAAGGGAAGTGCCGGCCTCAAAGCAATGCGTCGATAGATTTTACGGTGGGTAGACAACAAGAATACACAAACTTGCCCCCCGATTCGCTTTTTCGATGACGGAAAAGGGCTGTCGCGTGTAACGTTGGCGTACAGTTATGGAGGATAAAGCATGGAAGTTCTTTTAGAAAGCTGGAGTCTTGTTGTCATCTTGTTATCGGCCTTTATCATAGGCTGGGCTGCAGAGGCGGCGCAAACTTTTATGTCGCGGGCACTTGCTTTAAGTTTACTGGCCTGGCTTCAGACACTTCCTGAATTTGCCGTCGAGGCAAGCATTGCCTGGGATCAACAACGCGATTTGATGATTGCAAATTTGACGGGCTCTTTAAGACTGCTTGTGGGACTTGGTTGGCCGATGATTTTCTTTGTCCATTTCTTCTTTAAAGGTTTTAAACAAAAGAAGTGGGTGCAAAAAATTTCATTGGATAAAGAAGATTTTATCAGCGTTATTTTTCTGTTTCTTTCCGTTCTTTATTTTATCTTTATTTGGGCCAAAGCTTCACTCACCTGTATCGACTCTATCTGGTTGATTCTGATTTATTTGGTTTATTTGGGGATTTTGATGAAGCTTCCCGTGCACGAATCGGAAGAAGAAGAAGACTTGCCCTGGATCAGCAAAAAAGTGGCAGGCTTAAAGAAGGGGCCTCGAATCACGATGACCGCATTGATGTTTATCGTCGGTGGCGTTGCATTATATTTTAGCGTTCATCCTTTTATTGATACGTTACAGAAGTGGTCTGTAGCATTGGGAGTTTCCACTTTCGTTTTCATCCAATGGGTAGCGCCTTTTCTTTCCGAGTTTCCTGAAAAAGTAACCGCCTTTAACTGGGCTCGCCAGACGAATAAAGCCCCAATGGCTGTGATGAACATGGTGAATAGCAATATCAACCAGTGGACGATGCTGGCTGCGATGATTCCACTCGTATTTAGTTTGTCTCTGGGCAGGTTTGAGCCGGTTGCTTTAGATGAATACCACCGAAAAGAACTGCTACTGACAATCGTTCAATCCCTTTTGGGCGTGTTGTTACTTCTCGACTTGGAGTTTTCTTTTGTAGATGCGTTTTTGATCTTTAATCTGTGGTTCGTACAATTTGTAATGCCCACAACTCATGACATTGTGACTGGAGCTTATTTGCTCTGGAGTGGGTTTGAAACTTTGCGGTTTATTTATCTTTACTTAACAAAGAAACAGACACCAAAAGTACTAAAAGTACTAAAAGAACATCTGCAGGGCTGATTAGATAAGTTATCGATAATATTAGTTTAATCTTTCATTTCTGTGCAAGTATATTGCTTTGTGCTATAAGATTTCTTCTTTATTAAGTGCCTATGCAGAACGCCCTTAAATTTCAAACAGAATTAGCCGAATTCGAAAGAATTCTCATCAATGCGAAACGTGTACTTCTTACTGCTCCTGCCGCTGCAGATGGAGATTCGATTGGTGCGCAATTAGCATTGCGTAAGATGATCCAATCGAAATACGCGTGTGAAGTTTACATCGTAAATGATGAGCCACTTCCAGAACGCTACCAGTTTTTACCAGATGCCGAACACTCTTTAACGCCTGAAACATATGCTCTTACAGATAAGCCCAATTATTTTGACGTGGGCATCATCGTAGACGGCGGCATTGACCGCGCGGGCCGCATAAAGAAAGTATACGATGAGTGCAGCTCCAGAATTTTCATTGATCACCACTCGGTAAGCTGTGATTACCCCTACACGCTGAAGATTGTGGAACCTGCAGCTGCCGCAACGACTGAACTGGTTTATTACATTTCTCAAACCAAACTCTTTAACTACAAAGTAGATAGAGATTTTTCCCAGCATATTTACTTAGGTCTTATCTTTGATACTGGTTTTTTCAGGCACTCCAATACTACGCCTGAAGTAATGGAACTTGCCGCGAAGTTATTAAGAACCGGTTTTGATTTCACACGCGTCGGCGAACGCGGGATGCTCGAGCGCACTTATGGCAGCTTAAAGCTTCTTGCTTCGACGCTTGAACGAGCTGAATTAAAACAAGGTGGCAAAATCATTATTTCCTCCTTGTCTCAAAAAATGCTGAGAGAATTCAGTGCTGAAGAAGATGACAGGGAAGGGATAGTAGATCACCTCTTTCTGACAAAAGGAATTGAGGTCGCGGTCCTTCTCTTTGAACTTAAAGACGGCAATACAAAGGTTTCTTTTAGATCCCAGGGCGAATTAGATGTCGCAAAGCTTGCACGCAGTCTGACGATTCGCGGGGGCGGCCACGCAAAAGCCTCGGGGGCTTTTTTCGAAGAGCCTGTAGAAGTAGTGCAGGAAAAAGTTTTGGTAAGGTTGGCTGAAGAAATCGATAAACTCGGTGGGGGTAAACGGTGAAAAGTCTTTTTCTGTTGATGTTGCCTGCAGTGTTGTTCGGAACTCAGGTAATTACGGAACAAAACACAGTCTCTTGTGAAGAGCTTTTCTTAAAAAGAGAGCTGAAAATTTACAAAGATCCTTCTTTGTTTCTTCCTAATTTAGCGATGCTTTACACGAATCCCAAAAAAGGCTGGGATGAGTTGTTAAAAGAAAGCCCACTTCTTACCTCGGTAAAAGGTAGCTTTCGTTTGATGCGTCTGGGACCTTCTAGAGAATTTAACCACTTTGGTGGTATTGAACGCTTATACGAATTAACAGATTCTAATTTCCGTCCGCGTCTTCATGAAATGAAGAACAAGGAATGGAAAGTGAAAAACCCGATGATTATTCCTATCAAGGTTTGTGGACTCAACGATTCTTATACAGATACATTGGGTTTTATTTTGGAATCTGATTTGGCACTCGCGCAAACTGCAGAAGAAAATGAAAATGCAGCAATGCCTCCCTCTACCGTGGGAAACCCCATCCCTAAATTAAAAAAACAAGAATAGATTAAGCGGCAGATTTGACGACAGTTTTGTTACGGCCAGTTTCTTTGGCTTCGTACAAGTGTTCGTCTGCTCGGTGGATGAGATCTTCTGACGTATCGAAGTTAGTGCCTTCTAAAGTTGCAATACCTACACTGATAGTTACTTTGATAGCCTGATCTTTGAATGAGAAGGTTTCGGATTCTACCGATTTTCTTACACGTTCTGCGATCTGTGCAGCGCTTGTGCCTTTTACGCCTCTTAAAATAACGGCAAACTCCTCGCCCCCGTAACGGCAAGCGACGTTTTCGAGTCGTAGGTTCTTATGAAGAATCTGTCCGATATTTCTAAGAACAGCATCGCCTCCTAAGTGTCCGTAGGTGTCGTTGATTTTTTTGAAGTGATCGATGTCAAACATCATGAGACTTAAGGGCTCGTTGGAACGTCTACAGGAACTAAACTCTCTGGAGAGTACGTCATTGAAGTACTTTCTGTTATAAAGGCTTGTCAGCTCATCCAGATTTGCAGAGCGGAAATTTCTTTGTCTTGTTTCAAAGTCCTCAGCATCCAGTAATTGAATCTTAAAGTGCGCTCTAGTGCCAATGAGAATTTTGTCATTTTCTTTGAGTTCTACTTCCAAAACTTTTTTGCCATTTACAAACACGCCGTTTGTACTGCCCAAATCTTTGATGGTGATTTTGTCTTCACTCGTGCAAGAGATTTCTGCATGCACACGGGAAACGTGTGGATCTTCTATGATGATTTCGCACGGTTTTTCGCGGCCGATTTTAAAGATGTGGCCAGTGAGTTTATAAGCCAGATCTGTTTCTCTTCCTCCTACTGGTATCAAGTAGGGCTCGGGATGAGCTGGAGTAGAAGGCTCGACCTTGGTGGACACAATAACTGTTTTCTCGTTTTTATCTTCGTCTGACATGCTCTTCTTATCGTCATAATGGTGAGAAGCTTTGAGAGAAGTGACACGTCGAGTAAGTTTGTGCGGTTGGTCAAAAATAAAATTCATTGATTCAACTACTTCTGTATGACACAATTTTTAGGTTATTGAAGACTTACCGGGGGATCTAAATGGCAGCTGAACCTACACTAAAAGAACTCGTAGAATGCATGATCCGAGCGCTTGTCGATCTTCCCGAAGAAGTAAAAATTTCCGAAATCAAAGGTGAGCAAACAACTGTGTTCGAGCTCGTCTGTGCAAAGACTGATTTAGGAAAAGTCATTGGCAAGCAGGGAAAAACTGCAAAAGCTCTTCGTACTATTCTTACAGCGGCCTCAACAAAGCTTCGCAAACGTTCTGTTCTTGAAATTGTGGAATAAAATTAATCGAAGTAGGTAATCACACCTGTCTTGATGGTGCTCCATCCGCCTGCAGCAAAAGCTTGCTCGTCATTCGCATCGACAAATGAGCCCTTGGTAAATCCAACACCACTATCCGTATTATTACCCACTTTTTTCGAACCCCAATTTGCGCTGACTCCTGTCCAATTGCTTGTGGCTATCGAGCTGCACGTTGCCCAGTTATTGATACAAGTTTTTGTCGTGATTTTACTGCTGTTTGTACTATCCTGATAGGCAAGACTAAATCCGTTTGAGAGCATTCCGAGCCATGGACCTGTCGTATATCCATCTGCACTCATTCCTGAGGGAAGCGTGACTTCCGTCGTTGTGAAATTGGTAAATACTCCACCTGATACCGCACCACAATTTACGAGTGTCGGATCACAAGAAGCATAAGCCCATTTGCCCATCGATCTTTCAACCCCTGCCATTTGAATTGTATTGCCGATGTTAAATAACCCTGTTCCTTGTCCCGTGACTTCACCCGTTTGCGTGCTGATGAGTTTTCCCGCAGTGTAATCACTACTCGAAGTGCAAGCACTTGTAGGAGGGCAGTACCATAGAAAAGAACTGGAGAAACTGGGTGCTGCTACCCACATGCCGCCATTCACATCAAAATGCGTAAAGCCTTGTGCATTGCCGGCGCCCACACCGAAATAAACATTTGTCCAATCGGATGTGGAAATACAACCGGTAGAAAGCGTACACAAGTGCACTGCAAAGTTTGTTGTACGTGTGATTACAAGTTTTGATTCATCTTGCGAAACTGTGAGAGATGAACCAATTCCGCTATTGCCATTTGTCAGAATGATGCTCGTCCAATTAGCTGCGATTTGGCACGAACTTGTACATTTACTCACACGAATATTCCATGCGCTTCCATCCCACGTTTCAGTGGTAGAGAAAATGGTGCCATTCGAAAGAACTACAAGTCCATTCCCTGTCTGATAACCGTGACCACCTGTTGCACTATCTTGTCCGAGTAAAATCGGAAACCAGTGATAGCCGGTATAAACAAAAGCACAGGAATACCCACCACCAGTAAAACTTCCGGTAGAGCCAGAACCTGCTACGATAATGTCTCCGTTGTTTTGATTATAAACAAGTTTACGAGACCATTTAAGACAGTGTTCTGCGTTGAGGCTAGTTGCACCATAAGTAAGATCTCCTGAGTTCATGAAAGTTTCGACATTACCAAGAGTTCGAATCGTAACTCGTCCACTTCCTGCAGGAGAACTGCATGATACGTTGTAAATGGTGTTCGGTGACAAGCCGCTTACCTGGTACCAATCGCTTCCTTTATCACTGACTGCAACAGCATTTCCATTTGCGGTACACGTAGGTACGGCTCCGTAGGTTCCTTTAATTCTAAAAACGCTTCGACCATAAAAACCTGTAGTACTTGAAACCGTATCTACAGAATAAGTGAATGCATTGGAAAGTGTCGCAGACTGATTATCCGAATTAGTGACTGTTAAATCAGTTAATCCTGCAGCATGTGCTCCTGCAAAACACGTAATCGATGTGGAACTGACTCGCGTCACAAAATTACAAGAGCTGCCACTTAATGCAGCAGAGATTCCTGAGAGAAACCCCGTGCCGGTGATAGTGACATACGTACCGCCTGCAGTGGTCCCCGTTGAAGTGGAGATTGCAGAAACTGTCGGGGCAGGTTGATACGTGTATGCTGAGGCTAGTGATCCACTTTGGTTATCTGAATTCGTGACTGTAATTGTATAAGCACCCGCACTTTTTGCTGCAAGTGTACAAGTCATACTCGTGGAACTTCCTACGCTAGGAGAAGTACATGCTGTGCCTCCGACTGTGACAGTCGCGCCGGAAACAAAACCTGTTCCGGTAAGGGTGATCGTATTGCCGCCTGCTAGAGCACCTGCATTGGGACTGACGCTTGTGACAGTCGGTGCGGCACGGTACGTGTAAAGTCCTGTGCCTGTTCCAGATTGGCTATCAACATTCGTGACAACAATATCAGTTGCTGCAGCAGCGTGGGCGCCCGTCGTACACGTCATCGTTGTTGCACTTGTGACATTCGGATTTGTACACACGACACCACCCACAGTGACTGTTGCGTAGGATAAAAATCCGCTCCCTGTAATAGTAATGGCGGTGCTTCCTGCAAGTGCACCTCCTGTGGGACTCACACTGGTGACAGAAGGAGCAGCTTGGTAGGTGTACACACCTGATCCAGTTCCACTTTGTGTGTCGGTGTTTGTAACGACAACATCAATGTTGCCTGCAACGTGCAGCGGTGTTGTGCAGGTGAGAATCTCAGAGTTCTTTACACTCACTGAAGTACACGCTGTTCCTCCGAACAACACAGTAGCTCCACTGGTAAAGCCGCTTCCTAAAACCTGGACACTAGTTCCTCCTGCCAATGCGCCTGCACTGGGTGTCACGCCAAAGACTTGCGGTGCGTTTTGGTAAGTAAAAGCACTTGGTAATGTTCCGGTTTGTGAATCTAAGTTTGTAACTGTGACTGTTGTGGCGTCGCCAAGACCCGGTGGAGTGTATGCGCCACCGGTGTTTAAACTAGTACTGCCATCCGTTCCACCAAACACGAGCATTTTTGATCCCGTCCAAATTGCCGTGTGCCCTTGCCGTATACTTGGGACATTATTCGTTGCTGTATTGCTCCAGCTATTTGTTGTTGGGTCATATTGACCGCCAGTATTTAAATTACTACTTCCATCCCATCCCCCAAAAGCAATCATTTTTGTGCCAGTCCAGATTGCTGTATGCGAATGTCGGATACTGGGTGCGTTACTAGCTGCAGTCGGACTCCAACTATTTGCTATGGGATCATATTGTCCTCCTGTATTTAGTTTGCTTCCGTTAAATCCTCCAAAAACGACCATTTTCGAGCCGGTCCATACAGCTGTGTGATAGTTACGGCCACTTGGAACATTAGTTGTAGATGTCGCAACCCAGCTATTTGCAATCGGATCATACTGTCCACCAGTATTCAAATAACCGCTACCGCTACTTCCTCCAAAAACAATCATTTTGGAACCGGTCCAAATAGCGGTGTGCAAATCACGAACACTCGGAACATTAGTTGTAGATGTCGCTGACCAGCTATTTGCAGTCGGATCATATTGGCCTCCAGTATTTAGACTGCTTCCATCCCATCCCCCAAAGATGAGCATTTTTGCGCCCGTCCAGATTGCCGTATGAAATTCTCTAACGCTTGGTGCGCTACTCGTAGTTGTAGCCACCCAACTATTTGCTATGGGATCATATTGTCCACCTGTATTTAAATAACTGCTTCCATTGGTTCCCCCAAAAACGATCATTTTTGTTCCGGTCCAGATAGCAGGGAAAAAATAGCGAGAACTCGGAGCGCTACTTGTTGCGGTTGAAGTCCAGCTATCCGTTACAGGATCATATTGACCTCCTGTTGTCATCGCAGGCCCCCCGAAGATGATCATTTTAGAACCTGTCCATACAGCAGTATGAGCCGAACGACGAGCGGGGGCGTTACTCGTGGTTGTCACAGTCCACGCTTCGCCTAAACTTGCGTGGCTTGAAGTTGTGCAAGTAAGTTGAGTTGGGGAATTTACTACAACGCTACTACAGCTTGCCCCTCCAATACTTACAGAAATTCCGTTGATAAATCCTGTACCGGTTACAGTGATAGTATTTCCGCCAGCGACGGCACCAGAGTTTTGACTAAGGCTTGTGACAGTAGGGGCTGGGACATAGGTATATAAATTCGAAGCTGTCCCACTCTGCGTATCGGTGTTCGTTACAACAATTGTGGCTGCTCCAGCCGCATGCCCGCCAGTCGTGCACGTTGCTGTTGTCGAGGAAACTACATTGACTGAGGTGCAATTGATTTCTCCGACAGTAACTGTCATACCGCTGATAAATCCGCTTCCCGTGAGCGTGAGCAATGTCCCTCCTGCTAATGCGCCGAAAGAAGGACTAACAGAAGTGACAACCGGAAGTGGCGGGTAATAAAAACTATTGCTCAAAGTAGTCTTTTTTCCATCCGTATTTGTAACTACGATATCGACGTTGCCTGCAGAATGCGCGGGGACGGTACATGTAATCGTGCCAGAAGAGAGAGACGTGATTGCACAAGATTTTCCGTCAATTTTAACAGTCGCGCCATCAAAATATTGCGTGCCCGACAGAGTGATAGAAGAACCTCCTACTTGAGCCGCGTACAGGGGAGTGACAGTGTTAATAGTGGGGGCGGAGTACCCTTTGCCGATAAATGTCTTTTCCAAGACGCGGCTGCGTTTGCCATTATTATAAATCAGTCTGTAAGTTGTCTGTGCATTGCCTATCGCGCTCGGGCTAAAGGAAACTGAGATCGTACATTTTTCTTTAGGAGCAATTACTTTGCTGCATGTGCCTTCATTGCCTGGGAAACTGCCGCTAGTGTAAGAAAAAGGTATTTGCAGCTGAGGGGCTGAAGTAATTTTTGCGTCCAGATCTCCGGTATTGGTAAGCGTAAAGTGGATTGTATTAATCGACTCTATGGCTGTGTCTGGAAAAGTATAACTGTCACTATCCGTATCGATGTCTGCAGCACTAGCTTGTACTTCACTGCTTGTCAGTACGATGGTCGCAGATTTTGTGGCCGTGCTTTCAGAAGAGGGGTTTTCAGTTGTGTCGCTTTTAGGAGCTTCAAGACACGCGGGCATGACTACGCAAAGAAGCAAGCAAATCCCAAATTGAATGATTTGATTCAGTCGGAGCACTCAACGTCCCTCTAAACTTAAATTGTATAATTTAAGCGTGAAGGAATTATGCTCTGTGAAGATTATGTTGTGAGCTTCACAATTGGTCTTATTCGCAGAGAGCGCGCACCATTTCGCGATTGAGAAGGGCAATGTTCTCTAATTTGATTTCCTTAGGACAAGCGGCTTCGCATGCGCCCGTGTTGGAGCAGGAACCGAAACCTTCTTCATCCATTTTGGCTACCATGTTGCGTACGCGCATTTTGCGTTCAGGTTGGCCTTGTGGAAGGTAAGCAAACTGCGCCACTTTTGCAGAAACAAAGAGCATTGCCGAGCTGTTTTTGCAAGAAGCCACACAAGCTCCGCATCCGATACAAGCAGCAGCGTCCATTGCTTTCTCTGCGTTGTCTTTGGGAATTAAGATTGCATTGGCTTCTACCGCATTGCCTGTATTGACGGAAACAAATCCGCCAGCTGCCATGATGCGATCGAATGCTTTTCTATCTGTTGCAAGATCTTTGATGATCGGAAAAGCTTTAGCGCGCCACGGTTCAATGACAATCGTGTCGTTGTCTTTAAAGCGTCTCATATGTAACTGGCAAGTTGCCGTTCCCGTGTCAGGTCCGTGCGGGTTGCCGTTGATATTGAGAGAGCAGGAACCACAGATGCCTTCTCGGCAATCGTGATCAAACTCAATGGCTTCTTTGCCTTGTTCCACCAATTTTAAATTGAGAATGTCGAGCATCTCGAGAAAAGACATGTCAGGACTGACTTCATCCATGTGGTGATCTTCTAATTTGCCTTGTTCGTTCGGGCCTTTTTGACGCCAAATTTTTAAATTTAATTTCATGTTTAGGCTCCTTACTTGTAATTTCTTTGGGCTTGGTGAACTACTTCAAAGGTGAGTGGCTCTTTGTGTAGCTTTGGATTTGCTCCTGTGAATTCCCATGCGGCAACGTGAGAGAAGTTTTTATCATCTCTTAATGTTTCGCCTTCGGGAGTTTGCATTTCTTCTCTGAAATGCCCACCGCACGATTCTTTTCTCTCAAGCGCGTCCACACACATCAGCTCAGCAAGTTCCATGAAGTCAGCGACGCGTCCTGCTTTTTCAAGCTCGGAATTTAAGTTCTTGGAATCTCCAGGAACTTTTAAAACACTCCAGAACTTTTCTTTTGTGGCTTTGACTTCACCGATTGCTTTTTTAAGGCCTGCTTCATCGCGAGACATACCGCATTTGTCCCACATGATTTTCCCCAGTTCGCGGTGCAGGGCATCGGCACTTTGGTTTCCTTTATTTGTCATCATTTTAGCAATTCGGGTATCGACATCATTCTTTGTGGCGCCAAATGCTTCGTGAGTCGTTGTGACTTTAGAAAGTTTTTCGCCGCCGATGTAATTTCCGATGCTATAGGGAGCAATGAAGTACCCATCTGCAAGACCTTGCATGAGTGCTGAAGCTCCCAGACGGTTTGCACCGTGATCCGAGAAGTTTGCTTCGCCAAGTACGAAAAGCCCCGGGATGTTACTCATCAAGTTATAATCGACCCACAAGCCGCCCATGACGTAATGTACCGCAGGGTAAATACGCATCGGGAGTTTATAGGGATTTTCATCCGTAATCTTGTCATACATTTGAAAGAGGTTACCGTATTTTTCAGCAACTGTTTTTTCGCCCAGACGCTCAATCGCTGTTTTAAAATCAAGATAGACAGCTAATTTGCTTTCGCCGACGCCTCTACCTTCATCACACATTCTTTTTGCAGCGCGAGAAGCTACGTCGCGGGGAACAAGATTTCCGAACGCGGGGTAAATGCGTTCCAAGAAGTAATCTCTTTCTTCTTCTGGAATTTCATTTGGACGACGGGTGTCGCCTTTTGTTTTTGGTACCCAAACGCGCCCGTCATTTCTTAAAGATTCGGACATCAGAGTAAGTTTACTCTGGTGTTCCCCGGAAACTGGAATACAAGTCGGGTGAATCTGCGTGTAACAAGGGTTTGCCATATAGGCACCGCGCTTATACGCGCGCCAGGCTGCCGTGCAGTTGGATGCTTTTGCATTAGTAGAGAGGTAGAAAACGTTTCCGTATCCACCTGAAGCTATAATGACGGCGTCTGCTACATGAGAAGTAATTTCGCCTGTGACTAAATTTCTTGCGATGATCCCACGTGCTTTGCCGTCAATTACAACGAGATCGAGCATTTCTGTGCGTGGGAAAAGTTCAATCGTTTTTTGTCCGACTTGTCTCATCAGAGCACTGTAAGCACCGAGGAGCAACTGCTGTCCCGTTTGTCCTCTGGCATAAAAGGTACGAGATACTTGTGCGCCACCGAACGAGCGGTTGGAAAGTGTGCCGCCGTATTCACGCGCAAAGGGAACCCCTTGGGCCACACACTGATCAATAATGTTTAAAGAAACTTGGGCAAGTCGGTAGACATTTGCTTCGCGGGCTCTGAAGTCACCACCTTTGATGGTGTCGTAGAACAAGCGCATGACGGAATCGCCGTCATTTTGGTAAGCCTTTGCGGCATTGATTCCACCCTGAGCTGCGATGGAATGGGCACGTCTTGGGCTTTCATGAAACGTAAAAACTTTTACGTTGTATCCCATCTCTGCCATGGATGCGGCAGCGGCTCCCCCGGCAAGCCCTGTACCCACCACAATCACACTGTGTTTTCTGCGGTTAGCAGGGTTAACGAGTTTGTTTTCGAATTTTCGTGTATCCCATTTTGTTTCAATAGGGCCACTGGGAATTTTTGAGTCAATCATGAAGAACTCCTCTTACTTAAAGAAGAAAAAATAAACAGGTTGAGAAATAAAACCGCCACAAACTAGTAGGGCAAAGCCCCAACCAATCTTTTTCAATGTGCAGTTTCTGACAGAACCAAGACCGATGGTTTGAAATACGGCTGAAAACCCATGGGATAAATGGAGAAACAAAACCAACATGGAAAAGACATACCAGGCAACGATTTTGGGATCATGAAAACTTTCAGAAACCAGGCGGTACAAATCACGTACCTTTTCTCCGTGGATTTCTGTTTCGTAGTAAGTGCCGTATTTGAAGTACATTAGATGTAGTACGAGAAAGACAAAAACAAGAACCCCTGTTTGCACCATATAACGTGAAGCAAAGCGGGCATCTTTATCGCAATTGGAGGGTCTCATGCCTTTGGTTCCGCCGACAGCACATCTATTATCCAGATTGAGCTTCAACGCGAGTAGCACATGGATAACGAGCATGATTACCAGTCCGATTTCAGCAGGAATGATAAGGGGATTATTAATCATGGCGTGTCCGTACTTGTTGTAGGCGTCTGCCCCAACCAGTAACAACATATTTCCTGACATGTGCATGAGTACGAAGCCGGAAAGTCCCAGGCCTGTAAGACCTACTAGGAATTTTTTCCCGACAGAAGAACAGATGAAATTCTTAAGTTGCATTTAACCTCTCCGACGTTCAATTCAAAGTATGAAATTACAGAGGATTTTCTACTCTGTCACATGAAAAGGTGAGTGCTGCGGCGTATAAATTGTTCTTTTGAAAAGAAACGATGGGCTGCTTTTTCCCATTCTCCGTGCTAGTTTGCCCCGATGCAATTAATCGCACTTTATCTTCCTACTTTAGGCAAAATTGCGAATATTATTTTGTTCACATTGTTTAGTAGCATAGTCCAACTGGGACCTGCCTTTCTTATTTTTGAAAAATTGCGTACGCGCTTTCAATGGGAAGATAAATTTGCTTTGATTGTTGTTCCCCTCACAAGCGGTGTGTTGGGTTTTGTCGCATTTTGGGCCTACTTTGCAAATCCCACGTTAGGAAAAATCTATAGTTTCACACTTTATTTTGCCGCTGCTATCGGACTTTGGAAATTTGTCACCCTAAAGCGTGATTCATTAAAACCTATCGCGGGCTTTGTTTTACTCGCCGTTGCTACGGCAGTTTTTCATAATGGAGTGATTCTCATGCGTAATGCGAATGACTCAGGCATTCTTGCCGCAAAAAAAGTTTTTTTAGATGGGGAAATGCCACACGATAACGTGATCCCTTATATGGTAGCGACACGTTTATACTACGGTACAGATCCCAGAGATGTCGGCAGCACATGGCGAAGCAGTGACAGGCCGCCTTTGCAAAGCGGGATGTGGCTTGCCGAAGCGCCTTTGTTTTATGAAACAACGATTCAAGATATTGGCTACCATACGGCCGCTACTTTTTTGCAGTGCTTCTGGGTTTTTGCCTTTGCTCTTCTTTATTACTATCTGCCGGGAAGGGTGGGATCGTTTGCTGTTATTTTCGGTTTCGCGTTTTTCTCTAGTTTCTTTCACGTGAATACCGTTTATGTCTGGCCAAAACTTTTGGCTGCGAGTTTCAGCGTTATCACCCTTATCCTTCTTATCTATTCACCCCAAAAGAGAGAAAATCTGATTTTAGCAGGGTTATCTATCGCGTTGTCGCTGCTCTCGCATGGGGGGACCGCGTTTAGTTTTCTGGCGCTTTTACCCTGGTGGTCCATTGCAAAAGCGAGAGGAAAAATTCCTTCTTATGCTTTTGTACTTATCCCGCTCGTTTTGCTTTTTATGCCGTGGTCTTTGTACCAAAAGTATTATGATCCACCAGGCGACCGCTTGGTGAAAATGCATCTGGCTGGGGTGGGGCTTGATGAGCCGGACCCGCGCTCTTCGTTTCAGGCGTTAAAAGATTCTTATAGTGCTATTGCTTCCCAAACGTTTATAGAGAATCGCAAAGCAAATTTCCAAAGATTGTGGGACGTGGGTACTTTGCAGGACTGGGTAAAGATGGATGCCGCACGCTTACGACCCGCTCAGTTTTTTTCGCTCTTTCATGCTTTAGCAATTTTGAATTTTGGTTTCATTCTTTTACTTTTTGGATTTGCGGATAAATCCACGCGGCAGCTTGTCGGTATTTCCGTTGTTTCGATTGTTATTTGGGTTTTTTTGATGTTTATGCCACGTACTACGGTGATTCACCAGGGTTCATATTTGCCGCCCCTACTTCTGACTTTTGCACTGGCAAATGTGATTTCGCAGGTATTTAAAAAGTCTGCAGTAATATTAGTCGGCTTAAACGCCCTTTGTTTTTTTATTATCTTTTACGAACCTTCACGCGAAGCACGCAGTTTAAACGGCAGCTTGTGGATGTGGGTGACTTTCGTTTGCCTGTATCTCGTATACCGTAAAGTTAAAAAAGTGGAACCCCCTGTATTCGACAAGTATACAGTCAACCCTCGCGCCAATTTCGTAAGTGGTTTAAAAACACCAAACACGTAAAATAACAGGATGAGAAAATTACTGTTTCTATTGGCATTGCTCAGTTCAATGCATTGCTTTTCCGCTGATCACGGTACTCCAGACCACAGGACTTCTTGGAGAGAACAGGTATCGGCATTTTTTGACTTTTTGCCACTGCCTCAAGGAACCGGCGATTTAGTGGTCGGTGTCACAGACGACACTTGTAAAAATGATTTGGAAAGATGGAACAATGAGAGCGGGGTAAAGGCGATTGTCTACAATGTAACTAGCCCAGTTGATTTGATCACAAAGTTAAAGCAAAGAGGCTATGGTCCGGATAAGAAAATTGGAACTCTTGCATTGTCGGGTCACGGATTTAATGACGGCAATTCCTGTTATATTTGTGCCAAAGGTTGCGGTGTAGGAAGTGAAATGAGTGATACTGAAATTAGCCAATTGCGTGAACTACTTGCGGACGATGCGATTGTTTGGATGATGGGTTGTCATGTTGGTCAAAACATGGAACCTCTTAAAAGATTTGCTGTGAAATTGAAACGAAAAGTAGTCGCAAACTCGGGAGTGGTTTTAGCTGGTAACAGCGGTGCTTCCGGTACCTGGCGGACAGCATATCCAGACTAGAAGTCGATTCCCATTCCAAAACCCAAATAGAGATAACTGAGATGGAGTCTAAGACCGACATTCGGTGCGATTTTGTATCTTAAGCTTGCTCCAATTTCTGGTTGAATGAAATCTGAACTGGGCACTTTCTGCCAGCCTCCATCCGATGTACTTCTGGAATCGTAGCGCGTGGTTCTTAAAACAGCTCCTAAAAAGAGGTCTAAGTTTAATTCCGGGTTCAAATGAAAGACAGCTTTTCCTAAAAAAGGAAATTGCAGGTACATGGAGGTGAAACCGTTTTCGCCCTGATTCAGAGTTAATCTCGAGAGTGTAGCGACAAAGCCAAGTGTACCGTATATGCCCACTGTGGGAGTTAATCGCGCGATAGGAGCAGAGAATAACACGCCGCCCCCAAACGTAGAGAAGCGTTTTTCATAGAAATCTTCTTTTCCCAGAGGTGTAAGAATCAGGATATCGAGAGTGAATCTTCCCAAACTATCCTCTGCTACTGCGGCTCTCGAGCGTTTTTTGGGTTTAAGAAGTGGCGGCTCGGCGGCTTCTACAAGGGTAGAAAACACGATAATAATCAAAAGAAGAAGTTTCCAAGTAGGCTTCACCTTTATATAATCCTTCATTATGCAAAATATTAATACTACAAAAGAAATGGTTTCTAAACTCTACTCCACCATGGAGCAAAAGATCGCGAAAGTAAAAACTCGCGTGAATCGCCCCCTGACTTTATCTGAAAAGATTCTGTTCGGGCATCTCGATAATCCTGAAGGGCAGGAACTAAAAGCGGGAGAAAGTATTTTGGCTTTACGGCCTGATCGCGTGGCGATGCAGGATGCGACGGCGCAAATGGCAATTTTGCAGTATTTAAGTTCGGGAAGAAAACAAACCGCCGTTCCGACAACAGTACATTGCGATCATTTGATCCGCGCAGAAGTCGGTGCTGCCAATGACATGAAAACGGCTCTCGATGAGAACCGCGAAGTCTATGACTTTTTGCAAACTGCTTGTGCGAAAGCAGGGATTGGTTTTTGGAAACCAGGTTCGGGAATTATTCACCAGGTTGTTTTAGAAAATTATGCGTTTCCCGGTGGTCTGATGATTGGAACGGACTCTCATACGCCAAACGCAGGTGGTTTAGGAATTGCCGCAGTGGGTGTGGGCGGAGCAGATGCCGTAGACGTAATGGCAGGGCTTCCTTGGGAAGTGAAGTATCCTAAACTTGTCGGCGTAAAACTGACCGGAAAAATGTCGGGATGGACAGCGCCTAAGGACGTGATTTGTAAACTTTTAGGAATTTTGACTGTAAAAGGCGGCACAAACCGTATCGTCGAATATTTTGGCCCGGGTGTAGAGTCCATCAGCTGCACAGGGAAAGCTACGATTTGTAATATGGGTGCAGAGCTTGGCGCAACGACTTCTGTATTTCCTTACGATTCTGAAATGGAAAAATATTTAAATTCCACAAAACGCAACGACCTAACGGAAGTGGCAAAAAAATACATGCATCTTTTAAAAGCAGATGCAGAAGTGGAAAAAGATCCGTCCAAATACTACGATCAAGTTGTTGAAATTGATCTTTCTAAACTAGAGCCGCAAGTAGTCGGCCCTCATACGCCTGACTTGGCTCGTCCTATTTCGGAACTTGCATCAGATGTTTCGAAAAACGGCTGGCCTGTGAATTTAACTTCTGCATTGATTGGAAGTTGCACCAACTCTTCTTACGAAGACATAGGCCGTGCTGTGGATTTGGCAAAACAAGCTGCTGCCCATGGAGTAAAAAGCAAAGTACCTCTTTGGATTTCTCCAGGCTCTAACCAGATTTACGAAACGATCAAACGCGATGGTTTGATGCAGATTTTGGAATCGGTTGGTGCGATGGTGCTTTCTAATTCCTGCGGCCCTTGTATCGGCCAATGGAAACGCTCTGATATTAAAAAAGGCGAGAAAAACTCCATCGTCAGTTCGTTCAACAGAAATTTCCCAGCGCGTAACGATGGAAACCCGGAAACTTTGAGTTTTATTTCCAGCCCTGAAATCGTCATGGCTTTGGGACTTGCCGGAACACTGGCATTTAATCCTTTAGAAGACGAACTAACGGGGAGTGATGGAAAGAAATTTAAACTCGAGCCACCTAAAAAAGCAGATTCGATTCCGCAAAAGGGTTTCGCGTTCTCTTTAGAAGGCTATTTGAATCCGCCCGATAGTGGTGATGGTGTTACTGTAACGGTAGATCCGAAGAGTAAACGTCTGCAACTGTTAAGCCCGTTCGCAAAATGGGATGGAAAAGACTTTGAAAAATTGCCGTTGCTTTTAAAAGCTAAGGGCAAATGCACGACAGATCATATTTCTCCAGCAGGACCATGGCTAAAATTCCGTGGCCACTTGGATAATATCAGCGACAATATGTTCACTGGTGCGATTAACGCCTATAGCGGCAAAGCAGGGGTAACGAAAAACTTGCTTACAGGCGATCAGGATCAATCTGTTCCTGCAGTGGCCCGTGATTATAAAGCAAAAGGCATGCGCTGGATTGTAATTGGCGATGAGAACTACGGCGAAGGAAGTTCCCGCGAACACGCAGCTATGAGCCCACGATTCTTGGGTGCTGCTGCAGTTGTGGTAAAGAGCTTCGCGCGTATTCACGAAACGAATTTGAAGAAGCAGGGGATTTTGCCCTTCACCTTCGTGAACAATGCGGATTACGACAAAGTGCAAGAAGACGATCGCATTAGCATCCTGGGGATTTCTGGCATAGCGCCAAAGAAAAACCTCACGATGGTTCTTACCCATAAAGATGGCAAAGAAGACAGATGCGAGATTCAACACTCGATGACGAATGATCAAATCGGGTGGTTTAAAGCCGGATCTGCATTGAACCTGCTTGCAGGCAATTAAGTGCAAAAACTTTCAAAAGAGGCAATCCCTCAGGCTTGGAAAGATCACGATAATAGCATTAAGAATTATCTGTGGAGCCACAGGATTTTATCCTACACAAAAAGTGCGCTGGGGCTTTTTATCCTCGCGTATGGATTGTTAAGCTTTCGTTTAGGGATGGTAGAAGTCTGGGTAGAATCGACAGTAGAGCATCCCTTTACCCGCTGGCTACTGTATCTCGCAGTGGTGGGGGGCTTTTGGGAAATCGTCTCGCTTCCTTTTTCGATAGGCCATCATTCCATTGAAAAAGCGCACAAATTAAGTAAGCAAACTTACTTGAATTGGTTCTGGGATAGAATCAAAGGCTATTTTGTTGCGATTATTATTGGGACGATTGCACTCGGAGCACTTTATCTGTGCGTTTTGTATGCAGGCGATTATTGGTGGCTTGCTGCATGTTTTTTATTTATTGGTCTCAGCATTATCCTTGCGCAACTTGCACCCGTACTTCTTATCCCCATTTTTTTTAAACTGCACCCGATGGAACCTAATCCCTTAAAGGAACGGCTTTTAAACCTGTGCAAAAAATACGGCATCAATGTCTTTGAAGTTTACCATTTAGGAATGGGAGATAAGACAGAGAAGGGCAATGCGGCGTTTGTTGGCCTTGGAAAAACAAAGCGTATTATGATTGGCGATACGCTTTATAAAAAGCATTCCGAAGACGAAGTCGAAGCCGTCTTTGCGCACGAGCTGGGGCACCAGTTGCACAATGACTTGTGGAAGGGAATTATTTTTTCTTCTCTCATGATGTTTGCCACATTTTATATTGCTAAGCTTATCTGCGAAACGTGGGTGCTTCCTTACTACGATTCCAAGTTTATAGATCCGTTGGGTATCTTTTTGTTTTTTACTGTTTTAAGTGTAGTGCAGATCCCAGTGGGAGTATTACAAGCTGCCTTTACACGTAAATTGGAAAATGCAGCAGATGATTTTGCCTTTAAAACCATTGGTGTAGGAAAAGCGCTGGGCGACTCATTAGAAAAACTGACCATCCAAAACAGATCACAGTTTTACCCAAATCCCATCAGGGAATTCTTAAGCTTCTCGCATCCAGCACCGTGGCGAAGGATCTTGCGTCTGCGTCAGTCGTAATTAAAAATGAAATGAGGATTTCTTTTCAGTAGGTGTGAGAAAGAGATTTCCCCATACGCCTTCGGGATCAGGATGCGGGTTTTGTAGGTTCTTGACCCATCTTTCTTCCGCTAAATGATAGGCCTGGTAGTTGTGCTCGAGGCAGAATGCGCCGATGGCTTTGTCTTCTTCTTCATTGTGTGACTCGATAAAAAGATAAGGGCGCTTTTCTTTTGCGATACGGCTGCACCCTTTTAAAGCAAATACGCCGCCCCCTTCGATATCCATTTTAATCAGGTCCGGGAAAGGAAATCCGCCTTCGGTAAAATAATCATCGAGTGGAATTCCAGGGACTTCGATTTTTTCAGGCTTTACTTGCCCTCCACCGGCCCACGATTCGAGTAGGGAAGAACTGTGGTGGTGAAACCCGATAAAGAAGTTAATAGTCGATTTTTTTTCCGTGCATGCCTTTGCGACCGGGATGACATGCGAAATGTGGTTTTGCACAATGTGCTCGTTGAGTTTTTTTAACGCGTAAGGCGCGGGCTCAAAAGCATGTACCGTTCCTTTTCCCTGCATTTGTCTATCAAACCAGATGGAGTAGAGGCCTATGTTGGCACCCACATCTGCGATCACTTTGGGGGGATTATTGCCACTGAAAACATGTTTTTCTAAAAAGTGGAAGTGTTCGAGTTCCCACAGACCTAAGACCGCGTGGTAATTCACTTCGCGATCGTAATGGATTTTAATTCCCTTTAAGCTTCCGAAGGGAATTTTGTACCACTCGTTTTCCTTATAGATGAACGAAAGAAGGTGTCTGACAACGCCGCTATTCCAACGAAAATAAAAGATATTACGCAGTGCTTTTACCATAGCGTTAATTTTAACTGATGCTTGTATTTAGAGCAAAGCAGGCTGCATTACTATTCGAGTTTTTAATTTACCGGAAGCTGGAGCTGGATACTTTGCGGGGGCGGCATTTGGGGGAGTTCCAACGTGTCCGCCACAAGGCCTGTAATTTTTAAGACCTGGGCGATGTCTTTCACAAAGAAAAATTCCATTTCTTTTCGGATATCAGGAGAAATTTCGTTGATGTCTCCTGCATTTTTTTCAGGAATCAAAACGCGTCTTACCTGTGCACGGTGCGCTGCGAGGACTTTTTCTTTTACCCCACCGACCGGAAGCACATTGCCGCTTAAAGTGATTTCACCTGTCATAGCGGTTTTTGAATCGACGGGTTTATTTTCCATCAAAGAATAAAGAGCAGTGAACAAAGCGACTCCAGCCGAAGGACCATCTTTTGGGATTGCCCCGCTAGGCACATGGATGTGGTAATCGAGTCTGTCGAAGGGAAGGGAGATTTTAGTCCCCAAACGCGATCTTAAAAGACTTAAGGCAATTTGCGCCGACTCTTTCATCACATCGCCCAAAGAGCCTGTGAGAATGAGTTTTCCTTTACCATCCATCTGCGTGACTTCGATCTTTAAAATTTCGCCACCTACAGGTGTCCAGGCAAGACCTGTGACCACACCGGTTTTCTTTTCATCGGAAGCCGTATCGTGGTGGTATTTTTTATTTCCTAAAATAGTTTCTAATTTATCGACGCTTAAGGTGACGGGCTTATTACTTGCGTCCATTGCAATGAGACTGGCCGCATAGCGAACAATGCCGGCAAGTTCTCGCGATAATTGTCTGACACCCGCTTCACGCGTGTACGAATCAATTAATTCTTGAACTGTATTTTCCGGCACGATGACGTCTTTGTCTGTGACCCCGTGCTCTGCCAGTACTTTGGGTACAAGATGCGCTTTTGCGATTTCAAGCTTCTCTTTTCTGGAGTAGCTCGACATCTCAATAATCTCAAGACGGTCTCTTAAGGCGCTGGGGATGGTTTCAATTTGGTTAGCCGTTGTAATGAAAAATACTTTCGACAGATCAAACGGCACATCCAGGTAATGATCCATGAAAGTTGTGTTCTGCTCGGGATCCAATACTTCCAACAGGGCAGAAGAAGGATCTCCTCTAAAGTCATTTCCCACTTTGTCTATTTCATCGAGCAGCATGAGCGGATCTTTAGTACCCGCGCGTTTCATGTTTTGAATGAGTTTCCCAGGCAAAGCGCCGATGTAGGTGCGTCTGTGGCCACGAATTTCCGCTTCATCTCTCACGCCGCCAAGACTAGTACGGATAAACGTACGGCCCAGGGCTTTGGCAATCGATTTTGCAATACTCGTTTTTCCAACCCCTGGGGGGCCGAGAAGGCAAATGACTTGTCCCTTGATATCGTTTTTTAATTTTGAAACAGCAAGATGTTCTAAAATTCTCTTTTTAACTTTTTCAATCCCGTAGTGATCTTCGTCGAGAACATTTTTCGCTTCTAGTAAATTTAAATCTTTGGCTTCTTTGCCGGAAGTTTTTTGCCAAGGCAGCGCCACAAGCCAGTCGAGGTACGTGCGAATCACATGGTATTCAGGCGAAGAACGAGGTACCGATTGCATACGGCTTAATTCTTCTTTTGCTGTTTTCTTTGCGTCAGCGGGTAAGCCCAGTGATTCAATTTTTTTAGAAAGTTCATCTACAAGGTTGGATTCGTCCCCCAACTCTTCGTGTAGCGTTCTGATTTGCTCTCTTAAAAGGTGGTCTCTTTGATCTTTTGAGAGCCTCTCCATCATTTTTGTCTGGATTTCATTTTGAAGTAAAAGTTTTTCTTTTTCCCGGACCATATGGCCCAGTAATGTTTCCAGGCGCTTTTCCACATCTAGAGTTTCTAAAATTTCTTGTTTGATGGGAATGGAGAGCTGCAAAAACGTAGAGCAAAGATCGGCAATTTGAGCGGGCTCATCTAACTGCTGCAAGAGTTTTACAATCTGCTCGCTGCCGGGAATGGAAGAGAGATTTAAAATCGTTTTGCCCATTTCCTTTACTTCCATCGCCAAGGTTTCTGTCTTGGGGGAGAGATTTAATGTCCCCTCGGGAAGCTGGTAGCCTTTTGCAGAAAGAAACTTTCCGCCTTCAATAAATTCTGTAATACGAAAACGAAATAGACCGTTGACGATGAGTTGGTAACTTTCTTTTTCTACCTGGGTGACTTTGGAAACAAGACAGATGACACCGATGCGATAGAGTTCTTCAACAACGGGTTCGTCTTTTGTTGCATCTTTTTGAGCAACAACTAATAACAAATCGCCTTGGCGTTCTGCTTGTTGCACACTTTGTACACTTTTGGTGCGGCCGACGATAAGCGGGACTGCGGCGTTCGGGAATATAACTGTATTGCGTACGGGTAGTACGGGTATCAGTTCAGGTAATTCTATAACGCGACGTGTTGAGTCCATAGTCTTTCAATTAGGAGACTACGGTTCTAAAAAGGGAAAGTAAATGGGGGATTTAACTCCCCCATTTTATAAAAATAATCTTAATAATTTAAGAGCTTATTTATTCTTCAGCTTCTTATGACGCATGCGGTAACGTAGTTTGCGAATACGTCCAAGCCTTTTGTTTTGACGTTGCTGTTGTCTTCCGCGCTTAATTTTAGCTCTGCGCTTAGCTTTAAGACGAGCCGTCTTCTTCTTTTTCTTAGCCATTTTCTATTAGTCTCCTAGTTTCAAAAAAAAATCAGTCTATATGGCATGAGTAAATTTTCCAAGCAGGATCAGGCAATTTTACCAGAGTTTTGCTGAATTTTTCATGCGTTTTATCCCAAATCTCAACCGTTGAGCCATCAGATCCGAAAATAGAGCGCGAAATAAAGGCAATTTCGTTCTTTTGGCAGGATAGGGAGTCTATAAAGAGATTTTCTTGATGAGAAAACACCGTCTCCTCTTTTTGGGTAAGAGAAATGCGTTCGAGATACGAGTGCACAGGCACGGTATAGCCGGAATTGGAGGGCACATCGCGCGATACTAACGCGTCTCCGTTTGCTTCAAGGCACAAATCAAACAAGATGCCTCTTTCTTGCCACTCTTTTTTATAAAGAAGTTCACCCTTAAAATTGCGTTTTTCTAAGACAGGCGCATAGAGGGTCCACGTTTGAGTGACGGTATAGCCTATCCAGATAGTGGCCGTTTTTTCATTCACTACCAGTTTCGGGAGATTCCAAAAATCCCGCTTTTCGCTGATGAGAGTTTCGCGCACAAGTGTAAAATCCTTTTTGTAAGTCGCAAGGGTGAGGGTGTTGTCAGATTCTATCAGCGCAAAAACGAAATCTTTTGTTTGCACAACAGACACGGGAAGTTTTTTCCAGGGTGCTAAGTAGGTAGCTAGTACTCTGCCTTGTTCGTCACGTGATTCGATTTTTCCGTCCAAACTAAGAGTGAGAAAGCTATCAGTGAGATCCGTTAGTATTTTTTGTGCTTCTCCGCGCTGAGTTCTTTTTTTTCGGTCCATCGAATAGAGAATATTTTTTTCTGTTACCCATAATCTGCAATTGGTTTTGTCGTATCCCCAGGACTCGGCCATTTTATTTTTTAAAACGAAGTGCTTTCCATTTTCACTGTGTAATAAGTAGGTTTTTCCCATGACCCAGATGTCTTGTGAAAAACAGTGTGCGGTGAGTAAAAAACAAAGGATGAATTTTTTCATAGTGCATAATTTCGCACTACTGAAGACTGTTGCCAATCAAAATTCAAAGGCTAGTTTTTTGGCGTCACATCAATGACATCAATAGGTCTAGGTTCACGTGTATCGTGCACTTCGCGTTCTTGTCTTTGGGGTCTTGCAAAGCCCCCTCGGTGCACATGAAAGGCAAAATTTCCCTGGTTCTTTTTACCTGAGACATTCATTACCCAGGAAACAAAACTGACAATGAGGGCTGCGATAAAAGCGGAACCGAAACTATCGACAGAAAAACCACTGACGAAACTTCCTGCAAACTGAAAGAGAAGGGCGTTTATCACAAGAAGAAAAAAGCCCAGAGATAAAATCGTAAGGGGAATCGTGATGAAAATCAAAATGGGCCTTACCACCGCATTTAAAACGCCGAGAACTATCGCCACGGCAAGTGCGCTGCCGAAGCCATCTACATGAACGCTACTCATGAGTTGGGGGATCGCAAAAATAGTAAGACTGGTGATTATCCAATTCCAAAAGAAACGAGGCATTATACCCTCCTAATTCAGGGTATTCTTACCCGATTCTCCCGTTTCCCGCAAATTTAGAAGGTACGGCGGCATTCCTTTATTGTTTATTGATTAAGGAATGCCGCCTTTATTGATTACGGGACAAGAGGGGCGTCGAAAATTACTTTGCCTGTATCGATGTCATATAAGGCAGTGACGATTTGGATTTCCCCCTTCTGCACTTTTTCTTTTAAAAAGGGACTTCTTTCAAGAATCTCTGCCGTGCTCCGCTCAGCATTCGTATGGCTTACCTGTGCAATATACCGCCTGTTTGTGACTACGCGTTCGCCGATAATGTTTGATAAAGCAGGATTGTGATCCAGACGGTCGTTGGTGATTGCGATAGCTGGTTTTACGCGCTCCACAAGCTGGGTAAAGTGCTCTAGCTTTAAGTTGCTGCACGCACCTTTGACAGCGCCACATTCGGTGTGGCCTAAGACGACAATCACCTTAGAGCCCGAATCGGCTGCGATTTCAAGACTTCCCACGATGTCCTCGTTTACGACTGTTCCTCCAACCCGTGCTGTAAAAAGATCTCCTACACTTGTATCAAACACAAGTTCAGGAGACGTGCGCGAGTCGATGCAAGAAAGGATGGTGGCGAGTGGCCGCTGTCCCTGTGCTGCAACCAGCACGCGCTCTAGTGTATTTGTGGGATAGCCGCCGTGAGTGGACTTGCCTGAAGTAAACCGCATGTTTCCTTCTTTAAGAAAGTTCAGCACACTTTTGGGCGTCGCAACTGTTTGGCGAGATTGGTATTGTTCTACTTTGTTTTCGAAGGTGGGCGCGGCTATTGCCATTGTTCCCACTATCAAAATGCTTAAAAGATATTTCATATTCAACTCCTTGTTAGAGAGGGAATTAGCTATTTTCTTTCGAATTGTATAATTCATTGATTTCATATATTGATAGATTTATATGAGTTTACTATCTCCTCCGCTGGAAGCGTTTCAGACAATCGCAAAGCAGGGCACAGTCCACGGCGCTGCAAAGGTTTTAAACCTGACCCAAACTGGGGTAACCCAAAGAGTGCGCGCGCTTGAAAAATCCCTAGGTACAACGCTTTTTACAAGAAGCCGAAAGGGGATGAAACTGACGCAAGAAGGAGAAGCCCTTTTAAGATACTGCAAGGGGGCTCTAGAATTAGAAGGCCAAGTTTTAAGTGAACTAAATACGCGCGCAGAAGAAGTTCCCGTGCATATTGTGATTGTCGGGCCGACAAGTGTCTTGAGTAGTCGAATAGTCGCTGCGTGCGCGGAACTTTACTCGCGCTTTCCGCATCTGCATTTAAATTTTCGGTTTGATGATACTCCAGATAGATTGAGTTATGTAAAGTCTGGTGAAGCTACACTTGCGATTGTGCCTCCTGAACTTGTCCCAAATGAAATGGACAGTAAAAAACTTAAATCCGACAAATATCTCCTTGTCGGTTGTCCCAAATGGAAGGGGAGAAAACTTCTGGATATTCTTGAGAACGAACGCATTATCGATTTCGGTGCGAAAGATTTTACGACCTGTATGTACTTAAGAAAATTTGGGCTTCTTTCGAAAGTCAAAAGAGACAGATTATTTGTGAATAACAATGAAGCCATTGCAAAATTGTTCAGCGTGGGTGCAGGATTCGGTACACTCACGCAAGAAATTGCAAAGCCATACTTAGACTCAGGCGATCTGATTGCGTTAAATAGTGGCCTGTTTGTGGAAGATCCGCTGGCGCTAGTCTGGTACCCGCGCCATGAGATGCCTGAGTACTTTCAGGCGGTAATAGACTCTGTGAAATAATACTTTAGTAGGTTTTATCTTTGGCAGGAACGGGGGCTTTTTCTTCCGCTTCAAACCGATCAGTCAGGTTTTTTACAAATTCGTAGTCCATCTTCTGATCGTTGTATCTGTTTTCTAGCGTGCGTTTTCCGAGCAACCAGGCCGAGGTTTTCCATTCGCTGTTTCTGACCCAGTTTACGTGCTTAAAAATGGCTTCTCTTACAATTTGAGAAGATACATTCTTCATGACGTCGTACTCGAGAACTTCAGGATCGATTGCATCGAAAATGCGTTTCATGACAAAGGCGGCGGATAATTCTGTGAATGAGCGAAAACTAGGGCTTCTCATCAGTTCATGAAATTTTGCGGCACCTGAGTGGGTGAGTAAATCGCTAGTTTGACCTGCGTGCACGCCGATTTCGTGGATCAAAACCACTTTTGCAAATATCTCAGTGCGGGCTATTTTTCTATCTAAGTGGACTTTTAGTTCAATGCGATCGGGATAGAAAACTCCTTTGGTCACTCCAAAGTCTCCGCCTTCTTCTACATGCAGCGCATCTTCAAAGACGTATTCCTGTTTGTAATACATGCGTTTTAATTCTTTTTGGATTTGCGGCGTGTAACCCTCAATCAGGGAATTAAAATAAAGATCGAGTTGCGCAGAAACTGTTTTCAGCTTTTCATCTAACCCCTGTTTTACGCGTTTCTCTTCTTGTCTGAGACAACTTGCATTCTGGTCCAGACAATTGGGAGTGCGTGCTGCCAGTTCAAAAAGGGTAAAGGGATTAATCTTTGCGGCCGGAACAACCACATGGGCAAGTACACGGGAGTGCTGAAGAGGGATTTTCGCATTCGCGAGCGAAGAAATCAAAAACACGAAAAGTGTGATGCCGTATCTCATAGAACTCCTAAAGCTTAAAATCTGCAAGCACTTAGCCAGATTTCAACACTAGTGAATCTGTTGGGGATTTTAAGAGGGGGAATTAAGAACTTTGTCTGTATTCTCACCTGAATACACGAACGTATTCTCTGCTAACGCATTAATACAAGGAGGGTTTCACGCATTTTTCTTTCCTTCTTAAATCATGTGCAAAGGGTTTGTGCAGCGTTTAACCTGCAATCTTAAGGGGATAACGATTCTCCAATTTGCCCTGTAAAAAAGTTCGGCAGCTGTTTAAGAATTTTGCGCTTGTCTAATTTGGCACCAATATTGGATGTTATAATATTCGTATGAAAAATTTATGGGTATTGGGGCTCCTCGTGGGGGGGGCAGTTCAAGTTTGGGGACAGGATCTTTTAAACATGCAGACCGCTCAGTATGAGTGGCGGGAAAACTGCCTGGCGTCGCAGTCGTATGCGAGCAAGGTCGAAGCGCAGATAACACAAAAATCCAAAGCGCAAAAAGAAGTCGAAGAAATCCAGAAAAACGCGCAGGAGTCACTTTTAAAATGCGCATCCGAAAAAGGGATTAAGTCTTTAACTTCGGAGTTTGACCTGCAAAAATCCATCATGGCTTGCCCTGCCGAATATGACGAGTGGGCCAAATCTTCACCAGCAAGACTCTTACTGATGGCCGACATCAAGGAGCTTACTTCTCAGCTGGCGCGTATCAAAAGATTCTTGCAACATACCTGCATCGCAATGAACTAATATCTCTGATTTTCCCTCGACAACCATTTCTGAAAATACGATAGTAAAGAAAGCAATATGAAGTACGATCCATTAGGGGTAAATAAGTGGCTTTCTACAAGGCAAGAGTCCGATATACGCGCATCGTGTCGTTTGTCGACGTATTCCTTTTTCTTGGACTCATCTTCTTTACCTATGCCCTGATTGGCGTTGCCCAGGACTGGACTGCACCCTTTCGCCCCAAAGTAGAAATTGAGCTAGGTTTTCTTTCTCTTGCAAAGTACGCCTTTCTTTCTCTTGTCCGAGTGACAGCTGCCTATTTTCTTTCTCTTGTTTTCACCTTTACGTACGGATACGCGGCCGCCAAATCACGACTCGCCGAACCTGTTCTCATCAGTCTTTTAGATATTTTGCAAAGTATTCCCGTACTCGGCTTTATGCCCGGGGTAGTTCTGGCATTAGTCCATCTCTTTCCCAACTCGAATGTGGGACTTGAGATTGCTGCGGTCATCATGATTTTTACAGGGGAAGGGTGGAATCTAGTTTTTAGTTTTTATTCCTCGCTAAAGGGTGTGCCTTTGGAGTTAAGGGAAATGACTCGCATGTTGCGTTTAAGACGCCTCGACGTACTGAGAACTGTCGAGATTCCTTTTGCGATGAACGGTCTTTTGTGGAACAGCATGCTGTCGATGGCTGGCGGCTGGTTCTTTTTAATGACGATTGAGTCTCAAAGAGTAGGAGAAAATGATTTTCGACTGCCTGGAATCGGCTCTTACATGGCCGTTGCTTACGAGCGTAATGACATTTCGGCAATCGTTGCAGGCCTTAGCGTCATGCTCTTTTTGATTTTCCTGGTGGATAGATGTGTGTGGGCTCCCCTTGTTGTCTGGTCCGAGAGATTTAAGTACGAGCAAGACATCACCCGCGGAGCGCAAAAATCTTGGATGCTCGATTTTTTAAAACGTTCAAAAATTATTGAGTGGTATCTTGATACCAAAGAGCAATACCAGAAAAAATTTAAAAGCTGGTATGAGAAAAAATTTAAGGAAAAAGACAAAAAGAAGCAGCCCGTAGTCTCTAAATCACACATGCCTTTGTTTCTAAATGCCATGCGCGTTTCTTTTATCCTGATGGGACTTGTTTTTGTGTATTTCGGTTACCATAGTCTGCAAACTCTTCTGGCAGCGACAACGACAAGTACCTGGTTTGGATTTGCGAGAGACATCACATTTACTTTCCTCAGAGTCACGTTTGCCGTCTTGATTGGAAGCTTATGGACGATTCCTGTAGGCGTGTTTATCGGAACGAATCCTAAATGGACTAGCCGTCTGCAGCCTATCATCCAAATGGTTGCCTCTTTTCCGGCACCGATGTTGTTTCCGATTTTTGTCTATATGATGAGTCGGGTGGGCATTGGCTTTGAGTACGGCTCTGTGGTTCTCATGCTCTTTGCCTCTCAATGGTACATTTTATTTAACGTAGTGAGCGGTGCGACTTTTATCCCAAGAACCTTGATGGAACTGGGCCAGGCGTTTCGCCTGTCTTCTTATGATCAATGGCGCGCGATTATTTTGCCCTGCATCTTTCCTTCACTTGTGAACGGTTGGATTACCGCAGCTGGGGGCGCGTGGAACGCGAGTATCGTTGCAGAAGTAGTGGGAGTGGGAAAAAACACTCTCGTCGCCACGGGGATTGGCGCTACAATTACACAATCGGCAAACAACGGAGATTATCCCACGTTGGCTGGCGGAATTTTGGTTTTAGTTACCGTTGTGGTTTTGCTGAATCGTGTTCTTTGGGGTAGTTTGTACAGACTGTCTGAAACAAAATACCGGTTGGAGTATTAATGCCTGCTGCGACACAAAAAAATCCGTTACTGGCGCTCGAAAGGGTTTCGCATACCTTTCGCTTAGAAGGTGGCCGGGAACTGCAGGTTTTAAAAAATATCAACATCTCTATTTACGAAGGTGAAATTGTCGCGTTTCTCGGTCCGTCCGGTTGTGGAAAAACAACAACGCTAAAAATTATGGCGGGTTTGCTGCATTCCTCAGAAGGCAGAACTTTATTGCACAACCGCGAGATGAAAAATATCAACGACAAAATGGCGATGGTGTTTCAAAACTTTGCTCTTTTACCTTGGTATACGGTTGAGCAAAATATTGCGCTTGGACTAAGGCATTATCTTTTCACCAATAGACAAATTAAAATCCGTGTGAACGAAGCCATCGAAATGGTGGGCTTAGGCGGGTTTGATGAAGCGTACCCTCGAGAACTATCGGGCGGCATGCGCCAGCGCGTGGGAATTGCCCGAGCACTTGCCGTTCGGCCTGAAATTTTGTGTCTGGATGAACCCTTTAGCGCACTCGATGTTTTGACTGCAGAAAACTTAAGATCAGAAGTCATCGACATCTGGAAAGAAAAATCCAAAGCCGTAAAAAGCGTTGTGATGGTAACGCATAATATTCAAGAAGCTGTCGTGATGGCTCAACGGATCGTCGTCTTCGGAACCGATCCCGGACATATTCGCACCGTTTTGAACAACCCCTTGCCGTACCCGCGAGATCCCAAAAATTCCAAATTTAATGAACTTGTCGATGTCATTCATTCGGTTATTACCGAAGCGTTGATTCCTGAAGAAGTGGACCGCCCACAACTGATTCAACCTGCTTGGTACCAGGGTCTGGAAAGTTTACCGCATGTAGGACCTTCAGAAATTATCGGGTTGTTAGAGGTTCTAGATGATGCTGGCGGCAAGATGGATATTTTTAAACTTGCGACTTCTACTGCCAGCGAATTCGGCCATTGTCTTGCCGTAACAAAAACAGCTGAGCTTCTGGATTTTGTGGACACGCCAAAACAAACGGTTGTCTTTACTGAGCTTGGCAAAAAGTTTATGCGGGCCGATACCGCAGAAAGAAAAGTACTTTTCTCGCAGCAAATTAAATCGCTACGCATCTTTCAAACACTCTTGTCTTGGCTTGAGGAAAGCCCCGAAAAAGAAATTGATAGAGATTCTGTCATGCTGAAACTTTCGGAGTTTTTCCCGAATGAAAAACTCGAAAAACTTTTTGATACGCTGGTTTCTTTTGGCCGTTATGGAGAACTCTTATCTTATAACGCTAAATTGGGAATGTTGACGTTCCCCAAACCGGACGAGCCGGAAGAAGAATCCTCGAACGATTCGAATGATACTACGGAACTACCCGAAAACCAGGAACCGCCGCCTGAAGGGGGCACCCCGTGAAATATATAGCTTTGTTACTCGCTCTTAGCTTTTCTTTATGCGCTGCTGATTTAAGTTTTCAATTGAAAGGCGCAGATAGATCTTCTTTTTCATTGGAAGAACTCAAAAATAAAATTAAAGCAAAAGAAGTAAAAGTATGGGAACCGCACGAAGATAAAGAAGTTACCTATATTGGGTTTGATTTTAATGAGCTACTGAATCTCGCATATGGCGACAGCTGGAAAAAAGAAGAAGAAATTTTATTTACCTGCTCAGATGGTTATCAGCCCAGTATTCCCGTTACACGTTTTATGCAGCATAAGGCGTATCTGGCATTTGAGCGAAAAAGTTCCGCTTTTCTTTTGAAAGATCGTTTTCACAACAATGACGAAATACCACTCGCTCCTTTTTATCTCGTCTGGGACAACATTCAGGATGCAGAAGTAAAAGCAGAGGGTGCTGCCGGTTGGCCGTGGGCGCTTGTAAAAGTGGATCTCATAGAGTTCTCCCAAAAATTTCCGCTGATTGCTCCTCCTAAGAAATCGAAAGCGGAAGTTGCGCATGGCTTTGTTCTTTTCCGAGCAAAATGTCTCAGTTGCCATTCTATCAATGGAGATGGGGGCACAAAGGGGGTGGAGTTAAATACGCCTCATAGTGTCACCGAATACTTCAAACCAGAGTTCTTAAAAAAGTGGATTACTGATCCTGCGTCAGTACGCGCAAATGCCGCAATGCCAAAATTCAATACAGATTCTCCGCATTGGAAGCGCGATTTGAATGATATTATTGAGTATCTTAAGGCTATGGCAAAAGCGCGGCCCGTTGCATTAAAACAATAATAATACTCGATAAACCTATTAGAGAATTCTTTCGATAAGATAATGAAGCACTCTCTATGACACCTTTATTTGAGAAACCATTGCAGCTGAATAAAGAGCAAATCGAAGACATCGAGTCTCGCTTTGAAAAGGCACTCGTCTTTTTTAAAGAGCGTGGCAGTGTGCTTTTTATCAGCGATGCGTACCGCTTTTTCGAGCAACATGGTTTTGTGCAACAAAGTATTGCAAAAGTATTGACCGCAAACGGCATAAAAGTGCATTGGATTGACGGCTTAAAATCGAAAACATACCAGCCAACACTCACTTGGAAATCAGATCTCATGCGCGTGGAAACGCTACCACGACTTCCATTTACGCGGCTTGATTTCATGAACGATTTGAATGTCGAGTACCAGGCAAATTATATCAAAAACAAAATTCGTAAGATGAATAACCCTCTTGTCTGGGTGCAGGCCGGTTTAGACGATAGAATTGCGGAGAAATTAGATTCTATCGATATATTTTCCGAGTTTGATGATCCGTACAGACATTCGCCTGAAGATGCTCTATGTAAAAAGGCAAAACTGATTACGTGTCAAAACCAATTTGCTGGACATCTTTTAAGCCAGAAACATTCGGAAAAAGTACGAGTGCTTTTACCGCCCGTGGAAATGGGCAATAGCGTATTTACCAATACGACGATTAAACTTCCGGAGGGGTTTCCCAAAAAAATCATGGGATATCTTGGAACTTTTTTCCCCGATTCGTTTGATATGGTTTTGTTCGAAGATTTTATCCGTTCGTACCCTGATCATGGTTTTATTCTTTTAGGAAGAACCAATGCAGAAGGGATGCGTTTTCTCGAGTATTTCAAACGGTATTCCAACTTTCATTATTTAGGTTGGACGACGCGTGATAAAGTGGCAGACGTGTGGAAGTTGCTTTCTGTGTCTCTTCTTCTTTACAGACCCTCTCGGATTTCAGATGGGGCCTTTCCGACTAAAATTTTAGAGTCATTGCATTTTGGGGTACCGTGTGTGGCTACGAGTGTTCCCAAGACCTCGAGCCTCGAAGGAATCATCCCTCGCAGTTCTTTTTCAGTACAGTTAAAAAAGATGGCACTGGAAGCCTCTCACGCTCCTGTCGCTCAAGTAGAAGCATTCTATGAAAAGTTCGCTTACGAAATGAATCCGAAATTGCATCTCGCAAAAGTAGCTGAATTTTTTTCTCCTAAATAGTTCAACTGGTATCCGCACTATCAGACTAATTTAAGAAATAAACTCCGTACTCCGTGGTTTCTCCCACATACCGCTTGTTGACAATGCGTCCTAGGTTTTTAGGTGCGGTATCTATCCCAAATCCCATCGAGCTATATGTGCACACTCCATAGTAAAAAGGTGTACCATTGCGACAGACAGGAAATACAGGGGATATTCCGCCCCAACTTTTTTGCCACTCCGGATTGTCTCGACTATCACGGTAGGAGTTAGTCATGACTTCATTGCGGAAAACTAGCACATCTCGTCCCTGGTATTTATTTAAACGATAGTGCATGCGTTCAACGTAATAACCGGGAACTCCGAATGCTGAATTTACTACATTGAGTTCTTCCATTTCCAACATTGGGATAACATGCATTTTGAGTTTTCGGTAAGAGGGCAATTCATTTACTTTCGCAATCCAATTCAACGAACCGAGATAAACCGGGAGTATATCCCTTAAGTCGTTCAGGGGTTTGGAATTATATTCTCCAATACGAAAAGGAAATACGAAGACACCTTCATTCTTCCATCGAAGAATTGCTAAACGCGTATTTTGAGTTTTGCCGTTAGGTTGTATTGAAGTGCCCTGCATAAAGCCGGCCTGTAGTCCAGCTTCACTCGCCCACTTATCATTGAGAAACCAAATAGACTGATCCAATTCCTTCAGGGCAGGATCACTGAACAAAAGAGGATTGGTTTTAAAGTCAGTCTCTGCTGGCATCGCTCCCGAATTGAAAAGAGTTTCGAATTCTTCAAAGTTCGTTTGTGTAAAACCAACAGAGTTAAAAAATAGAATGACAGTAGATAAGCAAAATAATTTATAATGCATCGCGTCCTCCGGTGGAGGCCTTCTAGCAGTTTGAATAAAACGAAACAATAGAATTCATGAATATGCACATAATATTGTTTTAGAAATTGTCACGGTTGTAAGTTAGTACGAACAGCGTTGATCGTTTTTAAAATCGTAAACAGTTCTATAAGTAATGCCTAATTCCCACCCCTATCGAGTTCCAATTTTAATGTCTATGTTTTAGACAGTCTCTCTTACTTTGTACTTCATAATTGTTTTGATTCTAATACTTAGGACACCGTTAAAGCGGTTTTAAAATTGCAACACTTATATTTTGTCCGGGGGGAATTATGAAACCATCAATCATTTTTGCTATTTTTACTGCCATAATATTGGGTAGTTTTTCTACTTTTGCGCTTGCCGACAAAACGGAAGATTTCATTAAAGCTGTTAAAAGAGAAAAATTAAATGAAGTAAAAACACAAGACTTGGCAATGGGTTTTTATAATGCAAATAAAGAAACATTATCAGTGAGTGAAGTAGTTGCGCTTGCCAAACTTATCAATAGTTATGAAGGGAACGAACTTTTAAAACAACATGTAAATTACAAGAAAAATTTAACTTCAGCGGAATTAAGGCAGATTGCTCAGAATATAGATACAAGTTTCGCGAATGGGTATACGGAACGTTATTATGAATTGGCCATAAGAAAGCGATTTTTGAAAGAAACAAATGAGCCTCAGATGGCAAGTTTTATTAGGGAAATGCAGTATATAGCTAAAGACGATTCGAATACGAAGTTAAGGGCCGAATTAATCAATGCCTTTTATACTAAATATGCTGAGTATTTCAGAGGTAAGCCAGCAGAATTAATTAAACTTGCAAGTGACTTGCCTGGGTATGAAAAAAACGAGCTGCTAGCTAAATATATAAAACAGAATGCGTCTGTTCTCACTCCAGCTCAAATCGAGAATATAAGTTCTAGCTTTGATCGTTCCATGGCAAACGAACGTTCCGATAAAACCTACTCCATTGCTATCAGAAAAAAGTTTATTGATAATACTAAAGCTGTTTCTAATATAGATAGCTTTATCAGTGCTTTAAAAGTGATAAAGGAATCGAAAATCAAGGAAAGTTTAATTTCCGATTTCTATGATAGATACAAAACTAAAATTAATATGGCAGGACTATTTAAAATGGCGGACTTAATAACTGGGTACGAAAAAAATCAACTCATTAACAAGTTTGCAGCTTATAACGCAGAAATTCTCACTCTGAACGAGCTCGATGCAATTGCAAAAAAATACCAGAGAGATACAATTAACGATTCCAAATCGGAAGTAAGGGCATTAAAACTAGCTAGGCAATTCGCTGTCGCTCCCGACGCCCTCAATAAGTGTATTGCTAACCTTAAAAAGTGCGCAGATTAATTGAATATTAAAGGTACGGCGCCGTACCTATTGTAGGTCGGACGACGCGCGATAAAGTAGCAGACGTGTGGAAGTTGCTTTCTGTGTCTCTTCTTCTTTACAGACCCTCTCGGATTTCAGATGGGGCCTTTCCGACTAAAATTTTAGAGTCATTGCATTTTGGGGTACCGTGTGTGGCTACGAGTGTTCCCAAGACCTCGAGCCTCGAAGGAATCATCCCTCGCAGTTCTTTTTCAGTACAGTTAAAAAAGATGGCACTGGAAGCCTCTCATGCTCCTGTCGCTCAAGTAGAAGCACTCTATGAAAAGTTCGCTTACGAAATGAATCCGAAATTACATCTCGCAAAAGTAGCCGAATTTTTTTCTAAGTAGTCCAGCCGTTCCCGCCATTTTTTCTTACTGTACTTTTGGAGGTGGCAGAGCAAGCAAATTTTGCGAAGTTTTATTTTGTTGTTTAAAGATGTTAATCAGGTCCACTACTTCTACATCGGTCATTGTGGAAATCATCAGTTTGCTTCCATCTTCGGAGAATTTAAGTTCCCCGTGAAGTTCGCTCCAGCCTTTCGCATTTGGATTTTTACGTGGAACTTGTATCATTTTTCCGGAATCAGCTTCCCAAAAGTAAAGCCCCTTGGGATTAATACCGGCAGCGAGAATACGGCCGTCTGATCCTAGTTTGTAAGTTATTTTGTGTACCAACTCTCCTCTGCCGGTTAAGGGAACTTCAAAGACTTCAGGTGGTTTTTCTGGGTGATCCAGGTGCCAGCGTGCAAATAACGTATGCTCTATCGAAGGACCCCCGACTCCTCCTCCATTGGGAAGCATTGTGATTTGTTGTTCTGTGCGGCCAAGTCGAAGTACTAAATATCCCTCATTAGTAATTTGAACCTCTTTGGCACCAAACGGCGTAAAAACGTTACCTTTGAGATCATTTAACTCTTTTAGATTATCGTATAATTCAGAGCTTCCTTTTAAAGGAACTTCTATAATTCCGTTTGGGGTATTTTCATACAACGAGACCACTTTCTCTTTTTTATTCTTTGTGACAATCCATTTTCCGTCGGGAGACGTGCCTAAAGGCATTCCTTCTAATATGGTGTAGTGTTTGCGTTCGTCCTTGCTACTATCAGAAGTACTTCTGGCTTTGTCGAGGGAAGGGATTAGGGTTTTGGTCGAACCGTTTTTTTTTGATGGGGCCACAGATGCACCCAATTGCCAGACTATAGTTTCATGATCGGATTTTTCAGACTGCGTTAGCCTTGCGGTAATAAGACTGCCCGAGTTATCGATGGAAGGCTCGAGAATTCCACCGTTCTTTCCATTGGGAAGATCTAATTGGTATTTTGTTTCGGTTTTTTTTCGAGAGTTGAGGTCTACTACAGTAACTTCGTTTAAGTACTTCACGGACGGAACGACAAGCAACTTACTCTCATTCTCAGACAAAGTTGTTCGACCATGCACCCAATCTAGAGTGGCACTTAACGAACTTTTCTTGCCGTCGTTTAAATTGTGCAAAGAGATATTGTACGGCGCCTGGTAGTTCATTCTCGTTGTTTCAATAACTACTGCCGTACTGCTTTTTTCAGAGACTGCTCTCACAGTGGGACTAAAAGGAGTGCCTTTGTACAAAGAACGAAAATCGGTAACTTTGTTGGTTTGGGTGTCCCACACAGCTTGTTCAGTAGTAGGATTGAATGCGTCTTCAGATTGTTTTCCAACGACATACCTTAAAGAACTTGTCGCTGTATCTATTCCAGTTCGAAATCCGTCCGGACCAGACAATACTAAAGCTGACTGTGGCGACTTAGTAGTTTTGCAAGCAGCTACTAGCGCTTGGATATTCTTATCGGCTCCCGCAAAGAGAGAAAGAGAAAAAGATGAGAGGAGAATGATTAAAGTGCATCGTAAAATTGGCATACCGTTTTCCTATGGTCATTCATACTGTTAATTCTGTTGCTAAATAGGAAATGCAAATTAATCGCCAGTACGATGTTGAAGAAATTGCAATGAAATTGCTGGATGTTGCAGAATTGATTGCCGACAGGAAATTGGGCTGTCCAAATTATATACACACAGTTTACATAGAAGTACGTTATACGGGAAAGGGGAGTAAGCCTGTACAGTATCTTAAAAATGAAATTAAAATTCTCAATTGAGGGACTTCTACAAGTCCTTTTCTCAATATTTATAGCTAAATAAGATGGAATATTAAGTGCAATAGCCTGCTTTATTCAAGGAGGGGATGCATGAAAAATAGTGCTATTGTTAATCATATTTCAGTGTTGTTTTGTATTATTCTTCTTTCCAGCTGTGGGATAAATGTGAATGAGCAGGAATCAACAGATGCTGCTGTTAAAAACATTATTGATACTTATGCCAGCTCAGAGGAGATGAAGCAGGCGAGTGTCAAATTGAGTGAGTTTTATAAGGAAATTCTCGAAAAACCGGAACAGGACAACTCTAAATACAAAATTCCAAATGCAGTTGTTTGTATGGAAAGTATGAACAGAAAGGAAAGTAGAGAGATTATTCCTAGACTGGAATCGGAATTCTTTAAAGGTGAAAAGGGACTTGAAGCATTTATTAAGTTTCACTCGTCACTAAGCTTTAATTTTCTAAATCTTCCATCCGCTGAAACCGCATGTAGTGAGATAATGGGCACTCCATTGAATGACCTACTGTCAGTTAGTACTACCACTCAGTCCCAGTGCCCTAATAGCTCTCCGGAAGACTATTCAGGAACCTGGAAAGCCAGCCGTACTTACCCTGCCTATAGACCGAACAATTCAGATGCTGAACTAGTTAGTTGGTTTGCAAAAAATGGCATTGATCCCGATCTCCCAGGTTGCAGAAGCAAGTGCTCGAATGCACCTACCCATTTCGGCAATTGGCTAAATAGTTTTGTTTGCACAAACTATTGTACAAGAGGTGTTTCACTTTTTTATGCAAATGGAATGTTCAATACCTTTTCTGAGGCTATACAAAATGCAAACGCTTTGTCTCAATCGGTTTGCTCAGCTACCACGGATAAAAAAATATTAGACTCTTACGTGCACAGAAATAATTCAAATGGAATTGTTACGCTTTCTCTAAACTTTAATGAGGAATGGTGGAGACAAGTCTTACAGGTTGTGAAACAAAAACTGATTGATGATTATCAGAGTGAAATCGCCCATACATCTGTAGTAGGGGTCTTTTATGGCCTTGTACCGGCTCCAGACTGGCTTAAAGAAATCATCAAAGATAGAATCAATCAACTGAATGTTGAACAAGCAAAATCAGACGAAGATTTAGAGACACACTACTCAGGTTATAAGCATGAACTTGAATTAGGCAATTCAGTGATTGTAATTTCGCATTCACAGGGAAACTTCTATACAAACTTTGCTGCTCGTAGATTAAAACAAGATTATGAGGCGTTTGATCCTGAGAATAAGTTTGAACAGCACTTTGGTAGTATTCCTGTAGCTTCTCCCGCTGTTTCCCTTCCTGCAGGTGCATTGTTACACGGTGAAAAATATATTTCTTTAAGATCTGATTGGCTCATTCCTTTAGTGACACAATTAAACTCGCTTCCAGGAAATGTCTCAAATTCTCATGTCGGAATTTTTGATCATAATTTTATAAATGGGTATTTAAACGGGGATAAGTCACACAATTTTCTTATGAATGGAATTGCAGAGTTGGCTGACAAGTTGCGACACCCACCCTATGAGTTAAAACAATGAACTTATCAAAGCAAGCGCTCTGCGGTTCAATTTGTAATCTGACACCTTTGATTTTCCTGCTTACTGGCTGTGTCTTTTCAGATTGGAGTTGTAGCGGGGACAATATGGGAGGGGTGATGTTGCTCTATTCCCTGACAATAGCAATACCTAATTTAATTTTGATATTTATTTTTCTAATCTGGATACTTTTTTCTTTGAAAAAAGAAAAGTTAAAACAAGTTAAATGGCATCTCTTCTTCTACGTGCTGACTCTCATTGCATTGATTTTTAGTCTGAAATTCCCTGCGGAGCTGCGCCAGTAGACGTTGGTCAGACGTTTTACAAAAGCCCAGCCGTATTCACCATAGTCAGTACGCGATCAATATAGGTGTGTTGTGAGCTTGTGACTCTTTCGTAGCCGGCTTTGGCAATTCTCGCTCTTTCATTTTCGTTCTTCAGGTAATACGAAATTTTATCTTTCAGTTCCTCTAAGGAATCAAAACAAACAATTTCCTTATCCTCGTCGAAAAAAGAGAGAATTTCTTCATTGCGAGGAGCAATTTGCAAACTTCCACAAGCCGGGATTTCAAACGTTCGTTGCGTGTGTCTGTCTTCCGCTTCTTCTCTTAATAGGCCTAGTGAAATTTTGGAGTGGGAAGTGACATCTGCATAGAGTTTTCCGTAAATTGCTTTTGGTACGATCCTGTCTTTATGAGAATGAAAGTGTTTGGATCGAGTCCAGTTATTTCCCCAGATATGAAGAGACTCCCAGTCGAGCACATCAAACACTGGATCTCGCGACTTATCATAAGTACCGATAAAACTGACTTCCAAGGGAACTTGCAGAAACTGGCTTTCATTTGCCAGCACCAGCCGATGGACATGGGGCGAAAAAGCAGAGGGAATAAAATGGGAATTTTTCTGCCCTATCGCCTCATATTTTTTTACGTTCTGCGATTTGGTCGTAAACGCATAATCATAATGCTTTAGCGTTTCCCAAAAGTGGCTGGGTTTTAGGATCCCTTTTGAAAAATTATTGTCGTGTGAGTGGTAGAGAAACCGTGTTTTCCCTTTTTGGTTCTTACGAAACTCTTCTATTACACTGGCCGAGAGAAAATTCTCAGCAATCACAAGTACAAGATCAAATTGATGGCTTTTAGACATCTCCAAAAGTTTTGCATCAGAAGCTTTGATTTTTGAAGCAACAGGCGCTTTAGTCAGCCTCACTACGAGTTTTTCAAAGAAATTATTTGTAGAAAAATACCCCGGATCGAATGTCACAACATCATAGCCCAAATCTACCAAAGCATCCCGGTAAAGAAGAGCACAGCTGTCTGGATCACTGCTACCTATGTATAGTGCTTTCATGGAATTAAAATTTTACCACCCGAAACGCAATTTGAGTACCCGCAAGAACGCGTAGGGATTAAAACGGTGCACCTTGCCATCTACTAATGTGAAATCCCCGGACTTTGAAAGTGTATGCATCCCGGCTGAGAACGGCGTTCCTGGCAGTGGGCCAAGGGTTTTTACCGCATTTTCTGAGAAGGAATGCTCATTTAAAGTCGTCACTTCATTTAAAACGATAGCGCCGCCGTAAGTTTTCGAGCAGTCTTGTGCTGGACGGTAAAGTTTTCCATTCAATTCAAACGGAGTTCCCGCAGGTCTTGCCGAGCGAATATCTGTCTTTACAGGGTTCATCAGATGCGGCTTGAACGGCCCTTCTAAGGAGTTTGAGGAAAAAAGAAATAGATTCGTCCTTGGCCCATCGTCTTCATTCGTGCACGTGAGCCAGTATTTTCCGTGTGAATGAAACAAAGTCGCATCCACTCCTCTGAAATTTGCTACTAGCGTGCACACCTTTTTCCATTCGGTGGGAAATTCCACTGCTTCATAGAGCGCTATTTCATTTGCGCTTAAGGTTTCTGGGATGCAATACGTTTTTCCTTTTTCTTGAAAAAGATAAGGATAGGATAAATGTTTGTCCGTCGGTAAACCCTTAACCGCTTTTTCTTGTTTTTTTCCATTTGAAAAGGTGAGGGAAGTCAAACTTCCCAGGCCCGTTTTGTAATCAAATTTCTCTGTGAGAATTTCTATTCCCTTAGAGTTTTGGATGCCGAAAGGATCCGCATAGAATGTATTGCCTGTAGCAAGATTTAAATTAAATGGATTTGATAAAAAGTTAGAAGAGAGGGCAGTCTCAATGGAACGGGGAAGAATGGCGAGATCCCATTTTTCACACACGAACCAGCTGTAAAACCTGAGTTTAATTTTGTGATAGAAAGTGATGAGAGAAAATAAAAGCATTTGAACATTTGTGGGAGTCTTATAGATAGGGGCATCTGTCACAGTTGTTTCCGTTTCAAAACCAACTGTACCTTCCATTAAACCCTTACAGATTTGTGCTGGCCACCGACTTGATTCAAGCAAAACTTGATCGAGATTTTCTGAATACGAGTACCCGAGTGTTTTAAAGTACCCTTTTTTAAGAATGACTCCACCGTCGAGTCTTTCTGTGAGGCGTTGCAAGACGCTACCTGTGACGGGATCGCCTTTGTAAATTTCCCAAAAGGCCGCAGGACTACCGCGGTATTTCATTTCGTCGTCATGATGAAACGACCAGACACCATAGCGGGGAATGGTCAGGATTTCTCCACGAATGATATTAAAGCCGAAACGCAAAATAAAATCGGGCTGCAATTCTTTTAACTTTGCAATGGTCGTCTCATCAAAATACTCGGAGTACTTTCCCACCTTGGTGGTCGTTACATGGTGTGAGGGCACATTTTTTAGTACCACCGGGCTGTCCACGAGCTTTTCCGCTTTGGATTTAAAGAACAACCGTTTGTAGTAAAAATAGAAAAGATGATTTGCCCCAATTTTACGAATGCGTGAGCGCCATGTGGTTTTTTCTACCGAATACTCTTCCATTTCTTTTCGATACAAAATCAAAACAGGAAGGGGCGCTGGGTTTAGTAACTGCAGATGCTCAATTACTTGCGCTTCCCAGACTTGTAGTCCGGGACCGTTCATTAAGACAGCGTAGGTAAGGGGCTTTGGGCTCATGGAAGATTAAAGTATAGAGAAATCAGGGGGATAAGTAAAACTCCGCGCCCTTTTCGTCCATGGTGTCTAACAATTTGACACGTGAGTAGATCTTAGCCACGCATGAATTCTCATGGCATACACTTGCAATCTAGCTATTGCGAGGTCTGGGATGAGGCTAAAAGAAATGATAAAGCGAATGGGAATCAGAGAAATCTTAAAAGAAGTTTTCTTTCTTATCGCAATTGGTGCTGTGTTCGTCATGGTGCCACAACGTTGCGGCATGACGCAGGAAGAAATGCATGCGGACAAGGAAAAAATAGAACGCACAGGTGAAATTACTTTGCGTGATCGCACTGACAAGGAAGGTTTAAGTTTGTGGCTCCGCGATTTAGGGCGGGGCCAGGGCCCGGGGGAATAATATTGATCCAGTGGTGAGAGTTAGAATGACTGCATGGGAACTGGATCCCATTATCTTCTGTGAGTAACAGAAGAAAACGTACTGCTCTGTGCAGTCATGATGCCGAAAGGTATCGTGGTTACCACTACTCCTCTCTCACCCGCTACTTTCGTAGTGAAAGTAGCGAGGTATTTGGCGGGATTTTGACGACAAGAGGCTGTCGTTAAAATCCCGCCCATTTTTTTGTGGTAAAATAGATTTATGGACGAAGTGAAAAATATTTTGGAGCTTTCCCCGAAGTTTCGCGGCGAGTTGGAAGAAATCCGATTAGTTGCGACAGGTGGAATGGCTCAAATTTTTCGCGCGCGTCAGCCAGCGCTCGACCGCTTTGTCGTGATTAAGAAGTTAAAAGTGGAATTATCGGCAAGTCCGGAAACACGCGAACGGTTTCACCGCGAAGCAAAAGCACTTGCCTCAGTGCTGCATCAAAACATTGCGCATGTGTACGATTTTATCCAAACCGATAATGAAGCCTATATCCTGATGGAATATATTGATGGAGTGGATCTCTCTACCGTCATTAAAAAACTAGGCCACTTGCCTGAGATGGTAGCAGGTTGCATCTTGCTTCTTGTCTCTAAAGGCGTTTCGTACATGCACTCAAACCATTTGATCCACCGTGATATCAAGCCTTCCAACATTCGCCTTACTTCTAGAGGCAGTGTGAAGCTGATGGATTTTGGAATTGTGATGGATGTCGATAAGGAATCTCTCACGCGTCCGGGGATGATGGTAGGCTCTCCTCAGTATCTGTCTCCTGAACAGGTTTTAGGCGATCCCATCACCACAAGTGCAGATTTATTTTTATTGGGAATTTGTCTTTATGAAATGCTTACGGGAGTAAGACCTTTTAAAGAAGAGCAGGGCGCAACCGTTTTTCAACGCATTCGAGAAGTAAAATATGTGCCTGTGCGTGAAATGCAGCCGGGTGTTTCAAAAAAGATGGCTGAGATCGTTGAAAAGCTCCTTCAAAAAAGACCTGAAAACCGTTTTAAAGATTTAAAAGAGCTCATCAACGCGCTGGAAAGTGTCTTGGGTGGTTCCAGAAGTTCACATGCGGAAGATTTAATTCTAAAATATTTAGACGATGAAGCATTGTTAACGCCCACGATGAGCTATTCTGATTTGCCTACCGTAAAATCTGCAAATCATTCGCTTAAGGTTGTATCGGTAATCTTACTTTGTTTGTTTGTATTTAGCGTTGGGTATTTTCTTGGAAAAAGAAATCCTACTGCACCTGAAAATACCGGTTATCCTTCTCCAAAGAAAACCCTCACAAAATAATTTAAAACTGGCTGAACTGAAAATCCCACTGGATAAATTTGGAGTTTGTGGCTTTTGTTTTGGAAAGAACTTTAAACACAGTTCCCGGACGAATGAGCACTTCGTGTTCTTCGGGCCATGTTGCTACTCCAAATGCAGCAAAGTCAGCGCCTTTTACTTTTTCAAAATAAATGCGCTGTTTAGAATGTTCTTCAAACCAGTAAGTCAGTTCATCTCCTTTGGACGTACTGGTAAAACCTCGCATGCCCAGGTAATTTCCCACCTTGTACTGGTTTAAAAGAAAATCGGGTAAGTTTTCTCCCCGAATCGCAGGACCTTCGTACTCGGGAGCACAATTGGAAGCAGATGCGATCATTAAAATAATGTTTTCATATTTCGCTTCTACCGTTGCGCCATTTAATTTTCCCTTCTGCGCCATTCTCAAAATTTTATTCACCATTGGATAGACGTCGTTTGTTTGCCACAGTCTTACGGCATCGACTTCTGCTCTTGTGCAATTTGGCACCTTGGGATTGTCTTTTAAATCGCCTTTTTCAATTTTGAATTCTTTGGAATAAGTCTCGATATCACGGCTTGTCGCTCGGTATTCTTTTAAATTGTAATCTCCGCTGGGAAGCTCTGCGAGAAGAACGACATTCGGATCTTCCACGACGATATTTGCCGGATCGTAATCAAACCAAAGATCAAAGTGGGGAGGGCTTGCAAGTACGCTCGTGCTTAAAAAGAAAAGTGAAAAAAATGCAGCTTGAATTGTTTTCATGGGTTCTCCAGTGGAATTTTTCGGGTGGCAACTATCGCCTGAAGCGGTATTTCTCCATAGATATGTGGGTAAAGTTCCCCATGTGCTTCTTCGTACTTCAATAGGGAAGAAATGGAAGTGGGATCAATTTCGAGCAATATCAAATCGGTTTTTCCTTGAAAATGCCGTGCGAGTGTCGGGCCGACTTGTCGCCACGTGGAATTGTGAATGAATCCTTCTTCCACAAGGGATTTGTCACGGTACGCGCCCGTTTGCTGTGCCTTTTGCCAGTCTTCGATGGAGCTAATGTGAAAAATACGTTCCAAGCTGCTGTTCCCTATTATCTGATAGTCTCACTTAAAATTCTGCCCTCGGAAAGAGCAGGCGGCAATACATTACTCAAGAAAGAAAGTGTCGGTGCTATGTCAATTACTTCAGCTTTGGAATAAACGCCCGCTTTTATATTTTCGCCGAGAATGATTAAAGGAATAGTAGCGTCGTAAGAGTAATCTGTCTGGTGGATTGCCGTATCATCTCCTGCGACATAAAAAGGTTTAGGTACAGCAACAATATCCCCACTTCTTTGTGGATAATAAGAGTTTAAGAAGTCTTTTTTATGCAGGCCTTCCGGTAGGGTGGCAGATAAATACTGTGAATGCGTAAATGCGCTCAAGATAGCTTCGTTTTTGAGTAACTCGTGAACCACAGCATCTTCGATTGTTTTCTCGTCGATTTTTTTCTGAGCGATGAGGGAACGATTTAAATATACATTCATTTCATTAATCTCTAAAACCCATTTTTCCGATTCTTTACCGAATTTTGCTGAGAGTGCTGATTCAACGGAGTTTTTCAACGCCGATTCATCTACTCTTCCACCACCCAGCTTCTTAGTCTTTGCAATTTCCGGATTAGGGGCTACTCCATGATCGGCAGTCAGAACAACAGCCACATTTTTAAACCCGCCTGGGACGCTTTTTTGTATGTGGTTAAAAAACTTGGAAAGGACAGCGTCTTCTGCGGCTGTCATTTCATCCATTGCAGGGCTATCTGGACCGTATGCGTGCCCCGCATAGTCATGGGAAGAAAAACTAACAGCTAAAAGATCGGTATGTTCGTCTTTTCCTAGTTCCAGTTTATCAAGAGCTTTTTCAGCTAAATTTTCAAGCAACACCAAACCTGCGGGCTCGTTTAAAACCCCCTTATTCCCCCACGTCATATTTTGCGGAAATAAACTTTTATTGGTTTGCCCGGGAATAAAAAAAGATTTGTATAGTGGGCTGTCTGTAACTTTTTGATTTTTATTTTTATCTAATTCCAGATTTGCATCCGTTACAAAGGTAGGCAGCGTGGAGTTGGGAAAGTAATATTTACTCGAAGTCCAGGTGAGTTTTAGTGGGTCCATCCATATTGTGGCGTCGCTTCTTTTTCCTCCCAGTAAAATCGCTGCACGGTCTTTTAAAGAAAGAGAAACGACACGCGAATTCTTGTCAAAGTTCTTGAGTTCGTCCCCAAAAGTAGTGCCAATGAAATTTTTCGGTGAAGTCCCAATCCGTCCTCCTCCCGTAGTTCCGGAAAGCCAACCAAACTCCTCATCTTCTACGCAATAGACTGGCTTTTGTTTCTTCGGATCGAACCACTCATTGACTGGTATTCCTGTGAGGTAAGGGTTTGCGCCGGAAAGAATAGTGGCATGCCCTGGGCCCGTCATATTTTGCAGCAAGGTGTATTTTGCATGTGGAAACCAAGCACCATTATGGAGCAAAAAGTTAAAACCGCCTAGCAAAGCGCCCTTTTTCTCAGGTAAAAAACGGGCCTGGACTCGAGAAAGATAATCGGCCCTAAATTGGTCAATAACGATGACAACGACTAGCTTCGGTTTCTTTCTATATTGCTCCAGTGTGAGGGAACGTGATTTTTGGGGAATAAGAATGCTAAATAGGATTAGAAGGGGAAATAGATTTTTCTTCATCATTTTAATTGGTTACACTCTCAAACATAAAAGGTCACTTCCTATTTTGGTGAGAATCGCGTCAAGATTAGGTTAAGGATGCAGTTTAGTATTTATTCTGCCTTTCGGAATGTGTTATTAGCTTGCCCAATCAAAGAGGTGTTTATGAAAAAGTCTTTCGTTTTGATCCTAACCGTAATTTCTTTCAACGTTTTTGCCGCTGACGAAGCCAAGCTTCTCATGCGTTGTGAAGAACGCTTTTCCGGCTTGGACAAAATTGAGTTCTACCAAGCCCGCGATGGTAGAATCTACGGCCTACAATACGAAAAAAACGCCAACGAAAAACAGGTAAATGAATTTGCCGTTGACCCAATCGCCTTCGAAAAAAAGACAAACATCGACCTTGTGAGCTGGTACGGCTATGAGCGCGTACTTTCTTTAAAAGGGAATGAGTGGACTATCGAGTACCAGGACGAATGCAGTGGCGGTAGCATGGTTACCCGATGCACAGAATACAAATAAGCGAAAAATTCCTTTAATCGCAACGCGTTAAGCCTTTTCTTTTTAAGCATTTCGGACTATTTATGTCTCACTATGTTTTTTCAATCAAAAGGCCAAAGTGTTACTGAAAAAGAAATCCTCTCTGCGCTCTCGCAAGTGCAAGATCCTGATCTCCACAAAGACATCGTCTCGTTGGGATTTGTAAAGGATGTGAAAATAGACGGCGGCAAAGTCAGCCTGAAAGTAGAGCTGACGACTCCTGCTTGCCCGGTCAAAGAACAATTAAAAACGGAATGCGAAACACGCATCAAGGCACTGAGTGGCGTGACCGAAGTAAAAGTTGAAATGACTGCACAAGTCCGCGCAACTACTCCGGGTGGAAACAGAATTGCACTTCCCAATGTAAAAAATGTGATTGCAGTTGCTTCTGGCAAAGGTGGCGTTGGAAAAAGTACAGTCACTATTAATCTTGCGATGGCTTTAAAACAAACAGGCGCAAGTGTTGGTTTGATGGATGCAGATATTTACGGCCCTTCTATTCCTTTGATGATGGGTACAAAAGAAAAACCCGTACAAAAAGATGGCAAAATGGTTCCTGTGATTAAAAACGGAATCAAAATTATGTCGATGGGTTTTTTAGTTCCGGAAAATGAAGCAGTCGTATGGCGCGGTCCGATGGTGCATGGCGCTTTGACTCAGTTCTTGTCTCACGTCGAATGGGGCGAGCTGGATTATCTTTTGATTGATATGCCTCCTGGTACTGGGGATGCACAGCTTACGATCAGCCAAACAGCACCTGTTTCGGGTGCAGTGATTGTTACGACTCCACAAGATGTCAGTTTATTAGATGTACGACGTGGAATTCGCATGTTTGAAAATGTAAAAGTTCCTGTCTTGGGTGTTGTGGAAAATATGGCGGGTTTTGTCTGCAGTGAATGTAACCATACGACGCACATCTTTAGACAAGGCGGCGGCGATAAGATTGCAGCCGAAATGGGCGTGCCTCTTCTTGCCTCTATTCCACTGGATCCAAAAGTGGCTGAAGGAAGTGACATGGGAAATCCAGTCGTCACCGCATTTCCGCAAAGCATTGTCGCAAAATTGTATACAAAGCTTGCCGGTGAAGTAGCAGCAACACTTTCTGTACTTCATGCAAAAACAAACGGCCACTTTCAACCGCTTTCGATGGAGTGGAGAACATGAACGCCACATTCGCTCCGACACAGTTAAAACAACTCGATCCGACAACTTTAGGAATTCGCTGGAGCGACGGGCATGACTCTATCTTTCAGGTGAGAAATATTCGCCTGGCGTGTCACTGTGCCACTTGTATTGATGAGTGGACTCGTGAGAAACTTTTAAAAGCTGAAACTGTGCCTATGGATGTTAAACCGCGCAAAATCGACAGTGTTGGAAGATATGCACTGAAGTTTGCTTGGAGTGATGGGCACGATACCGGGATCTTTACATTTGAACATCTTAGAACCCTCTGCGAGTGTCCCCAATGCAAGAAAATCTTACAATAGCGGCAAATTACTTTCCTGTTACTGAAATTAAAGAAATTGAAAATGTTGCTGTCCCATGGATTGTAAAATCCTACGCGGATGATTTCAAACGTGCTGAAACAACGGGTGGACTGTTTGATTTCAGCCACTATGGCGTTTTAAAGGTGATTGGCAGTGATTCTGCGGATTATTTAAACCGCATGAGTACCATCAATTTAAAAAACTTTAATCCCAGACACGCCAATGTGGGCGCTTTTTTAACGGGCAAAGCCAGTACAATTTCAATGGTGACGATTCTCGAGAGAGAACATTCTTTTGAGATCATCGTGCCGCACCCGTATACTCAGAAAACTTTCAAGCATCTCGACAAGTTTCACTTCAGTGAGAGACTAGAAATCGAAAATGTGTCTGAACAATTTGCCCTTTTCGGATTGTACCGTCCCAGCTTAAAACTCAGGTCCCTACTTAAGATAGAAAATTGGAAGCCTTTGGAAATTATTTTTAGACGTTGGGTAGGGTTTGATTGGACGATTTGGAAGGATGCGAGAATCCCTGATTTCTACTGGGTAAAGGCAGAACGTTCACAAACTTCCTCTTTGCTAGAAGAAATTAACTCCAATCCGGAGTTACCGCTGTTGGGATTAAAAACGTACGATTATATCCGTATCGCAAACGGCATTCCAGAAATTGGAAAAGACATATTAGATGGGGATATTTTTCTCGAAGCAAATTACGAAGAGGCAATTGCACGGGGTAAAGGATGTTACCCGGGGCAAGAAGTCATCGAAAGAATTTCGACATATGGGCAAGTGAATAAAAAAGTCATGAAAGTAAATGTCGCACTTTCAGATAAGACTGTTTTAGGGGAACTTCCGCAAGTCATTCGGTCTGCAGATAAAATTGTGGGAAGTTTATCCAGTCTCGAAGAAGATCCAAAAGATCCGTCAAAAGCAATAGGACTAGCTTCTATCCATAAAGATTTTTGGGAAAGTCGTCTTGATTATTCGACTGATTTAGGCCACCTGGTCAGTGTTGCAAAAGAAAAGGCAGTATGAGCTTTTTACGTTCTTTATTTCGTTTTTTTTCTTCTCTGAAATTAGCAGTAATTTCTTTGGTTCTTCTGGCAGCAATCCTTGCCACAGCTACTGTGATTGAATCGCGTTATGGAACAAGGGCAGCATGGGTAGCCGTGTATGGGACTGCCTGGTTTGGTGGTGTTCTCTTCTTGCTTGGACTAAATGTTCTTTGCGCTGCACTCTCCAGATACCCCTGGAAGCCCAGACAAACAGGTTTTGTCATCACACACTTGGGGATCATCACGATTCTTATCGGTTCTTTTTTGACTCAACGCTTGGGAGTAGATGGGAATTTACCTATTTATGAAAAAAGTGCTGATAATGAAGTTGTATTGAATGACTTGAGTTTAAGTTTAATAGATGAAAAAAATGACAAGAAACAAGAATTCAAAATTCGCGAGTCCGTAAATGCCAAAGAAGGCAAAATGTTTAGCGTGGGGATTACAAATAACACTTCTTTGGTAGTCGATGGCTTTATTCCGCGCGCCGTCTTAAGAAAGAAATTTCTTCCTTCCGAAACAAAAGTGGGTGGTTCTGCTTTGAAAGTGGAATTGTATAATGATCGTTTCCATATTTCCGAATGGCTTTATTCTACTGAACCAGGATTACCGTCCAAAATCAGTCTTGGTCCCGCTGAGCTTTCCTTAAGAGATCTCTGGAATGCGAGCGATTTAGAGTCTTTTAATAATCCGCCAAAAAATAAGAACCAAGGAATTGGCTTAATTGTTTTAACCCAGGAAGGTAAAGATTTTCGCGTTCCCATTCAGGTGAGTAAAAACTGGAATAAAGTGGGTGGGACAAAGCTTGAAATCAGAATTGATAAGTATCTGCCTTACGCTATTGTAGAAAATAACAAGCTTGTGAACCGCTCTCCTGAGCCAGTCAATCCGGCAGTAGAATTCACTTTAAGAGAAATCGGCGGAAATAAAGAAGAAGAAAAACATACTGTGTTTTCTAATTTTCCTGAGTTTGCCACAATCCATGGCGGTGCTAAAAACCAACATACCTTTGGCTATAAAGCGAGAATGATTTCACTGGCAGCTCCCAAAAAAGAAGAATTGGGAATGGTCGGTACAAGCAGGGGTGAACTGCAGTTTGCCACAGCCGATGCGCGAAAAAAATTATTGTATAGAGCACTCGGTAAAACTGGAAACCTGAATGTCAGTGGTGAGGTGGAAGTCGATAAGGAGTACGCCACAGGTTGGATGGATCTCAAATTCCGTGTTTCAGAATATATTCCATATGCCGTTGAATCTGAAACTCCCGATGCACTTGATTATATTACTGGCCCTAGCGACAGTTACACTACTGCAATCCACATCAGCGAAGAGAGAGACGGCCAATTGGATAAGAACAGTGGAATGTGGTTGCTTGAAAATTCCACTAAACTTAAGTCTTTTGAGGGAAGAGAAGTCTTGATTCAGTTTTCAAAAAACAGGATGACCTTGCCGTTCAAATTGTACCTCGAAAAGTTTTTTATGGGCACCGATCCGGGAACGCAAAAAGCAGCTACTTATCAAAGTACGGTGAGTGTAAAAGAAACGAAAGAGGGAGAACAAAAATCTTCTCTCATCAGTATGAACGAACCGTTACATTACGGTGGTTATACTTTTTATCAGGCAAGTTACCAGTTGCAGGAAGGAAAACCTGCTATATCAGTTTTTGCGGTAAACTATGATCCAGGCAGGTGGGTAAAATACATTGGTTCGCTTATTCTCTGTTTGGGGATAGGCATCATGTTTTGGATGAACCCACACTACTTTGATATTTTACTAGGAAAAAAGGCACCCAAATGAAAACAATTCTTTCCTTGCTTATACTATTGCAATTTTCACAGACAGTTTTTGCTACCTCTGAGCCAAGACCGGGATTTGATTGGGATGAAGTAAGTCTTCTTGCCATACAAGAACGCGGCCGTTTAAAACCACTCGATACTTTTGCCCGAGAGTCGCTGCAGTTCATTACCGGTAAAACAAGTTGGAATGGTTTAAGTGCGATTGAGTGCTTGTTTGGTTGGCTTACGAATTTTGACAAGGAATGGGAAAACGAAGCACTCATTCATGTGGACTATGAGCCTTTGAAAAAAGAATTGGGACTGGATGTGAAAGAGCGTTTTTTCACACTGAAAGCAATTCGTGAAAACGATCAAATGTCGAAAAAGGTGCGGCAGGCGGCTGAAAAAGAACGCACGAAAGAGCGATTGTCCGATTTAGAGAAAAAACTACTTTCCTTAGCGAATCAAAAAAATGTACTGGAAATGATTATCTCAGGTGAAGTGCTGACGATTCTTCCTAATCCCAAAAACAAAGAAGATGCCTGGTTTTCTTTAACAGCACTGAATGAGCCAGGTGCTCTGCCATACAACAACGAACAAATGCAGGGCATTGGAATGGGATTGAAAAGCATGATCGAGGGCTTTATCAATAAAGATGCTAGTTTATGGAAAAAAGGAGTGAATGATTTTCACACTCTATTACAAACGAGCCTTTCTAACGGAAATTATCCCAAAGAATCTGATTTAAAGTTGGAAAGACATTACAATCATTTGCGTCCTTTTAGATGGGCGTGGGTACTTTATTCTGCAGCTTTTGTGCTTCTGCTTTCTGTCATAGTGACAAAGAATTCTGTTCTGAAATATACAAGCATTGTTGTTCTTCTCTCTGGTTTCTTGCTCCATATTTATGGATTCGTGATTCGTTGTATGATCTCTGGCCGTCCTCCCGTTACGAATATGTACGAGTCGGTTATTTGGGTGACGTGGGGTTGTGTCCTGTTTTCTCTTATCATCTGGTCTAAATACAAAAATCTCGTTATCCCGGCTGCAGCAGTAGTGTTTTCGATTGTCGGACTTGTTCTCGCAGACAATACACCGGTTGTGCTTGATCCGAGCATCCATCCACTTGAACCTGTTTTAAGAAGTAATCTTTGGCTTACTATCCATGTGCTGACAATTACCTTGAGCTATGCGGCTTTCGCACTTTCTCTTTGTCTGGGCAATGTCGTTTTAGGATTTTATCTTTTAAAGCCACAGGGAACAGAAACGATTCAGCAGTACACACTCTATATGTACCGTGCGATGCAAATCGGAGTTGTGCTCCTCGCTGCAGGCACCATCTTAGGTGGCGTATGGGCTGATTACTCGTGGGGAAGATTCTGGGGTTGGGATCCAAAAGAAGTCTGGGCACTCACAGCGCTTTTACTTTATCTTGCAGTACTTCACGGACGTTTTTCCGGTTGGCTCAGAGGTTTTGGATTTGCGGCGACAACTGTTGTGTCCTTTTTGGGAGTAATGATGGCCTGGTATGGCGTCAACTTTGTGCTCGGCGCGGGTTTACACTCTTACGGGTTTGGCAGTGGAGGGACAGCCTACGTAGTTGGCTATATCATCGCGCAAGTTGGTTTTATTCTTCTGTCGTACTTTCAGTATAAAAAATCGGGTGTGAAGTATAGTGCGATTTTTCCAAAGCAGAACTCATAAGAGTTGGTTTTTTTGTTCCCTGATAAAGATTGGGAAAAAAAAGCAGTAGCAGATCTACAAGATAATAAAAAATAACCGCACTTAGGGGAAACAAAAGTCTTTCTTTCTGAGTGCCAAAGAACTCATATAGTTTTTTGGCGGCATCTTTCGGAGTGACTGCCAAAGAGTCAAAAATCCATTTTGTAAGCCCTGTTGGTCCAGGGTAACCAGCCATGATTTCCGTATGCACGGGTCCCAATACGACAGATTGGTAATGGTTCTCCCTGTCTCTTAACGCGAGAAGCTTGAAGGCTTTGTAAAGGGAGAGTTTGCTTAAGTAATAACCAATATGGGCCGGGTTGGGGACGATGTTGCTTGTCGAAGAAACACAGGCAATGTGTGCATCCATAATTGCTAATTTATGGATGGCCCCTACAAAACTTAAAACCCCATTTAAGTTTATTTGCATCACTTGATTAAACGCTTCGAAATCAAGCCCATCATAATTGTCAGGCTGGTTAATCCCGGCGTTTAAAATAAATAAGTCCGGTGTGCCGCCTTCGAGCATGAGTCCTGAAAGAAAACCGTGCACTTTTTGGTAATCAGTAATATCAAAGATTTCAAACTGGCATTTTGGATACTGCGCTTCGAGTAGAGGATTACTGCTTCTATTGATACAGATTACTTCATCGGTGATGGGGTAATACTTTTCTAGCAATGCTTTTCCCAGTCCACTTGTAGTTCCTGTAATGAGGACTCTTTTAAATTGTTTCATGCACAAGTCCTTGGTTGGGAAATTTTAAGGCTGCAGTGAAATAGCCTTTGGCATATATGTCCGGATTATTTTGTTTTGCAAGCGGCGAAATTATTTCATGAAGTTCTGGCAAGTGGTAGTACGGCACAGAAGGAAATAAATGGTGCTCGTGGTGGTAGTGCACATTCAAACTGCCGATTAATAATTTTTCTATCCATACAAGAGGCAAAAAAGAATAGCTGTGGCCCGGAGTTAAAAAAGTGCGGGTGTAAAAAGTGCCTTCGCTTCCTTCATGAACAACTCTGCCCAGTTGCCCTGCGAGTCCGTGTTCCGCCATTCCTCTAATGCGCATGAGCACCATGTGGGAACTGATTGCAGGAAAAATCCAAAAGAGAAGGTAAGATTTTATGTCCCAGCGAAAGAGAAGAGTGAAAAGAACTGCCTGTACAAAGCAAAGAGAAAAAATCTTGTGTGTAAGCGGAGCTCCCGTTTCATTCTCACGGTATTTAAAAAATACACTGAGCGCTGTAAGACCTAAAAGATCTTTCAGAAACAAGAGATAGAGTTTGGGATTTGAGGTATCCACGATTTTATATTTTTCTGAGTCTGAGTCTGGATCTTTTTCAGTCCCCGCCCAGGCATGATGTTTTAAATGGCCCGAAGCATAGCCGTCATAAAAAACTCCGATGGGAAGAGTGCAAAACCATTTTGCAATAAAAGCATTTCTTCTTTTGCTTTTTAAAAGTACTCCGTGACATGCTTCATGCGCCAGTTGGATAAAAACCCCGAACCTTCCTGCGATGACAAAACTAATAGGAAAGTACAGGAGTAAAAAATAGGCAGAAGAGACGAGATGCATTCCCAATTGCGTGATTAGGATGAGAGAAATCCAATTGAGAAGTAGCGCACGGATAGACACTTGAGAGTTGAGTGTGCTGAGTAGCGCAAGCTTCTCCTTGGGAAGTTTGTACACACTGCCGTTATAGGGTGTTTTTAAATTAAAATGCATGGATTTAACAAAAGCGTACTCACTATTAAATAAAGTGGCAATAACGCGTTTAGTAATATGGGTTATATTGTCCTGTCTAAAAGCTCAGTCTGCCTACTGCTAACTGTAAAGATCAGTCAATCAAGGTATTAGTATCTAGATTTACTAATCCTGTTATAGTGGTTGAGATCGTTCAGCGCTCACACCTCATACAAAAGGCTTCTCATTGAAAAGAAAATTGCATTACGAAAATATATTCTGGATAACGCTCGTCCATTTGGGAGCGATTGCGGCTATTCCCTTTTTTACTTGGGGAGCTTTGGCTGCGTGCCTTGTCTTGCTTTTTACTATTAGCCCTTTAGGAATCAATCTCTGCTACCACAGGCTTCTTACGCACCGTTCTTTCAAAGTGCCAGTTTGGTTGGAATATACTTTGGCAACAATTGCTGCGGCCTCTGCTCAAGGTCCGATGATGGTATGGGTGGCTGAGCACAGATTGCACCACCGTTATTCTGATATGCCGGGAGATCCACATAATTCCAGAGAAGGATTTTTCTTTGCACATATCGGGCATTTATTTTTTCGCAAGGAATTTGAGGACGATAAAAACCAATGGTCCAAGTACGTACCTGATCTTGCGTCGCACGCGTATTACCGTTTTTTAAACCGTTATTTTGTATTCATCATCATTGCAGTGATTCCTGTGTTGTATCTTTTAGGAGGTCTACCATTTGTAATGTGGGGAATGTTTGTCCGAATCGTATTAATGTGGCACATCACCTGGTGCATTAACTCGGTCACGCATACTTTTGGTTACCGCAGTTTTGAAACAAGCGATAATTCACGTAATTGCTGGTGGATGGGAATCTTAGGTGCGGGAGAAGGGTGGCACAATAACCACCACGCGTATCAGTCTAGCGCCGCTCACGGAAACGCCTGGTACGAAATCGATTTCACTTATTATATTATCTGCGCACTTAAATTCTTAGGGCTTGCGACAGATGTGAAAACTCCGATGAAAAATCTCAAAACCGCCACTTTGGAACCAGTTCTCGTAAGATAAAAACTGTCACGCCTGCGACTGTTTTTAGTGAGGCAGCTTCAAATGAGTATGGTAAGAAGCAAAGAGAGTCACAAGCCTGGAAAGGCTCTGTGTGTGGTTTTCAGGAAACTCAATCTCTTCAAATTTCGTCAAAAGAAAAGAATCTGAAGTAGTGAGAAATTTGCGTTGAAAGGGGTGCAGGGGAGAGAGCTCTCTTAAGTAATTTCCAGATAAACAAGCTTTGCAAAGAATTCCACCTGACTCGATATCGAAAATTACTTCTTCGGTTTCATTGCTGTCACACCTGACACATGCATCTACCTTGGGTTTTAGTCCAAGGAGCGAAATCAGTTTCAGTCTGAAAATAAGAACAAGAAGATCCAACCGTGCAAGATCCGTTTCTTTTTCAATCAACGAGAGCGTTTGTCCGAGCAAGCTATAAAGCGACGGCATAGCAACTGACTGATCCGCCAGTTTTTTTACCCAATGTAAAATTTTGCCACTCGCAAGCATCTTATCCAAAGAATCGCGAATCCCTTGAAAAGAATTGAGTACGCTTAATTCCACAAGGTAAGGGCGATCTTTTACGTCACCGCGAACGAAAATCTCATTGTGACAAAACAGATCGAGGCCGCCGATATAACGTTTTTTACTTTTTCGAGCGGACTTGGCCAAAGTCGAAATCATTCCCCACTTTTGGGTGAAAAACTGAATGTACATGTCGGCTTCACCGAAGCTTTCGGTAGAGATGACTATCGCCTTGGAGGATGCGTTCATATGTTAGAGGTTGCCGCCGCCGTCAACGGGACTTTTTTTTTAGAATTATCGGTTGGATGCCGTTTGTATCTGAGGTAAAAAGCCGCCCCCAGACAGTTGAATAAAATCGTGTACACCTGCACTAAAGTGCAGAGAGTCGGGCCAGTTTGTTTAGGGTTGGGAATTCCCATCCACAGAAAGAGAGTATAGAAAGCCACTTGGCCAGTGCCGATTCCACCGGGAAGAAGGGGAATGGCCGATGCAGTGAGCGCAATCGGGACAATAAAAAAGTATTGCGCCGTCGACATTTCAATTCCCAGTGCATTGCCTTGGTAACAATAGAGCAAATTTAATCCGAGTACGGAAACGGCAGAAAGAGCAACACTAAAAAAAACGGTTCTTCTGTGGTGGCGGTACAAGACAAACGCGTCCACCATTTTGGAAAGGCGTTCAAATTTTTTAAGATAATCGAGTGCAGCTACAAAGGGAGGCAATTCCCAGACTGCAGGGATAAAAAACAAAATCCCAAAAACAATACAGGTAAAAGTAAAACCCCAAAGACAGTAAGCAATCAGGTGCAACTGAGGCTTGTCGGAAATCCATTCCGAGTAAAAAAACAGAGTAATTCCTGAGTAAAGCAGAATCACCGCAAGTCCCAACACACGATCGATTACGACACTAATTACTGCTTTTGTTCTGCGTTGTGGCTCTTTGCCTGCTACATACCAGGCTTTGATTAAATCTCCGCCGACTGAACCCGGCATAAAAGTATTAAAGAATGCGCCAATCATAGTAAGCGAAAAAAAATCTCGGTAAGAGAGGCTTAAATCTTGTACTTTTGCAAGCAGGTACCAGCGCAGACTGCAGACGAGAATCGAGAAAAGAATAAATCCAAATGCGATGAGCAAGTGAGTCGGGCTTGTGAGAATAGAATGCAATGCATCAAAGTCGACCATCTTGGAGTGCAATACCCAGTAGACTAGTACTCCGCCCAATGCGGCTTTAATGAGTGTCTTTGCTTTGTCTTTATTCATCGATGCCTTTATCTTCAAATTGCCTTTAATACAAAGCGATTTCAAGCAATTTAATCAAAAAATACATTGTCGTTTCATTGACTTGGAGCATCTCACTGTTTAAATTTTAAGCCTATGAATATATCGGTAATGGGGACGGGATACGTCGGATTAGTGGCAGGGGCTTGCTTTAGCGACTCGGGAAATCATGTCACGTGTATTGATGTGGATAAAGAAAAAGTGGCAAGACTCGAAAAAGGAATTATCCCCATCTATGAACCAGGATTAGAAGAACTGGTAGTCCGCAATTTCAAATCCAAACGATTAAAATTTACGACAGATGCGGCAAGCGCAATTCGCGAATGTGATGTGGTGTTTATCGCTGTAGGAACGCCGAGTGGCGATGATGGCTCACTCGATTTGAAATACGTAATGTCTGCAGTGCAGACGATTAAAGAAAATATTACGAAAGAAACAGTCATCGTAATGAAGAGTACGGTCCCTGTTGGTACCGCGCAAAAAGTTCGCGATGCGATGAAAGGTGCAAAAGCCCCATTCGATGTAGTATCCAATCCTGAGTTTTTAAAAGAAGGCACTGCCGTAAATGATTTTTTTAAACCAGAACGAGTCGTGATTGGATGCAAAACTGAAAAAGCAAAACGCTTGATGCAAGACTTGTATTCCCCGTATGTCCGTTCCGGAAATCCGATTTTTATCATGGATAATGAATCTGCAGAGTTGTCCAAGTACGCAGCGAATGCTTTTCTTGCGATGAAAATTTCTTTCATCAATGAGTTGGCACTGCTTGCGGAACGCGTAGGGGCAAATATTCAGGATGTGAGAAAAGCGTTGATTACCGATAGCCGCATTGGCGGAAAATTTCTTTACCCTGGTTGTGGATACGGCGGATCTTGCTTTCCCAAAGACGTTCAGGCCATTACCCAGCTGGGTAAGAACAACGGACTGGACTTCACACTTTTTCAAAGCGTGCATGAAGTAAATGAAAGACAAAAGTTAGTCTTACTGGAAAAAATCAAAAAACATTTTAAAGACATCAAAGGAAGAACCTTTGCCGTATGGGGGCTTGCCTTTAAACCAGAAACAGATGACATGCGTGAAGCACCGTCTGTAAAGCTGATTGAAGGGTTGCTTGCGGGAGGCGCACATGTGCGCGCTTATGATCCGGTCGCTAATCACGAAGCTAAAAAGTACTTTGAAAATAAAATAGAACTTTCTGATGATCCGTACGAGATCACAAAGGGTGCAGATGCACTTGCTATTTGTACGGAATGGAATCAGTTTAGAAGTCCCAATTTTTCGTTGTTAAAGTCTCACTTGAAAACCCCAGCCATATTTGATGGCAGGAATCTTTTTTCAAGAGAAAGCATCGAACAAGAAGGTATTAAGTATTACTGTATAGGAAGGCCGGATCCGACATGAAGAATTTTACGTTCCCAAAAGGCAGGTATCTCATCACAGGAGGAGCCGGGTTTATCGGTTCTCATTTAAGCGAAAAACTTTTGTCCTTAGGCTGTCAGGTTGTGACAGTGGATAACTACTCCACTGGACGGCCCGAAAACATCCAGCATTTACTAGGCAACAAAGATTACGAATTTATTTTTCACGACGTCGTAAAGCCGTTTGAAATTAAAGGACAGCTAGCCGGTATTTTTCATTTGGCAAGTCCTGCTTCTCCTGTAGATTACGCAAGAATGCCGATTGAAACGCTGCATGTGGGTGCAATTGGCAGTGATAACGTACTGAAAATCGCGGTAGAGAAAAAATGTCCGATTCTTGTGACCTCTACCTCCGAAGTTTACGGAGATCCGAAAGAACACCCGCAAAAAGAATCGTACTGGGGAAATGTAAACCCCATCGGTCCCCGTGGTTGCTACGATGAATCCAAAAGATACTTGGAAGCTATTACGATGGCTTATCACCGCGTGCACGGAATTAAAGCGCAAATTATTCGTATTTTTAATACGTACGGTCCGAGAATGCGTACAGATGACGGACGAGTAGTACCCAATTTCTGTGCTCAGGCTATCTTAGGTAAAGACATCACTATCTATGGGAACGGCAAACAAACCAGAAGCTTTTGTTTTGTCTCGGACATGGTGGATGGCATTATGCGTGCAATCCATTTGGGAGATGGCATGCCCGTGAATATTGGTAATCCTGTCGAGTACACCATTTTAAGCTTTGCTGAAAAAATCATTGAGTTCGCAAAAGCAAAATCCAAGCTTGTGAACATGCCACTTCCTGAAGATGATCCGAAAACGCGTTGCCCGGATATCACACGTGCAAAAGAAACGCTCGGTTGGGAGCCTAAAGTACAACTGGATGAGGGCTTGAGATACACATTCGATTATTTCAGATCGCAGCTAGAGGGTTCCTCCGCCAAGTGAAAGACAGGTTTACTTTTCCGTCTTTGCTTACTGCATTTGTTTTTCTTTATATTATCAGTCTCTTTACTGCTTTAAGCGGTATGGAATTTTTTTCTGTAGCGCTTCTCATTCCCCTTCTTATACAGCGGGTAAAGACGGGAAGTTTTTCCACAAAAAAAACTCCACCACTGCTCTATCCTTTACTCGCTTTTATCGCCGTCATGTGGATAGGAACGTTACTTTCTGACAGTACCTGGAAGGAAAAACTTTACGATATGCAGCGTGCCCGTTTTTTTGGCCTGTATTTCATTTTGTTTTATGCCCTACATTCGTTTACGGATAAGAAATTGTTTCAATGGATGTTTTTGCCTGTAATCTTTCTCTGTCTCTACGGTACGTACCAGCATTTTTATGGCCCGGTAGATTTTTTTCGGCCTGAGGGGAAAAAAATCCTGATGTACGCTATCCCCGAGCAGAAAATTGGGCCACTGGTCGTAGGTGTTTTTAACCACCATCTTTCCTTTTCCAATATGTTCATGCTGTATGCGTGCCTATTCTTTGCTCTTGGATTTCTTTTACTTCGCCCTGTTGAACTTCTCTTGGGGAGTTGGGCGTTTTTACTTTGCGTCTGGACTGAGAGCCGTTCCGCATGGTTTGCGATCCCCATAGTCATCGGTCTTATTTGCTATCAAAAAGGGAAGAAGTGGTTTCTTTCTGCAATGGCACTGGTAGCGATTCTTTTTTCTATCGTTTATTTCTCAGACAATGGATTTAAAGAACGGTTTGATAGAACAGTCTTTGAAAAAGACACGTTTTATAGCGTGAACTCCGATAATCCTCGCATGCGCCTTTGGAAGGCTCAGCTCCACATGTTTTTCGAGCATCCTATCTTAGGAATGGGGTGGAATAATAACGAGAGAAAAAGTAAACAGTACGTGGATAAACTTTTTGGAGAATCCCCAGACAATTTTTACGGGCATGCGCACTCTGAAGTACTGCAGCTACTTTCTTCGACGGGTATTGTAGGCACAATTTTATATTTTTGGATCTGGATCTGCGTCTTTAAAATGTGTTTTACGCTCTGGAAAAAAGGCAAGGATAACTGGATACGCACCTTCTACTTTGGTGTTTTAGTCGCGTTAATCAGCTTTCACTTGCAGGGATTAACGCAGTGGAACTTCGGTGACGCAGAAGTTTTGCATAATATTATCTTTTTGTGGGCACTTATCGCAGCACGCTATTCACAACTCAACGCGACATCAGTCATTGATTGAGACAATTCCAAGAGCACGCTATAATTAATCTACTTAGGGCGATTAGCCTGTGAGTACATAAATCTTCCCCAAAAAATAAGCGAGCAAAAATCATGGATAAGCGTAAGTCCAAAGATAAGAACAATGAGCGTATTATTGACTTGAATTTGTATCGTAAGAACAAAAACGAGGAGAAACGCCGTGAGTACGAACGTGTTCTCTTTAACCGCATTTTGGGAGTTTACAGTTTCGCCGAAAAAACCGGACTGAATCACGTGGAAGTCGTGGATATCAGTTTTTCCGGTATGCGCTTTAGAGAAGAGCGCCCAGAGCATCCGTTAAAACCCGGATCTAAAATTGCGTTAAGATTTTATTTCACACCAAGCTCTTTTTTACGTCTCGTTGTCGATGTAAAGCGCGTGACTCCGTTCAAAGAGAATGAGCGCGAAGGCCTCGAATACGGATGTGAAATTGATACCAACACCAAGTCCTATGAAGTCTTAAAAAACCTGGTGTCCTTCATGTATAACTACGCAGAAATTGCCTGTCAGGACGACAGCCCCCCAATGATCTGGTTCTAAGGGCTACTGTTTTCTGTCCGTACTTGCGATCCCATAGCCATAAGTCAAATCTACGAACTCACTAGGATCGATTTCTTCACTTTCCCTATCGGGAAATCCCTGTCGTTGAATCGCAGTCTGGTTCTTTTTAAAAAAATCCACTAGCTCAGCGCGTGTGCCAATGAAAACGGGCGGGTGGTTTTTTCGCTTATCCGCTTTAAGAAATTGCAGGTAAGTCGGATCGATAACAATTTCTTCCCTCTCTTTACTCCCGTGAAGAGTCAAAAAATAGTGATACGTAAAATTATGTGTTTCTTTTCCTCTGACTGTTAATGGTCTGCCGTGGCTTACTTCCCAACGTTTTACAGTGAAGCCATCTTTAATGAGTTCTCTTTGCATCGTTGCAGAACAGGCGATGCAATTTCCTTCGTCGTTAAAATACTTGGCGGGAAGTTTCCCTGCACTGTCTTTCAGTCTATCTACCGTAGAATGGAGTAGTCGAGTGGCATCCTGGGCGTTATCTGGTAGCTCACGGATGTGGGTGGGCGTCAGCTCCTTTTCACTAATCGCATAATACAACCCGGGGCAACTTACTTCATTGCTTTGCTGGGGTTTCTCGTAAAGTGCAGAGTAAAGCGGAGCATTCAAAAGTAATAAACACGCCAATAGCAATCTTATCGGGAGCACTGGTTTTTTCCGCATATTAGAACAGTAGCACTTCTGTTCCCTTTATACCTGCACTGTTATCGGCATAATTCCATCACAATTTCCTGTCATGCTGTAATTGTATAGATCCCTCGAGGAGGTAACGAGAAGTCCCAGTATTCAAGGAAGAATATATGGCTGAAGCAAAACTTAAAATAGTCCCTAAAGAAAATCTTCCATTAGAAAAACAACGTACTCCATTTGCAAAAATTATCCCGACAATCAAAGAAAATCATATCCCTTATTTCGTTCTCATTCTTGTGACGATGAATATTCTGATGCTTTCTTTTATGTTTTATACGCAAAGCAAAATGTGGGGGCAGGTGATGGAATTATCCTTGCGGGCAAAACGCATTGCCGCTGCCAGCGAGAAGCGCGAAAAAGTGGAACAGAAAAAAAAGGAAAAAGATCGGACCGAGGCTGAAGGGATTGAAGGGACACTATTCCAGATGGATGAGTTTTTGATTAATATCTCAGCCGAGAAGGGCCCCAAGTATCTTCAAGCGCGAATGGAATTGGAACTATCCGATCCTGGACTGGAAGATGAAGTGACTCGCATAAAACCTGAGATGCGGGATTCGATTATTGTTTTATTTAGTAGCTGGTCTTACCGTGATCTTTTAGATGCGAACCAGATGAAAAAACTTCGAACTCAATTATTAACCACAATGAACAACATGCTTAAAACGGGAAAAATTAAGCAAATATATTTTACAAAATTTCAGTTCAATTGATTACTGCATC
>CAYNEF010000015.1:0-75320 GCA_964396165.1 uncultured Pseudobdellovibrionaceae bacterium
GTGAATGGAAGCGGCATGGATCTGTCTGAGTCACTTCCGGCATTGCGTTCATACAAGGTAGGCAAAGGTTTTGTGTTTGAAGCAAGCATTCTTTCAGGACTTGTCGGGCGGAACACAGCGGTGCTGTTGAAGGGATATACATAACTTTTGTAATTTCCCGTTTTTGTAAGCGATGTTTTTTCATCAGGTAATTTCAAAGAGATCTGCGCGGGGGGAAGATAAAAAGTACGCACCGAGGGGAAGCGTTTGCTATCGAGGAGTGTGCCCAAGTTATAACAACGTGCTGTCCAGTGGGAAATGACATTGAACTCTTGTGTTTTATCCATGCATTGAGAAACAAGTCCCAGTGCTTTTTCTTTGAATGGAGTCACAATTTGCGTGTTGATCCCTTTTCTGTACTCTTCGACTTCTGCTGCAGGCAAATCTGTCGGTACGGGAGCTTCTTGTACTTCGACTGCCATACGGTGGTAAGAATTAGCGGTTTTGTAGATGGAGCCCAAACCCCATTCTCCCCCTTGGAGGCTGGCTACTTTTGCGTAGTCTTTCTCAAGTTCTTTTAACAAAGAAAGCTTCTTTTGTAGGTTTATTTCAAGTTGTCTGTCTTTTGTTTGCAGAGAAATACGGGAGAAATAAGCTTCTTTTTGATTGGAATTCCAGAAAAGAATTTTTGCAAGGCATTCTACTCCACGAGGCGTGTTCATGAGTTCTTTTTGATTCTGGAACCCGATTTTTTCTGCTTCTGCCATGTATTCAGCTGGAAGTTTTGTACTCTTTTGTCCTGTGATTTCTGCAATTTTGATGGTGTCAGAAACATACAAAGATATGGGGATTCCTTTTTTAGCACGTCTAGAGAGGTAAAATTTAACTTTGGATTCTGTGGCACCTTGAGAATCGTAGAGATCCATCAAGTCTTTTTCGATGGAACCAGAATTTTTTGGATAGAGCTCAGCATATTTCAACATCGTACTTTCCGCTTTTTTCTGATCTCCGCTGCCCCAGTAGTACAGCCCTGCCAGGCGAAGTGCATTTTCCGCCTGTTCATTGGAGGAATACTGCGTGGCAAACATATCAAAGTACTCGGCAGACTTGTCGAAGTGGGCAAGAGTTTCATGCGTTTTCGCGACGGAAAGAAGCATATCGCGTCTTAATTCGCTTTTTTGGAACTTTCTTAAAAACTGTTCCTGGACTTCCAATGCTTCGTTGTAAAGACCGGCTTTGGAATAATCAACAGACGCGTTAAAAAGTGCCTTCTCAAAAAGCGATTCATCATGTGGGCCGTAGTTTTTTGTATACTCAACATATTGTTTTGCCGCTTGTTTGAAGTCGCCCTGGTTTTCGATAAGAGCAATGCGCTTTAATTCAGATTTTCTTAAAATATCTGCAACTTCTTTTTTGAATTCAGGTTTTGAGAAACTCTTTGTATTGAGAAACTTCTGACAGGCAAGAGAAAGTTTTGGGTAGTCTTTTTTTCTATTTAAAATATCAAGAACAAGATATGCCGAAGCGTAAGAGTTACTATGATCTGGATACTGTTGCAGCACCTGCCAGAAACCTTTATACGCTTTTGTAAAATCAAAGTGCAAATAGTTGATGTAAGACATCATGTAGAGCACATCGGGCGTGTTTGTTTCTTTCGGGTATTTAGTGATGTATTCGGAACCTAGCTCGAAGAAACTACTTTCGGTAGCAGAATAAGCAGTTTGCTCTTGGGTTTTATCATCTGCTTCTTTCAGCTTTTCTTTGGAGTTTGTGGAAATTGCAGCCAAGCCTTGCGCTTTTCTCTCAGCGTTCATCTGCTCATCCAAAGCGCGAATAGTGTCTGTAAGCGCTTCTTTCTTTAGTGGACCAGGAGTGGCGTTGTCCCGATAAACAAGTGTGTAATGAGTGGCTGCATCTTGGAATTTCTTTTGACGGTAAAGAATTTCAGCTAGGTAAAAGCGGATTTGCGGTGCTTGCGATGTAGAAGGAAAAAATTCCAGATACTTTGCATAGAGATCTTTGGAAGTATCATACAGTGCTTCGTTTTTTGTTTTTTGTGCTTCAGCATGAAATTCTAATGCATATTTACGGGCAATTTCTTCAAACTGATTTAGTCCTTCTTTTACCACGGTCGGATCATTGGCATTGATTTCATACCAGCTGGAACCTTTTGCATAGGCAGGCAGGCGTTCAAAAAGGCGCGCAATCGCTTCTTTCTTCATGTCTTGCATGCGAAGGCTTTCAATAATTTTCGCCTCGTATTCCGCGTTTTTCGCATGGTTGTTATCCATGTCGATAAGTTTCGTATAGAGGGTTTGCGCGTTTTTGTAGTCTCCCTTTTCTTGAAACAAAGCCGCCATGCTTTCAAGCCCTGAACGGAATGCTTTGTCGCCAAGGCCTGAATAGAATTGGATAGCATCGTCCGTTCTTTTTAAATCCACAAAGGGCAGGGCGATATCACGTATTGCCTCGTTGCGTACTCTGATGGGGGCGCCAGTCAATTCGGTTTCTTCTTTATCAATAACGTATTTAAATAAAGTTAAAGCTTGTTCGGGACTTTGCAGGTTGTACTGGCACCAGGCTTTTTTGTAACTCGCGTATACGCGTAATGGAGTTTCTCCACCCGATAAAAGGCGGTTGTAGCGCTCCATTGCTTCTCTAAATTGGTTGTTGTCAAAATAGTAATCTGCAGATTGCACTAAAGCATCGGCAAAGAATTTGGATTTGGGGTAGTTCTTGGCAAGTTCGTTAAAATAGTTGATTCCTTCTTGTGCGTTACCACGATCGATAGAACTCATGCCTAAGAAATAAAGCACTTCATCTCGGCGGTTGTGCTGTGGGTAGCGGGTATACAAGTCTTTGTAGATACTGCGAGCTTTGTCCATCGAGGCATTTGCCTCAGTCGTATTTAACTCTGGTTGTTTTTTATATGCTTTGGGATTGTTTTTATAGCTGATGGTTTCTTCTTCGAGAACTTTTTGCGCTTTGCCGAGTTCTACTCTGTAGTCTTCCATATAGAGCGAACCAAGACGTAAGTTGAGCTCCGTTTTTTGCGCTTCGTTTCTAGACTCTTTTAAGACGCTTTTAATATCTTGAATGAGTCCTTGTCTCTTTTTTTGCAGCAGTGCTGCTCTTTCCGTATTGAAGTCTTCGGAAGGTTCGGCATTAGAGAGACTGACGATGCGAGACTTTTTCTCAATCTTAACCCTTTTCTTTAACGAATTAGCAGCAGTCGCTTCGAAATTCAGAATTAAAAGAAGAGCGGTTAAGATTGAGAGTTTCATTTTAGCCTCATAGTAATTTGAGTTCGTCTTCAAGCGCGACTTCTTGAACTCGTTTATCGATCAATTTTTGTACTTCGTTTTTTAAAGAAATGAATTCAATGGCTGTCCCTTTTCGGTTGTTCGATTCTACTCGAACTATCCTGCCACTGGCTTGAAAGGGGACGCCTAAGTCCTCTGATTTTACCACAATTTTCACTACTTTACTGTCTTCAAGTGCTGTCAATTGAGAGAGAAACATTCCTCCTTTGCTTAAGTTGTTGAGCTGTGCAGCATATAGATGTTCGTCATCGTGGATGTAGGCAATTCCCTTTAAAGGAACGCGCGGATGTTTTTGTTTTTTACTTTGGTTTTCATTCTTAATTTTGCTCATTGTCTTCACCTCTTGTCTCTACTTTATAGAAGTACGACCTTCAGAGTCAAAAAAGCAGGCTTCACAAAAACAATAATAAAACCTAATGATATCAGTATCTAAAATAGTGAAGACTATGTTGTGAAAATCTATATATTTTCCAAATTCCCTACGATAATGCGGACTTCATTGCCCATATTCTCACTCTCTTTCCACGACCGTTTGCTTCGCGTTAGATAAAAATCGTAAGATGAAATCGTGGTGATGAGATGCGGCAAAGAAAGCCGCCTGTAAGTTTAGAAAACGGGGAGCAAGGAAGATTTTATGAAACAGACTTTAATCATACTCTCAGTCAGTTTGAGTATCTTGTTTACGGGATGCAGCGACAAGCTTGGATTTTACCAAAACACTCTTCGCAGCAATATTTTTAAGCAAGATTACAGCACAGAAAAATATGATTTTCTCTGGGTGATGGATAACTCTCTTTCTATGACAGAGAGAAGAAATTTTATCCGCGATAATATCGAAAGTTTTTTAAATACATTAAGCAGCCGTAAAGCCATCGACTATCAAATGGCAGTTGTGACAACCGACTATTTTACAGATCGCGGTGCATTGATTGCGGCTACTGATGGTACCGATGTTGTAAAAAGCACTGCTGCTAATCCGATTGCAGATTTTGCAGGCATCATAAACAACATTCAGGATTCTGGAACAAGCTTTTGGGAACAAGGGTTAGAGTCTTCTTACCAGGCTGTTTACAAGCATGGATCGAAATTTATGCGCGCAGGAGTCCCCTTGATTGTTATTTACGTAACGGATGAAAATGACTGGTCCTGCAAAGATGAATGCTGGGGCGTACAACCTGAAAATAATACGAACTGGGTTCCTTTTGATATGTCTAGATACCTCGCTTATTTTCAAAACGTAAAAAAAGCTGAGGGAAGTGAAGTCTCCATATTTCCAATCGTTGGAACTTCTACAAGCCAGTGCACACTTTCAAGCTTGGGTACAAAGTACATCCAACTGCAAGAGGGTGTAGGAAATTTAGGCAAAAGTGCAAGTATTTGTAATTCAGATTTAGAAGCAAGTTACAACGGCATTGCTCAAGTGATTGCGGATAGAGGTAATATCTTCAAGCTCGAAAGCGAAGCCAGTGGTAAAAAGATAAATGTTTATATAGACGGAACGTTGGTGCCATTCTCTCCTGAGAACTACATCTTTGATGCGGAGACAAACTCCATCATCTTCACCGGAGCTGCCCCCAGTAAAGGGCAGGTCGTCGAGGTGAGCTATACCGAGAAGACAATCTGATTTTTAGTATAGAAAAATCAGAATCTGGCTATCGGTAAACGGTAACCATGGAGGTTCCTATGCGTTCCACAGGTAAGGAAACCAACAGAGTCCAATTTTTAGCAACCATCGCGATTGCAATCGTACTTGCTAGTTGCGCGAAACCTAAACAGTCAGCGCTCACGGCTGAAGATTTTTCGGTACTGGAGAACAGTACTTTTAATCCAGGTGAAAAAGTAAGCATTGAAAACCCGGATGAAGCAGTTGCGATGTCTAGTGAATCTTCGGATGATGCTGCTACACGTGGTGCAACAGACGGCGGTTACATTGGTAAACCAGGCGGTACTATCACCGGCGGAGACACAGGTGTCATTGGAAAACCCGGATCTACTACAGTAAGTACGAGTCCTTCACCGACACCAGCTCCTGTAGTCGTTGCTCCAAGTCCTACCCCCGTACTTGTTGCGGATTCTTCTCCATCCGTTTCATCAGGTAGTACTTCTCCTTCAAGTGGAACTACACCGACTGCATCTGGCACTACGAGTTCGCCCAGCTCTTCTACTTCAACTACTTCCACACAAATTGGCGGTTCAGACTCTGGTTATATTGGACAATCATCAAGCCAAGCAGCAGACGGTGGTTCTGTAGGCGCTACTGGAAGTGTTTCAGGTAGTGGTACTGTTGTAGCTTCAAGTGGCACAACTTCTACAAGTAGCGGAAGTACTTCTACTTCCTCCTCTTCGGGAATTATTTCTTCCGATACTTCGAGTGCTGGATCTACATCTACTCAAACTTCTGGTACTTCCACATCTTCTAGCAGTGGAAGTACTGCGTCTTCTAGCAGCACACAACCCGTTGGAAATGACGGCGGATACATTGGACAAACAGGAACTCAAAGTGGAGACGGTGGTAGCGTTTCTTCTGGAACAGGAATTGTTAACCCAGACAGTGGTAGTTCTTCTGGCAGTACAGCAGGGAGTTCTTCACCCGTAGTGGTTGCTTCTAATTCAGGAAGTAGCGCAAGCGGTTCTACTTCTGGAGCAACGAGTGGAAGTTCCTCAACTCCCACTTCTTCCTCCAGCGGATCCACATCTACTTCGAGCACTTCCACACAACCCGCTGGAAATGATGGCGGCTATATTGGACAAACGGGAACACAAAGTGGAGACGGTGGTAGTGTTTCTTCGGGAACAGGAAGCGTCAGTCCAGACAGTGGTAGTTCTTCTGGCAGTACAGCAGGAAGTTCTTCGCCCGTAGTGGTTGCTTCTACTTCAGGAAGCAGTGCTAGCGGTTCTACTTCTGGAGCAACGAGTGGAAGTTCAGCAACTTCTTCCACTTCTTCCTCGAGCGGATCCACATCTACTTCTAGCAGCACACAACCTGCTGGAAATGATGGTGGCTATATTGGACAAACAGGAAATCAAAGTGGAGATGGCGGCAGCGTTTCTTCGGGAACAGGAAGCGTCAGTCCAGACAGTGGTAGTTCTTCTGGCAGCACAGCAGGAAGTTCTTCTTCTGTAGTAGTTGCTTCTAATTCAGGAAGTAGTGCAAGCGGTACTACTTCTGGAACATCCAGTGGTGGTTCAGTGGTAACGAATTCTGGTTCTACTTCAGGAAGCGGTTCAAGTTCTGCTACACAACCTGCAGGATCAGATCAAGGAAGCCTTGGCCAAACAGGACAAACAAATCCTGACCACGGAAGCACAACGCCTTCTCCTTCTCCTGCTCCTCAAGCAGGAAATAATAATCCTCCTCCAGTCGTGCCTCCCCCAACAGTCAATGCTGGTGGAAACACAATTGTGGAGCTAATCAAACAAATGATTGATAAGGTCATTGAAGTAGTTTCGAATATGATCACGGGTAATGACGCCGGCCATATTGCTAATAACGGCGGTAATAACGGCGATCATGGCAATAATGGAGTAGGGAATGGATCGGATCCTCAACCTCCCGGTAATCCACCCGTTAACGATGGCGCTGGCACTTCTCCTGGACATCCAGGCAACGCAGGTGGCACGCCGTCAACAAATGGTGGTACGTGTTCCAATCCTCCTGTTCCGACACCAAAGCCGTCTCCAGTTGTAGTTGTTCCATCTCCTACACCTAAGCCGGTTGTCGTAAACGATACGACTGTGAAAGTCAGTGTCTGGAGAGCTTGCTCGGATAAACGCAGCAAAGTGAAAGCTCCACGCTTTGTCTTCTTCGAAGAAGCTAAGCATCCGATCTTAAGCATGGAAGCTATGTCTCAGGATACATATTACAATTGTCAGCAATCCATCGATAAGATTGCAAATCTTACCTACGATATTCCTGGGACATATTGTGGGGGCAATACACCGTCTCCTACGACACTCATGATGAGCCAGGATATTTCCAGCTTCAACATGATTGATCAAAAAAACAAGGTGAATGCCGGATTTAATCTCGCGGCCCTTAAAAAACAACTTGGGTTATTCTACGGCAAACAAATCGCAGCAGTAACAGTTTGCGATGATACAAATGGAAACGGAAAATGTTCGGATGAAAAACCTTCGAATATCCTGTCGGTTCTTCCTCCTTCGTTTACGCTAAAAAGTATTCCGAGCAAACTGGAAATCGACGTATGGTCTGGCCGCAATCTTTCCATGGATGAAAATCCAGAAAGCTGTGACATGCAATACAGCCCATTGCTACTCGATTTGACTGGAGAAGGCTTCAAGCTTTCCGGCCCTGAAAACGGAGTGTACTTCGATTTAAATAATACGGGTACACCTGTCGCAACGGGTTGGACAGATGCAAAGAATATCGCTTTCCTCGTCAGAGACTTGGATAAAGACAGAGGCATCTCCAGTGGTGCTGAACTCTTTGGAAATGCCACGATGCTAAAAAACGGTGAACGTGCTGCAAACGGTTTTGAAGCATTGAAAGATCTGGATGACAACAAAGACATGCTGTTTTCTAAAGAGGATGCAGCATGGAAAAACGTCAAACTGTGGATTGATAGAAATTCCAATGGGATTGCAGAAAGAAAAGAACTGGAATCTCTGGACGAAGAAAGACTGGAGTCCATCAATCTGAATTACAGAAATGTCTTTGAAGTGGATCAGTATGGAAATGCGACAAAACAACGCTCTGTCTTTAAAAAGAGAGCGCTATTAGCGGATCCATCTGCAGTCTTTCAGATTATTGATGTCTGGTTCCAAACCATTAACAGACAATAATCGACGATTTCTCCTCTCATCACACGCGCCCCCGGGAAGCTGTAAAAGGCCTCCCGGGGAATTTTTTTGTCTAGTCGAGCAAAGTCATTGAGATCTCAAAGTGCGGGCTTATGCGATGAGATTGCCGCGGGCTTACGCCCTCGCAATGACGGGTGTCATTGCCAAGTCATTGCGAGGCCAAAGGCCGTGGCAATCTCATCGCAAGGACTGGAAATTAAAAGTTATCAACAGGGCGATGGTATTTGCAGTTTTAAAATGGCAAGTGAACTACCGAGAGAATAGAACTCTCAAACAACAAAAATGGATTTGAAGGGGTTCGTTTTTGTCCTCGAGAGTGGTTCGGCATTAAGATGTTCTACAAAAACGAAGTGGGCAATGAACTTCGTCGGAGTCTCCGTAGTTTCTTGAAGCCCGAGACTTGCAGAACAGGCACAAACAAGTAGATTCTAAAAGATCGACGCGCCTGTCCTGACCCCTTCAAATCCATTTTTGTTGTTTGACAGTACTTTAGTAGGAAAAATTCTAGCTTTGTATTTTGAAAGCAAGGGCGATGGTATTTTTATGTTTTATCGTCGATAAAAAGAAATAACTTTAGTGATTTTATTGTTGAATTTTGATCAGGTAATGCTATGAAGTTCATGTGCGTCAGTTGGTTTTACATTCGAGCATGAAGTTACAATCTCAATTTGGTGGCGAACTTCTTATTGGCAAACGAAAAGTTGCGCGTCCTATTAGTACAAAGCATGCAATGCATACGACACTGCGATCTGAAACTCATCGTTCGTTTTTACTTCCTAAAAATGCAGCAGTGATTCGAAATTGTTTAGTGTTGAATGCGAAAAAATTTGGGATTCAAATTTATGAATACTCAATTAACTCAAACCATATCCATTTATTAACACGAGCAAGATCTCGGCATGGATTTAAAGCATTTTTAAAGGCTTTATCAGGCATGATTGCAATGAAGCTTTCTGGTAGCAAAAAAGGACGTTCTTTAAAGAGTCGTTTTTGGGCGTTGCGACCTTGGTCTAGGATCGTGGTTTGGGGCCGCGCTTTTATAAATGCAAAAAATTACGTGATTCGAAACCAATTAGAAAGTACCGGAATCATCCGGTATACGCCGCGAAAAAGCAGACTAGTTAAATCTACAAAACCTGTAGTTGGATGTGTAATTACATAGCTAAAGTGCGTCCATGTGCGATGGGATTGCCGCGCACTTCGTGCTCGCAATGACGGGTGTCATTGCCAAGTCATTGCGAGGCCGAAGGCCGTGGCAATCTCATCTCAATAAGCACTGTTTAACGCCCTGCTCTAGGCTCAAAGTTACATAATGTTACTTATACGACATAGGATCCTAATAAGCAGGGGGCTTAAATAACACGTATAAATCCTGTGGGTTTATTCAATCGAGGCGGTACAACTTCTTTACGCGTTTGATATCGCTCAGACTTAAACCATTTTGCGATGGATTGATTTGAGATCCCGTCAAACTCGTCATGTTTTGTAACGTTGGTTCTTTCACAAAAAATTCCGTGCCGTACAACATGATCGATTCATAATCGAAATCAAAATCTTTGGATGGTCCCATGAATTCATATGGCATCATTTCAAATTGAGAAAGATATTTATCCTCAATGTTTTGCCATAAAACTTCTACATATTTATTTCTATCCGGACGCGACTGCTCATGGATAAAACCTAATGAATGCATTATCTCGTGAGTAATTTCATTCCATGTGCATTTGTCCGATATTTTAATAGGCTGAAGACCCCCACGTCTTCCTAACGCAGACAAGCAATGCTCGGATCCTTTTTGGAACAGGATGCCATCTTTGTGGCCTTCATAAGAAATAAATTTTACTCCTGTTTTTGTTTCAATATGTTTTATCGCCGTCAAAATGCGCTTTGTGTCTGGAACATTAGCATCGATAGCAAAAGGAATTTCAGGTTTGTCCCAGTACTCAGGCAAAGGCATTTCATATTCGCCAGAAGTAATTGTCTCGTCTTCAGGCTCTCCTAAAATAATATCTCCGTGTGCAATGGCATAGCCTTCTTCTACATGCAGCTCCACTACATTTGAAGGCTCATGGTTTTTTGGTAGCGGCTTTTTAGACGGCGCGATGGGCTCATGCGATACACGTTTGGGCTCGACTTCAGGCACAGGCGTTTTTTCTTTTTCAGGACTTTCCATTTTTGTGGATTCTGGAGCTCTGTCTTTTTCAGGCTGAGGAAGAAAATACCAATACAAAAGAAAAGAAAAACAAGCAACAGCACAAGTAAGTGCAATTTTCTTTTGCATTAAAGTGTAATCTCTCTTTCTTGGCTTGAAAGAATCGTAATTTTTATCGTCTTATCTAAATGCAGTAATGCCTTGTTCGCGACTTTTTCTGGCCATTCCACAAACAAAAAACCAAAACTCTTTTTCGTTCTCTCACAAGCTTCAGGATAGCCGATACTGATTAAATCTGCTTCTGAGGCATTTTCTAGACGATATAAATCAAAATGCTCTATTGGACGCTTAAGTTCATATGCTTGATGGTATACATAAGTCGGACTTGTTACTCTCGGCGCTTTTTTATTCAATTCGTGTGATAGAATTTCTACAATAGTTCTGACAAAAGTCGTCTTGCCTGCACCTAAGTCACCTTCTAATGCAAAAATCCCTCCTGTAGGAAATTGCTTTAAGAAGTTCGCACAAAAACTTTCCAGTTCAATGAGCCCGTTTACTTTCATGGGGACGCCTCTATTTCTTTAAAGGCGTACGAAAGTTGCTCGGCAATTTCAGTTGGCGTATTTGCTCTTTCATGTCCATATTTTTGCGAAAGAAGCTCACTCGCTCTACCGTGTAAATACACACCCAATGGTAAAGCAAAAACTTCGGCAATATTTTGTGCGAGCAAACTTGCAAGTACGCCAGATAAAAGATCCCCACTGCCGCCCTTGGCAAGTCCTGTATCCCCGCTGCCCACACAAATCACGGGTTCACCCACTCTTGATATCAGTGTCCCCTTCCCTTTTAAAATGAAAGAGGAATGATACGTTGCAGATAATTCAGTGGCACTTTCATATCTATCTCGTGAGATAGCTTCCACATTTTTAGAAAGAAGGGCTGCAGCTTCTTTTGGATGCGGTGTCATCACAGTGACACAACCTGTTCTTTTTTTAAGTAGAGCGATCGCTTCTTTCTGGTTTTCCGCTATAAGACTTATCGCATCTGCATCCAGAACAAGTGGATTCTGAGACATTAAACAATCTTTTACCAATTCCCAATGCTGTTTACTTAAGCCCAACCCCGGGCCAATCACAATCACTTGTTTTTTATTTTTTTGTAAAAGGGAAGAATCATATTCTGCCGTCATGACTTCTATTGGACTGCGAGAACGAATATTATTTAATCTTTCTTCACTTCCAGTAAAGGTAACTAAGCCACAACCAGAACGAATTGCACCTAGAGCGGAAAGTAACGATGCCCCTTCCTTGTTTTTTTCACCCGCAAAAATAAAGACATGGCCGTAGGTCCCTTTATGCGAAGAGGGAATACGTTTGGGAAGTTTTTTTGCATCCGTTTCATCGTAATAAAAAGCAGTCACAGGAAACGGAATTTCTCTCGGTATTTGAATAGGTGCAAGCGACAACCGTCCAGTAAAATCGACGCCTTGTCCTGTCACTAGCCCTTTTTTAAGAAAGCCTAGCGTCACTGTTTGTGATGCTTTGACGGCGATTGGCATCGGACTTCCCAAGTCTGCTGACAATCCGCTGGGCAAATCGATTGACACAACCCACTTGTCTTTTGAGAAGTCATTTATCTTTTGAATAATCTTTGTGTGGTAAGTACCCAAAGGTCTAGATAATCCAGTCCCAAAAATCCCGTCTACTATCCAGTCAGAGGCGATTAAAAGTTTATCTTCCAGTTTTTTTGCAAAAGGAATTTGCAACTTTCCTAATATACCCAGTTGCGCTTCCGTGCTTTTAGAAAGGGAGCCGTCTTCAGAAACAAGAACAACAAAAAAATTTTCAATTCCTTCCAAATATAACAATCGCGCAAGAGCTAACGCGTCGCCACCATTATTGCCAGAGCCGGCTATGATCAGCCCTTTTGTGTTTTTTAAGGTTTGGCCAAAACGGGATTTTAGGGATTCAAGGACAGCGAGGGCTGCGTGCTCCATCAAAATAAGCTCAGGGATAGCGAGGTTTTTCACCGTGAAGGTGTCGACTTTACGCATTTCTTTTGAGGTAAGCAGAGGCTGCATTCTACCTGAAAGATTAACCCAAGTGCGTACGGATGGCACCTGCAATTTCTTGCACATAGCCCTGGATAGTGGAGTAGTCTTCCCCTTCTACCATGACGCGTGCAAGCGGTTCTGTACCGGAATAGCGTACGAGCACTCTTCCATTTTCACCCAAAGATTCTTCCACATGCTTGATGGCTTGTGAAATTTTGGGGAATTTTCCGAAGTCTTGTTTTTCGCGGACAAAAACATTTTCCAGCACTTGCGGAAAAAGTGTCATCTGCTTTTTAAGTTCAGAAAGTTTTTTGCCGGTTTTTTTCATGATGGCAAGAATCTTTAGCGCCGCAATCATGCCGTCACCCGTTGTGTTGTGTTCCAGAAACACAAGATGACCGGATTGTTCGCCGCCGAAATTGAGTGCTTCTTTTCTCATCGTTTCGACAATGTATCTGTCGCCGACTTGAGCTTGGATTATTTTTCCCCCTGCTCTTTTCATCGCAACATGTAATCCCATATTGGACATGGCTGTTGTCACAAGAGTCTTTTTGGAAAGAGTTCCCTCTTGCAACATCTGCAATGCGCAGATTGCCATGATCTGATCTCCGTCTACAATTTCGCCATTTTCATCGGATAAGATCACGCGATCAGCATCCCCATCTAAGGAAATTCCGATTTCGGCCCGGTGTTCATGCACAGCCTTGCACATCGATTGTGGGTAAACGGCCCCACACTGGTCATTGATATTCAAACCATTCGGCGCACAGTGAATCGGAAAAAGTTCTGCTCCCAATTCTTCAAACACAATGGGCGCTACTTTGTAAGCTGCACCATTGGCGCAATCTAAAACGATTCGGATGCCTTCTAATGTCATGTCTTGAGGAAAGGTATTTTTGATATACACAATGTAGCGGCCAATCGCATCGTCGATACGTGTTGCTTTACCGATATTTTCCATCGTTGGGCGACAACGGTCTAATTCCGGTGAAGCCATGATTTCTTCAATCTTCGCTTCCATGGCGTCGGGAAGTTTGTAACCGTTTCTGTCGAAAATTTTAATGCCGTTGTAGTGATAAAGATTGTGACTTGCGGAAATAACAATCCCTGCATCCGCCTTCATACTTCTTGTGATAAACGCAATTCCAGGTGTGGGAAGCGGGCCTACGAGAAATACTTTGGCGCCCATTGAACAAAAGCCTGCAGCCAATGCATTTTCCAGCATATAGCCGGAAAGTCGCGTATCTTTTCCGATCACGACTTTTGTTTTTTTAGGTTGTCCCCTGCCGTCTTTTTCGCCAAACAAGAATGCTGTTGCACGTCCGATGGACATGGCAATTTCACTTGTCATGGGGGTTTGGTTTGCGATCCCTCTTACGCCGTCCGTGCCGAAGAGTTTGCTTCTCATGTAGTCGTCCTTATTGGCTTCTGACCTTTTTCGTAGTCAGTTTTACCTTAACTGTTTTTTCTCTGGAGAGTTGAAATCCCTGTGTCGCATCTACGTCCACAGCTACTTCTATCTCTTTTGTTCCTTTAAAATCCTGTATGTCGATGGGTTCCGTCCCAAGCCATTCAAGAGTGGAAAGAGAAGATTTTGGGCCACTGACCGGTACCTTGCTGGGTAACGCAACAGCCGCGCTTATTTCATACCCCACGGCGGGGGATCCATGCAAGGACGGCTTGATAGGCAAATAGCGTTCTACGACATCTTCCAGGCGGATAATAATCTGCGTCGGAAAAAAATTGGTTACCCTGACGCCGACGGGTAATTCTCCAATCAAATCTTCACTGATGGTAAGCCCAATCGTGTTTTCGTGGGTTCTTCTTAAGTCAGGTCGGATGGGCTGAATGCGTTTTTCCGCGTCTTTTAGCCATACTCTTGGGCCAGAAAGAGTGAATTGGATATAGGGAGGAATTTTGCTTGTGATTACCATGCCGGGTGGAAGAAGCGGTTCCAGCTTGACGTTCTTTTTGATTTCTTCGCGCTTAAAACCAAGAATGGTGATCCATAAAATCAAAGCAAGAAGCAGACTCACGGCACGCAAGGCGAGGCTTTCGCTGATATGCATGCTGCCCTTTTCACTTAAAATGAAATGACGAAGTCGCATTATAAGTTGCCTCTTTTTCGCTCTGATTTTGCTTCAAACTTTCTTAAACCAAAAAGTTCGAGCAGTTCATGGCGGAGTGTATTTAAATCCAGTTCGCGTGTCATCGTACCGTGGTGCACAAGGCTAATTTCCCCTCGTTCTTCAGAAACGACAATTACGACGGCATCTGTTTCATGAGTCAGTCCTAAAGCCGCGCGGTGACGCGTTCCTAATTCTTTATTTATAGCAGGATCACGGGAAATTGGCAGCAGACATCCGGCACTGGTAATGCGGGAATTTCTGATAATGATTGCCCCATCATGGATAGGAGACGACGGATGAAAAATGGATACGATGAGATCGCAACTGACTTTTGAGTCGAGCGGCGTCCCCGCTTCAATATAATTTTTTAGTCCCGTTTCTCTTTCCAAGACGATAAGCGCTCCCACGCGCTGAGCTGCTAGTAAGTGGGACGCCTGACAGAGTTCTTCAATGATGGCTACTTCTTCTATCGTATTGGTGCTTGTGAAAAAAGGATTTCTTCCCACTTGAGTAAGCGCTTTTCTAATTTCATCTTGAAACACGATGATAAGAATCAAAATTAAATTATTAAAAAATTCGACAAGAATAGTGTGCAGTGTGTGCAGCTTAAAGCGTTCAGAAAGATAATAGGCGATTAAAATAATGCCAAAGCCGGTAAGCATCTGCACGGCGCGCGTGCCGCGGATAAGCAGAAGAACGCGGAACACAATAAAGGTCACAAGAAGTATATCTATTAAGTCCCAGACCCTTAAGATCTCGCGAATGTTAGAAAAGAATTCAAGCATAAGTACAAGAGACTTATCGTCTTTTTTATCAAATAAGATTAATGACTTGGTATGTTATTTTAAAAGAGTGCATGAAGCCCTCTAGGCAAGGGAATCCGAGGGTGTGATTCTAAAAAAATTTCTTTGAACGGCCAAAAGCCTTAAGCAACTTCGGTTTTAGGAAGAATGATAGGTGTAGCTTCTTTTACTTCAGACGCATGAGAAGCTGCAGGAAGACCGCTAGAGCCCCCGCCCGTCTTTTCAAACGGAGCAAGCTCGCGTCCCTGCATCATCGCTTCGATTTCATCGCGTTCAAGTGTTTCACGCTCTACAAGAGCCTGAGCCATTTTATGCAAGATGTCGATTTTTTCGCGAAGAATTCTCTCACCAATGTCGTAGTTTTCACTGATGATGCGTCTGATTTCGCTATCGACGAGTTCCGCAGTTTTCTGCGATACGTTTGATGTATGGCCCATTTCACGGCCCAAGAAGACGTTTTCTTCTTTCTTGCCGATCGCAACGGGACCGATAGCCGGGCTCATGCCCCATTCGCAAACCATTTTTCTTGCGAGATCTGTTGCGCGTTCAATGTCGTTCGATGCGCCAGTGGTCTGTTGGTTTAAAACGATTTTTTCTGCAAGACATCCGCCCATCAAAAATGAAATCATGTGCTCGCCTTTTTCTTTGGAAAGCGTCAACTGATCTTCTGAAGGCAAGGTCTGAGTTAAACCAAGTGCCATGCCTCTGGGGATGATTGTCACTTTGTGCACAGGATCGATTTGCGAAAGAGATTTTCCGACGATTGTGTGCCCTGCTTCGTGGTACGCAATCGCAAGCTTTTCTTCAGGCCCAATCAGCATGGATTTTCGTTCCGTGCCCATGAGAACTTTGTCTTTTGCCGATTCAAATTCCTTCATGCTTAAGACATTTTTGTTCTGACGAGCTGAAAGAAGAGCCGCTTCGTTTACAAGATTTTGTAAGTCAGCGCCGGAGAATCCGGGAGTACCGCGTGCAATCACAGCCAAATCCACATCTTTTGCAAGCGGGGTTTTTCTTGTGTGTACTTTTAAAATGCCTTCGCGTCCTCTGACATCTGGTTTTGCGACAACAACGTTTCTGTCGAAACGTCCTGGTCTTAAAAGTGCCGGATCCAGAACGTCAGGACGGTTTGTAGCGGCAACTAAAATGACGCCTTCTTTAGAGTCAAAACCATCCATTTCCACGAGTAGCTGATTGAGCGTCTGTTCGCGCTCATCGTGTCCGCCACCAAGGCCTGCGCCACGTTGGCGACCGACAGCATCGATTTCGTCGATAAAAATGATACAAGGAGCGTGTTTTCTGCCCTGTTCAAAAAGATCTCTCACGCGAGATGCTCCTACGCCCACAAACATTTCCACAAAGTCAGATCCACTGATGCTGAAGAACGGAACCATTGCTTCCCCTGCTACTGCGCGGGCAAGAAGGGTTTTCCCTGTTCCGGGGCTTCCTACTAAGAGAACGCCTTTTGGAATTCTTCCGCCAAGGCGTGTGAATTTTTTGGGATCTTTTAGAAAATCGACAACTTCTTTCAATTCTTCTTTTGCTTCATCGCAACCGGCAACATCTGTAAAGAGGGTTTTGGTATTTCCTTCAGTCAAAAGTTTTGCGCGGCTTCTGCCAAACTGCATTGCTTTACCGCCGCTTGCCTGAATTTGTTTTAAGAAGACAAAGAGAAGGACAAAGATAAGCACCATCGGTGTCCAGTAGATTAAGGTCTGCAACCAGATATTGGTTGAGTCTTCTAGTTCGTAATTTGGCGTGATGCTGTGTTCGTTCAGTACTTTTGTGTAGTACTCGGAATTTGTGTCTCCGACAGTTTCAAATTCTTTTTCACCACTTGCAGGAGCGACTTTAAAAGCCCCTTCGATTTTGCCATGAGATTTGAAAGTGACAGAGTCCACTTCCCCTTTTCTCACTGATTCGATGAACTTGTTAAAAGGGATTTTTTTTGTCCCCTTATTCACATGCGCAGTTTGGAATAAAACTACTGCCATTAGTGCCAAGAGCATCCAAGCGAAGAGTGTCTTTTGTGATGATTTCATATTTTTTTCTTTTCAATTGGTTCAATTAAGACTTCAACATTCTCTTCGGAGAACTGGGCGTAGGGGCTTAGCGGTTTTTACTTAAGCTTTCAGGTACCAGACAACTTCATTTGTACCGCACTGGGCTAACACGGGGAGAACCTTCCTCATCAGCCTGGGAATACGCTCTTCGAGCATCTTTTTCTTTAACTTACCGCTTCTAAAACGGTCACCAGCTTTAGGAAATCTCAGCTCCAAACCTTCAGGGATTTCAAATGACACGCCAAGACTTAATGGGCCTTTGATTTTTGAGAGCCGAAAAATCTGTTTTTTATTTTGGAAAAATACCTGCTCGCAAGACACAGAAAGATGGGCTCCTTCAGGCAAGCTTAAGTCTTTTCCCGCTTCTATACTTTTTAGGGCGCGTACCAAAGTCTCTCTGTCGGGTGTTACTTTTAATTTACAAAAAAGCAAATGGAGAAAGTGCGCTTGGGCTACTTTGTCGAGCTTGAGAAATTTCGTTTGAGAGAACCGAAACCAAAAAGTATTTTCGCTTACCAATTTTTTGTACGTGCGCTTATTTTTTTTCTCTAAATAAGTGTTTGTAGAATGGAGTTCTTCACTGAGTTTAGAAGTCTTGTTATAGAGTGAAAAAGCGCCGCCGTGTCTACTTGAAATCTTCTCTAATACCGGAATCAGCTCTTGTCTAATTTCGTTTCTGAAATAACGGCTTTCAAAATTCGTGTGATCCGTTCGGTAGGCAATTTGATGTTCTTTTAAATACGTATCAATTTCGAGCGGTGTAATTTCCAGTAGAGGTCTTATGTAACTGCCATTTTTTTTCTTCATGCCGGCAAGACCTACCTGCCCCGTACCGCGGATGAGCCGCATTAAGATAGTTTCCAGTTGGTCTTGAGCGTGGTGCCCTAAGACAATGTAATCAAAACCTGTTTCTTTTAGTACGCTTTTAAAAATCTCTCGTCTTAGGTTTCTTAAGGATGCCTCTGAACTTTTCGTAACATCAGGAGTAAAAACGCTAAAGGAAATGTCTGATTTTACGCAACTGTCTTTAACTAGTTTCTCATCCTGACTAGAGTCTTTTCCCCTTAAACGGTAGTTCACATGCACTACATGCAGATTTTCTTTTGGGATAAGTTGGGAAAAAAGATGCAACAGGCATTGGGAGTCTTTGCCGCCTGACACACCAAGTACATATTTTTTTTGAGCAAAGTTATTGCCGGCAGTTAACAGTAACGCGCATTGGGTTTTGTCTAAGAGATCCACTTAAGGATTGGATTTACCTGATATACTCGGCTTGTTCAAGTTAGTCTTCTGGATGGGGATCTTCTGCAGCTGGCTCTTCTGAGACAGGGTTTTCAGACTCAGCATCGTTTGAGCGGACTTCTTCGTCATCGGCTTTGTCTCTGCCTTTTTTCTTTTTGCCGGCATTCTCATCGTTTTCTTCATCGGCTTTGGCTTCGTTATTTTTTTCTTCTTCTTCTCTTTGACGTTCTCTTTCAATCTCAGCATCTCTTTTTCGTCTATATTCTTCGTAAGCGATATCACCCTGATCTCGTTGTTCGGGAGCTTTGGGGGGTAGGATGCTGCTGGGGTTTGTGGGCACTATTGCGCTGCCCGGACGTTTGGGTTGAGTATTAGCAGGTGATCTGGCTTCCGCGACTGATTGTTCCAGCGGGAGTTTCATGCTTTTCGGGTTCTTCTCTGCCGTAGTTTTGTCTCTGTCTGATTTAAGCGCTCTTACGAAAAAGAAAAGCATTACGACTACAAGACCAATGCCAGCAAACACAATCTCTGGTCGGGATCGTTCGCCTGATGGGAGATTTAATTTCACATCATCTTCAGATAGGTCGGGCTCTGCTTTACTGGTGACGGAAGTCGAGTGGAGTAAAAGATCTTCAGTGCGAATAGAAGCAATGTCTTCAGGCAAAAGCGACTTCGCTTTATATTTTAAGTCTTCGTCTTCAACGGATTCTCGTCGTTCTTTAATTACCGATTCGGAAGGAAGTGCATCGTTTGTAGAGGGGGTTTTTAATGCAACAGGATCAATGCGTCTATCGAATTCAGGGTATTGCCAGAGAAACTTCCAATCGGTTTTCTCAGTTTTGTCTTTGCGTACTTCACAGGCAAGATCATTTCGTCTTAAAATACCTTCTTCGATTAATGCCTGGATTTCCAATTGAATGAGCGGCCCCTTTGGGGCTCGGTTGATGAGGACTATCCATTCTTTTTTAATTTCTTCCGGCATTTTATTGCACTGACCATTTTGTCATGTATTCGCCCGTTCGAGGCGACTACCTGTTTGTCAAAAATCGAAACTTTTTTACCATCGTACCCTGAGATTTTTCCGCCTGCTTCTTCCACTAGCAAAAATCCCGCTGCCACATCCCACGGAGCTAATCCCTTTTCCCAGAACGCATCGTAACGGCCTGAAGCAACCTGAGCCAAATCCAGCGCTGCTGAACCCGGTCTTCTTACTCCTAAACATTGCTCGTTCAGGTTGGAGAAAATTTTCATTTCATCCTGAAGAACACTTGCTTTGGAGTAGTAAAAACCCGTACCTACCAGAGCATCTTCAAGCGCTTTCTCTTTGGAAACCCGAATTCTTTTATCGTTTAAAAAAGCGCCCTTACCACGTTCTGCAAAAAACATTTCTTTTAAAATCGGATGATAAACAACACCCGAATGTGGTTTGCCGTTTATGTACAAACCAATGGAGACACTGAACCAGGGAAAACCGTGCGCGTAATTGGAGGTTCCATCCAATGGATCAATGATCCACAATAAACCCGGATCCCCTTTAAACTCTCCACTCTCTTCTGTAATTATCGAACTTTCTTTAAATTTCCTGAAGATCTTACTTAAAATGTGACTCTCTGCGTTTTTATCCGCCTCAGTCACAATCCCCGCGCCTGCTTTTTTTTCGATGTTTTTTACGTTGCCGAAGTGGTGGAGCAAAATTTTGCCCGCTCCCTCTGCCGCATCGTATAAGAATTTTTTATACTCCACTAGTTGCTCACTTTTTTACGCGCCAAGGTGGATACCTTATCGTATTCCTCATGCGCTTCATTCTCTGCCTGAGTGCGCATTTGATCCACGATTGCTTCATTCTGTTTTAATTTCGCTTCGTATTGTTTTTTAGAAGCACGTAAATATTCCGTTTCAAATACTGCGTCTTTTACTTTATTTTCCAGCTCAGGAAGCATCGACTTCATAAAGGCAACGTACTTTTCGTCGTCAAATGGAACGGATCTTACGGGCTCTTTTTGCTCGCGGTAAAAGCACAGTGTTTTTCGAATCAACATGTCGACGGGGTTTTGATCCCTGATTTTATCGGGAGTATCGTTAATGCGTTCTCTTAACGAAAGGAGTCTGAAAATTCTTTTCGCAAAGTTCTTGTCTTTTACGACGGAGCCTCTCGCCGTTGCCTCAAAAAAAGAAATAAACGGTTCTTGCTCCGGCAGTAACTCTGAACAGGTCATCGGCAGCGAGTACACGGTCAATTCTTTTGCAAAACCGAGTAAGGGAAGTATAAAAAATACTAAGATGAGACAGGCTTTCATGGTGACTCCATTTTTTAATAAGTATATCATCAAACCTTTAAATGGGGTTGGCAAGCGTCAATGAAACACTATGATTTGGTAGTTTTGGGGGAGGAAATTGCGGGCATTTGGTATCTGAAAGAGCTCGCAAAAAAATACCAAGATCCCGCGCTGCTTAAGAAAAAAAACGGATTGCCACAAAGTATTCTTTGGGTACGTACACGGAACGAACTTCCCGTATTCCGTTTGCCCGTTTCGATTGCGACGCAATTTGAAATTCCGATAGGGGAACGCTGGAATATGGAACTGGCTTTTCCAGAGAAAGTGATTCTTTGGAACCAGAAAAAAATCGATTCTTATCTTGCTGGTCACCCTCTTAAAACCGGGAGCTGGCTCACTCAAGACAAAACAACTACGCGTATCTGCCAGCATTTGCTTACCCAAATCTCTGAGTTGGGAGTTATCGCAAAAGGAATTTGGTCAAGTCAGGGGTACTCTGATAATTTAAGTAATGAGTCAAAAGTATGGGCGAGTTTTTTGTGTGGAGAAATGGCTTCGTGGGATACCACAAAAGAAAATCCCTTTCCTAAAGTGGAAGTCCTGACACTTGAGTCCCAAAATCAAATTTTAAAACTTAAATCTTCGCATAAGCAAGTAGAGCTTGAAGTTTTGAATGGTGAGAAATATTCCACAAGCAAATTGCTTTTGAATTCGGAGCTCTCACGTCTTAAAACACTTATTGGCGAAGAGAGTTTTCAAAGTATCGGTTTCAGTGATGAAGTCTTTTCCGATTTTGCGCTTTATGGTTTGCAAATTGAATTTGAAAAAGAGGCCTACCTGCCCTTTCAAAAATCCTGTCTGTTATTTTCTTCCGAAGGCGTTCCAGATACAAACCGGGAAATTTCGCTTCTCGAAGGGCATGGTAATTTAAGGCTCCAGGTTTGTGAGAGACGAAATGCCTCGCTCTATCATATTTTGGAAAGATTTAAACTCGCGCTGAAAGATTTAAGCCGGGGATACCCGGAATTACCCCTAAAAGTAAAAAGCTATTATCCTCCTCTGGGGCTTGAGTCGTGTTATTCCGACAGCTCTCGAAGAGATGCGATCAACCTTTTGAACAGTGAAAAGCGCGATCTTTACCGACTGACGCAAGTGACATCGGGGACTGCTGTGACGAGTATTAAAAATATTTCCCCCCAGGTGAATTGCCACATGCCCTACCCGTATGGAACCCTGATGGAATCAAAAAAACTTCTGTCAGAATATGGGTAATGCGTTGAGTCAACCTCTTGAAGTCCCTTTCGTTTAAGAGTACAAATAATTAAAATAACTACAGGAACTTAAAAGATGCCTTATTACAGCGCCAAGTTGAGAGTTACCGAAGCGATTACAACGTACTTTGCTCATCCCGAACTGACTGCCGAAAAAGTACAGGCAGAGCTCTCCACCCCTCCGAGTCTCGACTTAGGACACTTTGCATTCCCCTGCTTTAGGCTCGCAAAACTTATGGGCGTACCCGCTGGCAAGATTGTGATGGAGGCCACCCAAAAATTAAAAGTTCCCGGCATGACATTGAGTGCTTCAGGCCCTTATTTAAATTTTAAGGTTAACCCCAGAGATTTGTTTCATCTTGTGACGGAAGAAATCACAACGCAAAAAAGCAAATACGGTGCTGATGGAAGCGGTAATGGATTAAAAGTAGTTCTCGAATACTGCTCGCCAAATATCGCCAAGCGCCTCGGTTTTCAGCACATCCGAAGTACATTGATTGGAAATATTCTTTCCAATGTGTATGAGTTTTTGGGTTACTCAACAGAAAGAATCAATTTTGTAGGAGATTGGGGTTCTCAATTTGCCCGTCTGCTTGCTGCCTTTGAACTTTGGGGAAAAAAAGAAAAGCTCAATAAAAATGATTTGTCTGCTTCGATGGATCACTTGCTTGAAATTTACGTACGCTTTCACAAGGAAATGGAATCGCAACCAGAACTTTTGGGGCGCGCGAGTGAATGTTTGCAGCGGCTAGAAAAAAACGAACCCAAAACGCGCGAGCTTTGGAGCCTAGTCCGAGAAATCAGCGTTCTGTCGATGGAAAAAACACTTTCCCGCATGCAGATTCGCTTTCACCATGTGGAAGGCGAAAGCCATTACACAACCGAAGTGGATAAAACTCTCGAAGAAATTAAAAAGAAAGCGGACGCAAAAATTTCTGAAGGTGCCTGGATTGTCGAAGTACCAGACGTAACAGTGCCTGCGCTGATTCAAAAACGCGATGGCACGACACTTTATCTGACCCGTGATATCGCAGCATTGATTGATCGCTATGAGCGGTTTCACTTTCATAAAAGTATATATGTCGTTTCCGAGCAGCAGCGCTTACACTTTCAACAACTCTTCGGTGTTGTGACAAAGATGGGTTATCCCTACGGCAAAGCGTGTGAGCATGTCGCATTCGGTACGGTCTTATTCGGCTCTGAAAAGATGTCGACACGTGAAGGCCGGGTTATCTTTTTAGATGCAATTTTAGACGAAGCAAAAGCGCTGGCTTTAGAAGAATGCACCAAGAAAAATCCGGAATTGGCGAATAAGGAAGAAGTGGCAGAAATCGTCGGAGTCGGCGCTGTTATTTTCGGCAATATGTCTTCTCACAGAACACGTGACATTCAATTTGACTGGAAAAATGTTTTAGCTTTTGACGGGGAAACAGGCCCCTATGTTCAATACGCCAACGTGCGCTCCAGAAGTTTGTTAGAAAAAGCCGGGATTAACAAAGATACCTTTCAACCGCCTAAATTAGCTGAGTCTCATCCGATTGCTTTGGAAGAAGAAGCGTTGATTGTGACGCTCTCTCGTTACCGGGCGATGTTAAAACAAATTGTTTCAGAAAATGATCCGTATTATCTGACAAGTTATCTGATTGATTTGGCGAAAGCCTTTAATCGTTTTTATTACCAGTTCCCGGTTCTTCAAGCCGCAGACGAAGCAAGCCGCGATATGCGCATTGCCCTTGTGGTTTGCACGGAAGAAGTAATTAGAAACGGGTTAGCATTACTGGGAATCAAGTGTCCGAAAGAAATGTAATCCAAAAAATCCTGATTTTTCGCTTCTCTTCCTTAGGCGATATCGTCATGGCGACCCCGATGATACGCGTCTTGCGTGAAAAATACCCGTTCGCACAAATCGACATGGTCGTAAGAGAAGATTTTTTTGATCTTATCAAACACAATCCACATCTAGATGCGAAAATTTCTTTGGGTAGAAAAGAAGGAATACGTGGCGTGATTCGCCTGTTAAAGCAGCTAAACTTAGAACGCTACGATGTCATCTATGATGCGCATAGAAGTTTGCGCACCCTTTTTATGATGCCCTTTTTGAAAGCGGGAAAGAAACTTTACTTTGATAAAATGTACTTAAGACGCAGTCTCGCACTAACTTTTAAATTGCGGTTATTAAAGCATCTGCCACGAACACTTGTCCGTTACATCGAGCCTTTAAAAGAAATCGGTGTAAGTGATGACAAAAAAGGGCCGGAAGTTTTTTTTACAGAAGAAGAAAAAATTAGTGCCACGTCAAAGTCAGGCCTTAAGAAAACACACTCTCTTCTTGTCGGCATCATCCCGTCTGCGCAATGGCCGGGCAAACGTTGGCCAGACATGCGGTTTCGAGAACTGATTCAGCGCTTACTGTCTGATGCTCGTTTTCAGTTCGTTGTCTTTGGTGGTAAATCAGATTCGTTTATTGATGAAATCTGTAAGGGCTTACCGGTAGACAGAGTTCTTAATTTAAAAGGGAAACTGACGATTTCCGAATGCATGGCACTCATTAAAGAATGCCAATTTGTGATCGCAAACGATACGGGGCTAATGCACGTCGCTGATGCACTCGACATCCCTTCTCTTTTATTTTTAGGCCCCACTTCAAAGGAATTGGGTTGTTTACCGTTTCATCCAAAAGCCATCGTTTTAGAGCATGATCTTTTTTGTCGTCCCTGTTCAAAAAACGGTGAAGCGCCTTGCATCCGTAAGGAGCGTTACTGTCTTACTCTCACGACAACCGAGATGGCTTATCAAGCAAGCTTAAAAATGGCCCTCACAGCGGGGGTTCGATGAAGTCGCTGCAATACACAGTGGGGTATTTTTTCTTTTTAGTAGCTGCCCATTTGCTGATGCCGTTTAATAAAAAAATTCGCTTAGGCGTTTTGGGCAGGTACAAAGCTGCATTTCGACTTCTAACGCTTCAAATCCCAGATGAAAAAAAAGTGTACTGGTTTCACGTCGCCTCAAGTGGGGAGCTTGAACAAGTCTTGCCGATTTTGGATCTGCTAAAAGAACAAATTCCCCAGGCGTATGTTTTTGTTACCTACTTCTCCCCTTCTGGAGAAAAATCGATTCGTTTGGAAACCGCGCGACGAGTAAAAAATAAAAAGTCCATCCCTTGGGATTACGCCGATTATTCTTTGTTTGATTTTAAATCTGTGATGTTGCAAGTAGTAAAAAAAATCAAGCCTGTGGCTTTTATTGCGATCCACCGGGAAATTTGGCCGGGTATTTTAATGGCTTGCAAGGCAAAACAAGTTCCCAGTTATTTGTTTTCTGCCTATTTCCCAGCATCGAGCGCAAACACTTTTTGGAAGTACACGAACTGGATTAAGTATTTTAAACTTGTGGGAACAGTGGATGAAGGTTCTGTCGCCTTTTTAAAGTCCGTAGTCCCCAGTCTTACGGCTCAGAAAATTGGTGATTCCAGAATTGAACGTGTAGTCTCCAGACGAAAACTTCAGTCTGGTCCCCCTCCTTACGCAACCTTTTTTGAAAACCAGAAAGTGGTAGTCGTAGGAAGCGTCTGGCCCAAAGACTTTGACGAGTTGATTAAGGCAGTTCGCCTGCACAAAGATAAAAGATTTATTTTTGTACCGCACGAACCAAAGACGGAATTTACAAACCACATCATCGAAAGTCTGAAGAACGAAGGCCTCATCGCACGTCTGTGGAGCCGGTGGTTGCTTGAGCCGGATACGACAAGCCAAATCGTATATGATTCTGTTGGGGGATTGTTTGAGTTGTATTCGATTGCACGTTTTGCCTTTGTGGGCGGTGGCTTTGTCAAAAGAGTCCATAATGTGCTTGAGCCCGCAGCATACGGGTTACCTATTCTCACAGGGCCGCTAATGGAAAACTCTCGAGAAGCGATTGAGCTTCTTCAAACACACGGTCTTTTTAGGTGTGCAGATGGAGGCGTGATAAGTAAAACGTTTAACGTCATCGATCAGCAGGATAATTATCTTGCCGCCAAGGAAAACGTGGAAAGATTTATTAAGAATGGCGTCGGAGCCTCGCAAAAATACGTTGATTTAATTGCTCGTTAAGTGGTGCAAGAAGTAGTTTTTAAACAGAAATAACTTACAATATTCCGCAAATACTTTTAAAGACGCATCGATAAACTTCTCAGGATGCAGTACGCCAATTTGAGACAGTTCAGAGGGTGCGGGATAAGGGATATATTCCATTTCGGGCGCAAGAGTTTTAAAAATAATTAGAGATCGCGGCATGTGGTATTCGGAAGTGATTAGTATCACGCGCGCGATGTGGTTTAAGTTCAGAATTTTTTGGGATTCTCGGGCGTTTTCTATAGTGGATGTGGAATTAGACTCAAGGATGATTTTCTTCCAGATCTCTTGCATGTTTTCTTTGCTATCGAGTTGAAAGTTCACAAGCTCGACAAGCTTTATGCCCTTGCCGCCGCCCGAGATAAGGAGGAGTTTACTCTCCCTGCTTCTAAGCAGTTCGACTGCTTTGGGGATGCGGTTTCTATCGCCCGTGAGCACCACAATGGCTTCGTTTTCGATTTTGGGGGTCTTTAGTTGTTCTATTCCTAAGAGAGATTGCTCGGAATAGGCTCGGCACTGGAAGAAAAAGAAGGCAAAATCGATTAAAAAGGCAGCAAAAATCCCCAATAATAGCCATGGGATCCACTTCAATCTGTGTGGGACGGTTAACATTTCAACTGCAACGTAGCGGAAACTTTAACTTTTTACAATAATTTGCTTGAAAATTGGCCCGTTTGTCACTAAAGCTAAGGGTCATATTTGTTTATTAAGGAGCTTATTGTGGCCAGACGTTGTGCATACTGTGACAAGACCCCGGTAGTGGGACATAAAATCAGTCACTCGAATATCAAGACAAAAATCCGTCATTTTCCAAACTTGCAAAAAGTACGTGCATTCTTGGATGGTGTTGTTCAAAGAGTGTATGTTTGTACGCGTTGTTTGCGTAGCGGCCGTTTAGTAAAACCGCCTGTAAGCAAACACACTAAAACTGCTCAACCAGCAGTTTAATATTCTCTCTCAATTTTAAGAACCCTCTCGTTCACGAGAGGGTTTTTTTTGTCCTCTTAAGGCTAAATTCCGGTCTGGCACGTCTTGCATTGTAATCTCATCGAGAGCATGAGGAGAAGACAATGCAAATGGAACTAATCTACGGAAAATCAAAATCCTTTCAAAATCTGGTAACAGAAATCGATCAGTTTGCCGAAGCGCACTGGCCTATTTTACTTTTGGGTGAAACGGGTGTGGGAAAAGAACTGATCGCACGTCGTATTCATACAAAATCAAAACGATCCAAAGGACCGTTTATACCTGTCAATTGCGGTGCCTTACCGGGAGGATTATTTGAAAGCGAACTTTTCGGATTTGAAAGAGGCGCCTTTTCTGGAGCGGTGCAAAATTCCCGCGGTCTGGTAAGAGCAGCGCAAGGCGGGACCATTTTTCTAGATGAAATTGGAGAGTTAGACTTAAACCTTCAAGTGAAGCTTTTAAGGCTGCTTGAAACTGGAGAAGTCAGATCTATTGGTGGGACCCGCTACGATCTTGTCGATGTCAGAATCATTGCCGCAACCAATGTGGATTTATACGAAGCGGTTGGACAGGGAAAATTCCGCCATGACTTGCTCGAAAGACTCTCGGTACTTACTACCGAAGTCATGCCCTTAAGAGAACGCAAAGAAGATGTCACTATCATCGCGAGTGAAATTTTAGATCGCATGGGTGCCATCTATGCGATGGGTAGCATAGAAAAACTGCAGGAATATCCCTGGCCGGGAAATGTCAGACAGTTGCGCAATGTCCTAATTCGGGCTACCGTTCTCGGTGGAAATAAGGTTACCAAAGAGGTTTTAGAACGCGTTTTAAAACAGGATGCGGTTTTAAATGATCGCATGCAGTCGTCTAGTGAAGGCGAGTTGAAACTAGCAAACGGTACCCTAGAGGAAATTGAAAAGCAGATTATCGAACTTAGGCTTAAGCAATTTAATGGCAATAGAAAACGCACAGCACAGGACTTGGGAATTGCTAAATCCACTCTTCATGAAAAATTGCGCAAATGGAAGATGGAAGACGTTTCAAGCGACGAAACTGCTCTTATGCTTCCTGCTATGGCATAACTTTTTGGTTGCGTCGCCTGTTCCCAGGCTTCAAGAGGGTGGGCGACGCAATTGGTTCTTAGAGCAGATTTCCACTCCCCCTATACCAACTTTTCCCGATAAAAATCGCAGCCAAGCTTCTTTCAATTTTACGCATTTTGGGGATTCCATTTCAATTCAGGAGTCCGCACTTTTAAACTTACATGTGGTTGAGCTGGGGGCCAAGTTTTCCCAACGCATGTATCCCAGGCTTTTTGATGAAAGCACGGCTTTAAAAAATAGTTCTAATCAAGAACGAAATACGGCGACTTTTGAAATAGCTCGCAATTTTATTACTGCCACCAACCATTACGGAAGGCTTGGTCTAGAATACATACATATCTTTCCACATAAAACGCGCTACCTGCATATTGGTATCCATATGGGCATGATGGAATCCACAGAAAATCCCTATTCTATGCGGATTAATATAGACCGCTTTCAGAGAGTTTCTATTGGACTTCTTGGAATGGACTATGAAGAATATAACGAAGAGGGCGAGCATGACGAGGGTGGTACCTGGGTGCTTTCCAGCGAAATTGCTCGAGCATACAAAAATGAAGAGTTTTCCAAATGGAGAGTCGGCGGATTTTTAAAGTGGACTTATCGACAAAGAGATCTGTTTGAGACGATTGTAAATAAATACAGGTTATACGAGCACATGCTTTTTACGTTTGGACCATTCACAGAGTGGTTTAATGGAAATACGAATATCAGAATTGCTGCGAATTTTAGACTGCTGATAGATAAGTCTATCGAAACGGTGGGGGATCCTGCTGTGGTGCGAGGAGCAGCTTACCCGATGGATTTACGTCTTCCTGATTTAAACTTTCAATTTACGTATATTTTTTAGTGGGCTTCGTCGTCGTTACGCGCGCGATCGTGTGGTACAAAACTGCTTTTAGAAGGCGTATTTCTTTGGGTGAATATTTCTGGGTTTGCAGCAAGCTGACTTTTAAACTGGTCGATAAAATTTAACAGAGGCAATTTGCCGAGTTCGTCATTGTCGCGCACTCCATGATCGCCTTCCCCTTCTTTTCCGTAATACGCTTCATTGGTATTGTTTAAAAAGTTGGGGTCCAGTTCCTGCATCTCATTTAACATCGAGATATTTTCTTTATCCTGGAAAAGTTTTTTAAGTTCTACGTAATCTTCTTTGGCGATTGGCGTTTTTAAATCAGAAAATTTCTTGATGTTTTTTCCTAGTTCATCTTTCTTTTCAGCAATCTTTTTTTCTTCTTCTTTTTTCTTTAATTCTTCCAGTGTTTTTTGCAGCTGTTCGGAAGAGGATTGCCCTGTGGGTTTGGAAATAGCGCCAAAGGATGCTGTTTTATCCGAACTGTTTAGACCAAAAGTGGATTTTGATTCTTTTTCGGGGAACATTCCGCCTTCGGTTTTGGCTTTAGGTATGTCTGCTAACTTGGGGCCGACTTGTTTGGCAAGATTAGGTGTTAGGCCCACTTGATTGAGCAGTTGATTTGTCGGGCCTTTTGCAATCGTGCCGACTTTATTAATCAGGGATTTCGCGTTGCTCAAATTTTCTACATAAGGATTGGCGGCTATCGCATTTTCTTTGTTTTCGGTCGTGCTAGCTTGGTTATCTACCTCTCCTACTGGAGCGTTGATAGCGCCGAGTTCTGATTTGGGATCAAAATTCATTTCTTTTGCGTTTGTTATTTTTTCTATCTTTGCGGTAATTTCGGCAGAGCCTGAAGCCGTTTCTTTTGGCGCTGTTTCTTCTTTTGGTTTACCAATTTCTGCTTTACCGAGTTCGACAGATTCTAAAATAGTTGGGTTTACTGTTTGTACATCGGAAAACGCATTGGTGAGTATTTCAATAGCGCTTGTCTCAGTATTCTGCGTGTTTTCATCCAGTTCAAAAGCAAAACCTTGGATGGATACAAATAAAGAAAACAAAATAAATGTAAAAACTCTATTCACTCAAATACCATGGTTTAGGCTGTTTAGTGATAAGAAGTGCAACTGTGATACCAGCAACTGTATACGTTTTGTTTCGTAGCCACGCGAATTGAAATCTGTTTTTAGCTTTGTATTTAGAATGAGTTTTGTACGGAAGAGCTTGCAATACCGCTCAAAAGATCTTCACAATTAATTAAAATGCATTTAAGGCTTAAGATATTTTTCTTAAAGTAGAAATCATCTCGAGCGCGGTATCGACAGCGTCTTTTCCCTTATGCCCGTGTTTTCCGCCGAGTCTATCAAAGGCCTGCTCTTCGTTTTCTGTAGTGAGTACGCCGAAGATGACGGGTATTTGAGAACTGAGCGCGACTTGTTGGCAGCCTTGGCTTACCATCTCGCAGACATAATCATAATGAGTTGTTTCGCCTCTGACGACTGCGCCAAGCGTGATAATCGCATCATATTTTTTGGATAGAGCGAGTCTTTGCGCGGTAATAGGAATTTCCACAGCCCCTGGAACCCAAACGACGACAGAAGAGGAATCCGACTGCCCTTTTTCTTTTAAGCGGGTCTGTGCCCCTTCTAAAAGGCGAGAAGTAATTTCTTCGTTGAAGCGGCTAACGACTATCGCAATTTTTACGTTAGGAGGATTGTCGTTTTGCTGATTAATGGTGAACATAAGAGAGTTCCAAAAGGTGTCCGAGTTTTTCTTTTTTGGTATTTAAATAGTTTTTATTGGCAAGAGTAGGTGTCATTTCAATGGCCACTCTTTCTACAATGGATAAACCATAACCTTCAAGACCGTAAATTTTCTTAGGGTTGTTAGTCAGAAGTTTCATGGCTTTTACATTCAGGTGTCTTAAAATCTGCGAGCCTATTCCATAATCTCTTTGATCACCCTTAAAACCCAATTTGTGATTGGCCTCAACCGTGTCCATTCCCTGATCTTGCAAATTATAAGCTTTGATTTTGTTTAAAAGACCAATACCGCGTCCTTCTTGTCTCATGTAAAGAAGAACTCCGCCCTCTTTTCCAATTTGCTGCAGGGAAGCTTCAAGCTGCCAACCGCAATCACAACGAGCAGATCCGAAAGTGTCTCCTGTCAGACATTCCGAATGGGCGCGTACAAGTGTAGGTTTATCAGGAGAAATTTCTCCTTTGATAAGTGCCAGATGTTCTGTGCTGTCGATTTGGCTTTTAAAAACTTTTAATTCGAAATCTCCCAAATCTCCGATAGGAAGCTTGCAACTTGCTTCTTCCGTAACAAGGTGTTCATGCTGCATGCGGTAGGCAATCAGGTGATTGATCGCAACAATTTTAAGTCCATGTTTTTTTGCAAAAGGGACAAGATCATTCATTCGCGACATGGTTCCATCGTCATTCATGATTTCGCAAATAACTGCCGCGGGATTTAATCCTGCCATCTTTGCAAGATCCACACTGCCCTCTGTCTGGCCGGCTCTGACAAGTACGCCACCCTTTTTTGCTCTGAGTGGGAAAATGTGTCCTGGCATCACGATATCTTTAGGAGAAGCTTTGGGATTTGCTGCTGCAAGGATAGTCGTTGCTCTATCGCGGGCGGATATCCCTGTTGTCACACCACTGGCAGCTTCAATAGAGACTGTGAAAGCGGTACCAAACTTGGAGGAATTTTCTTCCACCATCATGGGAATATTTAATCTGTTCAACGCTTCTTCCTGCATCGCAAGACAAATCAGGCCGCGAGCATGGATCGCCATGAAATTAATCAGTTCAGGAGTTGTCTTTTCGGCTGCAAATACCAAATCCCCTTCGTTTTCACGATCTTCATCGTCTACGAGGATGATCATCTTTCCCAGCGCGAGATCTTCCAACGCTTCTTCTATAGAGGCAAATTCGTTTTGCATGTGTTTTCCTTTAAATTTTGTAAAACATTCTGTACTTCGCGCACAATGATTTTTGTCATCCAGTCAAACTCCAGATTTACAAAATCGCCGACCATCTGGTTTTTTAAATTTGTTCTTTCAAGAGTATGCGGGATAAGCATGACGGTGAAACTGGGCTTCCCGTCGTGGCCTGTTCCCACTTCATTCACCGTGAGGCTGACGCCGTTGACAGTGACACTTCCCTTTTTCACAAGAAGGTTTGCATAAGAAGGGTTGATGCCTTCAAAACGCATTTCGGTAAACTCTCCGTGTTGGATCAATGAAGAAACTTTCGCTGTTTGATCCACATGCCCGGTTACATAGTGCCCGCCCATGCGATCGCCTTGCAGGAGCGCGCGTTCGATGTTGAGTGTGGCCTGTTCCCGGTAGTTTCTGCCAATAGTCAGAGCAAGAGTTTCAGGAGAAAGATCACATTCAAACAAATTGGGCTTCGGGTTTAAAACCGTGAGACACACGCCATCGACCGAAATACTTTCTCCTTCTTTCATGTCAGAGAACTGGGTTCGGATCGTAAATTTGAGTCCAGTTAAAGTGGACTGGATAGAAGTGATACTTCCTGTGTGATCAACTATTCCGGTAAACATCGACGGCAAGTTAACAGATTTCGCGTAAAATCCATAACGGGTTTTGATTGAGGCGGCAAGCTACTAAATACCTAGTTATTTCAATTATTTACTGTGCCTCACTGTAAGGGGTGATATAATTTTTTAGTGCGCATCGCCTTTCTCACACCCTCTGTCGGAGAAGCCTTCGGGCAAGAGCAAGTCTTACATGAAACTGTACGGCTACTCGAATCTACCGGGCACAGCTGTCATGTGCTTTCCGAAAACCAACTGGGGCCCATTCCTTCCTACGTCCAGGCGAGTCTTTTTCCGGATCTCTCTTTAGTAAATACCCTAAGCAGCCGGCAATTTGTGAATGATAAACATACTCCCGTGATGAAACGGTTAAACGATTTTGCTCCTGATCTAGTGCACTTTGTGGATCTCTTTGATTACAGATTATTAAATGACATCACAGAAAAATACCCCAGCGTTTTAACCGCGCACTCGGTAAGCCACACCTGTCCTGCAAGTCACAGGTTACTTAAGTCAAACAGGTCTTGTGATGCTCAAAGTGGTTGGGGCTGCATGGCTAAGGATTTTTCTGAAGGGTGTTTAAGCCACTTTAAATCTCCTCTGCATAAATTGCATGGCATCCAGAATTTTCTGTTAAAAAAAGAAATTGTAAGCCGTCGCATGAAAAAAATTATTGCGATAAGCCATTACATGAAAAGTGTGATGGTAAAAGACGGTTATAATCCGGATCAGATTGAAGTGATCTATAACCCTGTGAGAGAGCAAACGGGGCTTAAACCCAAAAATATAATTCCCAATCTGATTGTTTGTGCCGCAAGACTTGTTCCCTTAAAAGGAGTGGATCATTTCATCCGTGCTTTGACGCATTTAAAAGATACGGATTTTAAAGCCTGGATCTTCGGAGATGGCCCAGAAAGAGAACGCTTAGATCTACTGACAAAAAAATTGGGACTGGAAGAAAAAGTAGTCTTTAAGGGAAAAACGCCGAGAGCCGAACTGCAAGAAAGTATCAGAAACGCTCAACTCCTTGTACAGACAAATCTAGGCCCTGAAGGGTTTGGCCTTTCCGTCGCAGAAAGTATGCTTTTAGGAACGCCCGTAGTTTCCTACGACATTGCTGCCTTAAACGAACTTGTCGTAAATAATGAAACAGGTTTTTTGTGTACTGTGGGGGATGAAAAAACGCTCGCAATGAAGCTAAAAGAAATTCTATCCGACGCGCATTTAAGAACGGATCTTTCTGAAAACGGTCTTAAAAGAGCGCGCGAAATTTTCTCATGCCAAAAATTCTTAACGAAAACGGAAAATGTTTATTTGGAAGCAGTCGGTGCTGCCACTTCGACGGAATCAAAAATCTTATCTAGTTCTTTTGCGTAATCTTCGTATTTTTTAGTACGTGTAGCAGCAGTCAATAAATACGCAGTGTCCCCTTTTAAAAAGACTACTTGTCTAAAAAGTAGACCGAAATCTCTTTGGTTTGCCATCACTTCAAAAGCAGGTTCTGCCACTTTGGGAAGCTTCACTTCCTTTACAGAAATTACATCGAACCGCTGGCTTTTTAAAAACTCTACGGTGTGTTTTTGGTAGTCTTTGTATATCCCAGCAGAAGTTTTTTTCACTTTGCTAGCGTCATCTAAAACAATGCTAAAACGAGAATGGTATTTTTCATCCGACAGCTTTTTTTGCAAATTTACAATCGTTTTTTGCGCCATCGATTTGTCGACTTCTTCAGCTTGCGGTTTTACAGGCGTTTCTTTCAATTCCCACGTGGTATCGTCATAATCGAAATGGATATTTCGAATCGGATCGATGTATTGGGCTGAGTAGATGGGAGTAAAAGACAAAAGAAGAAGAGCAAATAGTTTCATATGCCCTTATAAATAGGGAGAAGCTTATGGGATGTCAATTTGGATTTCTATGTAAGTCTTTGAATCATCCGTGATTTTTACTTTTGCGGTAGCCTTTTTATTGGGGGCGGTAAATACGCCGTCTTTTTCGCCGACGGTTCCGGTACCGGCCTCAGACGTCAGGGTAAAGGTATAAGGCTCTTTTCCACCAACGCCTGCAAGTGTGATCTGTTTGCCTTGCGAAAGGGTAATTCTATTGGAAATAAAAGCAGCTTTAAGCGGATCAATGGATGTGGGGTTTTCACCTGTTTGTGTTGTCTTACTTTGCTTGTCCGTAATCTCTTTTGGAACGCTGCAGTTCCCTACCCCAGCAACGCACACATCATTACGCCCACAAGAGGCTATAAAAATAAAAGAGAGAAAACTTGTCGCTAATACTAATTTTTTAAATGGACTACGCATAAAACACCTCGCCAAGCGTCGGTTAATGCAGGTTGTATACCACTAGAATTAGGCGGCTTGTAAAGAGCATTACCCATACGACTCTCTTTCAAGGTATGCTTAAAAAACAAATAATGTCACCGGATGTACAAAAAAAGCACAAAGGGAAAAAATGAATCCTTGGAAAAAAACAGCCTCAGCAGTTGTCTATGATAACCGTTGGATAAAAGTCGTAGAAGACAAAGTCATCGGTCCGGACAATAAGCCTGGGATCTATGGGACAGTTCATTTTAAAAATTTTGCGATTGGAGTACTTGCACTCGATGAAAAATCTAATGTTTGGATAGTCGGCCAATACCGCTATCCCATCGAGCAATACTCCTGGGAAATTCCCGAAGGCGGAGGCCCGTTAAACGAATCTCCCTTGGAGTCTGCAAAGCGCGAACTGAAAGAAGAAACAGGAATTGTTGCGGCGAATTTTAAAGAAATTTTACGGATGCATGTTTCTAATTCCGTCTCAGATGAGCTTAGTATCTCTTATCTGGCAACCGGATTGACTATGGGAGTCCCCTGCCCGGATGCCAATGAAGTATTAGAGATAAAAAAACTGCCTTTTTCAGAATTATTCGAACAAGTGATGAACGGACAGATCACCGATTCGATCACGGTCGCTACCGTATTAAAAACGAAGCATTTAATGGATCAAAAGAAGATTTGAAGAGTTATTGTACGGGGACTGCTTTACCATCGAATAAAAGCTGTTTACCTGAGTGACTCGAGTTAAATTCGCCGTTTGTTATCCAGTCGGTTGCTTCCTCTGGCTTGTGAGTGACAATGACAGTGCCTCTGTAAGCTTGAGTCTGCGTGTTGAACCAGATTTGGCGGTTAGGGACTTCAGAGACAGAAAATTTTCCGATTTCGTTCATCACTTCTTGCATCTCGGGGCGTTTGGCAATCCATTTCGGATCGACAAAACTTAAGTTGTAACTGACACAGTTTTCCCCACAATCCACTTGAGAATCTTTGCTAAAGGGAAAAGAAACGTACGTTGTTTTGTACTCTGGATTATTTTGCTTTTGAAACCAGAGTCTGTCGTTCATGAATTTATCGAGCTTTTGTGTCGCACTATCAGATAACTCAATAAATTGAGCAACTACATAGGGATTGCTGTCGAGTCTTGCATTTACTCCCTTTAACGAATCAAAAGCGTAGGGTCCTGTAAAATACGTGTCATTGACTGAGAGTGATATATGCCCGACAGGGTTATTATTGCCTTCTTCTGCAGGTGTATAAAGTACCCAAAAACCTTTGCCTCGCGTAGAATTAAGTAGTTTTTGAAATCCATCTGTTCCTACAATAGAAAATTTGATTTCGCCTTTTTCATATAACGTTGCTTTTAAATTCGGATTGAGAAGAGGTTTTAACTCTGGCGATTGGGCGTTTAGTGTACTGGGTTTTGCAATCGGGGTTGTACTCACGAATTCTCTCGTAGAAGTCGGTGGAAGCCTGTTTAAGAGCTTTGCTAGTTTTACCTGACAAGGCTCTAAGGCAAAAGTAGACGTTGCATAGGTAACAACAAGCAATAATAGAAATAAATGTTTACAACGCACGTACATCAAAAAAACCGCCAATGATGCGTTTTGCAATAGGAACGCCAGTGAGTGTAGGCCTGATTTATCCAGTGATTTTGTGCGGGGATTGGCGACTTGTTAGACAGCTGTAAAGTTTAAGCTTGAGTCACCACAATTCCTTCACAATCTTGGACTATAGTAATTGTACTTGAAGCACGTGGGGTATGGTTTGATGAAGAGAATAATTAAGAGCGTTTCTGTATTAGCGTTGAGCCTTTTTGTGGGTTGCAATGCTACCACTGAAGATAACTCCCAATCCAAAAAGACAGTTCTAGCTCCTCAGCCTGTTTTAATTTCAGGTAAAAATATATTCAATTTACAAAACGGTAGCATCGATTGCTTCCATGATCGTGCGGGTGATAGGGAGTTCGATATCGCTTGTCATTTGTTTGTAAAGCACGAGGATGGATCAAAAACACTCGCCGATTTTATTTCTACAGATTTACAAGGAGTATGGAGTGCTCCAGAAGCTGATAAAGAAGTACAAGTTTCCAATTTAAATTGCTCTGTAGTGCACGGTAATCTGGGTTACCGTTGTCATTTAATTACTTCCAATGTGATATCTGCTGATGATGCTGGAAAATACCATTTTGCTTTTCAATTGGTCGAGAAACAAACCAAAACGGAAACAAAGTTAGAAGACGCGATCTTACTAGCGGATAGAAATGATCGCATTCCTCCAGAAGTAGATACTATTTTGATAGATGAAAGTTTGGATGCTCTAAATCCGGAGGGTTTATCTCTTGTCAGCGGCAATAATGCGATTAATAACCCTTTTGGCGATGCAAAGTCTGTAGGGCTAATGGCAGCTGTGAAAATCACGCACCAGGCAGTTCCCACACCCGTACTTGCTGTAGATCCTATTTGGTTTGATAATTTGGATGAAGAAGGAAATGAAAAGATCAGTCTGCAGTGCAAACAAGTTCCCAGCCCTCAAGTAGAAGCAAATGGAGAAGTCCCTTTTGCTATTCGTTGCGAAATTGTGGCCTCAAATGAATTGAAAAATACGATTCAAGGAAGCGTTTCAAAAATTGAAGGGTACTCTTTTCCAGAAGGCAGCGGATCTAACCGACTCAGTTGTTCAACAGATGCGTTAGGTTATCTGTGTTTAGGTACAGTATTAAAAGAAAATCTTGAAGTATTCCAAAACGAAAAACCGTTTGCTCGCGTAGAGCTGAAACTTTCTCGTTCAAACGAGTTTAGACTTTTCACAAAGACTACTTCTTTGGCATTTTCTCGTAACTCGGTGCAATAACTCGTCTATCCTCAACACACTAAATCAATTTCGACACAGAGCCGATAAGACCTTGTAAGCAAACAGGAGTCTTATCATGAATAAAAAGATATCAGTTTTGGTCTGCGTAACGCTTCTCACGTCTTTTGTGGGTTGTGGTGCACTGGATGATACGAAAGCACTCACCCAGCAAGCAAACGAAGGCGTTGCCCATGGTAACCAGCTACAAGAAGCGATGCTGGAACTCCAGTTTCAAATGCTCGATTACATGAAAAGTACCGACGCCTTAATGCGCGAAATGAATGCAATGACTCAAGCGATGAAGGCAACTACCGAGCAAATGGCAAAAGACACTAACCACAACATGGAACAGAGCAATGAGCTCATGAAAAAGACTTTGGAGTATATGCGCATGCAGGCAGTGGCTACCTCTATGGCAGGAATGGTTGCTCCCGAAAATACAGAATATTTAAATCCACCTACCAAGATGGAACCTTATGCAGATACATTGGGTAAACAGGCAACTCCGTTTGAATTAACACAGCTTGCTTATGTGCTGTATCAGGATTTTTTATTTTCTGATGCTACTAAAGCTCAAAAAACAATTTTCGTTTACGCATTCAGTCTGATTGGCGGATTTGCTCCTAATGACAAAATTGATCAGATTATCAATGACCAGGTTTACAGCCATGGACAGTATGAAGAAACAGTTTACTCGTTACTTTATGGACGCTACGAATCTATTCGTGATCTTTTATATTTTCCCGTTGCAAGAGATGCAGAAGTTTACAACGCATCTACTTTGCTAGAAGCAGCAACGCAGTATGCGAAATTAAAGTACATCACGACGCTGCCCTTCTTTAGTTCCATCAAGCTGAAAATTCCGGCGCTCTTTGTCAACAGAGTCATTGATATCAATGAAGTGAAATCGATTGGCGCTGCAGCTAACGCAAAATTTAAATCCAAGCTTACGTCGCTGGAACTTGCCAAGCCAGAAGTTCAGGCACTCTTACAAACTCTTATATATTGATCGCTATTTCACGATTGAGTACTTAAGTGAAACGGCGGGTTATGACGAAACGTGTAGTAGGAAATTTATGCTAAACCAATCATTCTTAAGCGATAAATCTTTACAGTCCTTGATGCGAGAATACAAACCTGAAGAGGTTATTTTCCAACAGGGAGCTGTAGGAACTAAAATGTATATTATTGCTGAAGGGTTTGTCCGCGTTTATCAGGCATCTGATAACGTGAGATACCTCATCAGCATTCTTTCTCCCGGTGAAGTATTGGGTGAGAAAGCGATTCTGACTGACAATCAAAAATACACGCGCAATTTTACGGCTCAGGCGAAAACGGCAGTGTCCTTGATTGAAATCGGAACCGAAGCATTGCAAACCATTAATGCAAAATGGCCGGATTTTTATTTAAGAGTTTTAAAAATGGTGGAAGAACGTTTGGATAAAGCAAACGAACTCTCAGCAATCTTACGTTCCAATGAACCCATTGAACGTGTGTGCGGTTATTTGCTCTATTACAATAAACACATTACTGCGAAACTTCCCAAAGGCTTTTACGTCAATATGACCGGCGAAGAAGTCCGTTTTGCTACCAATGTAGAACCAAAAACCGTGGATTGGATTTTAAAATCGTTGACCGATTCTAGAATTCTGTCGCAACTGGGCGATGGTTTTATATTGGCAGATCACAAACGCCTTGTGGATTATCTCCACTCTCTTGCTCCCACTCGCAAAGCGGGTTGAGAAATCTTTTTTTCTACGGAATTTTGAATCGGAAAAAGTTTTAGTGCGGCTCGTAGCATTCACAGGAACTGGAGCTGAATGCGATGCCGTTGCATGAACCGTAGTTACAACGAGATGCTTTTGGACAGCTTACACTGCAACCATTGTCACTGTAATAAGTTCCGTCGCATTCGTACGATTTAGAAGGGATAAAACAACTGCTGGAATCTTCTGATTCAAAATCAAAGGGAGATTTGGATTGATCGTCCCATTGAGCCCCCATGGACAGAGTTGCAAATGAAACTAATATAAATAGACCAATTAAATAATTATTTTTCATCATTCCTCTCACTTATATTGTCGATCAGTAATTCCAATTGGTTTGTAGTGTCAATGAAGAAGGAACACCAGAGCGGCTACTTGTCGGGGCGTAGCTGAATGCGAAGCCTGACGCCGCTTTAATATTAATATTAAGCTTAATATTAAATTTAAAGTAACTAGCTGGGGAGGGACTTGAACCCCCGACCAAAGGATTATGATTCCCTTGCTCTACCGACTGAGCTACCCAGCCACAATAATTCGGTAAATCGAAGACGATCAACCTACCCCAGCCCGGTTTAAAAAGTCAAAATCCTCTTAAATTGGCATAGCTTGTGTAGACTTTCCCTCTGGAAAGGCCTTTTAAAGGCAGAGCTACGTCTATGAAATTTACGGTGGGGCAAATTTTGATAGTTTTTGCAATGGGATGTGTCCTTTTATCCTGTTCTAAAACCACTGCTGAAGACGGAAAGACGTTACTTCCGGCAAGCCCTCAGAGTGAAGCAAACCCACTTTCGCGCGATCCTGAAACTGCCGCCCTCATCTCTGCTGTCTCAAAAACGGGTGCCAAAAGTATCCAAGGAAAACTTGTTTCTCGTATCTGTGAAATTGCCCGCCCGCATCTGGATTACATGATCGAAAGAAAGCAAATCAGCCACGATAATTACGACAAGCGAACAGAACTTTTATATGAAGCCGGCGGGAGTGGAAGTGGTGAAATCGTCGCTTATAATTGCAGCGGCTCGATGACGGCGACAAAAGGGGCCGAATCGTGTGCGAATAGCTGGATAAATAGCCCAGGTCATTGGGAGCTGATGAAAAAACGTTGGGATGGATATTGTTACGCGATGAAAAGAACGGGCAATTGCTATTACTGCATTGGGCTTTTCTCTAATGGCAGTTGGTAGTGGTGCGGATTGCACCCTGCACTGTGTAGAACTTTCAAAGTTTAAGACTGTCTTTAAAAATACCACCATAAAATTAAGTAGTTACAAGTTTTTATTTTTGGCACTCCCTCTGCAATAAGGGGTAGCAGATGTATAACCATTACCTTTCCTTGGGAGGAAAATAAAAATGAAAGTACTTAATTTATTTGTATCGATGGCGCTCTTATTTAGTGCCACTGGGATGGCTGATCACAACAGTGCCAGTGGGTCTGTAGACAGACTGGCTTTTGAAGCGCAGGAACTCTTCAATGTCGTTCAGTACAACCCACTGAACTATGCTGTGAAAGATTCCGTATTCCGTTTTTCACAAGACGTAAGAAATCTCGAGCAATGCTCAAGACAATCTAATCCGTATCAACCCGGGTGTTCACAAAATTGCAGAGGACAATTGGATCAAGTAAGAAGAAGTTTCTTTTTAGTCGATCGCTATTTGGTAGATACTTACTATCAGTTTCCACAAGTTTATCAGCAGTACAATGAAACAAAAGTAGCTTTGGATGCAGTGATTGTTGCTTCTCAATATAACAACAATCCAAATCCGTACCCAAATCCAAACCCTTATCCAGTACCTAATCCGTACCCTACGCCAAATCCGTATCCCAATTATCCAAATCCACAACCTAATTACCCGCAACCTGGCCCTGGACACCACGGCCCTGGCCACAATGGACCCGGACATAACGGCCCTGGGAACAACAACGGCCGCATGCTCGTCTGTATTGCCGTCGATAACGGATGGGAAGAACACGGTGGTGGTCACAGAGCCTATGGAAGATTTGTACAAGAAGCACAAAGAAGTGCTTTGCAACAGTGCCAACAATTCCATGGCGCTTGCCGAATTTTAAGATGCGAACAACAGTAAAAAAGTTGTTTCATTCCTAAACTTATCCTCCTTGTCTTTGAGGCTAAAAGCGAAGTTAGCCTTATAATGCCAAGGAGGATTTTTTTTAACACTCCTTTTTCACGCCACATTTCTCACACAATCTTCGTGCATAGTAATTTCAAGTCGCTCACGCAGTATGTAATTTAACGGCACTTACCAATAACTCTAAAATAAAACTATCTTTAAGGAGATCGTATGAAGTTAAAATTACAAGGCGTAGCCCTGCTCGCATTCGGAGTATTCATGCTAGGAAACACTGCTAAAGCAGAACTTCCAGCAGATTTTAATATGCTCATGCCCATCATCGAACAATACGTTTTGGGTAACAGCGGTAAAGTTCCTTCTTCAGTCACAGTCGGCGGTTGCACAGCTGCAGTAGCTAATAACTACACTTCTGCAACACTTACATTCGTGGCTTCTCCCACATGTAAATTAAATGGGAAAATCATGTTCTCGGCGATGCCTTTAGGCGCATCTGTCAGAATGGAAATCATGGATAGCCCCATCACTGCAATCGATGGCGATTACTCCATGTGGCTCCAAAACCAAGGTGGTTTCTTTAGCAAAAACAAAGTGACAACATTCAACTGGCAACTAGTTAACGCAAGAGTCGCTTTCCGTTTGCAACCTGGAATGCCTTTGCAAGAGTTCATGATCAGCGGCGAAGGAAAACGAGTTAACACGAAAGTAAACAATGCTTCTTCCATCGACGGTTCTTCCAGAGTGAACGTATTTGACAGAGCTACAACGAACGGCATGGCACGTCTTGGTGAACTGCACCAAATCAGTGGTGGTGCTACGGTTCGTAACAACCAAATCTGTAACCTTTATGGCGCAGATGCCAGCAAGGTTCAGTCAGGTCAATTAGTAGGCTGTCACGCAAGTCCATTTTAAGATTAAAAAAGGAATTTTAATTTAAACACAGTGGCCTCGCCTTTTAAGGTGAGGCCATTGGTTTTTCTGGGGGACTGTCGTAGTTGACGTAGTAGGCGGCAGAGTTTTGCAAATCCTCTTTGCGTTTATCATAGCGTTGAATCATCAAAGGTGTCGACCACCCTGCCAGATGTTGAACGGATCTCTGAGTTGCGCGTCTATCAAGTGCATTGGAAATACAAGTCGCACGACAGGAATGCGGCGATGTCTTTTTAAGAATCCCGGCCTTCTTCGCATAGTGCGTGACGATGTAAGTAATGCTGTGCGGGTTTAATTGCTTGTTAAAAAGAAATGTTCGGTTGTTTTTTGTGGGAATAAAAAGCGGCTCTTCCAGTTTGGATTTGTCTCTTCGACAGACGAATAAATAGTTTTCTATCGCGTGATGAACCTTGTCCGTTATCGGCAATATTCTTACCCGATGACCCTTCCCTCTGACCTTTAATACACGAACCCCTCGTACCGTGTCTAAATCGCCCAGTTTTAATCCTAAAAGTTCAGCCCGACGTAGCCCCATGTATAAAAGCACGTGTAAAATCGCTGCGTGCAAAGAACCTGCGGCATTGTTGGGCCTGGGTAAAAGAAGGATTTTTAACACTTCCTCGTCGGAGAAACCTTTTAAGGAAGACTCTTGGGTCTGCGGGTATCCCTTTACTAAAAGCGCCGGATTGTCGGTTAAAAGATGGTTTAGCTTCAACCAGTTTAAAAAGCTTTTAACGACCGCTAATTTTCGATTAATGGTGCTTTTTGCCATGGGAGAACCGGTTAAACGGCCCTCCTCTAAAAATTTGCGGTACAAAATGATGTGTTCGGGCCGCAGCTGCGAAAAATTTGTGGGCGAAATTCTGCCCTCTAAAAAGGTGAAAAAATTCTTCAAATCGGATTCGTACGCCCGACGCGTATGTTCACTTAATTGATTGGCCAAAAAAGGCTTAATTTCTCGCGCCCAAATCGGCAAAGAAAATGGTGTTGTTTTGTGACTTTGCGTGTCGTCTGAAAAGCCTTTGTGGTCAAGGATTTCCAGCCATTTTTGATTATTTGCTTTATAAGCGACGCTTAAATGCCGATCAGGGGGTAGACCACCGTTTCCTCGGCCAAATTCTGACTGCATTTTTTCAAAATGCGGTTTTGAAAAACGCCTTAAAAAACGGATGAGAAAAAGTGAACTTTTGAATGCTAGAAACGAGATATTGCGCGTTATAAAATGCTGTCTCTTGGGTGTATTCATCGTTTATTAGTCGATATTATTAGTGATAACTAAAATTATAACTAATAAATGGCACTTTGGAAGGGTTTTGTTTGAAGCAAAACAGATTAAAACAGATTTGCACAGCACTAGCGTTATTTCTTTATGCGGTGCTCTCGATTTCATGCACCTCTACCCCTAGGCTTGATCCGTTTCAAACTCGCATTTTTGAGGGGAATTTTGATGACGTTTGGCTGGCCACTTTAAAGGCGTTAAACGACTACCCGTTAAAAGTGAGCAATAAAGATGCGGGGAAAATCCAAAGTGAGATCGTAAATGGTCCTTATAATGACCTTGTTTTCACCTACCCTGAGGCAATCGAGGTCCCAGATAGGTATCGTTATTCGTTGAAGTTCAATTTTGGGAAATTAGAGGGCGATGATTCAAAGCCCCTTATCCGTGTACGCGTGATTAAAGATTTAGAGAGATTTCAGGACTTTTATACCGGGTGGACACCCTATGTTTCGGACGGGTTGGAAGAGAAAATCATTCTCTACCGTATCGAACATATTCTTCGCATGGAAAAACTTCTTTCCAAAGTGCAATAAGCTATTTTTGTTGAGTGAGAGAGTCGATCTGCTTCAGCAGGCCTTCCAGGCCATCGTCTGAACCAGGTGGAGGGGGCGTAGGTACGTCGGCTGCGCTCAAATCCATCCCTGGAGGAAACGCGTCTGCGTTTATCGCAGGAGCTGCAGCAGCGTCCATTGCCACGGCAGGTGGAGTCGGGTTTGTCGTCGAGAAATCGAGATTGGGTACGGCACCTAAATCCGGCATAGCAGCTGGCGCTTCAGCAGAAGCTGCAGGAATTTCTGGCATGGTCGGCATCGCGGAGGACTTGCCTTTTGAGCCCGCAATTTCTCTTTGTAGTGTTTGCAATTCGCCTTTGAGTTTTTCGTTTTCTACTTTTAACGAACTCAAAGTACCGATTTCTTCTTGTAAAATTTCGTATTCAAGAAGTTTGGATTCCAGAAACTTCACTTTCTGCAGAAGTCCTTCGTATTCTTCTTTAAGAGCGGTGACTTTGGAATTTTCTTCTTCAAGACGCGCGCACTTTTCTTTCAGCTGCTGGTACTCAGAGGGAGTGATTCCCAAAGAAGCAGTTGCATGCGTCGAAACAGTGCCATCTGCAGAGGGAGAAAGAGCGTAATACGCATTTTTCGTTCTTTGTGCCATCATCCACAAAAATGATACGAACAAACCTGTCACAACGAGTATTTGAAAAATAAGCAGATAGCCGTATGATCCTTGTAGGAGCTGGTAGAGGGATTCCATATTTGATAATTATAACCATAAGAAGAGACTTTAAGTGCAGAAAAAATTTAAAAAAAACGAGCTGGTAATTGAACATGTAAAAGGCAGCGGTAAAGGTGGTCAGAATCGCAACAAACGTATGTCGGGCGTGAGAGTCGAACATGTCGAGACGGGACTCATAGTGCGCGCCACAGAGCGTCGCTCTCAGTCACAGAATTTAGGAAATGCGATAGAGAGACTCGTCGAAAAAATAGAAGTAGCAAGCTACGTCCCCAAGAAACGCAAAAAAACACGCAAAACCAAAGGTTCTGTGGAGAAAAGAATATCCGTGAAGAAAAAACACTCTGCATTAAAAAAAGTGCGTACAAGCAAGAACTGGGACTGAATAACGCGCGTCACTCGCCTGCCCCAGTCCTTTATTCAAATTGTCAAAAAACCTTCATTATTTAGTCCCTGTATGCCGAAAAAGTATTAGAGATGGGCTGTCGAAGTTCGTCTTTCATGGAAGAGAAATAGTTAAACTATGTCAGCACAACCGGTAAATGAACTCCAATTGCTACTAAAAGCCATTGGATATTTGCGCACACATTGGTGGCTCCTTGTGCTCGAAGTGTTCGTTGTGTATGGCATCTCTCTTAATAAGTTTTACCACACACCAGAAGTCTATGAATCCGACGCTAGTCTTTTGATCGATACTGCCCGCAGACAACTCTACCAATCACTCATGATGTCTGCTGGCTCTGCAAGTAATGCTCGCAAACAAAACATGGTGCACTTGTTAACGTCTGAAGAAGTGTTCGAACGTTTTCGTACCGCACTTACGGATTATTACAATACTGAAGGCCGTCCGATTCATTTAAGAAGTTATTTCCCGGGCGGTTCTCCCTTCCCAGCTGGATGGTTTAGAAATGGGATATCGTTAAGCTGGAATAGAGATAGTGATATTTACAACATCCATTGCAGTGGTCCCAATGCGGATGCTGCACATGATCTGTGTTTGATCTACACGAACACCATTCAATCTTACTATCCAGAAATCGGGCAAAGAGATGCGATGATGAAACGCGATTTTCTCTCTCGTCAAATTGCAAGCTTCATCAGTCAGATCAAAGAACGCGAACAGAATTTAACGGATTTTCAAAAGAAAAATGCCGAGTTCTTTAACTTCCTATCAACGAATATGGAAGAAAAAGGACTGCAAAGAATCAGAAGTGAAGCGACTGCCATCAAAAGAAGACTTGCCAGTAACCGCGCTATCTACAAATTGATCTTAAGTATCCCCCGTGCGAAAAAAGGGGAACACACTGCGCGCTCCGCCGTCATCGGACTTCTCACCAATAAGGTTGCAGAAATCGAATACCAGATCAAGTTGACGGAACAGAGTCAGGAACCGCAAAAAGAAGAACGTCTTGCTAGCCTTAATGCGGAACTGAGTGATGTCTCGCAAAGACTTTCCAATATCAACGAAGAAGAAGTGGCTGTCTTTCAAAAAAGCCCCCTTCCCGCAGCAGATGTTAAAAAACGCGTGTCTGAACTGGAACTGGAATACCAGACAGACTTGATTCGTCTTTCCAACGCAGAAAAAGAAATTGAAGTGATTTCTGCAAAAGAAAAAGATTTTAATCAGCCTCGTCTTGAATACGAACGTCTGTACATGGAGTTAAACCACAAGAAGAAACTCTTAACGAACCTTTATCAGAAAGAACAAGAAACGGAATTGGAACTTTCTGCAGGTAATGCTGAAATCTTCCGTTTGCAAGAAGCAACTCATAACGGCCACCGCACTTCTCCGCAGCTTACAAAACATCTCTACGGCGCGATGTCGATTTGTCTTTTTGTGATAGCGGTAACGTTAGTACTTCTTATCGCCTTCTTCCCGCGCATTGACAGTGAAGCAGAAGTATTGCGTTTGAATCTACCGTTGCTTGGAAAGATTCCCCTTGTGAGAAAAGGGTCTAAAAACTTTGATGAAATTCCGGGTTATGGAATTGAGCACTTAAAAATAATGAATTACAGAATTTTAAGAGAAACACGTGATATTAAGTGCCCGGTTATCGTCGTCAGTTCCGCACATGCGCGTGAGGGAAAATCCACAATCACAAACTTCCTTACGATGGCTTCTCAGGGTGTGGAGAGAAAAACAATACTTATAGATGGTGACCTGCTTACTGCTCATCCGAATGTGTTCTTTGGATTCAAAGAAGATGCTTCCCCCGGTTTAAAATCCGTTCTCGAGTCAGAAGAACTGCCGGATCTAAATACGTTGATCGTTAAAACAGAATATGAAGGCGTATATTTCTTGCCTCGTGGCGGACGCGTCGATCCTCATGACTTGAAAGCCGTTCACAAATCCATCGAAAAGCTTTTGACCGTACTTAAAAAAGAATATGGCTTAATATACATTGATACACCGCCCTTGTTTGCTTCCAATCTGGCGCATCAATTTTCGAGCATTGCAGATCTTGTTGTGCTTGTGGCAAGATTATTCTCTACCCGTCCTAGAGATATTCAAGAAGCGATACAGACGTGTAAAGTGTTTACCAAGGCTCCTGTGGGGATTGCGCTCAATTGTATCCGTATCACTGGTCCCTTAAGAAGAGCTTCAAACTATTACTTCTCTAAGAAGAAAGTAAACGTAACAAAGATAGCTGCATGATGAGAAGAATTAAAAAAATCGGGATTTTAGGTCAAACACTTCTTGTAATGCTTACGCTTGCAACCCACGCGTATGCCGAGACTCAGCAGCAGGCGCCTCCAAGGCTCGCCATTCTTCCCACTACTGATATGACCAGTTGGGGACTTGCTGACGCCCTACAATATTCTCTGGGAAAACTTGCTGTCGGAACAAGACTATTTGAAGTTGGTTCTTCCAATTATGTACTTGGTGGTTACTCCAGAAGAGACTTAAAACAAGCCTTTCAAAGTAATCGTGCTCCCCTATTGATGTTTGCCTTTATCGATAAAACTCGCATTTCCGTATTTATGTTCAATGCGTATTATGGCGGAAAATTTATCGCGAGTAATAAGAGCCTTGAAAATCCTCCCGGAGGACAAATCTCAAGCGCCTATGTTGAAACTCAGTTTAAAGGTGCTTTTGAAGCGACACTTGCCGCCTTTTTAAAAAATGAATACATGGATCTGCCTGAAGTAGAAAATGATGACAAGTCAGATATCGTCGGTGATTCCGTTGCCCAGCAAATCAGTGGTGCAAAGGCTGAGAAAATGAAAAGTTTATTCCATGAAGTCTCGAGTATGGAAGATAAACCGTTTTTCTTTGGGGCCAATATCGGAATGGCCCGCTACATTGATACAAACAGCGCAGCCAGCACTGTGAACTTTGGTCTTGCTCTCGGTACGCGTTTGAGTCCTCGATTGTCTGTTGCCGCAGGAGCCGATTTCTTTTCGTATATCTTTGCACATGCTGACGGGTTATATAAATTACCCTTCCATGAGAAATTCATTTCTCTTTCTGTGATCGGATCCGTGGGGAGTGTGTTGGCAAGCCTTACCGAAAATAAAGGCTATGCAGCTGACAATACCACCCTACAAACAGGCGGATTACGTGTGGGTGCCGGTGTTGCAGTTGACATCCCCCTCCTTGGTGCAATCCTAAGAGGTGAGTTAAGATATTACGTGGGATCCTCCAGCATTTTAGTAGGCTCTTATGGTTTGGTCATTTCCCTTTAGAATATGAAACTTTTCTCCTTCGCCATTCTGTTTTGCAGTGCTCTTTTTGCAACTTCTACTCCCAATGACTTAAAACTTAAAATACGAGATGCGGCCCGCAGATCTTCTCTTGACCCGAGACTGGTCGAAGCAGTCATCCGTGTAGAATCGAGTTTTAAAGCCAATGCTGAGTCGCCGAAAGGGGCGCGTGGTTTGATGCAAGTCATGCCCGATACCGCCGATTCTTGCGATATTCAGGAACCTTTTCATGCAGTCAATAACCTGATGGGAGCATGTGATTGTTTAAGACAGTTGATAAACAGATACCAAGGCAATCTGGAATTGGCGTTAGCAGCGTATAATGCAGGCGTAAGCAACGTCGAGAGGTATAAAGGCATTCCCCCCTTCCCTGAAACACAGGCGTACGTTAAAAAAATTCTGAAAATTTATAAAAGGAAGTCTTAGATCTTAGCTTCGAGTTCATCTGAGATGCGAATAGCATGGTAGTCAGGCGCATCGGATGTCGGAAACATCTGGCGTTGTTGACTGGAGCAATGCAATTGCAAGTCTGCGAAGATGGATTTTCTGATAGGTAAATCCATATCGTGCAAAATAATTTGTTTTGCGAGACGTTTTTTCAAATTGATTACGATGGGGGCTTTTAAATTTGCCGTCATCTTTGTCGGGTCAGTGGGGATCGTAATAATCGCAAACACTTTTCCGTTTGTTAAATCTTTTAAAGAGAGAGTTTTTTTATCGTCGTCAGCAAGCTCTACTCGGTAATTTTTTTCTAAAATTTGCGGTTCAAGAAGTGGAAATGCGACACTCGGCTTTTTGATGGCCTGTAACCATAAAAAGAGAGAATCATCGGCTCTTTCCACAAGAACGTATTGGTCGATTTTTGAAAAACCGAGCATCCCTTCTGGAAAAGTAATGATATCTTGCTCTTCAACAGCTATTTGTCCGAAGCGTGTCGTTTCGACCATCATGGCAAACTCCTTGTATAAAGTGCCAATTAAATTTTACTTCTAGGGATTATATTAGGATGTTAGCTTGCGCGAAGTAGCTTAGCAACTTTTTTTACTTCTTCAGGTTGGGACTCTGCAGCAGCTTTGTTCTGATCTTGGATGGCGATGTAGACTTCTTCACGGTGAATGCGGGTATTTCGCGGTGCTTCAATACCCAGTCTGACCTGGCGGCCTTTGACTTGGACAACGACGATTTTAATATCGTCGTCAATTGCTATACTTTCACCAATTTTTCTTGTGAGAACTAGCACGATTGAATTTCCTCACAGTATTGTTCGGGAGAAAAGTAGCAAATCTTGAGTTTTTTTTCATACTTATGAAGCGGTGTGTCTCTAGTAGGAAGGCTTATCGAAACAAGGTATCTAAAGAAGTTTCACTGAGGATTTTATGAGAAGTATCTATAGCAGCTTTTAATACGGTCTGGTCTCTTGCGAGATCCGAAAATACTTTTACTGCATCCGCATCTTCGATTTTGGATACGGCACTTTGTGTTTCTATGTTTGTAGAAGCGGAACTTTCTATCGCGCGATTAATCTGGGTCATGTAGCCAGCGATTTGCGTACGCCCGAGAGAAAGTTGGTCGGTCACTTTATTGATGTCATGCAAACAGGCCCTTAAACCATCTGTATCGCCTTGTCTGAGAGCTGCGATGGCGTTTTGGAAGACCTGGGGCATGTTGACCCCTTCTTCAAGCCCCTGCCCTAATATAATTTTAGTCCCGGAAATATTCATCGGTACGATGACCCCTCTGTCCACTTCCACTTTAATGCTGCCAGAGTCTCCGAGGTAATTGCCTTGCATATCAAATGCAGGTTTGTCTGATTGAAATCCGGAAAGAAGAGTTTTGTTGCCAAAGCGCGTGTTTAAATTGCCGATGAAATTTTCGTACAAGCCTTCCATCTCGGCGAGAACAGCTTTTTGCTGGTTTTCGCTGACATTCATTTTGCCGCCGGAGACTGAAAGCGCCAGTTCGTGCATTTTTTGAGAAATGTCTTGAGATTGCGTTAATACAGTTTCCGTCGCAGACAGTACGGAGTTTGCGAAGTGCGCATTTTTGGAAATGCTTTCACGCACACTAACGTCGTCTTTCATGTTTGCAGCGATCACAAAATCGGCAGGATTATCAGAGGGACGGTCGATTGCTTTTAAAGAGGAAGCTTTATCGGAAGTCTTAAGCTCTTTCGCACGAGCATTTAAAATATTTTGTTGGTTGATCCCGTAAACTTGGCTTGTAGAGATTCTAGACATGCTGTCCTCGAATTCGTGTTAACACAGTTAGTTTTTGATGCTCAAGATTGTCTGAAACAGTTCGTCGCCCACTTTCATGGCTTTGGCAGCAGCATTAAATGCTGTTTGAAACTGCACCAGATTTACTGCTTCTTCTTCGAGCGAAACTCCGCTCACAGACTGGCGGTAATTTTCCAGTTGGTTGACCACTGCTTGCTGGTGGGCAAACGTGTCGCTTTCACGCATTGCATGTGTTCCTACTTTTCCCACGAGCGCGTTGATGGATTCATTAAAGGTCTGGTGTTCCGTACTACCTGTCATATTATTATTGGGTAGATTTTTAAAACTTTGAAGATTAGCAATGTCTGTTGCTACACTGTTGTCCCCTATCGCACCGGGGATGCTGCCTGCAGCAAGTAATTCGTGATTTTGCTCAATGTCTTTATTCAATTTGATTTTGTAAGCAGCGTCAGCGGGATTTTCACCCATGTCGGTAAAAAGAGTTCTGCCTGAATTTCCATCAAGTCCGATTCCGCCCTTATGCACTTCGTTCACAGCCGTGGCAAATTGATAAGCGACCTGGTTTAAATGGTTTTGAGCAGCTGTTAAAACCTGGTCGCGCACAAACATCATGCCACCTAATTCCCCGTCCTTAATTGTCTTGGTGATGGGGCGTCCTTGGCCCGCATTGCCGACATAAATTTCAACGCTGCCGGGGGTTCTGTTGCCGCCGTCTCCCGGACCTTTGGAAACACTGAGCTCGTTACCTTGATTGCCTTGCACCAAAGTTGTACCGCCAGAAACTATGCTCACTTGTCCAAACTGGTTGGTAGAAGTTTGAAAATCAATTTTTTGAGAAAGGTCTCTTAAAGACATGTCTCTTTTGTCGTACATTTCATTCGGGATATCTCCTCTTGCCTCTGCAAGCGTGATGGCTTCATTAAGAGAAGCGATGTCTCTGATGTTAGAATTAATGCCTTCTACAGAATTACCAATGCGTAAGTCTAAGTCACGTTTCATGTCATCAATAGAAGCTTCCATGGAATTAAAACCATTTGCCACTGCAGCGGCAGAACCCTGCGCCACATTTCTGATGGCTGAAGTTTCGGGATTAACCGATAATTGGCGGAAGTCGTCAAAGAATTTGTTCATCAGATCACTGATTCTAGCACCTTGAGCTGTGATCACTCCCTCTACTCTGCTTAAATTCTCTGACTTTGCTTTTGCGCCACCGAAAGCCTGGCTTTCGGAGACAAGTTGTTTTTGTACGAAATCATCGTGAATGCGGATCACTTTGGAAACATCTACCCCGCCGCCCAGTTGCAACCCGTTTAGTTGCGTGGATTGAGTAACTGATTCAAGTTGGGCGCGACGTCTTGAGTAACCCGGAGTGTTTGCATTGGCGATATTGTTCGCCGTAGTTTGCAGTGCTTGCCTGTTGGCAGTTAAACCCTGTCGACCAATCTCTAAAATATCATTTACTGCCATTAGTACCGTCCTTCTACCACTCTGGCGCGCATTTTAGGTTCTACCTTGCTTCCTTTTGCCGAGTAAGTGGCTTTTTGACCGAAGAGTCCACGTAAGTTTTCAATTAATCCAGAAACATTTTTAAGAGAATGAGTCATGAATTTCTGATTGTGCTCAATTTGGTGTTTTGCCTTATCCCAAGAAGTTAACCACTCTGCTCTAAGCGCAAGCCACTCTTCTTTTTCCGGACTTGCCAGCAGGTTTTCAAAATTTTCGCTTGATTCAAGAAGGTAATTTGCAGCGAGTATCTCGTGCATTTCTTTTCGGAGGCGCTTTAATATGGAAATCTGGTGCTCTTTTTCCGTCGATAAAGCGAGTATCTCGTCTGTTTTCAGATTGATGAGGGCAAGTCGTTCTTTTTGTAGGGTATTGTATAAAAGGCCACACAACTCCGTGGCTTTCTGTTGTAAAAAAAACACGCGTACAGTGGATGGTTTTTTCATTTTATATTTTTAGGGTAGAAAAAAGTAAATTCAGTTTATCAAACTGAATTTTTTCCGAAGTCGTTCAGCAAATGCTCATCAACAAGCTTGTCTGCTATCTTCGAGGACTCTACTTGGTAGTTTCCTTCGGAAATTCTTTTCTTAAGTTCCGCTACTTTGTCAGCACGAATGTCAGGGACAGAGTGCGCGATGTCTGAAGCTTGCTTCATCAATCGTGCGGCATCTGAAATGTCGATGCTTGCTCCACTGCGTGCTGGCGTCGAGCTAGATTCGTTTAAGGAACCCTTTGCAACCGTATCCCTTTTGTTCGTAGATTGGGCTTTATCAACCGTTGTCGTTGTGGGAGAGGGATTTTGATTAACCTTCATGGGTGGACTCCTTCATGTTTTAGTTTATCACCTGATGCCCTGCGACCGCAATAATTGCTCGTAGACCATATTGGAAATTCCTATCTGCTCGGATTCAGACATATTTTGAGAATATTCTGCATCGAGTAAATTTTGATAAATTCTTTCGGCGTTACTTTCAGGGACTAATCCGCCCTTCACAACTGTCTTTCGCATCGCTTGAACAATCTGATTCATAAAGACAGATTCAAATTGTTTAGAGACTTTTCTTAGCTCAGGATGTTCTTCTTTCGCTTTTGGTTCGATAACCTTTAAGCTTTCTACTGGTTGAGAAGTTACTTTCATTACAACATCTCCAAATCAGCCATGATTGCTCCGGCACTTTTTAACGCCTGAAGAAGTGCGACAAGATCATCCGGTGAAGCGCCCATTTCGTTTAAGTGCTGCACGATTTCGGAAATATTGGAACCTTGATTCATGAGCATGACTCTTTTGCTTTTGCCCCCTTCTGCTCCTGTAGTTGCAGGAGGTGGTGAGCCGGGAGGAGCAGCCGCTACGTTTCTTTCTTCTTTGACTTCAATTTTTAAATTACTGTGTGCCATGGCGACTGGAGAAATTCTCACCTGCTCGCCTAAGATCACTGTTCCCGTGCGAGGATTAATCACAATTTTTGCGCGTCTGTCTGTTTCGACTTCGACAGCTTCAATTTGCGCGATAAGTTCAGAAGGATTTCCTTCGAAGGTATAGGGGAAAATGACATCCACAATACTTGCATCTACAGGCATCGCAAATTTTCCACCCAATTCGTCGTTAATGCGTGTCGCAATCCTGACTGAAGTGGTGAAGTCAGGTGCCGTTAAATAGTAACGGAGCATTCTGTCTTTTCCGATTTCATAAGGAACTTCGCGCTCTAAAATGGCGCCACTCGGGATGAAGGCAGTTAAAGAGCCTCCCCCACCTCCGCCACCTTTGTCGTTTTTCTTCATCGAAACAACTTTACCTTGTGCCATTGCATATATTTTTCCGTCCGCACCTTTAAGAGAAGTCATCATCAAATTCCCACCGTCCAGCGAAGCCGCTGTACCAATAGAAGAAATAGTGACATCTAAAGGTGTCCCGATTTTATACATTGGCGGCAAAGTCGTTGTCGCAATCACGATTGCAGTGTTTTTTGTATCGAGTTTTGCCGTTTTTGTATCAATGCCAATTCCTTTTAACATCCCATTTAACGAGTTTTCCGTAAGCTCGTTCGCTTTATCCCCTGTTCCGTTTAAGCCAATAACAAGACCGTAACCGACAAGTTGGTTAGAACGTAAGCCTTTTAATGTAGCAATGTCTTTGATACGTGCGCCAAAAACTAGGGATGAAACAAGAATTAGGGTTAAAAAGGATTTCATTTCTTATCTCCCTTGTTTGCGGCTGGAGGAGGTGTCATTTCCGTTTTTCCAGGAGTGCCGTTACTTGCTACGACAGGCTTAGGAATTAATTTTTCTGGTTGCACTACTTCTACTTTAAGGTTCAGCAAAGAATCTGAGTTAAAGTAATTGTCGTTCGTGATGTCCTTTTCACGTAAGGTGCCTTCGAAAGAAACAAATGTGTTTTTATCCGAAATACGCATGCCTCTGTTTGCAGATACTCGATACAAACCTTTGGAAAGAACTTCCACGATAGTCACTTCGGTCATCTTGGGTTCGTCTTTTGCAGCTGTTGAAGCAGGACTGCGAGAATTTGCGGAATCGTCTGCTGCGGGAGCTGCAGCAGCTGCGGCTCCTGCGCCCGCTTTTTTGTCGCCCTTGGAAGTATCTGAAGCTGCAGCCAGTGCCGTGGCTTTTGCTTCATCCATTTCTTTTTTTTCTTGTTCAAAGTTTTTATAGGGGTACATGGATGTCAAAACACGTGATTTGAAGTTTTCACTTACATTTAATGTAAGCACATCACCCAGACTTCGTGTCAATTGAGGGCAGTAGATTTCATTCCAGTTCGAGTCTTCGCTCCATAATGAACCTGGCTCTCGCGGGCTTTGTTTTTTTACTGGAGGAGCGGAATAGACTATTTTGGGTGGTTCTAAATATTCTGCATCTTTTTTGCCGCCAAAAATGCCGCAGCCACTCAGCTGAGTTATGGTAATTGCCAATAATAAAATGGTTTGGATGAGATTCATTTTATCCTCTAATGAATGCTTACTTCATTTGCAGAAACAATTCTTCCTTCAACTACTTTTTTACTAGCCAAATTTTCTACTTTGATTTTATCACCGGCTTTGCCGCCTCTTAATGCCTTGCTGCGCGCTGTGATTTTTAAGGTCGGCGTTTCATATACCAGATCTACTGTCTGCCCTGCTTTAATTAACTGGGGAGCAATCGTTTGCGATGTCACAATCACGTGTCCAGGCGCTATATTTCCCTGTGCAGAAAGAGTGAATAGTTCACTTTCTTCCGAATAGTATCCAGTGTGGGAATACGGAGTCAGCTCCCGTTCTTCATAACTTGTATTTTCTGCCGTAAATAAATCCCCATTTCGCATCGGCACTTTGGTGATAGCTACTTTTAAATAGATACGCGATACAGCGTTGCCAAACGCCGTTTTTCTTCCGTCTTCTGAATCCCAGCTATAGGAAAAATTGATATTTCCTATAGGGGGCGACGGACGTAACTCTTCCAATACGGCATACGGAGGAACAGCTTGGTTTAAGTAAATTTTCTCAATGGAAATCTTTATTGCATTAGGGAACGCCGATTTCACTTTTTGTGTGAGAGCATTTTTTACCATTTCAGTGTCATAAGGCCGCGTGATGGCAGCATTCAGACAAAAGGGCAAAAGAAGTAAAAGACTAATCTTCATTCGGAATCCTTATCTGATATTAGTTGTGTGTTGGAGAATCTGATCGACTGTTTGAATGACTTTTGAGTTCATTTCAAACGCACGTTGAGCTGCGATCATATCTGTCATTTCACGCACGACGTCTACGTTCGAGCTTTCCAAATAGCCCTGCATGATAGAACCCACGTTACCTTGATTAGGGTTACTTAAATTGGGTTGGCCACTGGCTTCTGTAGCTCCAAAGAGATTTTTTCCCAAAGCTTTTAGTCCACCATTGTTTACGAATGTGGCAAGCTGGATTTGTCCCAGCTGTGTTCTCTCCGTGTCGCTGATAAGACCGTAGATGACACCATCTTCAGCAACTTCTACACGTCTGACGTTTGGAGGAATGATGGTTTCAGGTTGAAACGGGTACCCTTCGATAGTTTCCATTCTTCCTGTCGAAGATTTGTAAAAGGTGCCGTCCTTTTTATAGGCGACTTCACCTGTCGGAAGCTGTACCGGGAAAAAACCTTCCCCACGGATCATGAAATCTAAATCGCGACTTGTGTGTTGTGCATTGCCTGCTTCAAAATTTCTTTGCGTTCCGGAAACTTTTACTCCCATCCCGCGCTGAATTCCTACTGGAGAGTTGGTGGTTGCAGAAGTGTTGGCTCCTGGTTCTTGCAATGTTTCATATAGCAAATCTTGGAACTCGGCTTTGCTTTTTTTGTAGCCGGTGGTGTTCACGTTCGCAAGATTGTTTGAGATGCTATCAATTTGGCTCATTTGAGCTTCCATGCCGGAAGCTGCTGTGTGAAGTGCTGAGATCATGATTATCTCTCCTTAGCTATGTCATTGGCAGTGCGCATATCGATATCCTGATATGTTTTGATCGCCTGCATGTGGGATTCGTAACTACGTGTCGCTTCAATTAATCTTGTCATTTCAGTGACTGCGTTCACGTTGGAACCTTCGATAAAACCCTGGTGCATTTTAGATTCTGCAGTAGTCCCTTTGATATTGTCTGCATTCGTATTGCGATAAAGAGAGTTCCCTACTTTTTCAAGCCACTGCGGTTCATTGAATTCTTCGATGTTAATGCTGGCGGTAAGAACACCATTCTGCATGATATCGCCTTCAGGTGTTACCTGAACGGGGCCTTCGCCAAGCGTAATCGTTCTGAGTTCTGCGCCGACGGTTTGCGGCGCTTGCGGTTTGGGTGTAGCAGGTTGCTTTGCACCGACTACAGCAAATGCACCACCCGATTGTGCTGCATCTGCACCACCGCTTTTTGGAGTACGGGAAAGTACGGGATGTCCGTTACTTGTGACAAGTCTTCCGTCTTTATCGATGCTGAAACTTCCTGCACGTGTGTACCTGACACCTTGGGGAGTCAGTACTTCAAAGAATCCTTTTCCTTCGAGAGCGAGATCTAAGGTGCGTCCTGTTTTTTGCAGTCCGCCTTGTCTAAAGTCAGTATAGACTCCATCCATCTCCACAAAACTTTTATCACCGACCGCGCGGCCGTCTTGGGAAGTAAGTCCTGCTATTTCTCTTCCCAAACTTTGTACAGAGTCAGGGTGTCTTAATTCACTTAAGTACTCATTGAATGTACCCGTGTCTCTTTTAAAACCTGCCGTATTTGCATTCGCAAGATTGTTCGCAATGAGATCAAGCTCATGCGACTTTGCAATGCCACCAGATAATGCTGTGTATATTCCTTTGTCCATAGTGTGTCACCAAAAGGGATGCAAGACAGCTGCCAATTTTCTTCCTGCCGCAACAGCGCAAATGCGCATGCGTAAGCGGCAAATCTTTCCTACACAAGCGGCAATTTTTTCCCGGTACAGGGCGTTGTACATTTTGACTGGAGACAAGATCTACGGTGAAAATAAATAGAATAGAAATATAAATATAAAGTTTTTTCACATAATCAATATTCCAAAATTTAAAATGGAACAAATCTAATAGAGAACACAACAAAAACAGATCGAGAACCTCCTTACACTGGTAATTTCGTTTGCTATAGATGGGGCAGATATTTGAAATAAACCATCGCCCCACTCTTCTCATAATTAACAGATGAAGAATAAGAATGGATTTGAAGGGGTTCGTTTTTGTCCTCAAAAGTGGTTAGACCTAAGACGATCATACAAAAACGAAGTGGAGCAGAGCTTCGGCGAAGTATCCGTAGTTTCTTTATGCCCGAGCGGACAGAACAGGCACGAATCTGTAGATTCTAATAGTCTATCGCGCCTGTTCTGACCCCTTCAAATCCATTCTTATTCTTCTCGCACTACAGCGGCGGAGAAATAATATTTTCTTAAAGAAAATGTCTGGCTGTTACTATCCTATCGGTAGTTCACTTGCCTTTTTCTTCAGTAAAATACCATCGCCCTACAATTATTTTAAAACTTGAGACTTCGAAGTATAGTTTTAAAATGTCTTATAATAATGGCCTATCTATCGTCGATATATTCTAAATTTATATTTTACTTCAGAACCTATAATGTTATGAATTTTGAGTGCGGCAGTTGGTGTTACATTCGAGTCTTAAACAGAAGTCTTACTTTGGTGGCGAACTACTAATCGGTAAACGGAAGACTGTACGTCCAGTGAGTACGAAGTATTCGATGCATACTACGATGCACTCTAGTCAGGCTCGAGGTGTCTATTCGTTTTTACTTCCTAAAAATACCCGCGTCATTCGCGAAACTATATTTATGGTAGCCAATCGGTTTGGTATTCAGGTTTATGACTTCTCTATCAACTCTAACCATCTGCATTTATTAACTCGAGCGCGGACTCGGCACGGGTATCAAGCATTTTTGAGAGTTTTAAGTGCGACTATCGTAATGAAACTTACTGGTGGAAGAAAAGGCAATGAACTCACTAAAAGTTTTTGGGATGTTCGGCCTTGGAGTCGTATCGTTGCTTGGGGGAAAGCGTTTTTTACTGTTAAGAATTATGTAATACGTAACCAGCTAGAGAGTTTAGGAAGAATCGCGTATCAGCCTAGAGAGAAATCAACTTTGTTAAGCCGAAAAAAGAAGAAATCAGATGCTCTTTAGGGCAGCACACTCTGTTTCCAGTAAAAGTTGAAATGTTACGCGACTTTTTTGACAACCTTTAATGCTGCTTTTGGTTTTTTGGATGAGAGAGTGTGTTTTACTTTGTGGAAGACGCAGCTTTCTGGTTTTAATGCTTGCTCGACGTATTTCCAACATTCCATGGTGTCCATTTCAGGATTGCATAAGAAGATGTTTACGATTGCAAGACCGTGTTCAGGCCATGTGCTTAAGACAAAATGAGATTCTTTCAAGATAAGACAAAGAGTAATTCCATGCGGTTGGAATTTATAACAGGTGACTTCTGCGATGCTTGCCCCGATCGCAGTGACTGCTTGTCTTGCCACCTTTTCCAATTTTTTGGTATCGCTTAAATCTGCTTCACAGCCGTAAGCATCTACTATCAACTCTTGAATAGTTGCCAAACAGGGCTCCTTGTTATGAAATGTATATTTCGTAGAAGAAAATCTTATTGTACCAGTGAAAGCACAATGATAACGAGCGTTGGAAAAAATCAAGTAAATGCTGCGCAGCATAGATGGGTCTTTGTGCTTGCTTTTATCGCCTCGTTCTCGGCCATCGCTTACGAATTAATCCTTGCGAGTTATGCCACCTTTTTATTTGGCGCGACAATTTTTCAATATTCACTTGTTATTTCCTTGATGATGGCATCGATGGGAATGGGATCGTATCTATCTAAATACTTAAATAACCGTTTGGAAAATTTTATCGCACTCGAATTAACACTCTCGTTTGTGGCTATTCTTGCGATTCCCCTTCTCTACTCAACATTTGCTCTAGAAATGCACCCGAAATGGGTACTTCTCTTCTTTGTCTTTTGCGTGGGCGTATTGATAGGGCTCGAAATTCCGCTACTGAACAAATATTTATCGGGCTTAAGTCTGAATCAAATCTTATTTTCGGATTACTTAGGAGGGTTCATCGGAGGAATACTCTACCCTGTGTGGTTACTTCCCCAGTTTGGATTTTTTAGAACTGCTGCTATTCTGGGATTACTCAACGCAAGTGCTGCTCTTATTTGCGCAATTCAAATCAAGAATAAAGTAAGTATGTGCGCGGTATTTGTTCTTTTAAATCTTGTCTATCTGTCTTTCAGCGAACATTTAAGAATCAGTTTAGAAAACTATTTTTTCATCAAGTAATTCTCCAAAAGGTACGGCATTCCTTTTTTCAATTTACGCTCCCCTTAGTTTGGCACTTTTGGGGCGCACGAATTGAAAAAAGGAATGCCGTACCTTTTGGGAAATAAAAAAAGCACTGGTATCTCCAGTGCTTTTTTAAATAAAACGGTAATTACTAATTAATTCAAATAATCTTTGAATGCTTTACCAGGACGGAATTTCGGAACTGTGCAAGCAGGGATCTTGATGCTGGCACCAGTTTGAGGGTTGCGGCCTGTACGAGCTTTTCTTTTGGAACGTGTGAATGTACCGAAACCTACCAACGTTACATCATCGCCTTTTTTAACCGTTTTACGGATGATCTCAATGGTGTTGTCGATTAGTCTTTCGCAATCCGCTTTCGTTAGTTCTACTTCCGTTGCGAGTTGTTCCACAAGTTGCGCCTTATTCATTCGGTTGTTCCTCCTTAAGGGGTTATATCGTTAGCCAAGAGTTTTTAGCAAAGTGAAAATGCTTGGTCAAACAAATTGTTGAGAAAAGATAAATACTTAAAGTGTTGTCAGGACATTCCAAAGAGTTAAGATCTCTTGACATGAGTAAATGTTTTTTAATTTTTATTCTTTCATTATTTTTTTCTCTGATCGGTTGCACAAAAAAAAATATTTTTGTTACGAATAATAAAACAGACTCCCATTTAAAAATTGGAATGCTTGGAATCCCTCAAACAAACTGGGTCTCGCCCGATACCAAAGAGGAACAGATAGTTTCTCTCCTGCAACGTCCTCTTTTGGACCTGCAATTAACTAAGAGTAATTTGCAATTGACTTCATTTCTGCTCGATAAATGGGAATTTACTTCTCCCACTTCTTTTAGACTTACTTTGAATAAAGAAATTTTTTGGGATGATAAAAAACCTCTTGTTGCATCGCATCTAATTGATTCCTGGAAAGAACTTCTGCAAGCATATCCAGAAAACTATAACGCATCGCTCCTGTTTTGTATCAGCAATGCGAAAAACTTCGCAGAGCGTCGAGCTTTATTTTCGAATGTTGGAATTCAATCAACAGATCCGTATGTAATAGATTTAAAATTTCATTCCCCCTGTCCAAATTTTCCCTACTTACTTTCTCATATGAGTTTGTCCCCTCGAATGAACTACATGTGGAGTGTTAACCAAGGAAGTTTGCTTCCTCGTCCGCTCGATACATTGAGTGATTGGAAAATCGTAACCTATTGGCCCGAAAATGAAATGCATTTGGAATTAAGCCCGAAACATTGGGATAAAGATTCGTTGTACAAAATCGACAATTTAAAAATTTCTTTTTTCAAAACTCAAAAAGATGCACTTCAACTATTCGAGGACAACCAACTGGATGTGGTACTCACGGGCGATAATCAAAGTGCAAATATTATTTCCCCCTCTGAGAGTTTCCCAACGCTCGAAAGTGTTGTACTAGTATTTAATTCCTACAGAAAGCCTTTTCAAAACAGCAAAGCGCGCGAAGTGATGAGCCTTGCGATTCAAAAAGGAGAATTACCAAAGTTATTAGGCAGTAAGGTAGACGAAACGTATAGACTTCTACCCTTTTTAAATGGGGATCTTGCAAAAGGTGAATTTGCCCCTGCCATCGCTAAACGTATTCAGTCTGAAATAAAATTAGGTGCCATGTCTTTGTCTGTTCCAAAGGATCCGCTACTTCAAGATGTGGCAGGTAATCTGGTCGCGCAATGGAAAAAAAATCTTGGAGTAGATGTAGAGATTACTTCTGCAAGTACGGATAACCCGATGATGTCATTAAAAAGATTTCGTCCCAACTTTTATAAAAAAGCGCTCGGTCTGGAAGGATGGGTAGAATTTTCTTCAAGCGATTTTCTTTCGCCTGCGTTATCCCCTCTATCCACAGAATCCTCAAGTGATCCGTTTAAACTTTATGAAGATCGTCTGATCAAAATGGAAAAGTGGGCGGTAGAAGAAGAAAATCTCGTTTTGCCTTTGATTACAATACGAAAATCCGTTTACTTGCGAAAAGGCATTTCAGGTCTAAAATACCAAGCGATAAGAGATGTATTTGATTTTAATTCAGTGGAAAAAAATTAGAGACAGAAAGCTGCTCGTAAGATTCCATTTTTTACATTGAAGTTATTAATTTGCATCTGGTAGTGCAACTCTGGTTCGCAGCCATTTTTACCATTCATCAACCAGCCGATAAATTGCCCTTTTTTAGACTCGAACACGTACCACGTATAACCGTTACTTTTCATGCGGTATCCTGTGACGGGTTCTTCGTAATCTTGCGTTGCAATTACACCTTCAAACGCAAGTTTGTTTTTGGAGACTGCGTACGAAGCAGGTTCAAGTTTCAAATCTAAATAGACGGAATCACTGCCAAACGTTTGTCGGTAATTTTGTTGTCGCAAGAGTCTATTCCAGGACAACGGGCTTAAGAGAATAAGACTGGGCAATAAATAATAAATGAGCGTGAACGGACCGAATTTGCGCTGTGGCATAAGGCCGGCAACATAGCAAAGAATGAATCTTAAGCAAGAAAATTACTCGGGGAAACGTGCAAGTGTTTGGAATTAAAGAAAATAGTGTATTCCAATATTAAGCACAATGACCGCTTGGGAATTAAAAAGATAGTCCGCTTCCATTGTAAGAAGACTTCTATTGATGGGCATTGCAAGCAGTCCGCCTACGAGCGGAAACACTGTTTTAACAGAGTCAGGCTCGTCGAGAAAATTATCGAAAGGTTGGAGTTTTGCGATTTTAAATTTAGCGCCAAGTACAGGAGCCAGTACAAAGGAATTCATGCGGCCTTGAATCTCATACTTATATCTCAATGTTGTAGAGAGATACATGTCCCAATCGAGCGTAATTTCAGTCACATGGTTTTTTCCAAAATAATGCCCGTACCCAAAAAAAGCGCCAAGCCCAGTGTCCGTATGAAAATCAAATGTTCTTGCTCGGGGAAGCAGTAATGACAAGCCGCCTCTAATGTAATTTGCGTTATTAAAACCGATGATAGTGCGACGGATCAGCACATGGTATTCTTGTTCCATGACTTCCAGATTGCTTTTAAGCTTTTCAATCTCTTCATCCAACTCTTTAAGGGATCTGGGTTGTGGTTCTTGGATGGGCGGAAGATCGCCCGCAAAGGAGCAAGAGTAATTGAAAACTAAGAGCGCCAAAAATACGATGATGTTTTTCATTGTTGCGTATAGTTTCTCTTTTTTTTCCCTGTTTGCCAACACCTGTAAGGAAATGGAAGTGGGATTAGGCAAGGACAGTTCCAGTCTCAATCAAAAATATGAGTTAAAAGCGAAGTTAAAGAAGATCTTAGAAGATGTTGTCGAACGAGAAGTCGTATTGCAAGCGGAAGGAGTACTTGCTCCGCCAGAGCGAGACAAAGCAAAAAACCTGGCCAAGACTCAAAACAAACTGGACCGGGTAATCCAAAATAGTGAAGAAGCATATCAACTTAGCAAACGGAAATTTTGCGATCAATGCAAACAGTCCGTTTCTGAGTTGAAAAACTACTGTTCATTTTGTGTGGAAACACCCGAGTGCGAAAAAAAATAGCCGTAAGGGCTAAAGCCCTCACGGCCAATTGTTTTAAAAATTCTATCCTAATTAGTTTTTCACGATAGGTGCGTTGGAAACAACACGACCTGAACCGGAATAAGTGACACGTTGATTTGTTGCATCCCAAGCAGGCGCTGTGTCTGCTTTAGGACCTTTCGTATATACAAAGAAGTAGTCTCCGAAAGTGGAGTCAGTACCTTTTGTATAAGCATACGTGCTGTTTGTTGAATCAGAATTCCAGGGATCACTTAATACTTTGGTTATCACAGCAGGACTAGCTGCAGTCAGAGCCGAATGCACGTTAGCTGGATAGGCTTGTGAGTTATTACGCCAGTAAGAAGTAATCGCGATTTTAATCGTATCGAGATCTCCTTCTGCTTTCGTCAAGCTTCCTTCTTGTTGCATACTGCGGAAGTTCGGAATTGCAATGCTAAGAATCAGCGCAATCACGGCCATGACGATAACAAGTTCCACTAGTGTGAAACCTTTTTTATTTGTAAGTGTTTTCATTTTTATTTCTCCAATCAAAAGTTTTCTTTGATTAAACTTTTTTGCTTCACTATATAAATTACCGGAATACAACCTATAGGCGTATCCCTCTTAAGAGTGAATACGGTAAAATACAGTCATTACTTGAGCTTAAGCGTCGAATTTCATAATTACTTCACATTTAGAATGCAAATTATGGCGATTAGTCCACGTTCGAATTGTAAAAGGGATAGGGAGAGGTGAGTTTTACTTCATCGAGATACCATGAATAGGAATTGTTGGTCATGCTTACATCAAAACGAAATTGCACTGTGCTTGAGAGAGAGGTAATTGCTATTTTATAAGAAGGCCTTACGTACGTTCCCTGATAGCTGCTGCTACTGGTACTGAATATTTGTGTCCATCCCGTTGTAGGGCTTCCGGTGTTATTTTGATACACTCTGAATGTTCCGCCCCCTTCTCTTCTAAACGAAAACTGTAAAGTCACTTGCGTATATGCTGACAGATCAAAAGTAGGCGTTTTCATTGCAGCTGTTCTTGTAGTACTACCGGTCCCACTTCTTACGCTCGCAGCGTGGTAAGTCCCAGCTTTGGGTGCTGTACTTGCAGTCACCCAGTCAGAGTTCGTTCCGTTTACCTCAGTCCATTTATTTAAAGTATTGTCTTCAAAATCATCAGAGAAAATGACTTCTGGAAAGGGATAATAAATAGTTTGCGTGAGAGTTTTAGATATATGTTTAGTGGCAGTACTATTCGGTATGTATCCAGATGCGGAAATATTATAAGCATTGCCCGACTTTGTAATAGTATATTTATAAGTACCAATTGTTTTATTATCTACTACCATGGCTTGTTCGGGGGAGCTGCCGGTAAAACTTGTATTAATATTGGAATAGTAATATTTGGCTTCTTGAAGTGCTGTTTCAGCCAGATATTTTACCTGTATTTGATCGACAATATTGCTTGTGTCTTCAAAGGCACCTAATTGCAACGCAAGAGCGGTAAGGCCCAATGACACAAAAAATAAACAGAGCAAAAAGACGTAGATAGAAATTACGCCTTTGTTATTTTGTAATAATTTTAATTTCATCAATTATCCATTTATCATTCTTACTGGAAAGCGAACCTTCAAATTGTAGCTGATTAGCCTCTGTAAATTGGTAGCCGCTCAAATCTATGTTTACTGTAGAGAGAGCTGAGATGCTTCCACCTAAATCATCGATAAATATTTGATGCCAACTTCCGTCATAAAAGCTGACTGTGAGATTCTCTCCAGGATCCATAGTGCCTGAGGTACGGTACTTAAACTGCAGGATTGCACTAGTTGCCTGTCCCAAATTTATATTTGCCGTAGCTGTTGCAGTAAGTGCAGTAGCTTGATTAGTACTTAAAGTTTCTTGCAGCCAGTAGGTACCGTTTGCACTGGAGGAGTTGACGATAGCCCAATTGATCGCCCCATTTGTCGCAAGAGTCCAGTTCTGTATGCTTGCGCATCCAAAACCATCGTAAAAGAGAATTTCCGTTTCGTTGTAAATTGGCGCGAAACTACCTTGCAGGATAAAAGCAGTGTTGTTTGTATCGTTGATGCGAAGTTTTGTCGTGATCATTTCCTTGTATCTGGAAAAACTTGAGTTTGTGGTGTCGAGATTTTGTACAAGAACTTTGCCGCCGGAACAGGAAAGCGCTGCAGATGTCATCGTCTCTTGTTTTCGATAAAGTGTTGTGCCGCTTTGGTAGTAAAAAATACGTTGCCCGCTAGTTCTGTCGATCATGCAAAGTTTGTAACACTTTGTGCTGTCTGAATGTGTGACTAGCGCATTCTCGATATCTCTTCTGATGACATCCATGGGATTGACAACGTTGGTTCTTAAATTTTGAAATTTTCTTGCTTGAATGAACTGGTTAAGAAAGGGATTCAAAAGTCCAATGATGGCGGCAAGAATAAAACTTGCTAATACCACTGAAATGGCTACTTCAAGCAGAGTAAAACCGTCATTTTTTATTTGTCTTTTCATTGTCTTGCAAACACTTTAAATAAATTTACTTTTCTTAGCCCGTTGTCCCACGAGATGGTTATTTTCACCATTTTAAAATCTGTCGTTCCTTCAGTTTGAGAGTTGTAATCTGTTCGTGCTGTCGGCCCAGCTGAGGGCGAGGATACATTAGATACTTCCACATATTGCTTGAACATGGAGAAATCAGTTAGAGCAGTCCCTGACTCATCTTGAGGAGGCGAGAGAGCTCCCCATTGCACGCTATAGCTACTGTCTTTTGAAAAAATGGAGTAATCGTCAATGTCGTCGAAATTGCGTCTGTCGCTGCCGGAAATTTCTCCTGCATCAGGGCCATTTCCAGGTGCTACCGCACTTTCTCGAAAACGGCGTTGCGATATTTCGCTCATTAACGATTCAGCGAGAAACAGGGCTTGCGTGCGGCGAGTGTTGTCGGACTCTTCTTTGTAAGCGAAAGAAAAAAGAGCGCCGATAGAGGGGACAGCTATTCCAAAAATAGTCAGCGCAAGCAGTACTTCGATAAGATTAAAGCCCTTGCGTTGTGTTAGGAATTTCTTTGCTATACGTGTTATAATAAACACATCCCCTTCTTCATTATGCAAAGCATTAAACAAGGCCATGAATTTGTTCGCGCTCACCTATTAACAAACCTTCCGCGCTTTTTTTTACTCTTGGCCTTGGGACATTTGATCTGTGTCCCTTTGTTTTACTTATTGCAAGTACAGTCAGTGCAACAAAGTCTAAAATATTATACCACTCTTGTTACAGTTTTCGGTGTAGGTCTTCTCGTTTTGTTTTTTCTTTCTCGTATTCCCAAATTGCAACTTCCTTCAGCTTATGGTTTGTACACTCTTCTCTTTCTGGAGTTGTCAGGGCTTACCATTCTGACTCGTGAATTTAACCATCCGGTCATTGTTTTTTTTCCAGTCCTGTGTTTTTTGGTGACGCCCATTTTAGGAAGAAAAGCAACTTACTTGCTAGCTGTGCTGAGTACGTTGGTTGTTGCAGTCGTATATGTACAAGAGTTTAGCGGAAGTGATCTTGGGGATTTTAAAAATCTTTCTGTACTTGGTTTAAGAGTGTTTTCCATTTTTCTCTTAAGTTATATTTCTGATTCCATCTGGCGACAACTGTGGTTGCGGCAGACCGAACTTCTTGAGACTTCTTTTAAACTGCAAGAGAGATCTAATGAAATTGATACCTGGGCTAAGCAAATGGCAGAAGAGATAGCGCGTGCTAACTCGGGCAGCTCTGAAATTGGCAGCGTTCCATTAGAAAAGGTTCATTACCAGGAGCTCACAAAAAATATTGGTGAGATGCAGAAGAAATTAAGTGAATATCTGGGGAGCCTCGTCATAAAAGATCGTGTCAGCAGTATTGGGCTACTTGCCACGGGAGTGGCGCATGAACTGAACACTCCCCTTACTTCTTTGCAGTTTTTATTAAGTGGACAAGAGAAAAATCTTTCTAAAGAAATTATAGCATCTTTTCAAAGTGAATTAAGCAGAATGTCTGCGATCACCAGGCAACTTCTTACCTATGCAAACCCCAATATTGGCACTGAAAAATTTGATGTAAACGCGCTTGTTCGTTTAACTCTGCCCTTTTTGGAAAGAATTAAAGGGGACAAGAAAATTGAAATTAAAACCCATATCACCGGTGAACGGCTTTTTATTGAGGGAGTGCAGAACGAATTGGAACAGGTGATTGTTAATATATTTAAAAACTCAATGGATGCTATGGTGGATAAGACTTCCCCCTTGTTTCAGATTCGTACCCGAAAAGAAAACGAAATGGCTGTAATTGAACTTTCAGATAATGGAATGGGAATGCAAAAAGGCTTAAGTGCAAGAGTGTTCGAGCCGTTTTATACGACGAAAGAAACGGGTAAAGGCACAGGACTTGGGTTGTTTGTTGTGCACCAGATTATGGAAAAACATAAAGGGTATGTTGAAATCCAAAGTGATATTGAAACCGGCACTTTAGTAGTGCTGAAATTTCCCTTAAAACAAGCGGACACAATAAATGAGGCAGCATAATGGCAGAAATACTCATCATCGAAGATGATTTGGCTTTAAGTGCACTTATCAAAACTTATTTTGAGTCAAAACAATTCGGCGTTACGACCGCTCCCTTAGGAGAAGAAGGGATTTCTTTACTTGAAACAACAGCATTTGATGCTGTTGTGATGGATGTAAAGATGCCTGGAATGTCAGGTACCGAAGCACTAAAGAAAATCAAAGAAAAGTTTTCTTATCACCCTCCTGTTATTCTTATCACGGGCCATGGGGACAAGGCTGTGGCGCTTGAAGCGCTACGAAATGGCGCCTTTGACATGATAGAAAAACCTTTTAGCCCGTCCGTACTCGAAGCGACAGTGTTAAAGGCCATTTCAGAAAAATCTTCAGATATTAAATCCTTTAAAAGTTTGAAACTCGCCGTATCAGAATCCACACTATCCCCCAGAGAAAGTGAAATTGCACTTCTTGCAAGTGAAGGGCTGACCAATGAGGAAATTGGAATCAGACTGAAAATCGGTACTGAAACTGTGAAAACTCACTTGAAAAATGCGTTTAGAAAACTAGGTGCGGATAATAGGTCCGAACTCGCCCACAAATTCAAAAAAACTGCCTAATAAATTTCTTACCTTAAATTACCACTTTGGTTTGACAGGTCCGTCATTTTGAACGGAACTAGGTGTGCGTTCTTTAGGTGGCTCTATTTGCGCTGCCTCGACTTGTGCGGGTGGATTGGGTTGGATATTTTTATTCATAGACTGTTCTAGTTCTTTTCTGGCTTGTTCTTGCGCGGCTTTTAAAGAATTATCTGGTGTGGATTCAACGTTTTGTTGAACTTCTTCCCTATCACCTTCTTTTTTACCGCCTGAAAACAACGAAAGAAACTTGGATAGGCCTGGTCCTGTTTTTAATCCGGCGAGAGCAAAACAGCCTTGAATATCCGTTGGAGGGTGTTCAATAGGTTTCATGTTTGCAACCGTTAGGATTTCATCGCCTGTCATTACTTTGGCAACACAATTAAAAAATCCGATAAATTTTTGAGACATGCTTTCGTATTGATCTACAAACTTGGTCGCGTCTGAATTTGAGATCGCGAAACTTAAGTGAGTGGTCAATACTAGAATCAATGCCCATTTTGTTTTCATCTGTTTCATATGGTTTTTTCTCTCCGTATCCATTAAGAAGCCTTTTTTAATCCTACGCGTGAACTATCAATGCCCAGAACTCGAACAACTTCTTCAGTGGAAGTAATTCCGGCTTTTATTTTTTCACGTGCATCATCATGAATCGTCCACATGCCGCGCTCTACTGCTGCTTTAAAGAGTTCTCCAGCGTCTCCCCCACGAGAGATTATCGGTCTGAGCTCATTGTAGATCATCAAAATTTCAAGAACTGGTACTCGCCCCTTGTATCCTTCTCCCCTGCATGCTGAGCAGCCTTTGCCTTTAAAAAGTTCAGAAGGCCCGCTACCAACGTATCCGACATCCAGCAATTCTTCTTCGGTGGGCTTGTAACTGATTTTGCATTTCCCACAAATTCTTCTTAAAAGTCTCTGCGAAATCACTCCATGCAGCGCACTCGCAACAACGAATCTTTCAACACCCATATCGAGAAGACGTGACATGGTTTGACTCGCGGAATTAGCGTGGATAGTACTCAAAACCAGATGTCCCGTTAGGGCTGCTTGTGCGCCGATGTCCGCAGTTTCCTTGTCTCGCATTTCCCCCACCAGAATGATGTTTGGATCAAGACGCATCATGGCTCTTAAGCCGAGAGCAAAGGTGAAGCCTTTTTTGTTATTTACTTGCCCTTGGGTAATGCCGGCGATTCGATACTCTATAGGATCTTCGATCGTAAGAATGTTTTCTTCCACAGTATTTAAATATTTTAAAATAGAATACAAGGTGGAGGTTTTTCCACTACCCGTTGGTCCTGCCATTAATACCAATCCTTGAGGAGCCTGGATCATATCTACCAGTTTCTGTTTCTCTTGCGGTGGGAGCATTAAAGAATCGATATTAATAAAATCTTTATTGGAATCTAAAATACGTAAAACTATTTTTTCTCCATGTTCAGTCGGATAAGTAGCGACACGAAAATCGATTTTTCTACCCGAGATGAGCATGCTGATTGCACCATCCTGAGGGATCCTGTTTTCAGCAATGTCCAAACTTGCTTTTACTTTTACTGCAGCCGTGAAAGGCGCAATAAAAACTTTATCGAACGTCTTTACTTCATGCAAAATCCCGTCTTCTCGAAATCTTACTCTTAAAGTTTGCGCATTCGGTTCAAAGTGAATATCACTGGCTCCGCTTGTCACCCCTTGAGTCAGAATATGACTAATCGCTTGTGCCACTGGTCCATTAGGATCATCAATAAGTTTTTCATCTAGCGTGTCTTGGCTGATATTGAGTTCTTTTGCTTTATCCTCAAGCATCTCGTCAATATTTGCCGTAGCGCTTGAAAATTCGCTTAGTTTTTCACTTAATTCTACAGGATAAGCGAGTACAAAATCGATAAAACAATGAGTTACTTTTTGAATTTCACTGATCGCTGCCTGGGAACTTCCCACTGAACTTGTGGCAATTGTCAGCACATTACCAGTTTTTTTAACAGGCAAGATCTGGTACTTGATTCGAATTTCTTCTGGCATCAACTCAAGCGTCTCTTTGGTGATATTAAGAGTTTTAATGGAAACAATTTTTACATGAAAACACTTGGATTCTATTTCCACGGCATTGCGATCTGTAATCGCGTTCATTTTGACGAGATTTACAAGAAGCGGAAGATGGTTTGTCATCCCGAGCTTTTTCGCCTGATCGATTTGCTCTAAAGAGACACCCATCTCTACAAGTCTAATTTCGATCGCATTTTGTTTGTTTCCCACTGACATATAACACTCAGTATCTAATGCATTGCCTTTACAAAATACTATTCGGATGATGCGCGTTATTTATTGAGGCGTAGTGTTAAAAAACTGAATTGTGAAGATTAGTTCATAAAGTATTAAAAAATAGATGATTTTCCTGCAAGCAACCTTACAGAAAAAGCCTTTTTGAGACGATAAGTTAGAGTAAGGAGCGCATAGTGTTGAAGTTTGAATATAAGGCAATTGACCCCGCGGGTAAAGAAGTCACTTCCAGCATTTCTGGTGATACGGAAGCGGATGTAGTGCGTTTATTGTCCGAAAAAAATCTCACAGTACTTGATATCCAGGAAGCTAAGGGAAAAGCAAATTCAGAAAATGAATTTGGTGAGCCTATCGAAGAAGTTTCTGGAAAGTTTGCGTCCGCCATTTCGATGAAAGTAATTCTTACGTTTTACGAACAACTGAGTTTTCTTTTAGGCGCGGGCATTCCCATCCACTTGAGCCTGAAAATGACAATGGATAATACTAAAGAAGCGCAGCTTGTAAAAATCATCAAGCGCATGCTCTTTGATCTGACAGAAGGCGTGACCTTCTCGGCATCGTTAAGAAAATACCCCAAGCATTTCCCTTCCCTGCACATGCATGTGATTTCAGTGGGCGAAAAAACTGGAACGATGGAAAAGAGTTTGATCCAACTTGTAGAACTTACCAAGGAAAGACTCGAACTGGAATCGCAGGCGATTAAAGCTGCGGCCTATCCGCTTTTTATTTTCTGCGTGTCCATGACGCTGGCATTAGGGATGATACTCGTTGTATTTCCGAAATTTGAAGACATGTTTTCTTCCTTCGAAGCGAAACTGCCTTTTATCACCATGATGATGATGAAAGTAAGTCATATCGCGACAGATAACACTATGACTGTCCTGCTTTCAGTATTTGGACTGATGGCGTCGGTGATCTACTTTTTTGTCAGCCCCTCGCAATTTGAGACAAGAGAAAAAGTAATGCTCTCGCTTCCGATTGTCAGAGATATCTATTTATCCTTGTTCGTTTCTCAATTTAGCAAAACTCTGAGTTCCACTTTGAAATCCGGTATTCCCTTACTCGATGGGCTTCTCATTTGTCGCCAGACATTGATGGGTGGAAGAAGACAGCAATTCTTAGACGCGCTTATCAAGGGAGTTCGCGAAGGTGTTCCCATGTCTATTGCGATGGAAAGATATGGAATGGTACCAGAACTTGTTTGGCAATTAACTACTGTCGGCGAAAAGACAGGACAGATGGGTTTGATTATGGACAACCTATTTACCTTTTACAAAAAACGCTACCAAGACTTGATGACAAGTCTTACGAGCATATTGCAACCCGCGATGATGTTCGGGGCAGCAATTTTCGTGGGCGTAATGGCTGGAGCTTTATTTATTCCTATTTTCAAAATGGGAACAAACATGAAGAGGCCTGATTAAATGGCATTGGCGACTGCAAAAAAGAATCCAAAAGTTCTGGTGATCGTGGGTATCGCCATACTTTTTGGTTTGTACCAGTTAGCCTCCCCATTTTTGGAAGAAACAAGTCGAATGGAAGAAGAGAGTAAGAAATTAGGCGAACAGATAGATTCCATCCAAAAAGATTCCGCTTTTTTTAGTAAAACGTGGGAAGAGGAAATCGTAGCGAAAGAAAAAGAATTAAATCTAACGTTTCCAGAAAAAATTTCGACGCAATCTATCATCCGGTATTTCGGTACTGATTTTGAAAAAACACACGCAGGCGTAAGTTTCACCAATCTACTGCCTGCTTCTCCATCAGTCGCAAACATCAAAGTCGATCCAGAAAATCCGAATATCAAGCCTCGTGTTGTAAAAACCCAAATCAAAGCCTTTCTGCCACCACAAATGCTTCTTGAGTATCTCGAGTACGTGGAAAAATATCCGGGAGTCTGGGATATCTCAGATTTTACAGCGCTATCGGTGTCCAACGGAAAAAAGAGTGTCATCAGCATGGACGTTTCTCTTGATTTGTACATGCAGCCAAAAGATTGGGTAAAAAAAGAAGATCCTACAAAAAAACTGGACAACAATAAGGAAGACAAAAGAGAACTTGCAGGCGACACAAGCGACGCTTCTCCCAATCAAACGATGGCATGGTTTGAAACAGAAGACTTAAAAGAAAAACCTGTGGACGAGGAAGCTGAAAAAAAACTTGAAACAAAAGAACCTCCTAAACCAGTAAAGTTGCCTCCTCCGGCATTTACTATCAAGCAGTTTATGGGCACAGGAATCGTAGTAGGCGATGACTTATATGAAGAAGGTGACGCAGTCGAAGGTTGGCGCGTTATAAAAATTAATAAAATAGAAAAATTTGTAATTTTAAAAAAATCGACGACAGCATACAAGGTGGTAATCCCATGAAAAAACTACTCATTAGTCTCACTTGCTTTTTAAGCATGTCATATGGTCAAGAGAAAAATACCTTTTTTGTTTCCAGCTTTTTAGAAAGCGATGAAAAAGGGGACAGACTGATTCTCAGATTCGAAGAAGAAGTTCCCCCCTACACGACCTACTACTCGAAAACAAAAAATGCTGCCGAAATCAGATGGAAAGGCGGCTCGCAAACGACATACATGAAAAAGTATGATTTTAACTCACCCACGAACCCTTTTAAGAAAGTGATCGTATATAACGATGCAAACAAACAAAAAGGCGTGCTTCAGATGTGGTTTAAAAAAATGCAGGACTTTAATTTTAAAAGAAGAAATTCTGGTGAGTTAGTTCTGGAGTTAAACGATACTCAGTCTGCTAAGAGATCTATAGCTACGACAAATACAAATCCCAAACCGGTAGTCACTAAAAGGGTGACTATCAATGTTAAGCAAGCCTCTCTTGAAAAACTCCTCAGAAATATCGCCAGTGAAGTGCAAAAAAGCATGGTCTTTAATGATGATGTGAATGGAACAGTATCGGTAAACGTAAAAGACCTGCCCTATGAAGATGCAGTAGATACTATTTTACGCCCCACGAAATACCGCGCTGAGCACACAAAAGACGGCACTATCATTCGCTCCGCCAAAGATGGAAAGGCATTTAAGATTTTTCATTTGAAATACGTGGATGCAAACCTGATTTTAAAAAGTGTGCAGGATCTGGCAAAAGACGGTCAGATCACGATTGATCCCCATACAAATACTGTGTTTATAGCAGATACAGTTGAAAGTCTTTCTCAAGTTGAACGAATGCTGCACGAACTCGATCAACCTACTCGTCAAGTGGAAGTAGAATCTGCAATCGTAGAACTGCAGGCTTCAGATGACAGAACATTGGGTTTTGATGTCTTAGGAAATGTCCATTCCGGATCTGATATGGATTCCCAAGTCGTAAACACCATCACACAGAACAAAATTTCTCCCTTTGACCCCCCGGCAGCCAATCCCAAAGGATGGTTTGTGGGATTAACCTGGAAGAGCGTACAGGGAGTATTGGGTGCTCTTTCCGTAAATGGAAAGTTGTCCGTTCTTGCAAGACCCAGAGTGGTGGCTCTAAATGATCAGGAAGCAAGCGTACTGATAGGGCAAAAAATTGGTTACAAAACATCAACTGTTTCCGCAACTGGTGGGGTCGTTGAAGACGTGAAATTTTTGACTGTGGGTACGCAGCTAAGACTCACTCCTCATATCACCATGAATGATGATATTCTTCTGAAAATCAAACCTGAGTTAAGCGATGGGCAAATCGACTCTAAAACACTTGTTCCGACAGAAAAGACTACTACTGCTGAAACCAAAGTATTAATCAAAGATGGCCAGACAATCGTCATGGGCGGTCTTTTAAGAGATAGAACGGAAAAAGTGGAAAATAAAGTTCCTCGTATAAACGGCCCTTGTGTCAACTGAGATTTTTCATAGAGATTCTTTTTTAAA
>CAYNEF010000016.1:0-39947 GCA_964396165.1 uncultured Pseudobdellovibrionaceae bacterium
GGGAGAAATTGCAGGTCAACTTCTGGAGTAAGTAGAAATATTATTGTGGAGCGGGAGACGGGGCTCGAACCCGCCACCTACAGCTTGGGAAGCTGTCGCTCTACCAGATGAGCTACTCCCGCGTGTAAATAAAACTGGTATTATTATAGGTAGTTAGCATGACTCCTTTTAATTTGTCGAGTTTATAAAAGTCTCCTACGGAACATCCATGGAACATTTCTAAAACGACTTCCATTTTAACTCTCACTTTCACTCGTTTTCCATCGAACCGTGGAACATTCTGGGAACAACTTTATGACATTAGCAAACTTAATCGTTTGGCTTTGTGAAGCCCGGTGCCCAAACTTCTGCAACGTCACCCGAGGTGTAAGTTGTCAGGAGATTATTTAAAAAGGAATGAGAGCCGTCAAACGTAGAGGGCGTTGCACCTACGGTTGTCCAAGCTTGTGTGACGTTGCAGCTAGGTGTAGGAGCAAAGTAGATATCACTAGACTTGGGTAGAAAATTCCCGCCTGCTGTACTTTGCTCAAGCACTTGTTTTTGCACTTTTGCAGTTAAAGTTTTTGGAGGGGTTTGCAACCAATCACAGTACATTCCCTTGCTCCAAATGCTTGTTCCGCCTGCTTTTCCGGTGATAACATTTACGATGTCGTCACCGAAACCTATGTAGGAAACACCGGTAAGTGAGCCTTCCGTACCGGCGGGAATATGAATAGCGAAAGTTCTTGTCGCTCCGTCGGCTTGACCGGCTTGCCATGCATAATGGAGTGTTCCCACATTAGTCATCGGGTTAAAGCTTGCTAGTATGATGTGCCCATCTTCTCCGAAAGCAGTTGTTTTAGAGAAATTCACTTGCCCCGTAACAGCGTCAAAGAAATCTTCGCTTGCAGTTGCTCTGTTAGCAGCTGCTTTTAAGAGAAAAGTGTAGGTTCCAGCATTTGCTGAATATACCATGGACAATCCTTTTTGATCCCCACTGCCACCCATACTCGGTGTGTGCGGAAGAATGGCCTGCACAAGACCTTTGTTAATTGTGTTAGCTGCGTTTTCAGGAGTATGCCAGATGTATATCTTGATATCTTTAGCTGATGAAGTTTCTGTTCCCAAAATTGTTGTTTTGTAAACAGCGTTTCCGTCCGAATCATTAGCCAATCTTTTCAGCTTTGCCGAAGTGACAGTGATGCCTGTAATTGTTCCTATATCACTTTTTCCATCCAACTCTTCACCAATGGCGGGAAGACTTTTTCCTGCTTTGAATTCAGCGGTAATTAATGCCGCTTGGAAAGTTAAAATCTTATTCATGAGATCTGGATAACCAGCCATGAGCGCTTTAACCTGAGCAATTGAGCACGCCGTTGAGTCGTTAGCGCTAGCAGTCGCTGATTGCACCCCCGTGTCTCCCGTCGGACGATTTACATATGTGCTAGGATCGCTTGTGTTAATTAGGACATTGGGAGTTCTGGCATTGTCTTTCCAAGCAGGACCGTAGCAACTTGCACGGTAATCAACTTTACCGCTAGTGAAGCTGGCAAGATCTGCCGTTATTTGTGCGGCCGTCTTACTGCCATCCAAATCAGTTACTGCTTTTGTGACAACGACATCCGGATCTTTTACACCATCGTTTGCCGGGTCTGTAGTTGTGTCGGCGTGGCCGGAATCAATCATATTCAAACCTAAATATTTTGCGATGAAGCTAAGACCCGTGAATTGCAAGGCGCTGTAAAGTATGAACGTTGATTTACGCACATTGAGTGCATTGCTTGAACTTGATGTAGCAGTCGGGTTTGTTGCACGGATTGTGGAAGCAGCTACTGCAAGTGGATTGGTGTCAGCGGGATTTGTGTCTGGCGAAGTGCTTGATGAACTCGAGCTGCTGCCACAGCCATTCAAAACGGCTAGTACGAACGCAAAGGCGGTAAAGGACGATAATAGACTTTTCACTTTAGAGACCTCCAAAAAAGTTATTCATAATAGGTAATAAGATGCCTATTATTGTACCATCTTTAACGGTTAGAAACTTAACGCAGCAGAAATTTAAAGCCGTTAATTGGCGTTCGCTAATTATGTCTAATAAGTGTATTACATTGCATTATATAGACCTGCGCTGGCGCTGTGCTCCGAAATTTAGTATCAGTTCACTATCGGTTATGTCAGATAAAGATTACGCAAGAAGCTGGTGGTATCTTTAAAACTGACTAGCTTACAGAGGACGATAAGCTCATCATTCGAAATTGGGCGCAAACTATTATTGAATACGGCCCCGCAGAGTTACAAAAAGCACCGAATGTTTGGGCAGATCATGCACTTTATGGCGAATGGAAAGATCACCGTGCATCGAATTTTAGCTACCGTGGGCGCATTATTTACCGTGTAGAGGAAAAAATTGTGACGGTGGTTGTGGTTAAAATCACAACGGAGCACAACTACAAAAAGGATGAAAAGAAACCATGAAAGACTTACTGAGCTTAAAAGAATTGCAGGTTAAAGAAACTCCTGGGAAAACTATCAGGGCTTTCCGACGTAATTTTAACCTTACACTTGAAGATATTGCAAAGTTGACGGGAATTCCCGTTTCAAATCTTTCTGCCATTGAGCACGATAGAATCGATCTTGGACTAAGTAGAGCAGTCCGTATTGCAGCCGTATTTGGAATCCATCCATCCCTTATTTTATTTCCCGAGGGATATTCAAGGCAAAGTAATCAGCTTATCAGTAAGATTAGAAAGAATGCTGCTAGTCTCATTGAACGTAAAATCAAAGAGAGTGCCTAACGGCAAACAGCTTTTTGTACTGTCGCCATCCTACAACTTCAAAAATTTTTCATGGATCTTCTGTGGATCCAAATAACCGGTAACAACAAGTCATAACTAGCAACAACCAGAAAGAGACACCGTCCAAGAACCTTTTGTGTATTATGTTTACAGTGATTTGATTGATCTTTTTGTCGCTGATAAAAACGGGTATTTCAGCTTGGGAAGCTGTCGCTCTACCAGATGAGCTACTCCCGCGTATAAACAAAACTGGTATTAAGTTAAAAAGTTAGCATGGGTGCTTCAAAGTTGTCTAGATTATAAAAGCCTCCCATGGAACATTTTAACTAGAAACAAAAAGGTTATCAGTGAACTGGCTTTTGTTCGCAGATGAAATCAAGGAGATTTATTAGTGAAACAGAGGTCAATGAGGTATTTTTCTTGTTCTCTCCAGTACCTTCACTTAATAAAGGGATTTCCTTGCCGTTTTCATAAGCAAAGTATTCTGTTGTCGGTCCATCGACAGGGCCAATGGCAACTTCTATGTTACCTTTTGCCGCTTCTGTAATTTTTTTCTTAAGTTCGGCCAAGACAACGTTTTTAGCAAACCGAACATCTTCAATCTTCATTCCAGCGATTGTACGATTGGAAAACACATACAACCCATCCATATCAGCTTGATAGGTGAGTGTGCATTCGGAATACTGAGACATTTCAAATGGCACATAACCTGAGCCTTTTCTTAATTTTAGATAGGTATTGGGTGCGTTTCCTAGTGCGAATGTGGCAGAAAGAAGGCCTAAAAAAAGTATACGGATGCTCATGATGGTCTCCTTGAAGGAACAAATCGCACTATCTTGCTACCTTGTCAAACCTAAGATTTCTTAAATGGCAGTTTCTATTTCATAAAAGTCAGATAATTACTAAGATTAGAAAAATTGTGCATTAACACACATATTTGAATAAATAACACTTAACAATGTTTCACAATTCATTCATTCGTTTTTAGTCGCTCCGTGCCGAAAGTTATTCGAGAGGTTCTGAATGTTTAAAATTTCCATTTTTTTAATCGTATTTACACTAAGCGCTTTTTGCGAAACGACAGAAATTAAATCAAGCCCGAGTTCAATAAATTTCGGGCAATTAGTTTCTGACTCTGTATCAAAACCTCAAAGCATCACACTAGATGGGCCGCAAGGAATAAAAATACTGACAATCGGCGTAACTAATACTGTATTCCGATATGCAGGAAACCAAGCTTTTCCGGGAAAAGGCGGCTCCTGCACCCCAACGACTCCTACCTTTCCTTGTACGATTTTTTTAGAAATGAAATATCTTATTACTGGTGAACAGGTTTCGGAATTTATTATTTCTTACTTGTTGCCTAATACAAGTACACCCAAAATACTAAAAGTACCGCTAAAGGGAAATAGCAATCGTCCCCCTACAATTTCTACCACAGGCAATACTTTCCAGATTCCTTACCAAACGAGTATTTTAAAGCAAATTGACGCAACTGATTTAGATCAGGACAAGCTTACTTTTGCCTTGGATGAAAAGCCTACTAAAGGAGAAGTACTTTTAAATTCATCCGGCCGTTTTATGTACACAAACTCTACCGGATTAAAAGGAAATGATTCTTTTAAATTCACGGTAAAAGACGGCTTTTACACAAGATACGGCACGGTCGTATTAGAAATCTTAAAGCCTACAATAAAACTTGATAAAACTTCCATCACCTTTCCCGAAACAGCTAACGGAAGTGGTGTTTCTAAACAAGTACTCACTTTTACCAACACAAGTAACTTTAAAATACTATTTAAGCCGAATATAAGTATCAAAGGAAATTACTTCAAGATTTCAAATGTTACTAGCTTAAATCCCGGCCTTTCGTTTTGTAACTTTTCTAATGATCCTAAAGAACAGAGCACGATGATGTTTTCCATGGAGAAAAATACTTCATGCAGTATTGAAATCACATATGAACCCAAATTAGCAGGGGTACATCGAGCAGGTATCACTCTCCTTTTTAGCTCAAATAAAAACACTGAATTATTTTTTGGACAAACGATCTATATGATAGGCACTTCAAAAGATTACGCTCCATTGGCTATCGAACTCGACCAATCTGAAGTTTTTTCCCTAGGCGGCAAGTTAGATGTCTTTGGCAAAGTGAAAGGCGCAATTGATAAAAACAACCTTCCACTCATCCAATGTTTATATGACACATCGGTAATAGGAACTGCTACCGTTGCAAGTACAGGTGAATTTAAAATTAGTTGTGTCGATTCTTCCAAAGAACTAAAAACAACAAACATTAAAATTAAATTAATGGACTACATCGGCCCAACAAATGAGGTTACAGTAACCGCATTTGTTGGAGGAGATAAAACATCGACGCTTCCAGCACAATATCAAACCTACATCACAGATCAACCCGCAAATTTGATTGCAGAAGACCAGTTTACTCCAAATGAAACTGCAGATCTTTTTGTACGTGGCCGAGCAAAAGAGAACTCAAGCTTTACTATTTTAGCTAGAATAAAACTCAATGAAACCGACAACGACTCAAAGTGGCAGATAGTATCTCAAGAAATTACTGGCACTGTGCCAGAAGGATATAGTGCGCCTGAACTCATTGCCGAAGCCCCCTATATTCAGTCGCAATCAATAAACGGACCTATCATCTATAAAAAACATGTCTTAGTGAAACATAAAGAAAATACTCGCAACTACTTAATGGACTGGATTGTGTACGGTAAAGCGAGCGACACGATTGTGCCAGTACTCATCCCCTCGGTGCTTGTAAACCCATGGACAGGAAAAAAACATGGATGGGTGACCCAATGGTACAGGAAGAATTCAAAGCCAGAAGATTTTAATCCCAACTATTATGGAGTAAACGACGAAAAATTAAAAATGTTTGCAGACAATGTAACAAACATTTTAAATCGTCTCTCTGGGGGAAAAGCAGTCGTCGATTATGAAATTGTGAAACAAGCCGAAGAGGTGAGTGAAACAGAAACCGATACGACCACAAAATGTAGAAGTCTGTCTGGTAAGTATTTAAGTTCGCGGGGTATAACTGTTTCAAATAAATTATCACACTTCCAATGGTTTCTTGAAACCTGGAGTTCAGAGCTTTTAAAAATAGCTCCGAATTGCTCAAAACCGCAAGGGAACTCGAACGGCCCTGCAAGTCCTGGTACTTATTTTCCTAATATCTTTAGCATGCAAAACAATATATCAGGATTGACGAGTGCCGATGTCCCTTCTGATATGATGAGTTATATTGCTATACATGAAATTGGCCATGGCATTCAACTCATGGGTTCACATCCCACTATCAACGCCCCAGATCCTAGCGCAAAAAAAGGAATAATAGAGAACGCAGATAGATTATTTAAGGTAGCAAATTATTCTGGTCCATTCGAGGATGTGTTAAGCGGAAATTACAACGATTACTATATCAATCCCATCTCAAAGATAACTGCTGGTTGGCTCGACGGCAGCCAGGTTAAGTATACCACTCAAAGTGGTTTATACGAGCTCTATACAGATGAAGAAAAAAACGTATCAAATCGGTATTATCCAAACACAGGAAAGCCTCTTGTTCTCGTAGTACCAATAAATGTAAAAGGTATGGTTGATTACTTATTTTTAACAATTGCAAACAAACTTGCGACAGATCGCTACTATGATAGTGACACCAGAAGACGCTCTCTACAAAATGAGGGATTGCGCTTGTCTACTATCATAGGGCCGATGAATTCAAGACAAGGGCTGGGGAAATCTGCAATTCAAATCGTTGTAAATAGTTACAATGCCGACTTAATAAGGCCAGAGGAAGAATCCGAAGCCACGCACAACCACACGATTCCTAAAAATGCGACTATGAACATCAGATTTGAAGATAATAATATTTTAATTCAAAATATGGGACGCATTGAGGATCCAATTAAAGGGGATTTTGCCACTGTCAAAATCAAATTTTGTGCGCTAAATGAAACTTGTGCCCCGTAAAACCTCAGACAGCTTTTAAGTTGTCGCGAAATCTCATTGATTTAAATTTCCATGGAACAGCTTCAGCAAAGTCCACATCCCATTTCATGGAAGGGAAACTGGGTCGCCATACCTTTTATTTGGCAATTCAGAATTGAAAAGATCGCGATGAACGCATTTAAAATCACGTTTTACCCTGCGGCATAGTTCGAAGATGGAATTGCGTACAATTTTAACGTCTCTATTCGATTACTACTACTTTAATCCATAGTATAGAGCTGATCCCAGCGAAGCATTACCATCAAAAGCGTAGTCGAGTTCATATCTTGTTCTCCAACCGCTGTTTTTTATTCGGACGATAGCGCGTTCGATAGTCTGTGCACTCACTTCTTTTTCACGAATTATTTTTGCTATCATAGATCCCAACTCGGTTGAAGTTGTTGTTGAGGCTCTTTCTGCAAATTTAAAAGCAACAAAAGCAAGTTCACTATCCGATGCAGTTTCCAGTGATTGAGCAAATTTTATTACGTTTGACTTATATTCGGCTGAAGTAAAATCGAAATCTCGAAATTGCCCCGGCGTTATTTCTTCAATGAAACTACTTGGAGAAGGCTTGGCAAGCCATTTGTATTTGTCGTGACAAAAAGATTCAGCCTGCAGATTGACTGCGAGTAGTAAAATAAGAATAGCGTATTTCATAATAATCTCCATTTGGATCTATCTGCAACTAAGGTGCCTGTTGCCGTTTTATTAACTGTAAGCTGATTTCTGAAGTGTTTATAAAAATAGTCAGAACACAAAGCCGTCGATAAGCCGCTTCTCTTCGTGCAAAGCATGGATTCTTTAACAGTTAATCAAGATTTGTATTTCTTTTGAACAGATGGTTAAGTTCTAGTGCGATATGTTGTTCGGTTCCAAGAGAGGTCTGCGCGTTTTGAAAGTTCTAGGTACCATTCCTTTCGTGAAAACAGGTTTAATTACTCTACTAGGCCAGAATATAGTATCGAACGCTGATTCATTGGAGATTTTTTTGTGCAATAGACATTGGTCTTGCAATAATACTTAGCACCATACGGATAACAATCCTGATACTTCCAATTTGCATTACGAAAATAATAAGTTTCCCAACCTTTGCATACCTTAGCAGCCTCTACTTCCATTTGGCCAAATATTTCCGGGTAAGGTGCTAACAACGTGACAGCAGCATCGCTGGAGGTATGAATTGCGATAGTTGGTTTCGCTATGTCTAATGCACAATCGAGTTTCTTACTTTCAGGTGGGGGAAGAATTAACTTCTTATCAGACACTTCTAGACAAACGTCTAGAGCCCCTGCCTCAAAGTTGGAGTTACGGAGTTGATCAATACAATAAATTTTATACCAGTAATATTTGAAGGTTTTGCAAAATCTGATCGCTCCCTTGTCGTAAAACTGGGCATTAGAAACTACCTTGGCGCAATCTTTTTTATATTTCGCAGATTTTAACCCCTTACAAAAATCATACGCCATATCCTTATGGTTAGATGATGCAACTAGTGCGATGGCTCTTTCTGAATTTGTACCGATTACTGTCAGAGATGAATTAGAACTATGTTCTGCTAAAAGTTTCATACTTAACAAACAAAATACTAGTAGGTGCTTATTCATTTTTAACTCCTATAAAAGTTTATTGCATTGGTTCCGTTAAATAAGTTGCATTTAATGGGCCGATTTTTTTTAAAAAAAAGACGAATACTTTCTAGGAGAGTGCTGAACACAATTTTAGATTTTGTCTATTTAATTAGCGTTTTATAAATAAAAACACTGTTTTTTTCTGTTTTCATTTTACCGCCGCACTGGCTGCATTTAAGAATATCAATAGCGAAGTTATAGGCGAGTTATAGGTACGGCGCCGTACCTTTTTACAAAGAGCTTGCTGGACTTTTTTATTGCCAGCCGAGTATCGGATAGACTCCAGAAACGGCTGTAAACTTCCAGGTATAATTTGGATCGGGTGTCGCAAGAGCGCAGACAGAAGGATCTACAGTCCACGTAGAATAAGTTGAGGCAGTCTGCATATTCATTGTGTTGTTTCCTGTTCCGAGTGCACTACTTCCGTTACTTGAAGTAGTCGTATCCCAAAATCCGTTAGTAACTGTACCCGTACCGCCATAATTACCGACGAGTCCGCCTTTATTTCCTGAAGAACCGCTGACAGCTCCTGTTGAGTAAATGCGGCTTACGGTGATCGCATTATTGATATAACCAACTGCACCGCCAGCATAGTTACCGCCTGAACAGGCAACGTTGCCTCTTGCATAACTATCGCTGATCACAGCATTTGCGTTTCCGACAAGGCCTCCTGCATAATTTGCACTGCTTGTAATCGCACCTGTCGCATAAGATTCAGAAAGAGAGCCACCGCCTGAATGATTACCCACTAGACCGCCCACATAGTTGTAACCAGCAACACTCCCCGTTGCATATACTTGATTGAGTGTTCCACTATTTGCTCCTGCCAACCCGCCGACATAATTCGTATTCGAACTTGCACTCACAGCTCCTGTTGCATACGACTGCTTGTTAATCGTGCCGATATTATTTCCCGTAAATCCACCAATGTAATTGACTGAACCCGAATTATCAGTTGCGGCTCCTGTACTATAAGAAGAACTGATCGTGCCGGAGTTTGATCCCACAAAACCGCCCACATACACGTCTGCGTTAGCATACGAAGAGGTGGCAGAAATTTCTGAGGAAGAATTCAAGATTAAACCAGCAGCAAGATTTCCAGAAAAACCTCCAATATAATCTCTTGATGCAGAAACTGCTCCTGAACCTCCATTTACCACCGTACAACTTTCAAAAATGGAGTGGGCACTGACGTCGAGTTTTCCAGCAAACCCTCCTACGTAACTATAACCACTGATTGTTCCAGAATGAGTAACACCAATGTCATAAAAATCCACAAGCCCTGTTGCATAGCCAACTACTCCTCCAATATAACTGGGGCCTGTATTGGATCCTGCAGCCGTTCCGGTAATATTCGAAACAGTGAAATCAAAGTTTTGAATGGTTGCACCATCTACATATCCGAAAAGCCCGATGTAATCCGCATTAGCAGTAATACTATAGTTGCTGATTGTATGCCCTTGCCCATCGAAAAATCCTTTGAACGGATAACTGAAAGTTCCATTATTACTGCCGATAACTGGTGAGATGGCTCCCGTGAGATTGATATCAGTAGTGAGTACATAATATGCAGTTTGTGCATCTGCATATACTTGCATTGCATACGCCATATTTCCTAATTGATCGGATGTTGAGATTTCAAAAGGAGATGTTTTTGTTCCTTCTCCTGCTGCAAACAAACCTGCAAGAGCAGGTAGTGACTCTGAAGATTGCCACTGCAATGTCGGATAGCTTCCGCTGACAATTTGCCAGGTCAGTTTAAAATCCCAGTGTCTACTTGCATAGAGCGCTGATTTTTTCATGAGGCTTGTAGCAAATCCATTTCCTCTGGCACTTGAAGACTGCCCGGACGTTGTCGTGTCCCACACAGAATTATACAAGTATCCACCACTGCCGTTGCCTACAAGTCCTCCCGCGTTTCCAGATCCTGTCACTGTACCTGTGGAATAAATGCGGTAGACGGTCCCGCCCCCCATATTTCCAATCGCTCCCCCCACGTCTCCAGAAGAAATCGAAGCTGCACCCGTTGCATAAGAATCGTAAAGTGAACCATTTGCCATAGAGCCAACGAGTCCCCCCACAACATTGTGACCTGAGACAGCGCCTGTTGCATAGGTTTGTGTCGTGTTACCCGAATTATAACCTACGAGACCACCTGCATAATCGTATCCCGTAACACTTCCTGTCGCATACGACATCGTAACAGTTCCACTATTTACGCCGACAAGACCGCCCACATAATTTGAGGCGGTAGATGCGGATACAGTGGAAGTGGAGTATGACTTGTCATTGATTGTTCCAGCATTATCGCCGACAAAACCGCCTACACGTTGTGCGCCGCTGGTATTATCTGTCACAGCACCTGTACTATAAGAATGGGAAATCGTTCCCGAACTCTGGCCAACAAATCCTCCAAGATACACATCACTTGTTTTTACAGAAGTTGCAGGAACTGCAGCGTGAGATTGGGTAATCAATCCACCTGAAAGATATCCGGCAAAACCGCCGGTTTGGTAATTGCCAGTAACAGTGCCGGCGGAAGCATTATACACATGACAGTTTTTCACAACGCCTGAAGTACCTAAACTTAAACTTCCTGCAAAACCTCCCACATACTGGTTTCCTTTGAGATCGCCCGATAGATTCACCGTAACATTGTTGATTAGTGTATTTCCCGAAGCATAACCTACAACCGATCCAATGTAGTTGTAACTCGCCCCATCAAGGGAACTCACATTCATCGTCAAATTCTGAATTGTTCCACCACTTACGTATCCAAATAGTCCGGTGTAATGTTCAGTCGCGATCGCTGCATAGTTAGAAATCGTATGATTATTTCCATTAAAGTATCCGGAGAACGGATTTGCGGCATTTCCAATGACGGGCATTTGTCTTCCCGACACATTGATATCTGCGGAGAGAGAATAATATGCACCCTGCCCGACTGTTCCCATTTGAACTGCGTAGGCAAAATTTTCAAGCTGAGCCGCCGTCGCGATATCGTATGGTGATGCTGATGTTCCCGCTCCACCGTTAAAGAGATCGCCGATTGCAGTTGGATTTAACGGCTGTTGCCATTGTAAAAATGGATATGCTGGTGCGCCGGTAGGCATTACCCATCTGTTATAAAAATTCCAGCCATTGTTCGTGTACGTAATTTTTTCTTTCATGTGAGTTGTGGAATAGGGAACGCCACAATAATTGAGCACACTGCAACCACTTCCTGTGTTGGTACTGATACCTGATGTATCTTTATCCCACACACCACCGAAAGTTGGACCACTGGTTGTGTTTGCTCCAACTAGTCCACCAATATTGGTCGCAGAAGTCCCACTCACGGCCCCTACAGAAGAAAAACGGCTGATAGAGCCGCCAGAGTATAAACCGATTGCACCACCAACATAATTTCCGTTATCGCCTACAACTGTACCTTTTGCGTAACTATCTGTCACAGTGCCAGATGTTTCTCCGATCAGCCCCCCGACTCTGACCGCTCCCGTTGTTGCAGATGTAGAGTAAGTTTGATCTATCGTGCCTGTATTTTGTCCTGCTAACCCACCTACATATTGATAGCCCGTAACAGATCCCGTGGAATAACTATTAGAAATAGTCCCTGAGTTATTGCCCGTGAGACCGCCAACACGAATGCCGGTAGTAAGTGAGGTGGTGACAGTCGAAGTGGAATAAGAAAGTCCCGTAATGGTGCCACCATTGGTGCCTACAAGTCCTCCCACATATCCAGCACTTGCGGCATTGTTCGTGACATTGCCTGTGCTATGTGCATTTTTTATCAAACCAGTATTTTCTCCGACGAGTCCACCCACCATAGAAGCACCTGCGTAGGTGGAAGTAATCGCTATGGTTGTATAGCATTCATCCAAGGTATTATTACTTCCCGTAAATACTCCCGCTAACCCTCCAAGATTTGTTTGAGTCGCTGTAACGGATCCACTTGCCCCATCTATAACCGGGGAATTTTTAAGTGAGGTTGCAATCGTACTGCTATTATTTACGGAAGAACCTACAAGTCCACCGACATATCCACGTCCACTGACAGCTCCCGATAATGTGACAGGAACATTGATAATATTGGTGTTCAGTGCGTAACCTACAACTGTTCCGACATAATTATACTTTGTTGCAGAAACTGTACTTACAGCGAGGGAAAAGTTTCGTATCGTGGCACTTTTGGTGTAGCCGAAAAGCGCTGTATAGTCGTTATTACCTACCAGAGAATAATTCGTAATTGCATGTCCCTGTCCGTTAAAGTCACCCATAAAAGGATACGCGGCACTCCCAATGATAGGTTTAGTAGTGGCAGCGACATTGATATCGGATGTCAAAACATAACTTGCTGTTTGTGCAATCGTACTTTGCTGAATCGCAAGAGCAAGGTTTTGTAATTGGGCTGCAGTATTTATCTCAAATGGGGATGCAGGTGTTCCTGTTCCACCATTAAACAATGTTGCAATAGCAGTCGGGGCATTTGCTTGTTGCCATTGGAAGATCGGATAGCTCGTACCCGCAGATCTAACCCAAGTCGTTCCAAAATCCCATCCTTGATTGACATACGTTTTTGCGAGTTTTGAATTCGCAGTCGTTTGCGCAATACCAGCGCTGCTAGTCGCATTACCCGATGCATCTGCGTCCCAATTTCCGCCGTACACTGTAGGAGAAGCGGATCCAATCAGACCACCTTGGTTTGTACCAGCTCCAGAAACCGCACCAATCGAGTAAATATAGCTCACAGTTCCTGAAGTTAAACTTCCGATTGCGCCGCCGCCCTTGTCTGTCGCCACTGAAACACTGCCTGTTGCATAACAGTCAGTGATTGTGGAACTTACCGTACCGACAAGTCCACCGACATTCGAGTCACCCGATACATTAGAAGTCGAATAGGATTTCGTAAGCGTTCCGCCGTGTGCACCTATCAGTCCGCCGACATCAGACGCATTTGCAGCAGCCACAGTTCCCGTTGCGTAACATAGTCTGATGATGCCGTTGTTACTTCCAACGAGACCTCCGATAGAAGAACCTGCTCCATTCGAACTGACATTTCCAGTGGCATAGGACTGTTGGCTAATAGCGCACGAAGTATTCGTGCCGACAAGACCGCCGAGTGCTCCTGCAGTTTGATTGTCTGTTACATTACCCGTACTGTACGACGCGACAATCGCCCCATAATTTGTACTGTTCGTTCCACAAGATCCCACAAGCCCACCGATAGAAGCAGCCGCGGTAACCACTGTAGAAACAACGGGAATGGTTGCACGCGATATTACTACTCCGCCTGCAGTCATCGTTCCTACAAGTCCTCCCACAGAATATCCAGTCGCTGCAATACTTCCCCCACCGCTCGTTCCCACAATACATTGAATAATATCGCCACCATCAAAAGCACCCACAAGACCGCCCACGTAATTTACGCCTTTTATAAGTCCTGTAAGATCGACTGTGATTTTAGAAAGAGTAATAGGACCGACTGCACGCCCTACGACAGAACCAACGTAGCTATAGCCCGTACCGTCGACACCGGTGGTCTCCAAAGTAAAGTTTTTAAGAAGTGCGCCTGTCCCGACATAACCAAACAACCCAGCATTATTCGCAGCTACTGTAGGTGCATAATTGGAAATGGTTTTTGAATTCCCATCAAAAGTTCCTGTGAACGGATACGTGCTTGTGCCAATGATAGGACCTGCACCAGAAAGCGTAATATTGGAGGTTAATTTGTAAAAAGCACTTTGCGCGGCGATGCTATTTTGCAATGCCGTACTCATATTGTTTAATTGTGTCTCTGTATTTACTTGATAGGGATCTCCCTCAGAACCATCCCCGCCATTAAACAACGCCGCGATTCCACCTGTAAGATTGACTGACTGCCATTGAAAAACGGGATAACTTACAACAGGTGGGATTTGCCATCGAGTGGTAAAATTCCAACTCGCATTCGTAAATGTGGTATCTGTTTTCATCGTGGCGGTATTATTTCCCGTTGCTCCACTGAGTCCTGCGTTGTTGCCTGCTACTGAACCCGAACCAGATACTTGTGAATCCCAAAAACAATTCGAAAGTGAACCGCCATTGCGGTAGCCGAGAAATCCACCTTTATATGTCACTGTTCCAGTGAGAGTGTTTGCCGCATAAACTCTAGTAACTGTAGCGCTCTCGAGCCAGCCAATTGCACCAGCTAATCTGTCCCCCGTAGAGGTCACATTCCCAGTCGTGTAAGCATCTGTCACATTTGCTCGCGAATACCCGATGAGTCCTCCGATATTTGTGACTCCAGAAACATTTCCTGTCGAATAAGCTTCGTCGATAGTTCCATTCCAGTGCATCCCAACAAGTCCACCCACATTGTCGGAAGTCGCTGTTACAGATCCCGTAGAGTAGGATTGATAAATATGACCATCGGGAGCGTAATCGCCACCATCGGATCCGGCCAAGCCCCCCACAGAGCTACTCCCCGAAACGGATGAAGTACTGTAACAATTTTTCACATAACCTTCGTTGTTACCGACGATACCACCCGTCGTACTTCCGCCCGCGACAGTTCCTGTACTAAAAGAAGATTGAATTGTGGCATTGTAGAGATAACCCACAAGCCCGCCGATTGTTCCGCCCGATGTACTGACAGCAATCGCAGAATGGGATGAGTCAATCTGACTGCCCGTGCCGTCAAATTGACCGACGAGTCCACCAATTGTTCCACTTGTCGCTGAAATACTTCCTGAACCGCCATCAGTGACTAAACATTGTGTCAGTACGGTCGGCGCTGTTGTCGCTCTTCCAATGAGTCCTCCCACATAGGAATTTCCATTCACGTTTCCTGTCAGACTCACAGTAACATCCGTCATCTGCACCGTAGTGGCTTGTCCCACGACAGTTCCCACATAATTGTAATCTTGCCCATTGATGGCGGTAGCGTTTAACGTAAGATTTTTGATCGTACCATCTGCGACATAGCCAAATAAGCCGGTATTGTCGTCTACGGCTGTAACTTGGTAATTTGATATCGAGTGACTCTGTCCATCAAACGTCCCGCTAAATGGGTAAGTGCTTGTTCCAATAATCGGTGAAATGTAACCTGCAAGATCGATATCCGCTGTTAAAATATAATAAGAGTTTTGTCCTGTACTCCCCAATTGAACAGCGTAGGCCAAATTTTGAAGTTGTATTGCAGTGTTAATTTCATAAGGAGCACTTTTTGTTCCGCTACCTGCATTGAAAAGAGTGTCGATTGTAATGGGTGTTTGCGCCTGTTGCCATTGGAAGTTAGGATACTGTCCTCCTCCCGCTGGCAATTGCCACACACTGAAGAAATCATAGGTTGCCGCAACGAATGTTGAAGATTTTTGCAAGTCTGCAGTTGCGATACCAAAAGAAGAGCCTGTGTAACTAGATTTGTATCCAGTAGTTCCGGCACTAGTTGTGTACGAAGTATTTTTATCCCAGAAAACGCCGTTCAATCTTTTGTTCACAAGAGCAATGGTTCCGCCAAATCCTCCCATACTCGTTGCACCTGTACCGCCCGTTACAGCTCCGTAACCAAATACATGAGTGTACGTACCACCAGCTATTTCGCCGACTACAGAACCTGCAGAAACACCACTATCATTCAAAGTAACACTACCCGAGGCATAACAATCAGAAACAAGACCAGCATCATTGTACCCAGCTATTCCACCGATTTTTGTTGTTCCAGTCACTGCGGAGGAAGAATAAGATTGATTAATATTGCCCGAATTTCTTCCGACAATTCCTCCAACCATGTCCAAAGAATTCACTGTTCCTGTGGAATAACTTTGTTTGATTGTCCCACCATTATAACCGGAAATCCCAGCTACTTTTGTCGCGCCACTTGTGGTTGCTGTTACATTTGAAGTGGAATAACACTTCAGATCTGTAGTTCCATCGTTGTAGCCAATCAAACCTCCGATATAATACGCACTAGACTGAGTAGTACTCACGGCACCCGTGCTATAAGAAGAGGTAACAATTCCGTGGTTTCTACCAAGCAGTCCCCCAAGATCATTTTTCACGGATGTTAGCGGGATTGTGGCGTAGGATTTATCCATATTGCCGTAGCCGAAATATCCAGCGAGTCCTCCGACGTACATGGAAGTTCCCGGCCCGCTTGTATAACCAGACACCCCGCCAGATCCAGTAACATGGCAATCGCTCACTATGGTTCCGGCAGTCGTATCGAGTTGTCCGGCAAGTCCACCCACGTATTGTGTCCCGTTTAAGGTGCCGGACAAATCAACGTAAACTTTTGAGAGAGTGGTTAAACCAGTCGCATAACCCACAACGGTACCAATATAGTTGTATCTTCCCCCTGTGATATTGCCCGCAGTAACTGTCAAATTTTGAATTGTGCCACCATCGACATAACCAAAAAGACCTACGTAATTTGAATTTGCGGTGACTGAGTAATTTTGAATCTGATGATCAAAACCATCAAAAACGCCGCTAAAGGGATACGTACTCGTTCCTATGACAGGCATAGGAAGACCCGTGAGATCGATGTCCGCAGTTAATTTGTAATAGGAGAAGCGTGCGCCGTAATCGAGCTGGATCATGTTCGCTAACGACTGCAATTGTGTTGCATTTGAAATTTGATACGGCGAAGAAACGGATCCATCACCGCCGGCGAAAAAAGTGCCAATATCAAGTGGTGTTTGGTTTTGCTGCCATTGCAAAATCGGGTATCCGGTTCCTGTCGGAATTTGCCAAACGGAATTAAAATCCCATCCTTCATTTACAAACGTACTTTGAGTTTTCATTCCGGCAGTCGCTACGCCTCTGCCCCCGGCACTTGTTCCTTGTCCAGAAGTGGTTGTATCCCAAAACCAACTACCCCCTTGTGTCGTCGTGTTGGGAATCGAGCCCAGACAACCTTTTAATGTAGTAGTCGTCCCAGAGACTGCACCAGTAGAATAGATACGATTGACTGTTCCACCATTGAAACTACCGATAGCACCAGCGGCAATTGTTCCGCCGTTGGAAGTTACTGATCCTTGAGCGTAACAATCTGCAATGCTGTTTGCGCCACCGACATAACCTATTAGACCACCGACACTTGTTGTTCCCGTCACATTAGATGTGGAATAAGACCCCGTAACAACGGGAGAACTGTTTGTCGTTTGTCCGATCAGTCCCCCCACATACGATCCGCCTACTACTGCTCCCGTAGAGTAGCTTGTAGATATCGAACCACCAAACATGTAACCCACTAACCCACCCACATTTTCTGAGCTGGATCCGTTCGTCGTTACACTGGAAGTCGAATACGACTTCATATTGATCGTAGTGCCGCCCACCATAATTCCTACTAGTCCGCCGAATTGTCCACTTCCTGACGTAGCAGAAACTGCGCCCGTGCTATAAGAAGTACTGATTGTTCCGCCTTGGAAGTTTGCGACTAGTCCAGCAACGGTTCCTGCGCCACTGGTATTATTTGTAACCGTACCAGTGCTCGAACATTTTTGTATTCTACCTGCTCCCAAATACCCGATTAATCCGCCGACATTAGAAGTTCCTGAGTTTGAAGTGGAACTAACTGGCAACACACTCGATGCATAGGATAAAAATCCATTTGCCATATATCCTATTAATCCTCCAGTGTGTTCATCTGCTGCTAACACACTTCCTGAAGCTGCATTGGTGGCTGAAAGAGAAACCATACTCGAAAGTGCATTGGTATTTAAGTAGCCTGCGAACCCGCCAACCTTAGAATGACCTGAGACCTGGCCTGAGAGATTCAATGTGATATTAGAAAGGTGAACTGCGCCCGTCGCATAACCAATTACTGCCCCGACATTATCGTAACTAGACGCACTTACCGTACTTGCATTTACTGTCAAATCCTTAATCGTAGCAGCATCAATATAACCAAAAAGACCAACATTGTTTAATGCACCGGTAATCGAGAAATTTTGAATTTCATGGCTCTGTCCATCAAATTTTCCAGAAAACGGATAGCTGCTACATCCGATGCTTGGAGAAGGAGCTTCTGCACCGTTCAAATCAATGTCCGTCGTCATTTTATAATAAGCAGTCCGAGCGTATGCATTTAGCTGAATCGCATAGGCGACATTCCCCAATTGTTGTGCAGTACTGATTAAATAAGGAGTACCGACTGTTCCGTCCCCTCCGTTAAAAAGGCTTGCGACTGTCGGGCGAGTTTGCGTTTTCTGCCACTGAAAAATGGGATACCCAGTTGCATCTGATTTCTGCCAGACAGTACCAAAATCCCAACCTTGGCTCACATAATTCACGATGTTCTTCATTGCCGCAGTCGAAAGACCGGTGCCTGCTGCACTTGTCCCTTGCGAGGAAGTAGCGGTATTCCAAAAACCACTGGCGAGTGTTCCACTGTTTGAACCAATCAGTCCGCCCACATTCGTAACTGCAGATCCCGTAGGTGCGCCCGTGGAATAGACTCGGCTTACTGTGCCACTCGCAATAGTTCCTACAGCGCCTGCTAGTCCGCTGGAACTGGATGAACTCACATTTCCAGATGCATAACAATCATTGATTGTACTGGATGAATAACCAACGAGACCTCCGACATTATTACCACCGCCAGAAACAGTAGAAGTAGAATACGATGTTTGGATCGTTCCACCGCTATGATAACCAACAAGCCCTCCCACATCCGCTTTCGCAGTCACAGTACCTGTAGAATAAGACTGAGAAATATTTCCCGAATTGTAACCAACAAGTGCTCCTACATCTTGTGAAGTGGTGCCCGAAGCACTCACGCTGGATGAAGAGTAAGAAAAGTAATTTATCGTTCCTGAGTTATTCCCCACCAAACCGCCCACTTGTCCTGCGAGTGCGGTAGTCGTCGAAACACTACCTGTACTGTAGGATGAACTTAATACCCCTGCATTTTTCCCAGCGAACCCGCCAACGTACGCGACAGAGTTATTGAATATGGAAGAAACTGTGAGAGAAGAATAAGAATTTTGCACTGTTCCTGCTTGAATATTTCCTGCAAAGCCACCAACATGACTAGAAGATCCTGTCACACTACCTGCGCCACTTGCATGAGATCCGATAATCACTGTGTTGGCACTCGTATCTAAATTACCGACAAGGCCCCCCACATACTGCGCACCTGTGACTGCGCCTGAAAGAGAGACAGAGACATTGCGAAGCATGACTGCGCCTGTTGCATAACCAATTAGCACGCCCACATTGTTATACGCAGAAGCGCTCACACTGCTGGCAGAGACAGTGAGATTTTTGATAGTACCACCATTGACGTAGGAAAAAAGTCCGACGTTGTTTGCACTTCCTGTAAGGCTAACCCCAGTTAAAGAATAATTTTGTCCGTCGAAGGATCCTCTAAAGGGATAAGAAGAATTTCCCACAGAAGTTACGCCATCGGACATACTGATCGATTGAGCCAATACAAAGTAACGAGTTGTGTATGCAGAATTTGTATTGATGGCGTTAAATTGCGCGCGTGTGCAAATCCAATAAGGAGAAGAAGCACTTCCTTTTCCTGCAGCAAACGGAGTATTCGTTAAATAACCTTCCGCACACGGATCGTAAATAATTGAAATGGCATTTGAAGTAATCCCTGAAGACGATGCCGTAAAAGAATAAGTGCCTTTGGTGGTTGAACTCGTGAGAGTAAAATCCGAAATTCCAAGACTATTGGAAGTAACAGGGTTCGTGGTAATCGTTCCGCCATTTGTAGGAATCGCAACTGTCACAGAACGACCGGCAAATGCGATGGATCTTTGATCCAAAGTTGTCGCTCTTAAAATAGTAGTACTCGTACCATTATTAAAAAGCCTATCCGAACTTCCCGACTTAACTGCGAAACTAATCGACGTAAAAACAGGATGGTATGGAGAAGGGCTGACTTCATTAGAAGCCGGACTTGTTCCACCGGGAGCAACTGCTTTGACTACGTAATAGTAAGTCTGATCATTAATTACAGTAGTATCCGAATACGAAGTTGTAGAAAGAGAAGAGGCAATGAGTGTTTGAGAACCTGACGCTGTTCCTCTATAGACACTATACGTTACCGTACCAAAGTAGCCGGTGGGAGCTGTCCAGCTTAAGGGAACAGTAGCATCTCCATTTGTAGCCGTAAGACTTGTAGGTGCTGTGGGTACAGTATTGATAACGATATTGGTGTTGCTTTTAAGAGAGCCCGTCGATGTCAATGTTGGAAGGACAAGAGTTGCATCTACATCTTTTGCATCATAAATTCTTCCGCCGAGCAATGCGATCGCGCCTTGTGTAGAGCAATCAAGGCGTGAGGAGTTGTCGCCGGGCTGTACCGTGTAAGTAAACGTTAAGGTTTGTGTTCCCGAACCAGAAGTATAACTCGCAGTACCCGAAGAATTTAATTTAAGCGTTGGTGTTCCCTTCACCGTCACAGGGCCAGAAAAGGTGATGGAAAGTGGGATGACATCCGAGGCCCCAAATGTGCCGGACGTCGGAGTCGCTGTGACATTTGTGATAGTGACATGATCCACAGCAACTGCGACTGTTTCAGATACATACGTAACTGGTTTGGAAGTAGTCGTAAAACCAGGATTGTTTGTATTCGTATTTACAAACGTGTCCATGCCGGCAGTAAGACCATTCGTCCATGCATCGTTTTGTAGATTGCTTCCACCATCCACTTTTACAGGGGTGGAATTTTTTGTTCCGTCTAGTTTTCCATCTTGTAAATCTTCAGCAAGTGCTGAGACTAAAGATTTGCCATCTACTCCAAGCGTATTTGCCTGTTGACTGAGTCCTGCCAAGACTAATCCGTACTTTGCAGTTTCGCTTGTCGGATCTTCCGGCTTTTTTGTAGGATCAGCAGTTTTATCTGGTGCTAAAGTGATATCTGTCAGACCCGCCATGACAGCAACGGTTTTATTTGCGGATTTTACTGTCGATTCGACAGAAGCTCCGCTTGCGATAAGAGAACGCGCGTACTGTGCTGCCATTTCCGTTAAAGCAGAAATGTAGACTGTGCTACCGGATTTGGGTAAATCGCTTAACAGCGTACTCATGCTGAAGTTTCCAAGCGGAATTCTCACGCCAGTGGATTCTTCCAGATATTCCCCACCCGTAATTTTTGCACCGATGGGACCTGTGATGGGAGCGAAAGTCGCTGTAAGAAATCCGTCTTCTGTCGTACCCGTTGCAAGCACGGCTCCTTCATTTCCCGTGGAATCTAGAGTAAAGACCGTAATCTTTCCGCCATTTACTGAGCCTTTCACCGCGATGAAATTAAGTACGTGATTGTTTCCCCGGTGATTGAGTCCCGTACCGCAACCAATAAAATAGAGACAAAAACTTAATAACAACCATTTTGTTGTTTTGTACATCACGGTTTGTCCTCCGTTTTGTAAGATCGATTTACGGCTTGTAACTTCTCAGCCAATTCTTTTGCGTTTTTTGAATCTGCGGTTACTGATAATTCGACTCTGCGGTTGTGACTTCTTCCTTGTGGAGTATCATTTGTTTCCACTGGTTCTTTTGAACCAGCGCCCCGAACTTTTATTTTATTAGGCTGGATTCCTTGTTGCTTCATAATTTCTGCAACAGTATGAGCGCGAGAAAGAGATAATTCGTCGTTTTTAGCAGAAGTACCGACGTTATCCGTGTGGCCTGAGATGGATATTTCTGACCACTGCTCATTGAATGACTTAAATACTTTTGCGAGTGCAGAAAGATACTCTTGCCCTGACTTTGCCAATGCAGATTTATTGTGGGCAAATCTTATTCGGCTCGAATCAAGAGTTAATTTGAGTCCTTCGGATGTCATTTTAACTTCTGAAGTTTTTATCGGCGTTGGAGCGGGCATGGCGACGGGCACTTGCTTTGATTCCTGCACGGCAACCACTTTCTCCCTATCAGAACATAATCTAAATTCGAAACCGATAAGTGCTTGCAGTGTGGGAAAATCCTGAACGCGTACATACTCTAATGCCCCACGCATTGTTTCTAAAAAAGGAATGAACGAACTTTTAAAATGATATGAGAGTCCTACTCCTGCCATCGGACTTATGCCGACTTCTTTTGTCCAATGCTGCACACCTACCGATAGGTCCATCGCAAGGTTTGGTACAAATTTATATTCCAAACGTTCGGCTGCATAGATAGCCCAGAACTGAGTTTCAGGTGTGTGTAAATAGGTTGCTCCTAAATCTGTAAGGAGAGAAAACTTATTGTTCAAACGATAGGCTGGCGAAAATAGAGGAAGTCCCGAGTAACTGGTTGAACCAGGATCCTGCAGATAAGCCGTAGCATAAAGACCGAATCTTGCTAGTTCTAAGCGAGGATAATCAGTTTCTTGCGCTAATAAAAACCGCGCAGAAAAAGACATCAGAATGAAAATGAAAAAAAACGAACGCATCCGTGTTCGAAAAAACAGATCTTCCATGATTAGACACCTATCAAGATTTATCGGTGTTCTTCATGAATAGAATTAGGTACTTCGCAATGCTTTTAACGCTTCACGACACCTATTTAAATAGGAATAATGATTACAATAGGTAAGGCAAACTTTACTAAGATGCGTCAATGCAAAAAGGCAAAAAGGTGTCTGTCTACTTTTCACCAAGCCTACAAGAGAGGTAAGTGAAAAAGTACCCAGACACCTTTTAAGTAATTCGTTTAATTCAATAATTATTTGCAGTAGCAAGCAAGAGTGCGATCAGTACCGTCATTATCTTTCACTTGCCCGTTCATATAGCAATAGCCATTTGTGCTAGTTGCGTTGTTGACGGAAGTAAGAGCATAACAACCTGTACCCCAGCATCCATAGGACAAACCGATACCGGCGTCTTGCGCAGATTTAACATATACTTCGCCCGATACGCAGTAGGCGCCTTCTGGAGAAGCAACGTTTGTTTTACCTATGCTGCTGCAGTAGTTAGGACAATTTTGATTGAGTGCTGAATACCAGCGAGCTGCAATGTATTTTTTAAGTCCCAATGCCACATTCACGGAAGTCAAATTACCTGTAGCATCGTAGATACATGCACGGTAACTAAATACGCTGCCTGCTTCAGAAGCAACGGCTGTGTCTACGAAAGTAAAATCTGCGAATGACGTAAGGCTTGTTACAGTTGTTCCATCCGTGCAATTTACATCTGGAGCAGAAGCACCAGCAAGTCTACGGATGTCCATGCGTTTGTAATCAGCTACAGTCGTAGGGTATTTGATAGTAAGTGCAATCGTTGCATCTACGCTTGTTGTGCCTTGATCAAATTGGATAAGAGGATCGGGTGATTTTGCATCACGCGCGATAATCGCTGCGACACCGGCTTCACGACCGAGTTTTCCTTGTGTATCGTACAAACACACGCGGTAACTGAATGTCTGGCCCGTTTCAGACAATGTATCATCGTGATAAACGAGATAGCGATCGGCATAAAAAGGTCCTGAGAAATCAAGAACAGTCAATCCATCCGCACATGTAGCAGGCACGATGGCTCCTGGTAGTCTTCTTAAAACAAGTCTTCCAATTGCGGATACATCTGACGGCATTAAATAATAGTGATCGATCATGCGGTGTAGAGAGCCAGTTTCTGCATGAGCGTTGACAAAAGGAATTACTAAATTGGTTGTGGTTGTCGTATTTGTATTGTTCGTTGTTGTTACGGTGGAAGTATTCACCCAATTATAAACTACTGTTTGAAGTACGGTGTTTGTCGTACCCGTAGTACTGGTCGTTGTTGTACTCGTCCATGTTGTATTGGAATTTAAATCTGTATTTGTATTAGTGGTAAGTACACCAGATCCTGAAGTGCCGGTAGAAGCAGTGCTGCCGGATTGTGTTTGCGTCCCTTTAGTCGTAATGACGGCAATGCTACCTTTTCTCGAAGTCCCGCAAGAGATGAGAAAAGCGGTAAACAAAACTGCGATGATGTAGAGTCTTCGTTGCTTCATAAAAAAATGCCTCTGATAAATTGTAAGTGCATTCAGTTTGTCTGATCCGTGGTTGCAAAACCACTTACTTATTTGGCGCGCTCGTAACCCATTGAAAAATATAGGCTTTTTATGGTGGGTTTTAAAAGGTCTACCGGGAAGCCTTTTTAAGTGACTTGTCACAAATACGTATTTTTGCATGAAAAGCTTCGCGCCATTCACTCCAGCCTCGCACCCCGTCCCCTTTTTCAGGGATATTGCGAATGTAGTTTTTAGGATCGACTCCTGCTTCAGTTAAATACTTCACAAAACTTTTTGCGGCCTCTTCCGGCTTGGGTGTAATGCCTTTCATAAAGTTATCGCTAAGTGTGAGTAGCCCCTGCTTTTTAATCCAATTGAGTCGCCCCATTACCATCTCAGCGTCCCAGACGACTTCTTCTGCACTGCCTTGTGCACGCAAATGGCGCGTTTCAACTGTTGCACTTTTGTCAGTCACCTCGGCAAAATTCACATACGCTTCATAACCTGCCCATGTTGAATGTGGGTCAATGTTACTTAAATCTAAATCCGCCATTCGCATCATATTCAATTGCAAATAACGCTGAGCCATCAGTTTTTTTGCGCCCGCTGGCTTTCCTTCAAATAAAACAGAATCGACAAAAGCGGTCGCAAGCTCAGTCGGTGTTTCAAATTTTCCCTTATCTGCTTTTTCAATCAGTTTTTTAAAGGCGTCTCTTTGGCTTTTTTTCATTTTGTAGAGTGGAGTCGCATTTTCAGCATCGTTTTCGAGAGCACCGCTTGCAAGTTCCGTATGGTTAGCCATATCGGCCATGAAATTTCTGAGTAGCCTTACGTCATTTCCAAAGGCAGAAAGCGCTCCTAAATGAATATGGCCTCCCCCAAAAGCACGGTGAGGTGTCAGTCCGCTTTCTTTCATCAAATCAAAAATATCTTTTTGAATGCGTTTTTTATTTTTCTTTAACTCAGAGATAGTCATGGGTTTAGGAATGACTTCAAGACAGGCAGGATCCATGGTTACATCGTAATAGAATCCATCTTTGTACCTTACTCTAAAATAATCGTCAGACCATTTACTTCCATTTTCATAGTAGCGGATAGATTGGATATCGGATCTTCCCTGCATCAACTCTTTTGCTTTGTTATATGCATTGAGCATCGCTTCTTCATTTTCCGTACTATAAGGGAAGTTTCCGCTCTCGCCGTGCTCTTCGGATAGTTGTTGGGGCAAGCTTGTAAATGTCAGCTCAAAACCCATCGTAGGTTCTTTGGCTGGCTTTAAGTTGGGCTCAGCGAAAAGTAGAGAGCCAAACGAAAGTAAAATGAAGAGAAAACTGCGCATCTGTCCCCGAACAAGTTTAGTAATGTGTGTATTATCTGCAAAAACATTGCCCGAGCACCTCTGAAGAAACCTCATGAATACATAAGCTAAGTTCGCTAGAACCAAAGCCGTTTTTGTAAGCAGAAGGAATACATTGTCCAGCCTCGAAGACAGTGCACAATAACTATTCAAGTTCGTAAACTTGGCAAATAGACAAGGAGCGTGCTAAAAATGCTTCATGATATACGAATTCATTCCGCAATTTAGCAAGATGTTAAACAACCTATCCGCCATTTTAGATAAGGCACAAGTCTATTCTGATCAAAAGAAAATTGAATCGACGGTATTATTAAACAGCCGCCTCGCAGCAGACCAGTTTAACTTAACAAGACAGGTGCAAACCACTTGTGACATGGCAAAAGCATATGCTTCGAAACTCACGGAAAAACAAGCTCCAGTAAATCCAGACACGGAAACGACCATTGCGGAGTTAAAACAACGCATTCAATCGACGATTCAATTTTTAAATACGATCAAGCCCGAAGACTTCAAAGGTTGGGAATCCAGAAAAATTACAAATCCCCGCCGCGAAGGAAAGTATTTACCGGCAAATGAATATGCCCTTCAGCATGCAATCCCCAACTTCTATTTTCATATGACTACTGCCTATTCCATTCTAAGACACAACGGAATTGAGATTGGAAAAAAAGACTACTTAGGCGAAATCAACTACCGCCCACTTTAAATCCTTTTAAGTACAGATGACAATTAGTGGTGAAAGCCGGCTTCAGTGTTTCTGGCTAAAGACTCAGGGCATTTTTCATCATACACAAAAGCGTGTATCTTGCCGCTTGCTTCTACATAACCACGTAGCATTCCTTCGGAGTTGGAATCCAGACTGATATTTCCTTTTTTATCGAGCGCAATCACACCCCCCTCACCCGCATTTACATTGAGGATGTCATTTAATACGTGGTGAGTAGCGTCTTTTAAACTCATCTTTTTGTATTTGCATAAATCATTAATCAAAGAAGCAACATGGTTGCGAATAAAATATTCTCCATGCCCCGTGCAAGAAACTGCCGCTCCCTCATTATCTGCATAGGTACCGGCACCAATAATAGGAGAATCCCCTACCCTACCGTGTTTTTTATTGCTAAGCCCACCCGTTGAAGTAGCAGCAGCAAGGGTTCCATTAGAATCAAGCGCGACAGCGCCGACAGTTCCATACTCGATGCCATGGATACTTTTTAAGCTGGCTCCGTTTTTTTGAATCGCATTTTTTTCTTTTTCTAAATCTTTTTCATGTTGCTTCCATCTGCGTTCAGTCCAAAAGTATTTAGGATCCACTAGTTCAAGTTTTTGCTCTTTTGCAAACTCTTCTGCCCCGTGGCCGATGAGTAATACATGGGGCGTTTGCTCCATCACTTTTTTTGCTGCACTAATTGGATTTTTAACGGTCGTTACTCCGGCAACTGCACCGGCAGTGCGATCTTTTCCTTCCATGATAGAAGCGTCGAGCTCATTTTTTCCTTCGTGCGTAAATACAGCGCCTTTTCCTGCATTAAAATGAGGCGAATCTTCCAGTATCTTGACGGATGCTTCCACAGCTTCCAGCCCTGGCTTTCCCTTATGGATGAGCGCATACCCCACGGACAAAGCTTTACGCATATCCTCGCAAAAGTTTTTCTTCAACTCTTCAGTAAGATCCGGTTTGTCAGGAGCGTACCCGCCATGAATAGCAAGTACCCCTTTCACATTTTCAGCTGCAAGAGTGATTTGCGTAACAAACACAAGAAAAAGGAATAGATATTTCATACTGATCTTTTATTCCAATTTAAGTGATTTTGAAACTATTCTTATAATAGATGAAGAGGAGTTTATTTACCCCAAGTAGATTCCCAGACGCTTGTCGACGGATCACCGTAATAATTCCAGAAGGTGCGATCCTGCGTTCCGTGCTTGATTTTAGCTAGTAAGATGACTCTACCAACCTGATTTAAATCAGGATCAGGTGTTTCACCTGCTCTGGCTTTGCCCATCAGTTCACCGATTGTTTGAAAGAACTCATGTCCCCAGCCACTACCGCCAGAAGCAAGAATTCCGGCTGCACCGGAGTCTGGTCTTAGCAAGATGGATTCTGCGAAGTTTCTGGCCTTTGGTCCGGAACTACTCCAGTTTGCGTTCAAACACGCAATGTCAAACATGAGATAGTTTTTTCTATTCGTCAGCTGATTCATTGAGGAAATAGAAAGTGGAATTTCTATCATGCTGGTCTTATCTCCATGGCCGTCATAGAAAAGCACATTCGGCTCAGCATTATAGGCATCGATCACTGCTTGAGTGGATACAACAGTTCTATACTTCTTAATGAGCTCTGCATCCGAATAACCTGCCTTTAATTTCTGACCAACATTGGTAACGTTTGCGGGACAACCCATCGAAGTATCTTTACCAGCAGTGAGCAAAATATCCTTGTACTTAAGTACTTCCTGTTCACGGGATAATAATTTTGCGATCATGTTTTTCAATTCATCGTCTGTTTGCGCTGGAATTCTGCCCAAAGCAATATCAGGAATCGAATCTCTTCCTAACAGCGTGTAATTGTAATCCGTCCAGTTGCTTTGATTATTCGTATAACTTGGAATTTGAGCAATGCTTCCAACAAGCATGGTAGTGCTAGGTGGTGTTTTACTTTTATATTCCTCGTCGATAATTTTCTTGATCGAGGAAGTTGTCGCGTTTTCCACATAATACTCTTTCACTTCTCTTCCCATTGCTCGCTTTTTTTCCAAATAAACTTTCAGCGTTGTTTCATAACTCTTGTGCGCGATGACCAAATCCAAACTTTTCCTGTTGTATGGTGCTAATTTCGCAGGGGCGTTTATCGCAAGCCACTTTGCTACCTGTCCGGTTTTAGCTGCTTGCATAACCGGTTCACTTATCACATTTCCTTTTACGAACTGTATTCGCACGATAGCTTCTTCTATATAGTCAAACTGCTGTCTTACTGGAAAGTAACGCATAGGACTCGTAACCAAGAGAACTAGACCATCTCCTTCAGCTTGTCCCTGATCCTGTATTTCAAAGTTCGATGATATAGTTTTTTGCGATTTTACCCGCATTTCTTCACCGTGCGCTTGTAAGGTTTTCAGCGGTTTAGGCAAAACAATTCTTGAGCTTCTTTTAATAGAGAGTATCCGCATGCTTGCCTCAGTGAGGGGCGGCAGGGAAATCACCGTACGCTCGACTGGCAAAGCATACTCACCAGCTGTTCCTCCTATTGACCAGTCCGGAAAGTCCACTTGGCAATCTGCTTGTTCAATCTTTATGGATGGAAGCTGTGTTGTTACCCTTAAGTCAACATAGGCATCTGTTTCCTTTAGCAGAGTAACATTGGCAAAGAGTGGTAAAGAAATTAAGAAATATAATATTTTTGTTTTCATACTTTTAATTCTAAAGGGATTACAGGAAGAGTTTTCCCCTTTAGTACAAGTTTGTTAACTGGAGCTAACGGCTTGTCTTATAAGAGCGGGATCTTCAAATACCTGACAGCATTATTTTCTGGCAGAGGAAGCCTTCCCGCGTCGATATTTACCTGTAAGGACGGGAAAAGAAGTCTAGGCGCTTTCAGGGTTTTATCCCTCTCGGTTCGAAACTTCACGAACTCATTTTTTGTTGTAGTGGCCTTCAGATGAATATTGTTCTTCTTCTCTTCACCAATTGTGGACTGAAAAAGAAGTGGACGGTTATTGGGTTGGTAATCATGTCCTGTGTAAACACGTATTTTTTCTTCCAGCGTAAAAAGCTGACTCGTCACTGAATCAAATAAGGTCTCTGCACTTCCTTCTGGGAAATCGCATCTTCCAACGCCAGAATCCGGCATAAATAAAGCATCGCCTGTAAAGAGAGCATCTTCTATCAAGTAACTAACGCAGGCAGGAGTATGCCCGGGCGTCGATAAAACTTTGAAGGACAAACTTCCAGCATTTACCACCTGTCCATTTTTGAAAAGCTCATCAAATTGCCGGCCATCCGACTCAATATTCAGATTAAAAATTTTCGCGAATGTGGATTGCACTTTCTTAATCTGTTCTCCAATACCAATCTTGCAGGTCGGTATATGCTTTTTAATTTCTTGCGCTCCTGACAAATGATCCGCATGCGCGTGTGTTTCCAGTACGTAATGAAGCTTTAACTTTTTATCGCTGATAAACCTGACTAATTTCTCCACCGAGGACGTAGTAATTTTTGATGCAAGCACATCATAGTCCAGTACAGAATCAATCACGACCGCATCCAGCGTATCGTTATTCCATACACAGTACGTTAAGGTAAAAGTTTCTGTATCAAAGAACTCTTGAACTGTGATCATGCCGAAGCCCTCGCGCTAATTGTTTTAAAAGTGAACATTCCAGCGAGCAAGAACAAAACAAAAATCAAAGCGTCCACTCTTAAAGTGGCGAGCGACACAACGCCCGGCCCCGGGCAGAAGCCAGCAATTCCCCAGCCAATGCCAAAAAGAATAGAGCCTAGTACAACAGGTCTATCTACTTTACGTAACTTTGGAATTTGAAATTCAGTGGCAAATAGTGGTCCTTTTCTTTTAGTAACAAGCCTATAGCCGATAGAGTAAACAAGTATGGCTCCCCCCATTACAAACACAAGACTTGCGTCCCATGCACCAAAGAAATCTAAAAATGCGATAACTTTGCCCGGTTGGGTCATTCCAGATAAGGCAAGACCAATAGCAAAGATCAATCCACAAAAAAAGGCGACAAGAAATTCTCTTTTCATACTATCCCCATCAAATGTCGAATGATAAAAACAGTCAGCGCACCAAAGAAAATAAATGTAAGTGTGGCAAGGATGGAACGCATCGAAAATCTACTAATGCCACATACTCCATGACCACTTGTACATCCATTTGCCTGACTCGTTCCATAACCCACTAAAAAACCGGCAAGCGCTACAAGCCAAAGGGGGCGAGTAAGAACGTTTTGAAAATTTTCAGGATATAAATTAAAAAATAGCCCCCCTCCAAGAATTAAGCCTGATACAAAAAAAATTCTCCACGTTTTATCTTTAGAATGACGATTCAACATTCCGCCAATAATTCCGCTGATCCCGAGTATTCTACCGTTTAAAAAAAGTAATAAGAGGCTGGCTATCCCGATTAAAAGCCCCCCCAGAAGTGATGCGACATAAGGATGCATGGTATAAACTTACGATAAAAGGCAGCCTTTGTCACAACGTATTAAGCACATTTACTCTGTAAAAATGCTTTTATTTTCATAATCGATTCAATCTTAAAGAATCCATAAAGCTTCACCGAAACTCCTAGTAAGAAACAAGGAGAAACACATGGCAGCCCCAGCATTATCACCTGCAGATTTATACAAGGTAAATGCAAAACTTTGCTACCCGTTTGTGGAAGCAATCATGAGCACATTGAAAGTTCAGTGTGGCGTGGACGGTCGATTGGGCAAACCTGCCTTTAAAGACAGACAAAGCGGAGATCGTGCGGATGTACTTATCAGCACGAATATTACGTCTCCCGATCTTATCGTCAGCATTTCCATGTGCTTTCCGCAAAGTGTATTTTTCAAAGTGATGGGCAAAATGCTCGGAGAAATTTTTTCCGAAGTCACGCCTGATTTGGAAGATGCCGCAAAAGAATTGATGAATATTGTCTTTAACCAGGCAAAAAAACCACTAACTGAAAAAGGGATGAAAGCTGTTCGCTCTATTCCTTTGATTGTTTTTGGTTCTAAAATCAACCAGTGTTATTTGACACGTGGTCAAACCATTGCGTTGCCAGTGGACACGGACTACGGACCTTTCTCACTGGAAATTACCACACAAGAAATTTCGGTTTCCGATAGCGTATAAGGAGGAGTATTAATATGATGTTCGCAAAAGACACAAATATTCTCGTCGTAGATGACATGATGACGATGAGAAAGCTTGTAAAAAAATCACTCACAGAACTTGGTTTTTCCAGATTCACTGAAGCGGAAAATGGCGCAGTGGCTCTCGAAAAATTCAAGATGGTAATGGGTAGCCCCACGACCCAATTCAATCTGGTTGTTTCCGACTGGAATATGCCTGTGATGACAGGGATTGAATTATTAAGAGCAGTTAGAGCGTTGCAAGTTGGCAGCACGGTACCCTTTATTCTTTTGACTGCGGAATCTGAAAAATCGCAAGTCATTGAAGCAGTAAAAGCACGTGTCAGCGGATATGTAATCAAACCTTTTACTACTCAAATGATTGAAGAAAAATTGAAAGCAGTTTACGCGGCTACACATCCCGCACCAGCTGCAAAACCAGCAGCATAAAGAACAAATCAAATAGAGGAGACTTAAGACAATGGGCGAGCCAGCTTTAAAACCAAACGTAGGCATGGAAGCAAAATTCGTAAACGCGTTTCTTTCCGGAACGACGAAAACTTTTTCCGTGCAATGCAGTTATGAACTGAAAGCAAAAAATTCTTATATCTTAAAACCTACTGATGCAATGCAAGTAGACATTTGCGGCATCATCGGGCTAACAAGCAACGTATTTAGAGGCGCAATTACTCTGTGCTTTACAGAAAAACTTTTTCTTTCCGTAATGGGAAGCATGTTTGGAGAAAAGTTTGATTCGGTAACAGACGAACTTTCTGACGGCGCCGGGGAACTAATCAACATCATTTTCGGTACCGCTAAAACCATTTTAACCTCAGATGGCTTGAGTGTGGAAAAAGCACTCCCGTCGGTTATTCGCGGAAAAGACATTCGTGTGAGTTCACTCGCACAAGGCGGCGGCCCCACAATAGTCGTGCCTTTCGAAGGTAAAGACGGCGTTTTAAACGTCCTTATCAACCTCGAACAAGGCAAATAACAGCCTTTTTTAAGTAAATCCAAACCCACTTGACCACCTGCTTCACCCTCATTATTCTGTCGCTCTATGGGCGCACAATGGAAACACAAGGGTAGAACAGAAACAGCCGCAAAACGCGGACAAGTCATCAGTAAAATGGTGAAGGAAATCATCATTGCCACCAAAGCGGGCGGTATGGATCCCGATGGCAACGCAAGACTGCGTGCTGCCATTGAAACAGCCAAAAAAGCTTCCGTTCCCAGAGACAATATCGAACGCGCTATTAAAAAGGGCGGCGGCTTATTAGAACCTGTCACGTACGAACTGGTGACCTTTGAAGGATTCACCCCGCACAAAGTACCCATCATGATTGAGTGCTTAACAGAAAACCGCAACCGCACCTCTGCAGACGTACGCGTATTATTCAATAAAGGCTCGTTAGGAGTAACCGGTTCTGTCTCTTACATGTTTGATAGATTTGGAATGGTCGTAGCAACACACACAGCCGGTTCACAAGACCCGGAAGAAGCTGCAATTGAAGCAGGCGCGCAAGAAGTCGAAAAGACAGACGACGGCTATCAGTTTTTATGTGACATCAATGATTTGGCTGCAGTGTCTAAGTCACTCCAAAATATGGGATGGCAGATCAGCGCCTCGGAATTTACCTACATTCCGAAAAGCTTTGTCGATTTAACAGAAGAACAAAAAAAAGAAGTGACCGCTTTCTTAGAACAAATAGACGACAACGATGACGTGCATCGTATTTATGTCGCGATGAAATAAGAAAGGGGGGATCACTCCCCCGTACCTATTTCCCCGTCGATGGTTTTTGTTTAATTTCCTGAGGCTTCTGGTTTGTATTTTTTGTGACTGGTTTTTGCACCAGCGGCCTATAACTTTGGTATGCACCGATCTCCATACGTTCCACCTTTCTAATCGTTGATTTAAATTTAATGTAACCGAAGATTGTGCAGGAATTATTAAGGCTGATAACAGGATGTTATGACAGCCGTTTTTGACTGAATAGTGCGAGCGATTTTGCGGCTGTATTTTGCACCTTTTTTTGCAGCATAGGCGACCATCCGAGAACAAATCCGATTGGGCCTAATGCTTGTCTAGACCATCTCCAAAAAGAGAATTTATCCGTGTGTTTTAGGATCAATCCGTCTTTCACTTCGAGTGTCGCATAAACTTTATTATGAATTTTTCTCTTCGTCTTACTGAATGTGTACCAGGCATTCCACTCGACATAGGCAATGTTTTCTGTGGAAGATAAAACCTCAAATTCAATTTTGAGATCTTTGCCAGTCTCGCAAAGCATCCGCCACATGTTTCTCGCGTCTTCTCCCACAAGTTTTGGAAATACCGGATCGGAAAATTCCGCCTTCTCCGCATATAGTGCGCACATCTGTTCAGAAGTTTTGGCGGCAAATGCCGTGTAAAAACGTTCGGCTACACCCTTTGGGCTATTCATAGAGAGAATTCTAACACCATAACGCTAAAATAGACACGAATAGACTATATGCATCATAAAAAGCAGTGACTTACTTTTTCCCCAATTGGTGGAATAATCGGACTTGCATGCAAGAGGAAGAAAATTCAGTTTCCCTGGAATCTACCCAGATAGAAAAAAGTTTTACCTGTCCTTACTGTTGGGAAAATATTTCTATCGTTTTAGATCTCACTACAGGTTCTCAGGAATTTATCGAAGACTGTGAAGTGTGCTGCCATCCCATACGCTTTCAGTGCCAAATACAAGAAGGACAGTTGGAAGAGTTCACAGTAGAAAAGAGTTAACGGATGAGTGACGAAAAAAGAAAAAGAATTAGCGCAGTTTTTGATCCCAACCATTTTATGGAAGTGGGAAATACTTTTCTCTCAGAATTAAATACCTATCTAAAAAATTCTCAGAATGCCTCTAGCGCACTGATGAAAACTCTGGATGTAAAAGCCATGCCCCAGGAAGCGGGAAATTTTTTAGACAATGCGCCTGTTAAAGCGGAAGTACTTACCGAATGGTTTTTAGCGCATTCACGCCTTCTGCACTCTCCTCACTATATGGGCCACCAGGTACCTGCACCGATTCCTACATCCAGTTTATTCACACTCATGTCTGCAATGAGCAACCAAGGCGGGGCTGTATTTGAGATGGGGCCTTCACTTGCCGCCATAGAACGTGCCGTGATTAAACGCATGGGAGAATGTGTCGGTTGGAAAGATGCTTTCGACGGCATCGTTACCAATGGCGGAACCCTTGCTAACTTGACAGCACTTCTTGCCGCACGGAATACGCATCTAAAAAGTAGCTGGAAAAAGGGACTAAAGAGTGAGAAAGAATTTACGCCCGTCATTCTTACCAGCGCTGACAGCCATTACAGCATCGCACGTGCTGCAGGGATTATAGGTATTGGGACTGAGAATGTAATAAAAATTCCCATAAATGAAAAACATCAAGTCACAGAAGACGCTCTTCTTAAAGTGATTGAACAATGCAAAAAAAACAACCAACAGATCATTTGCATTGCCGCTTCCAGCTGCACGACCGCAACCGGATCTTACGACGACTTAGTTGCTATTGGGAAAATATGTTCCACTGAAAAAATCTGGTTTCATGTGGATGGAGCACATGGCGCGAGTGTTCTTTTTTCAAAAAAACACAAACACCTGGTAAAGGGAATCGAGCAAGCGGACTCGATTACATGGGACGCTCATAAGATGCTCTTTGTGCATTCTCTTTCAACGATTTTGCTTTATAAAAATGCCGTCAAAAGTTTTGAAACATTTCAACAGGATGCACCCTATCTTTTCAGTGGTGAAAAGATTGACGATGCAGCTTACTTAGACGCTGGCTTAAGAACCTTAGAGTGTACTCGCCAGCCACTTGCAGTCCCGCTCTGGGGAGTTTGGTCAATGTACGGACCGGAGCTTTTTGAAGATTTGATAGATACAACTTTTGAAAACGCGCAAACTTTTTACAACTTATTAAAAGAGAATTCTGATTTTGTGGCTCTGCACGAACCTCAGGCCAATATCCAGTGTTTTCGCTATATCCCTGATAAACTTAAGGCAGCAAGTGCAAAAGAAATTTCAAATCTTCAAGTGAAAGTAAAAGAACAGCTTTTAAAAAGCGGAAAGTTCTATATCACAAGCACTATGATAGATGGCATGACAGCACTGAGAGTCACTCTCATGAATCCACTCATTGATAAACCGCACTTGATGGAACTGTTAAAAACTATTTCGTCATACGGGCCTGCAACCACCGCACAGTCGAATAACTGACTAACGAAGCAACCATCAGGGGAAAAATTGCGGCATGCTTGTCTGTCATTTCCATTACAATTACCCAAGCTGTGAAAGGCGCGCGTATCACTGCACTTAAAAAAGCCGCCATTCCCACCATCACGAGAAGTACATGATTGGGATAGCCACTTAATATTGCAGTTTTAGATCCGATTGCTGCCCCAAGTCCCAATGCAGGGGCTAAGAATCCGCCCGCACAACCGCTTAAGTGCGATATCAATGTCGCAAAAAAGCGGCTAAAGATAAGACTCCACGAAGCGTTTTGTCCGTTAAAAAGCAAATCTTGCACTACCGAAACACCTCCACCGATGGAACCTGGGTTTACAAAGACGGCAATAGCGGCAACGGCAAGTCCCACAAGAAATGCAAATCTTAAACGGTGTCTAAAAAATAACGGCACTCGTTTTTGCCAGTTAATGGTTAACAACAATTGAAAGGGGAAAGCGAATAACCCGCAAATAACTCCCACTATCAGCGCCCAGGGGATTGTACTTAATGGCACATCCCCTACGGGAGGAAAACCAAAATACAAATACCTTCCTGAAATCCACTGAGAAATCGCGCCGCCGATAATTGCAGCGGTAATAACTTCTGTTTTAAACTGGTGAAAGTGTTGCTGCGACAATTCTTCTAGTACAAATACGACTCCGGCAAGAGGCGCATTAAAAGCAGCTGCTATTCCTGCTGCCGCTCCCGCGATAATCCACGATCTATGTTCTGCTTGCGGCCAGACTTTATGAAATTGTCTTCCTACAAAATAAAAAATGCATGCGGCAATATGCACCATGGGGCCTTCACGTCCCAAGGCCCCTGCTCCTAACATACAAAGTAAAGAACTTGCGACGACAACAAGTGCCACGCGGATGCAGACATAATTATCCACTTCTTTTTTATCATTTACTGGATCGAGCGTCAGTGCATGGATGACTTGCGGTACTCCAGAGCCTCCGGCTGCTACCGCATATTTTTCTACAACCCATCTGGCTAAAACAAAACAGACAGGAGAAGTGACAAATAAAAGAAAAGGATTGTACTCAAAAATTCTTCTCGCTGTATCAATGCAGAAACTAAACGCGCCTGAATATAAAATCGCAACGATGCCAACGATCACTGCCGCAGTCCAATAAGGAACGCTACGCAGATGCGGACGAATTTCTAGCTGCAGTTTTACAAGTTTTGCGTAATTGATGCCTTTTACTTGTTGGAGCAAAGATTGGATTTTCGCTTTGAGTGGCATAGGCAGATCTGTGACTTCTCTATTTTGAACTTAAATACCTGATTTTCAAGCATAATATTAGAACATTGCACAGATTTTAGCTTTCGTGTATTTTGCGCGCCATGAAAACATTTCTTTTAATTCTTTCAGTAGCAATTTCTTTAACCGCCAAAGCAGACTGGACGCAGCTTGAATCCAGCGATTTTACGATGGCGCCACCGCCTTCAAAAGGCTCTGAAGCTTACAAGCGCGACTTTAAGATTTTACTCGAATTACAAGAATCCCGTACGGATGAAGAATGTACGTTGTCTAGCTCACAAAAAATTCCGAACTTCCAAACACTTTACGGCAGTTCTGAACTCTTTACCGAAACGGAAATGGATCATGTCGAGCCTTTGGTACAAAAATCGATGAAACTTGCAGAGCGTATCGCAACGTATTTTAAAAATGAGTATATGCGACCCCGTCCCTTTAATGTGGATACAAGAATTCATCCCTGTGTGGAAAAACCTGCAGGCTCAAAAGCGTACCCAAGTTCACACGCTGCAATGGCAACGCTCGGTGCTTGTGTACTAGCAAAAATTTATCCCGCTCGCGCAACTGCTATCCTTGCTTACGGAAAATTTCTTTCTCTTCTTAGAGTAAAAGTAGGCGTGCACCACCCAAGTGATGTAGAAGCAGGCCAAAGTCTCGCAAACGATATTTGCAAAACAATAGCAAAAGATAAAGAATTCCAAGAAGAAGTCGAAGAAGTTAAATAATTGTAAGCCCGTAGTTTTCCCACAAAACTTGCACTAACTTCAATTCTGAAGCCGTTAGCTTTTCAACGGCAATTTCTTTTCCAGACGATATAGTTTGAAGAAGTTTTGTCGTGGTTACCGTTTTAGCAACTTCACTTAAATTTCCGTTAGCAGCGATACAATATTTTTTATTATTCAATTCTGTCCATAAAATCGCATCTTTAAAAACCAATCGTACTTTATCTTTGCGGCTGAGTTTCGTATTTAACCTGGGGAGTCTCGCACTTTTAAATCCCATCTTCGATTTTGTAATAAGCCACGAACGCATGAACGTGTCTTCCAATTCCTCTGGTGAAAGATTTTTCAAAAGTGAAATAGTATGAAGATACTGTTCAGGTAATTTTTCTGAACCCTGGCTTTTACTCAGGCGTGCCGTTTTATGATTATCTGTAATAACAGATTTCAGATTTTTCAAAACCACTTCAGAAAACGATTCATCGAGCCACAACCCGATACTCCAGGTCGCAGAAAAACTTCCGTCCGACTCCGCAATGTGCCAGGCTTGAGAAGGCCAATACGCCATGTCTCCCACGCCCACTTTAAGAAGTTGAGAATGTTTATTATAACTCTGGTAATTAAACGATTCTTTGAGATCGGGATTTTTCTCTACAAATTTAGGATCCCAAATTCGAAAGTGCTTTGTGCCCACAACGGGGAAACTAAATACGCCGCAACCGTCGACATGCACACCGAACGGTGTTTTTTTGTAGTTGCCCAAATACAGACCGATTTCCGCATATTTATTGGGGATTCCAACTTTTTCATACAAGGGAAGTAAAAATTCGCAAATTGATTGCCATTTTTCCCCGCTACCTTGAGACAACTCATCACACACAAGACAGTAATCGTCGTAGATTTTACTCATTCTTTGATGATAACCATTTAATGACTTGTCTTTTGATACAGGCAGCGCTTCGATGAGTTCACTTTCATATTGAAGTTGGCCATCGACATAAAGTTTTAATCCATCCGTTGTATTATTTTTTCGGCAATGATCGCTATAGCGCAGTAGGAATGAAAAGATATCTTCTGCTTTTATTTCCATTGCAGAAAAAGCAGGTTTTTTCAGTGCTAACGCTTTTTTTTCCCAATTGTTTTTTGAGAATTCTGACCAGAATTCTGCCAGATTTTGCAGCTTCATTTCTTCTCAAGCCCATCATAGGTACCGGTATCTTTCAGGCCTTTACGCAAGTCTTCTCTTCCCTGCTTTGCCAACTTTAAATACTTGTTACGTACATGATAAATTTCGATATCGGTCAATTCTTCCAAATCGATTAAGGCAGTGTGAGCACCTTCTACAGCACGAATCAACTCATCCAATTTTAATTGAGTAGCTTGGCTATCTCTGTTTTGCGTGTTTTGGATCAAAAACACCATGAGAAATGTAATAATCGTTGTACTTGTGTTTATCACAAGCTGCCACGTATCGCTGAAATGAAAAAGAGGTCCCGTCACACCCCATAAAAGAATGATCAAACAGGCGAGACCAAACGTAATTGGCCTTCCAGAGCCGAAAGCAACTGCGCGAGCAAACTTGGAGAAGCCGCCGCCGTGCTGCAGATACTTGTGTTTATGTTTAAGGGGAATCATTTGTATTTTTCTATTTTCTTCGCATCGAGTGTTGTGGGAATTCCGGTGCCTGACCAAAGTGTTTTTTGATACCCCTCATCACGTACTTTTTTTGACGTAATGACTACACTTACTAGCGAGTTAAAATTAGCAAGTGCGGCCATAAAAGCCAAACGCAATAAAGTCTCATCTTTGTCAGCGCAATCGACCACATGCAGAGGTTTCTCATTTTTACTCATGAGCCGTGTCTCTTCCCCCTGATCTTTTCCATACACAAACACCTGTTTTGCACGCGCCATCGTACGCTCATAAGAAAGAAGCTCGCCAGCTACTTTACTGTCATAACAAGGCCCGCAATAGGACTTATGGGTGAGATCGGTTGAAATTTTGGGTAAGAAAGAAAAGCTGTCTTTTTCAAGGGTTACAAGGCACTTTTTGCAAACTGCGCCTGCGCATAGACCACATTGAAAGACGCCTTTAGGTCTTCTACAAACTGAACAATCCTTTGATTCCATGGCGGCGCTTATAACACCGATTCGA
>CAYNEF010000016.1:40047-42328 GCA_964396165.1 uncultured Pseudobdellovibrionaceae bacterium
TTTGAGTCGACCACTTCTGTAGCTTTGCTCGAGTAGACGAGTAAAAATATTTTTTCCATCTAATTACGTTATCGTTTTTTTATTTCTAGTCAATAAGGGATCAAGGAGAATATTTAGGCGGCTTGCTTTGTAATAAATTGTTTTTGCTTAAGTGGTAATTCTAAAACGAAACAAGTATTGGGAGCGCTTCTATCGAGAAATAATGTCCCATAGTGATCTTGTGCGATGCCACGAGAAATGCTTAGACCGATGCCTGTTCCCTTGCCTACTTCTTTAGTCGTAAAGAACGGCTGCATTAATTTGTCAGCGATTTCTTTCGGTATTCCAGGACCGCTGTCAGTCACTGAAAAACGGATGGTACCATTCACCGACTCTTCTACTGACACTCTTATCCATTTCTCTGACAAATTTTGTATCGCGTCGTAAGAGTTATTTATTAAGTTTAAAAGAATTTGAGAAATTTGGGTCGCTCGGCAATCAAACTCCAAATCTGTCGGTATATCAATATGCACTTCCACTCCAGAGTTTTTCAGTTTTTCCTGACACAACCCCAAAGTATCATCTACAACGCTCGCTGCTTTTGTAGCGATAAAGGCATCGTTTGCATCGCTTCTGGAGAATGTTTTTAGTCCTTTGATAATCCTAGAAATGCGATGCGCAGTAGCTACCAATTTATCCAGATTTTTATCTAGGAGTTCTTTGTCGAGTTCTGGCTTGTGAATGAGCTTCTTTAAAGAATCTGCCTTGCCAATAATAATCGCAAGTGGATTATTAATTTCGTGTGCAATTCCACCAGCCATTTCACCAAGCGATGCCATTTTTGCAGAAGTAATCATACTCTGTCTTTGGTCGCTTAGTTTTTTCTCGGCTTCAAGACGGTGGGTAATGTCTCTTGAAACGCCGACTGTCAGTATCACCTTATTGTTTTTATCAAAAATGGGAGCTTTGATCGTATGAAAATAGTGCACAAGTCCATCAAAACGTTTTACAGGTTCACAAGCAATATCGAGGGTCTTGCCTGTAGAGTATACATAGGCGTCATCTTGTACGTATTTCTGTGTATAATCCGGCTCGCTAAAAGGAGCGTCGATGATATCTTTTAATTGCTCGTTCGACATTCCGTAATAATCGCGAAATGCTTTATTAGCCCAGCGGATTTTAGAACCTGCATCTTTTACAAGGACAAAATCAGGAATCGCATCGAGAACCTGAAAATAACTGTGTCTAGATTCTTCCAGTTCATGACGTACTTTCATTTTCGATGTGATATCAGTTGTCGTCCCAATGAGACGAACGGGGACACCTTTCGAATCTTTTATGATTTTAAGTCTGATTTTTGCCCAAAAAATGGTGCCGTCTTTTTTTCGCAATCTATAATTTGCCTCTGCTTTTCCGTTTTTAAAGCACTCTTCATTCGCTTTTAATGCAGTAGGGATATCCTCTTCTACAATCAGAGAAAACCCAAAGTTCTTATCTGCGTAATAGCAATCTGCAGGGTAGCCGAGTAATTTTTCGGTTACTTCTTCATTCATGTATTCAATCGAATGATCGGGAAGCGCGCAAACCCAAACAGGATCTGTGATATTTTCCAGTGTCTGCTTGAGCAGCTCTATGTCGTGAGAACGCGCAGGTTTCATCCTCTACTTATCGGTAATTTTGGTTAAATTTTCGTAGTGAATTTCCGCGCTTCTACTCAGCGCATTAAGTTATGGATTCTCTGCAGTTTCTTACGTTAACTCTCTAAGTAATTTGCGGGCTTTTTTATCCACCTGGGAAAAGATGGCTTCAAGCGTAGAATGTTCAGATTTTGGGGAGTGGCCTTTTACCCATACAATATTCACAGATAGTTTATCCATTACTTTGAAAAAACTTTTGTAGAGATCCGCATTTGCTAGAATCTGTCCTTTGCTCTGGCTTAAGTACTTATTTCTTTCCAAATTTTCGCGTCTTCCCAGAAGGTTTTCTATTGCTTTGCAATCGATAACAAGATGAATTTTTGATGAAGTAGGAATCTCACTGCTGTTTAAGGCTTCAAGACAGGAGATAAATTCAAGTCTTGCGATATTTTCACCATTCACTTTTTTGGTAATGATATCGCTATCAAAATTTTTGTTATTTTCTAATTGATTGAGAATCAGATAACAAATAACACCTTTTTTTGTTTTAGGATCAAAACTCGCATCCGAAAAGACATAGTACTCTTTCATGCAAGAACGTATACGACGCTGATAAAATGGCAGATGCTTCCGCCCAGCACCATCAAGTGCCAGATCTCATGAAA
>CAYNEF010000016.1:42428-51140 GCA_964396165.1 uncultured Pseudobdellovibrionaceae bacterium
TACCTGCATTTAAATTAACAAACACATCGAGGTCACTATGAAAAAGAAAAATTCAAATCTCACCCCTATCGACAAATCCTTCCCCGATATCGGATCAATTATGGGAAGCTCAACCGGAGAAACAGAACAAATGCTAGTAAGCGGCGGATGGGCAGGTACTGACGATGCAACCTCTACTTCGCTTAGCGATCAATTAGGTAATCCTCCCATGCCTGAGGAAGAAAAACCTCTCGCAACGATTAGACAAGATTTTGAAACAACATTGTTGCAGGCAGAGGAAGAACAACAAGAAGCAATGGAAGAAATTGCCGATGAACAAATTTTGCACGCAAGCGAGTTAAGTAAAAAAGTGCGCGAGCAGCCGCACACGCATTCTCACAGGTAACACTATTAGAATTGAAATTGTAGGCCGGCGCCGATGCTATCTTCTGTCAGCATGATGCCGCCCGCCCATGTCCAATTGGGGGCAAACATCAGCGTCACTTCAAATTCAGACTCCAGTCGCTGGCGAAGTGTGACATCGACATCAGTAAAAATATATTTTGTCCACTGAAACCGCTTTTCTAAATCCAGGCGAAAATCCGCCTTATGATCAATGAGTAAAGTCGCATGCACGAGCATCGGAAGGATGTATGTCGCTCCAACTACTGCTCTGTGATTATCTTCTACACTTGTGCCACCCAATACAAGATTGAAAAACTGGCCAAACCATCTTCGATAAAAAAGATCTCCTTCCAGATTCCATGTTTCGTTTTTTCTCACCTCAAAGCGGCCGTCTATCTCGTCCCAAGTTTTAAATACACTTAATCTTGCCTGACCGTGATTGGTCGCAGCTTCCAGCATGCCTCGATAGTAGATATGATCGTGGTGGTGCGGATCATCGTGCTGCATATGCGCGACTTCAGGCCTTGGGGTATAGCTTAAATATTTAATCACTCGCGCCATTCCATTTTTCAAATGGTACAAGTTATGGCAATGAAGCATCCACTCCCCTGGTTCATTGGCGTAAAATTCAATGACTCTAGTCCCATGTGGGGGCACATCTACCGTGTGTTTTAAAGGAGAGTAATCTCCCTTATCCGTAAGCACGCGAAAAAAATGGCCATGTAAATGCATCGGATGGTGCATCATCGTTTCATTTACGAAAGTAAAACGAACGACATCACCCTCTTTGATTTCAATAGTGCGATCTTGATGAATCGCCTTGCCGTTGATGTGCCAGATGTAGCGCTCCATGTCTCCGCCAAGTCTTAGTTCTAGGTCATAGCGAGGTGCATTTTTCGGAAGCAGTGTACTTTTTAATGCCTTTAAATTGTCTACGGTAAGAGTTTCTATTTTTGTTTCGTTCATTGCAGACATGTCGTGCCCTGCATGCTCCCCGCTCATCGTGGACATATCGTGCCCTGCATGTTCTCCGCTCATTGCGGACATGTCATGCCCTGCGTGTGCGCCATGATTATGGTGTGCACTATGATCCATCGTCGCGTACATATCTGGAAAGGGTTTTAGAGGTGCCAATACATTTTGCCCTTCCCCTATCCAAGCTGATGCAGTGCCTGTTCCATCTTGCGCCGTAATTTTTAATTCATAATTTTTCTTCTCTGGGACGGTAAAGAGAATGTCATAGGTCTCAGCCATTCCCATTAAAATTTCTTTTGCTTTTACGGGAGTAACATCGATTCCGTCCGCAGAAACTACCTGCACTTGCTCGTTCCCTAGTGCCACATGGAAATAAGTCGAGGCGGCAGCATTGATCAGTCGAATGCGGATGCGATCTCCGGCCTTTGCTTTTACTAATTGAGAATCGGTCTTACCATTAATTAAAAAAGCATCGTAACCGACATCAGAAAAATCCATTCCTCCCATGCGGGTCCATTCATTGTAGAAGTAATTACCCAGTGCACCTGCTTGCAGGGCGCCAAACCACGAGCGCATCGTACCTTTTTTATACAAATAATAATCCCCGTCTTTTCTTAAATTTTTTAAAATAGAAAGTGCGTCTTCATCGGACCAATCACTTAAGACAGCAACGGCCTCTTTGTCGTACTTTAGTGTTTTTACTTTCGGCTGAATGACAAAAGCGCCGTACACACCTTTTTGTTCCTGCACATTTGTGTGCGAGTGGTACCAATACGTACCGGACTGTCGGATAGGGAATCGAAAAACAAAACTTTCTCCACTGTGAATCGTAGGCGTCGTCACATATGGTACGCCGTCCATTTCAACGGGTAATAAAATGCCATGCCAGTGAAGGGATAATTCCTGATTGGGGATCTGATTGCGTACGGTGATTTCTGCCTCATCGCCTTCGGTAAAATCTAAAGTAGGGGCCGGGATTTGATCATTGATTGCGATTGCAAAGTCTACCGCTTTTTTCCCACTTAAATTCACCTGTTTTTGTTTTGCAACAAGTTCATAACGGACTATTTTTGCATTTGCTTGCATGCAAATAAAGAGAAGCCAAAACACTACAATTATTTTATTCATAATTTTACTTTCCTTAATCTCAATGCATTTCCGATAACCGAAACAGAACTTAAACTCATTGCGGCACTAGCAATCATAGGGCTCAAGAGAATGCCAAAGAACGGAAATAAAATTCCGGCAGCAATCGGTACACCCAATAAATTGTAGAAAAATGCAAAAAACAAATTTTGGCGAATATTTCGTATTGTAAACTGGCTGAGCTTACGTGCGCGAACAATCCCGCGCAAGTCCCCCTTGACCAAAGTAATACCCGCACTTTGAATGGCAACGTCCGTTCCTGTTCCCATGGCGATTCCCACGTGGGCTTCTGCGAGTGCCGGCGCGTCGTTTACCCCATCACCAGCCATCGCAACTTTATTCCCTTGTGCTTTGAGTTCTCGAATGACTTCTAATTTTCGCTGAGGCAATACTCCTGCCTCATGTTCTTGAATTCCCAGTTTTTCTGCTACGTATTTGGCAGTGCCAGGGTGATCCCCTGTCAGCATGACAAGCCTTAAGCCAGAGTCAGTTAACAATCGAATGGCTTCGCTGCTGGACTCTTTGATCGGATCCATAACACCCAAAAGCCCCGCGGCCTTTCCGTCTATCCCAAGAAAAAGAACTGTTTGCCCCTGACTTCTTAAGACTTCTGCTTTTTCGACAAGCAATGCTGTATCAATTAAGTCTCGTTCAAAAAGTTTCTGGTTTCCTAGAATAACTTTTTTGCCAGTCCATTTTCCTATAACGCCTTCTCCGGTAACAGATTGAAAATCTGAAATCACTCCCAAAGAAATGCCAAATTCTTTTGTGCCCTCAAGTACGGCATGCGCTAAAGGGTGTTCGCTATTTTTTTCAAGCGCTGATGCGACTTCCAAAATTTCGTTCTTACTAAAGCCAGAAAAAGCTTCGACGGTTATAAGCTTGGGTTTTCCTTCTGTCAGCGTTCCTGTTTTATCTAAGATAAGTATATTCACTTTTTCCAAAGTCTCTAAAGCTTCTGCATTTCGAAAAAGAACGCCATTCTCCGCTCCCTTTCCTGTTGCCACCATGATGGACATGGGAGTGGCAAGGCCTAAAGCACATGGGCAAGCGATAATCAAAACAGCTACTGCGTTCACAAGTGCATACGTATAAGCCGGCTCTGGTCCCCAAACCGCCCAGACGATCGCTGTGAGTACTGCAACGATAATCACTGCAGGTACAAAATACGCTGCGGCTAGATCGGCGAGTCTTTGTATGGGAGCACGGCTGCGTTGCGCCTCTCCGACCATTTTTACTATTTGTGCAAGTACCGTATCACTCCCGATTTTTTTTGCCTGCATTACGAAACTACCGGTTTGGTTGGTTGTGCCCGCAGTTACTTTTTCTCCCGATTGTTTTTGTACGGGAATACTTTCGCCTGTAATCATGGATTCATCGACAGAGCTTTTTCCCTCAAGAACGATCCCATCTACCGGTATTTGCTCTCCGGGTCTTACTCTGAGTTTGTCTTCTACTTGCACGCTTTCGATTAAAACATCTTCTTCGCTATTTCCGACGATGCGTCTTGCCGTCTTAGGTGCTAGTTTTAAAAGCGCTTTGATTGCGGAACTTGTTTGACCTCTCGCTTTTAGCTCCAGTACTTGTCCAAAAATAACAAGTGTAATGATGACTGCTGCGGCTTCAAAATACACTCCTACTTGTCCCGAATGGTTTAGAAATTGAGAAGGGAAAATCCCCGGAAACAGTGTCGCTACTACACTGTACGCGTAGGCAACTCCTGTTCCCAAGGCTATCAAAGTAAACATATTCAGGTTTTTATTTTTAACCGAGTCAAAACCTCTTACGAAAAACGGAAGCCCACCCCAAAGCACAACGGGGCTTGCCAAAGCAAGCTGCACATAATTCATTACAGGGCCTTCTACTAACATACCGTTTTTGAGAAACATCTCACTCATTGCGAGCAGTAAAAGCGGAAGACTTAAAAAAGTACTCGCTTTTAATCTTCGCACCATGTCGATGAGCTCATGATTGGGGGCTTCCTCCAAAGAAACTTCGGTCGGCTCAAGTGCCATGCCACACTTGGGGCAACTGCCCGGTCCTTTTTGTTTTATCTCCGGGTGCATGGGACAAGTATATAAGGCGTCTACTGCGTTAGCTTGTTTCGGTGGTGGTGGCTTTGTTTCTACAAAAGAAGATGGATCGCTTTGAAATTTATTCTTGCAATGGTCACTGCAAAAATAATAGTCCACTCCTTGATACGAAATTTTGCGCGGGGAATTTAATTCCACTTTCATGCCGCATATAGGATCTATGGCAAACGCTTTATCTGAATTCATTTATTTCGCTCCACAGCCGTTGATAAGCCTCCACTTTAGAGGTTACTTACACATTAACGCTATGGAGCTAAAGTATGAAGCGATATTTCAAAATTACTGCTGTGATTGCTACTATAATCACATTCTAATCCTAGTTAATTCTTCATCCATTCGGGATCGTTTTGTAGCAAGTGAAGCCTAAATTTTTCTTTTTTCTCTTCGTGCGATAATCCGGTCACTCTTGCGACTCTGTCTAAAAGACCAAACGCATCGACGACTGGACCAATGGCGCTTGTGACACCATCCCCGCCAATGCCGGCAATACCGATACCGTAGCTTTTTTGGCCTTTGCGGTAAAAATATAATTTGCCGCCTGATACCATTTGTTTTCGTGTGCTTGATTGAGAAGAACTTCCCAGTAAAAGCGGCATACCTATTTCCCATTCTAAAAGCATGGCAACTTTCAAGGGAGTCTTTCCGATGGGAAATGGTAGGGTATGAGAAAATATGCGTCTAAAAAATTTTTTCGTCCATACTGTCAGATAATTTGAATTACCCGAGATACGACTTTTTTCTTTTTGGTAATTTCCTTTTTCATCAAAGTAGAGTGTCGCTTGAACTCTTCCTTGAATATCGTTTTCAATAAACTCTCTGGGAAAAGTAAGCGCCTCATCGATATACTCGTGAAAATGACTTAATATGCCCGTGTACTTTAGGGACTCTAGGGGAACGGCCCATCTGCCTCCTCTACCGTCGGACATCCCCTCGGGAGTTCCCAATTCCACAGCTTTAGGGTTCCCTCCTAAATCAAGCGTGGCATTGGGATCTACCCGAAAGGCGCCCATGCGGACCCCTCCGCTTCCGGAGAGAGTCAGAGCAGATTGGGATTTTCGATTACTAAAAGAATCACCTCTCTTTCGATGAGAACCTTGTGGAGCAACCACGCGTTCCACTTCATAAATGCGAGAGAGGTTTTGAGTGGCTAGATGCCCTTCCTTGCTCAAACAAAACAAAGCGGCATGCAGACTGACAGAGAGAACAAGAAAAACTGCACCTTGATTCTTCCGCCACCTTAACCACCCGAACCTCATCTACTACTAAAGACGGGGGAACTCTAAAAAAAGTGACGAAAAGAAGTCTTAAGTTATTTTGCGGTTTCGGTGAGATTTTTTAAGTTGGATAGTCCTTGGTCAAAAATAGGACCAATCATTTTTTCCTGGCTCATAAAAAAGCAAACGACTCTGCAGAGAAAAGTATTTTGTCCCGTAACGCTCCATGTGACAACGCTCTTGCCCTCTTTAGGCTCAATGGAAATGACGGCAGTTTGTTCCATCGTGAAGGGCTTTACGAAAACTAATTTTGTCGTAACCGATTTACTCGGAACACTTTCGATAATAGTGGCACTGCCTGTACCAAGTTTTTCACCGTCTACCCAGCTTGTGACAGAGCCGACACCTTCTGCGCTTCCGGAATAAGTCATTTTGGCTTTGGGATCTAGTTTTGACCACGGGCTCCAGGCCTCGAATAGTTTTGCATTATTTAAGTAGGGGAATATTTTTTCAGCTGGTGCGTCGATACTGATCTCACGCGATAACTTGTAGTTGGGATCTTGAAACGCGATGTAGCCCATAAAAACGGCAATCCCGATGACCAGTACAATCAGTGCTTTTGTGATGTAGCTAATGCTTCCGCCCATGACGTATTCCCCTTTTTTTGATTTAACAGTCCTCCTATTGTACCCTTTCACGTGCAAATTTAAACCGTGAGTGCTACCTTTTTAGGTAACTACCTGGGGGAATGGTTATGAACTGTCCGTGTGGATTAGATAAATCGTATGAAAAATGCTGTGGGCCATTTATCGAAGGCAAAGCTCTTCCAGAGACTGCTGAACAGCTAATGCGTTCTCGCTACACTGCGTATACAAAAGTAAAAATTGATTACATTAAAGATACGCTCGCACCCGAATCCAGAAAAGGTTTTGATCTTGCGGGCACTCGCGAGTGGGCAGAGAAAGCAAAATGGAAAGGCTTAAAAATTGTCGCTACAGAAAAAGGCGGCCCCTCTGATGACACCGGCATGGTGGAATTTACCGCCACCTTCGAGCAAAATGGTGAAGGCCTTGATCACCACGAAGTTTCCCAATTTAGAAAAACAGAAGAAGGCCAATGGCTCTTTGTAGACGGCGAAGCGCACACGCATAAAGAAGGGAAAGCGCACCACCACGAAGAGACGGCAAAACCTGTGACGATGGTTCGTGATCAACCTAAAATCGGCAGAAATGATCCCTGCAGTTGCGGCAGTGGCAAAAAATACAAAAAGTGCTGCGCGGCTAATTAAATAAAATTTTACGTCTGAGTTTAAAAATAAAAAGAGCCTGTCGATTTTTCGACAGGCTCTTTGTCTTATTTAAAATAGTTTAGTTGAATTTAAGGTGTTAAATCATCTACAGCGCTGATGCCAGAGAAACTTAATTGGCTTGTGATTGTAGAATTCACACTGACGGCTTGTGCTGCTGTGATGAGATTGATTTTGGAATTAAAAGACGCCGTAGTTAAACCCGTACAAGCTGCTGCAGTGTTCGAGGGGCTTGTGGCACTATAGCAATTCGTATTGGTGAAACTGAGAGAGCCATTGCATGCTCCTGCAGTTGTTGTCTGCCCTGCCGTACCATCCACCAAAATTTCTGTCCCGTCGGAGATTAACCGAGTGCCGCAAGAAAGAGCGCCACTAGAACTTGTGGTACCAGCTCCACTTTCATTTGTTGAAGCATAAGTGAGTTGGTAGTTTTTTGTTGTCGCTGCAGAATCAGGAGCGTCCGAAAGTAAACGCATCACCTTTGTGCGAGAAGTGCTCGTAGAAAAAGATTCTAGATAAAGCAAATCCACTTGCTTGGTTGTTTTTTGAACATCTGCGAAATAGCCAAACTTGTCTACGCCATTGGATTGAATCAAAAGTAGCGCGATATAAAAATGATCGCCCGATTCGCCCCACGCAATTCCTGATCCTGCGCCAGAGGCGTCGCCAGCGGATTGGTTAAAGAGATCTTTACACTGAATTTTTAAGGTCATGGTTTGAGAAACCGGCGCTCCTACTGTGATTGTCCAATCAGTTGCAGTAGCTGTTGTGCAATCGGGAGCTTTTGTGAATCTGGTATTTATTTCATCGTAGCGGGTTTTTAAATCTACTAGGGCTGCACCCATCACACCTTTACCCGAGGTGCCAGAAATTCCCGGAACGGTATTTTGAAAAAATTCCAACAAAATGCTCTGTGCTGTTGCGGCTCTTGCAGCCTCATGCGGATTTAAAATAATTGCAGTGGGTGCAAGGCCCGCTGGCATCGAGTCTTCCACGTAAGTTTTCACATCTGGAATGATAGTGACACTGGAAGAAGTGGATTTTGAGCAATGAGCCAAAGCAAATACAAGTACACTGAGTATTAAAGAAACACGGCAGATATTTTTCATGATGGTTCCAAGGTTAGTGAGGTTGAATATTTATTTTAATATACATGACACTTTTTATCTAATTCCCCTTTTACTCCAGTAGAAACCAAGTCTATCCTTGACACTACGCACCGTATTTGCGATGAGTATCGCCCTATGATCACGACTGCAATCGCCTATAAAATTTTGAATCAGCTGCAAAACATCACGATTAAAGAGCACTTTGGCAGCGACGCTTTTTGCGCCAATAACCGCATGTTTGCGACTGTCTGGAAGGACAAAAAAGAAGTGAATGTGCGTCTGCGCCCTTATGAGCAGCGAAAGTTCCTCATGATTGATGGCGAAGGGTTTGTGGCTATTAATAATGCCTGGGGCAAGCAAGGGTGGACCAAGATACAGCTTGAGTTTGTGGAAGAAGCAGACTTCACAGCGGCAATTTTATCAGCCTACGATCAGTCAAAAGTGCCTTCTAAAAAAGTAAAGCGCATCAAGCTTAGAAAAAAGAA
>CAYNEF010000016.1:51240-74699 GCA_964396165.1 uncultured Pseudobdellovibrionaceae bacterium
TCTTGACTTTCACCTTGCGTAGTGTCATTATGAACTTGTAGGCAGGTGAACAAATGGAAAGTTTAAAAGAAAACATCACGGTCTTGGGAACAACGAGAAGTGGCAAATACATTCACAAAGACCCCAAGCAAAACGAAGGCTTCAAAAAACAAGATCACATGGATGCTTACCGCGCCCATGCAAAATTCTTGATGCACAACCAACTTGCACACACATCGTTAGAATCACACCTACAAGCCATGAACGAACATTATTTAAGAGCAGTAAACGCTCAATAAAAGGAGTACGTATGAGAAAACAAATTATTTTTTACTGTGTCGCCACTTACTTTATCGCGTTTGTCTTGTCGATGTCGTCTTGCATGCAAGTCAAACCACAACAAAAGGCATTGGCACTAACAAAAATTATCGTGCGCTAAAATTTTATGAACAAACCAGAAATATATAGCTACCACGATTACAGACAGTACTTAAAAGATCGTGTGGAGTATGAAAAGTCGGTACAACCGCGCTTCTCCCTCCGTACACTTGCTGGCCTTGTAAAAGTAGCTCCTGGTTTTTTACCGATGCTTCTTTCCGGTAGCCGCTCTGTCACGAGCGAAGTGCTTGAGCGCATCGGCACAGAGCTTGGCTTAAATAAAGAAGAGCGCAAGTACTTGCAGGATTTAAGAACGATTGCAGAAAGCCCTTCTCAAGCATTGCGCTTACAAGCGCTCGAAGGTCTGCAAAAATCGAAAAGCTACGGGGAAAAAAATCCCCGCGAAGTAGAGATGCGCGAGTATTTGACACACTGGTTTAATGTCACCATTCGCGAAATGGTAAATTTAGAAGACTTTCAATTAGACGCAAAATGGATACGCTCTAGAATGCGGGTGAAAGTAAGTCTTTCAGAAGTAGAACAGGCGATAAAGTTTTTACTGGATAACGGCTTTATCAAAAAAACGGCGAATGGCAAAGTAGTCGTCGCCGAAAAAAAGTTGGAATGTACGGGAAGCGTATTGAGACTGGTGTTTAGCCAGTTTCATAGAGAGATGCTCAGTCTTGCATCAAACGCACTGGATACGGTGCCGTATGAAGAAAGATCGATTACGGGACTGACGTTTCCGATACCAGCGAGCAAGTACAAAGAGATTTTTAAAATTTTAGATGAAACGCTGGATCGCATTGATGCGATTTCAGCAGAGAGCAAGGGAAATGATTCGGTTTACCATGTCGGTATCTCGCTCTTTCCTTTAACGGAGAAAAAGTAAGATGAAACACATATTACTCACAATCGGTTTAATCTTAAGTTTAAATGCCTGCGGCACCAAAGTCGGCACAGGAGCAGTGAATGTAGAGTTCACTAACAATACTGCGGGCGCAAGAGAAGCAGAAATGCAATCTGTCGGCATCAGAGGCTTGTGGAATGCACTTTCTTTACAAACAACTGCCCTACTCGGTGTGACTCCGACGATTTACCAGATGAAATTAGTTTCTTTTTACATTGTAGAAGATAAGGATCCTGTTACAGGAAATAACAGAGGATCAGGCGCACATATCTGGATAAGTAAAAATTGTGACTCTGATCTCACCTATTGCGGTATTAACACGGCTTATACAAATGGGTACACGGCAGATTATTTTGATTTTGCCAGACCAAGTAGCGTCGTAAATTCCGAGTTTAACAATTACAAAAGAGATACTAAAGATTCCCAACTTGGAGCAGGCACTTATAACTACATCAGCATGGATTTTACAGGAAAAGTGTATGATGGTGATACAACAGCAAACTTAAAGTTCGGAACAACTACTGCTAATGAAGTACGGGCACAAAATTATGCGCTCACTGTGAAATTGCCTGAACCACTTGTATTAGCAGAAGGTGAATCGTTCACGGTAAATTTGGCTTACTCTTTAGATAACCGTTACTATGCAAATGGCACGTATGTGCAGCCACCGGCGGAATTAACTAGTTCTCAAAAGTGGACCTGTAACGGCACAACAAGCAACATCCCTTGTATCGTCGAAGCAGAGTTCACTCCGACGATTACAAAGAAGTAAAAAAGTTTCTTAACCAAGAAAATCAAGCAAACCAAAAAACGCTTCATGGTGAAGCAAGTGGATTGGTGCGCTTAAAATGTACGGAGTACGTATGAAAAACACGGAACAAACACTCAAACCAGTACTGATAGCAATCATCGCAAGCACAGCGCAACTCGGATGTGGAAAAAAATCCGATGGTCCAAGTGTGAACGTGCAGTTCACAAATCATTCTGCAAGCGAACAAAGAGCTGAATATGAAGCAGTTGGCATCAGAGGGCTAATGCGCGGGTTATCCATGCAGACGAGCAGCCTGCTAGGCATCACTCCCCGCATCTACCAAAAAAAGCTGGTAGCTTTTTACATGGTGGAAGCAATGGAAGCTGACGGAACCAACAAAGGAGCCGGGACACACATCTGGACCAATAAAAACTGTGACTCTGATCTCACTTACTGTGGAATTAATCCGGACCATGCCAATGGATACCTTGCAGACTACTTTGATTTTGCAAAAGGCAGTGCTGCAGTAAATGCCGATTTCAATTCCTACAAAAGAGACACCAAAGACTCGCAACTTGGCACTGGAACATACAACTACATCCGAATGGATTTCACAGGCAAAGTATTCTCTGACTCTGACAATACTCCGAATTTGAAGTTCGGTGATGGAGAAGCACACGAAGTGCGCTCTCAAGATCACGCATTGCTTGTAAAACTGCCTGAGCCACTAGTGATTGAAAAAAACGATACGATCACAGTGGATTTGGCATACTCACTCGACAATATTTTCTATGCAGTAGGCGATAGAGAATCAAATTTACGTCCTAGCGAAGTCTCCGATGAAGCCAAATGGACATGTGCTAATTCCGAAAGCGCCTCTGACTGTATAGTGGAAGTAGAATTCTCCCCAACGGTCACTAAAAAATAACTCTCTCACGTACCACCACTAATAACTTCCCCCAGCACTGCAGAGATTAAAAAAATCTGTATGGTTCTGGGGGAACTTATTGATGGCGCAGTTACGCCTAATAGTGAAAGCTACCTAACTCTGCACGTGCAGAGTTCTCTATAAAAAACACGCTCCCCTCAGTTCGTAGCCAAGTTACCATTGCCAAGTTAATACACTCCCGATGTAACACGCGCTGTCAGCAATGCATTTGACAGCGATATATATCTAGTGAGTATATATAATGAGTAGTACGAATATAATATCGGTCCAACGGCTAACGTTGGGCAGATCGAACCGTTTTGTTGTGGAACTAAAAATAAGAAAAGTAACACGGGACCTGAAATACCCGGAAGGTATTAAAGTAAATATGTCTTTAATTGATACTAAACAAAATTGCATCAGACTACTGATAGACAACCATGCACCTTACGGATTTCATATTCACTATCGATTGCCCGAAGAACACGCGTACAGAGAAACGCTAAGTGTATCCAATTACAAAGAAGCGGCGGATTATTTTATTAGTATCGCAGAAAGGATTGCGGATGAAGAAGAATGACATAATGGAAATTCATTTTGTTTCGTTGAGAGACTTTTTTAAAAAAACACATGGCAAACAATCGCAAAATATCGTTTTATTTGAAAAAGTGGAAGGCTTTCGTACTTTTGCAAGTTCTCAAAAAATTGAATTACTTTCAGTACTAGCCACAGAAGCTCCAAAGTCTATTTATGAACTAGCAAAACTTCTAGGTCGTACTTTTCCTTCCGTGTGGAAAGACTGCGTGGCACTTAAATCCATGGGGTTTATCAAACTTATAAAAAGTAACGACAATCGCGGTTCATTAAAACCCGAATTAATTTTTGCTTATAACGCCATCAAAGTCTTTCTGCCTCGTGGCGCTTATCAGATACAATTTTCAAAAGCTGCCTGACTCTGCACGTGCAGAGTTCACCACCCTCACGAAAACTTTCTGGTCTGAGATATGCATTAAAATTTTGCATGAACAGATTTATAAAAATCATTGCTGGGCTTGTTGCAATCGGGCTTTGGATGGTCGAAATGCAAGTGCCTGCCACAAAAATCAGCTTAGTAGGGGATCGCTATTACGTTCCCTCTATTGAGTGGGTAACCTGGTTGTCTTTTTTAGCAGGTGTGACCGCACTTCTTTCTGCACGAAAAAAGGCGAAACATCCACGAAGGCTGACACTGGCGGCAGGGTTAGAACTTTTAGGGGGCGGTCTCATTGCTTTAGGCAGACACGATCCGATGTGGATGGCGGTGTGGAATCTCTCCTTAAGTGGCGTTCTATTGGTAACGGCGCTTTTTTCTCCCGCCCACAAGCTAGAAAGCAACGAGCCTATCAACCGGGAAGATTTACCGACGGCAGCTTAGGACAACTCTGCACGTGCAGAGTAGCCGTACACGCCTTTATGACGCCTTGCGCATTCCTCTAAATTAGCTTTGAATTTCCGTTACTCAATTGACAACCCCGGCCCGCCGCAATAAGTTTTGTCCCTTAAACCAGCTTGTTGATTAATGGGGCGGTAGTTAAGTTGGTTATAACGCCTGCCTGTCACGCAGGAGGCCGCGGGTTCGAGTCCCGTCCGCCCCGCCAGTTTTATTTAAATTTAAAATTAAGCTTAATATTAATATTCAGCGACGTAGTCGCCTTTATGTTTCTTACCCGCATGACAAACAGCCTCTATGTTGTGATCATCAGGATCTAATATAAAGGCACCGTAATAATTTTCATGGTACTTCATTCGTAAACCAGGCTTACCATTATCTTTTCCACCAGAAGCCAAAGAGGACCGATAAAATGCATCGACTTGCTCATGATTATCAGCCCTGAAAGCTATATGAAGTCGTGGTTCGTTACGTAAACCCTCACTAATCCAAAAATCAGTTTGGTTGGAATCCTGCCACCCAAAAATCAAAACTCCTTGTTCATTTTTCTGGGGTACTTCCATTAATCTCTTGTATCCAAGAGGTGCCAGGGCATTGTCATAAAAGTGTACGCTTTTTTTAAGGTCGCTAACCTGAAGGGCGATGTGGTCAATCATTGGTTTGGAATAGAGGAGTTTGAGGGGTTTGCCAAGTTTGAGTTATGAGAATCGCTAGTGATGACTCGAAGCAGAAAGTCGGAACTTGTGCGATTATCCAACTACTTTGAATTTTTCATTTTTTTCTTAGATAATTTTTAAAGTTTAAAGAGCTTAGCTGCTTCGAGAGTAACAAGAAAACCTAAGAGTGTTACGCTTTCGGAAGGGGCTCGAGGTCTCAGGAGACTTGATAATGAACTTATTATTCCTTTCCATCATTCTGAATATAAAAGTGGCAACTGCAGCCCACAAAAAAAGTACTCCTTATGTCTTTGATTATGACGCCTATCGAATAGCTAGCCAAAGTTTAAGGAATGTAACTCCCAAGAGGGGAGATACAGAGGGTAACTCGTCAGTAAATCAAGAAGATTTAAGCAAGATATTTCCTATTATTATCGCGTCTTCGTCAGGGAAAAAACGCACTGTGAACGTTCACCAACAAATTACATATCAGGCTTTGGGTGGATTGGTGAAAGAAAGTTGTCTATCGAAAATCGTTGAGGCAAACACCCAACAAGACAACGGCGACGCCTTTAAAGATGGTAGAAATCATTTTGATGACAATAAAATTTGTCCGAGTGCTGAACAAATCGAAGTACATATTGTCCAGATAAAAAGTAACAATAGTGATTTAGATGAAAAGATAAAGCACTTTGGTGCCGTATTGCACGCAATTCAGGATTTTTATTCTCATTCAAACTATGCAGAAATTTTCTCAAATATCGTAAAAGGGAAAACAAGCGCAGATATAGAAACGATAAATTTTGGTATGGTTTGTAATGGCGACACTCTTAAACCGTCAAAGGAACAGCCAAAAGAATTTAGGGAGCTCTTCACAGCGTGGTATTACGGCCACGGTGCAACAAATGAACGTGAGGGTCTTTTTAACGAACTTCCTCATGCAAAATCTCATTTGTACTGGAACAAGGACTTACCCCCCGAAAAAAATACTTATGACTTCTATGCAGCCTTTCTGACATCGCAGTCTTCCTTTAAAGTTCCAACTGGCTGGCACCAAAATTTGTTTGATATCGCCTTTGATCTTCAGGTCCGTCATTCCAAGCAATATTTCAACAGAGTCAAAGAATACTTTATCAACAAAGATTGTTAGACTTTATAATCGATATACTCATCAAATAGAAAATCACAAACATATGAAGAAAACTTACAAAAATTGGTTCGAATATTGGAATGAGGTTTCGATTGGATTGGACAAGCACATTGAAGCTAGTCGTAATCCGCAAGCAGAAAAATATATAATATGCTCACTAGGGCTTTTCTCTTTTATCACCGAAGAACTTCCTGACAAATGTAAAAAACATAAAGAAATTGTGCAGCATCTATATCCACTAATTATCGAACTTCACGATATTTTACGAAGTACACTATTAACTCAATCACATCTGCTTACTGCGACTTCAGCCTTTAATCTTAGAAGTGCGTTTGAGATAACAAGTAATCTTACTTATATTTATTGCCATGCAACACCCTCTATTATGTGTGAAAGATTGAATGCATTTTATAGGTATGAGCAACTCATTGGAGCAAAATATTCTCCCAATTTAAAAGCTGAACCAGAACTTATAGAACGTGAATTTGCTACTAAGCACCCGTATTGGTCCAAAAAAGACGGACTATTAAAAGAGGGAGCCGACTGGACAGGAGAAGATTTAAGTTTCAAAAAAATCACTGAGAAAATTGGCAAAAGTAAAGACTACTATCAAATTTATAAATTGACCTCGAAATTTTTGCATGGCTCGCCAATTGTCATAAACCTCTACCGCAGTAAATTTGGAACTAGCTGTGTAACAGATCCGAAACACTCTACGATGTTTAATTTAATGTGCGCACATGCGATTATGGAAGGTCTTAAGGAGTTTTGTAATTTTTTTGAAATAGAATTTCCAATGCATGATTATAGCCTAGTGCAGCTTGAAATGGTCAAAGTAGAAGCAACTTTGAACGAAGCTTAGTACTTTTCTGATTAGACTTTCCCAAAAAAACAATCCAAAATCAATTAATCTAAAATTTCGAGGACCGATACTCCACAAATCCAAGCTTATTTATTTTCCCTCAAACCACCTAAAAAGCAATTTACCCTTGCGAGCAATCGCAACGCTAAGTCAAATTTTAGATTGTATGCTTATTTTATAGTTTGTTATACAATGTTAACTAATAGTTATATATTGTATAATATTAACTTACGTGACTAACAGTGAACAATTCGAGCTTACCAAAGAGACATTTTACGAAAGGCGGGAGAAAATTTGTCGGCTTCCGTCTGCCGGACGAACTCAAAAAGAAGATTGAATCGTTGGCTGACAAACTAGGTTGGACTGTAACGGATGTGGCACAGACAGCATTGGACCACTACGTCCACATCGAACTGTCCAAAGAGAAGCAGACAAAAAAAAAGGACTAGAGGTTAGGATTGGAATATTTAGAGAAAGACGATACTTCGCGAAGCTTGATTAAATCAAAAAAGCGCGTTGCAGATCATGGAGAAGTCTTTACACCTCCTTGGTTGGTCGAAGCTATGCTTGATCTTACTGGAGAGTCAGATCGAATCGAGGCTCGTTTTTTGGAGCCTGCATGTGGCAATGGAAATTTTTTAACTCGTATTCTGCAACGAAAACTTGCCGTCGTTGAACTTAAAAGCAGAAAATCTAGTCACAACAAGAAATATCTCGCTCTTATTGCTGTCATGTCTATCTACGGCATTGAGCTTTTGGAGGATAACATCATTGAATGTCGCAAAAGGCTGCTGTGCGTATTCGCTGATTATCTAAAGATAGAACCATCGGACGTACTTTATCGAGCAGCTTCCCGCGTATTGTCCTTGAACCTTATTCCTGGTGATGCGTTAAAAATGCGCACTAATGACGGTCGTCCCATCGTGTTTTCAGAATGGGAATATTTAAGTAGAGGAAGATTTCGGAGACGCGACTTTCGATTTGATCTTCTTAGCCAAACGTCTGGAGTCGGAAGTGAGGCAATAATTCCAATGAAAGTTTGTGCGGCAATGACTATCGGCGAAATCGAGAATTCCAAAACGAACAAAGTTCGTGAGGTGTTGTCGTGACCACTAAAGCCTCTTTCACTTTGCGCGGACGCAACCCAGATGTGCTTACTTGCATTGCGAATCTTTCCAATGACGAGGTGTTTACTCCGCCAGATTTTGCCAATCAAATGCTAGATACGTTAGCTCAGGCGTGGGCTGACAGTCATAAAGGTGCAAACATCTGGGCTGATCCTAACCTGAAATACTTCGACCCTTGCACAAAGTCTGGTGTGTTCCTACGTGAGATCACTAAGCGTCTCACCGAAGGTTTGAAGACTGAAATACCTGATCTGCAGAAGCGCGTGGATCACATCCTAACAATGCAAGTATTCGGTCTTGGTATTACACATCTCACCAGTCTACTCGCACGACGTAGCGTGTATTGTTCAAAGTACGCCAACGGAAAACATTCAATCGCGAAGTCATTCTCCCATGATGATGGCAACATTTGGTTCGAACGTATGGAGCACACTTGGAAGGGTAGGCAGTGCAAATTCTGTGGAGCTGGAAAATCTGTATTTGATCGAGCCGAAGCTCTCGAAACCCATGCCTACACATTGATTCACACCGACATGCCCAAGACTAAAATCACCGAAATTTTTGGAGGAAGTATGCAATTCGACGTAATAATCGGTAATCCGCCATATCAATTGACTGATGGAGGAGGAGGTACTTCTGCTGTTCCAATTTACCACTTGTTCGTGGAGCAAGCTAAGAAGCTAAAGCCACGTTATCTATCAATGATTATCCCTTCCCGATGGTTTGCAGGCGGAAGAGGCCTAGACGAGTTCCGTGAGTCAATGCTCACGGACAAACAATTGCGCTCAATTGATGACTACCTTGGTGCATCCGATGTATTTCCTGGCGTGGGTCTTAAAGGCGGTGTCTGTTATTTTCTTTGGGAGCGCGATAACCCAGGGCAATGCCGTGTAACTACGCGTTTCAAAGATTGGCCTGTCTCCACAGCTACACGCCCATTACTTGAACAAGGTGCGGAAGTGTTCATCCGTTTTAATGAGGGTGTATCTATCCTTAAAAAGGTGATGAAGATTGAGTGCAGTACAACGCATGCTCTACCTGAAAACAAGCGTTTTGTAAGACTTGTTAGTGCAAGAAAGCCTTTCGGTTTGGCATCTACTTTTAGGGGAAAAACATCTAAATCGGCTGGTGACTTGGTGGTTTATCAAAGAGGTGGAAAAGGGTATATTTCACGAAGCAAGGTTTTAAGCGGAGCGACTCTAATAGATAAGTGGAAACTTTTCGTTGGCTTTGCTGCGCCGGGTACAGGCAACAAGGACACATACCCTCATCGCATAATTAGCACGCCGTTTGTTGGCGAACCAGAATCTATTTCTTCGGAAACGTATCTATGTATTGGTCCGTTCGATTCAAAACAAGAGGCGGAAAGCTGCTTATCGTATCTTTCATGCCGATTGACTCGCTTTCTTATCCAATTACATAAATCCTCACAGAATACCACTCGTAAGGTTTACACGTTTGTTCCTATTCAGGATTGGACACGACTTTGGACAGATGCTGACCTCTACACAAAATATGGTTTAACCGAAAATGAAATCGCGTTCATTGAGAAGATTGTACGTTCTATGGGTTTGAGCGACGATTCCTCTGAAGAAGTCATTATGGATGAGGATGATAATGAGTAAGCCTATAGAGGAAATCCTAACACCTAAGCCGCAGGCTCGTCCACGCATTTACGCCTATTCGATTGCGGATGCAGCGCATGCGGGACTACTCAAGATCGGCCAGACAACGCGAGACTTAAAAAAGCGTATATCGTCAGAGCAACTTGGCACTGCGGGCATTACCAACTTTCGTATAGAGTTAGATGAGTCAGCAGAACGGGATGACGGAACGTTATTTAGCGACGGCGAAGTCCGAGATGCGCTTAAAGCTCGGAAATTCGAAAAAGTTATTTTGGGCAGAGCGAAGGAATGGATGCGTTGTAACGTTAAGGACGTCAAGACTGTCCTCACTGAGCTGCGCACAGGGCAGCGTTTCAGCGGTACACATAGCGACACTTTCCCAATGCGTGCCGAGCAAGCCGAGGCAGTAAGACTGACGCACGCCTATTATCACTCTCGTTGGGCGGAGGACATGAACGTCGTGCCACGCTTTTTATGGAACGCGAAAATGCGTTTCGGAAAGACATTCACTACATATCAATTAGCAAAGAAACTTGGTGCGAAACGTGTACTCGTAGTCACTTTCAAGCCCGCCGTGGAGGATGCTTGGCAATCCGACCTCGAGTCGCACGCGGATTTTGATGGTTGGCAATACCTGAGTCGCAATTCTGACGCTGACCCGACGTCAGTTTCAGCAAAAAAGCCTTTAGTCTATTTTGGATCGTTTCAGGATTTATTGGGACGGGATGCTAGAGGTAAGGTCAAGCTGCAGAACCAATGGTTGCACAAAGTGAAATGGGATTTAGTCGTATTTGATGAATACCACTTCGGAGCATGGAGAGAGACGGCAAAAGAGTTATTCGATGCAGAGGAGGATGAGGAAAAGCTCGAATACTCCAAGGCACTTGAATCTATAAATGAAGACTTAGCAGGGCTTTCTGACGAGATTCTACCAATCACTACAAAAGCCTATCTCTACCTCAGTGGCACTCCGTTCAAAGCTTTAGCTACGGGTGAATTCATCGAAGAACAAATTTTCAACTGGACTTACACCGACGAGCAGCGAGCAAAGGAGGAATTCGCACAGAAGAATCCCGGTCGGTGGAACCCCTACGGCGGACTACCGCAGATGCGCCTACTCACCTACCAGATGCCAGAGGAACTGCTGGCTATTGCCAGTGGCGGTGAGTTTAATGAATTTGATCTAAATGAGTTTTTTGCTGCTTCAGGCGATGGAAAACAAGCTAAGTTCAAACATCAAAGCGACGTACAGAAATGGCTCGACATCATTCGCGGTGGTCACACGCACAAAACGGTGGAGCATCTCAAGACTGGTACGAAACCGCCGATGCCTTATGAAGACGCGCGGCTGTTACCATATTTGCAGCACTCGTTTTGGTTTCTGCCCAATGTGGCAGCTTGCCACGCAATGGCGAACCTGCTTGCTGAGAAACACAATGTGTTCTGGCGCAGTTACACCGTCATCGTCGCAGCGGGTGCGGCGGCAGGAATCGGGCTCGATGCGTTGCCGCCCGTACGGGCAGCCATAGGAAGTGGATTCGAGACCAAGACAATAACACTTTCGTGCGGCAAGCTCACCACTGGTGTCACAGTTGCACAGTGGTCATCCATCTTGATGCTTCGTAATCTTTCATCTCCGGAGACCTATTTTCAGGCTGCATTTCGCGTGCAGTCGCCGTGGTCAATAAAGAACCCCAATGGTGACAATCCGAACGAAGAAGAAATACTAAAACCCATTTGTTTCGTTTTTGATTTTGCTCCGACGCGCGCATTGCGACAGCTATCTGAATATGGAATCGGCCTATCCCCTAATGAACTGAACCCTGAGAACGCGGTCAAAGACCTTATATCATTCCTACCGGTGCTAGCTTACGACGGTGCGAACATGACTCAGATTGATGCGGGTGGCATTCTCGATATCGCTATGGCTGGCACATCTGCGACCCTTTTGGCAAGAAAGTGGGAGTCCGCACTATTGGTAAATGTAGACAATGAGACTTTGCGCCGTATTTTAGAAAGTCCTGAGGCGATGGCTGCAGTAGCACGCATTGAAGGATGGCGTGCGCTTGGTGATAACATCATCGAAACGATTATCAATAAGAGTGAGAAGGTTAAAGAACTCAAGAAAAAAGCTCAGGACGGCGATCTTACACCTAAAGAGAAGAAGCAGCTGACCGATGAAGAGAAAGAATACAGGTCTAAGCGCAAGCTCGTTCAGGAGAAATTAATCAAATTCGCAACGCGAATTCCTGCATTCATGTACCTGACTGATTTTCGCGAGAACACACTAAAGGACGTGATTACCAAACTAGAACCAGATTTGTTTTTATCTGTTACAGGACTAACGGTCGATGATTTCCATTTACTTGTGCGTTTAAAGGTTTTCAATACTGATCAAATGAATCAGGCTGTCTTCGCATTTCGTCGGTATGAGGATGCGTCACTTCGATACACGGGAATCGAAAGTCACCAAGGGCTTAGCCACTACGGTCTCTACGATACTGTGGTCGCGAAGGAGTAATAGATTTTCATACCAACAAGTGGCGCTCATTTTGAGAATCAAGAGGCAGGATGTTAAAAGACAACTTCTCACAACTTAGTAATTCTCAAATAAACCGAACAGTAAAAAATTCTCTTTCAACACCTATTAAATCAACATAGTTGTAAATCAATTTATATAACAGCTTGTAAAACCTTCTTAGCCGCAATTGAAAAAGTTGTTTTAGGTTGGTACATTGTCACAGCAATGAGAAATGTGGCTCTTGCCACTTTTACTGCACCTTCATGATGCGGCGCACAGAATGCGTCTGCAACAAAGCGATCAGATCGTGCAAAGTCCTTACATCCAGGTGCGATGCAAATTTGAATTTCGCTTCCGCAGAAGTTGCACTTACACTTATCTCTTAGATATTTTGATTCATCTGTTACTGTAGCTCGTGTTTTACGTTCACAATAAGGACAGCGGCCTGACGGTTTCTTCATTGATACCTCTAATTTTTAAGCTTCTCATTAGCAAGCTATGAACTATTTAGCAATCTACACACGAGTTAATTATTTTGTCACATGCTGCAATATTAGCTTCGCATAGCTACCAGCAGTCAAATGAACACTGTGTGTTATTGATAACCAGATTAAATAAGCAATTCGCGTACGCAGCCTTTACCACTAATATGGAAACTCTGCTCAAAATCAATAACGTTACACACTAATAACTAACTCATTGATCTCTCAAGGTTTTACCGAAAACTACCGATACAGAAAGCGGACGAAAATACTCAGGAGTACGTATGGAAAAGGTAGATGATAAAAAATTGTCGCGAGCTGTAGAGAGGCTAAAAGCCTTGCTTCCCAAAGTACGTACAAAAGCTCGTGTCGAAAGTGATGAACGTCTCTTTAATAGGTTTAGACCGATATTTTCTGCGGAGAATTTGTCCAACCTAACTGAAAAAGACTTTCGAGATTTTACTATTTATAAACAAAATGAACATTGGACAGGCATTCACCGACACAACAATAAAGTGTTGGCTAACATGGAGAGCCTTCGAAAAACCCTGAAGCTACTAGTTGATGAATCTATGCCAATTGATCAACGAATTGATCAGTTTCGCCCTACCGGTAAAGGAAAAATTATAAGCGGTTTGGGTTCCTCAATATACACTGCAATTTTATTTGTTCTTCATCCAGACAAGTATCCCGTATTAAATACAAAAACGCGAAGATCATTACGTACATTGGGACTATACACAGTAAAATCTAGTGATTCACACGGCACCAGATACAAGAAAGTAATCGAAACATCTCAAATGCTTGCAGCAGCGTTAGATTGCACCCTGGTTGAACTGGATGGTCTACACCATCACCTTTTAGAAACAAGTGAGAAAGATGAATTGCCCGCTTTATTTAAATTATCACCGGGTAAACAGGGTGAGGCTTGGGAAGAGCAGCACCAACGAAAAGTAGCTGCGATAGCATGGGGTGAAAGTGGTGATCTAAATAACTGCGCAAGCTTAGCGGAAGCGGCAAAAATATGTTCTGAGAAAAATGAAGGTGGTAGCACGTCGTATATTACCCAACAGTACAGTCTCCTACGTGATGAAATGCAAGAAGATGACCTTGTACTATACTATGCAAAAGGGAAAATACTAGGCGTTGGAGTTGTAACTGGAGGCTACCGTTTTGACGCTAACTACGAACATGCTCATACGCGATCAGTTAGATTTGTAGAGCCTTTCATTCCAGTCGATATTACTTCAGACGAGGAACTTAAGAACTTCTTTTATGATAACAATACGCTTCGTAGTGTTGACGATGAAGAACTCTCTGATTCGATCATTAAAATTATTCGTGAAACCAACCCTCAATTTAACTGGGAGAAAGATCAGAAATTAAGTCAAACAGAAGAGCTAGAAAATTCTGAATCAACATTTTCTGGTTACAAAAAAGAAGCCTTTAGTCTTTTGAAAAAGTACGAGTTAAATCCTATCAAAGCGACATATCAAGCTACAAAATCTGAGTTCGAACTTTATATAAAAGAGCCAACACGTGCCCTTATGGCTAATGCAGCTCCTCTAGTTGAACAGATTTTAGGTGATGAAATTGAAACTGAGACTCGTATTTTAAGTGTCATGAATAAAAATGACTTTGGAAAAGGTGGCATTCACAGCCACTACTGGGCTGCATTTTACCCTACCGCTAAGAAGCGTATTTCAAGTCCCCAGTTGTTCGTGATTTTGAATCCCAATCAAATTCGCTTTGGCTTCGGATTTGGCTTGTACTCGAAAGAATTTGAAAAGCGATTTAATCAAAGAATTAAGGACACAGGTATATTTAGTGAAACCTACTTATCCCAGCTTAAAGCATTGGGTATAGGAATTCGGATTCATAAACCCGCTGAAAAACTAGACAGTTATGATGGTCCATTTGATGAGAGTATTTTAATCAAAGCACTAGAAGCAAAAGATGAGCAACCTAACTTTGATGTGTGCCTTTCGAAAGAAGAAGTTGTAGCACTCGGTCCTAAAGTAGCAGACAAAGTAAATGAAGTTTTTTCCGCCTTATTTCCTCTCTATATATTAGCGACCTGCGACAATCCAGACTTCTTTCTGAAAAAATGGGAATCAAAGATAAATCCTCCTGGCGAAGATGCTGAGGATGAGATTTCACCTAGTGATTCAAGATACAATTGGCAAAGTTTCCTTAGTGATTTGAACTGGTCTGAATCGTCACCAGAAGCACAAAATGTACAATCGGTACTAGGCGATTTGTCACTCAATGGAGTCTATGAAGGTCGTCAATTTATTTTCTATGGCCCCCCGGGGACTGGTAAGACTAGAGCAGCTATGAAACTTGCTGCACATTTAGCTAGTTCTAAGAAGAGCCACCTGAAAATCGTCCAGTTTCATCAGTCCTACGGTTACGAGCAGTTCATTGAAGGAATTAGGCCGAAGACTCTCAATGGGCAGTTAAGTTATGAAACGCGCGAGGGTGTGTTCGTAGAATTTTGCCGTAACGCTGAGTGCAGACCTAATGAACAGTTTGTATTTCTAATAGACGAACTAAATAGAGGAAATATAAGCAGGATCTTTGGAGAGTTGATGTATCTCTTAGAATACCGCGAGCAAAAGTTGCCTCTATTGTATTCGCAAACTCCTTTTTCGATTCCTAAAAATGTAGTGATAATTGGTACTATGAATAGCGCGGATCGTTCCATAGCACTAGTGGACTATGCTCTTCGTCGTCGATTTAATTTTATAGAGATTAAGCCGCAATCTACTGTGCTTAATAGCGTATATCGGAATGCCAAATCAGCAGAACATATCCAGGCCATTCGTTTTTTGGATCAATTAAACTCTAAAATTCGTGACCCTAGGCTTTGTATCGGACACAGTTACTTTTTGTCAGAGGAATGTAGAGATGTAGGACTTACTAAGGCGTTTGTTCGAAAGGTTTGGGATACGGCGCTCTTCCCTCTCCTTCAAGAATATTTCTTAGCGATGCCAAGTCGTTTAGATGACTTTGACTTCGAGCGTATTTGGTCCGCGGCCTCAACTGATCCTAGCGAGACTTCGAGGGCAGCGTAGTGAAACTCAGAGTATGCATTAGCGAATACGGTACTAGCGAACCTGTCTGTCTTACGAGTACTCAACTCGCTACACTCGATGCTTACTCTTCTTTTGTTGAAGTAATAGTATGCAGAACCGCAGGCGAATATCGATTGAAAGCGGATTCATTCGTAGGAGATCTTCTTCTCCCTGGGCTCGTGATTTCAGTCGAGCCAAAGATTGGTCCTTCTAATTTACTACGGTTATTTCTTGAAGGAGATGGCGAAGCAACTGCAACAGATATCTTTTCTCCAATTCGTAGAGAAGACACCTTATGGGATGTACTAGGAAATGCACTAATGGGGGAAACCGCACGTTTAGTGCAAGCTGGATTGACTCGCGGATACTTAGAAGAAGAAGCCAACCTACAGTTTCCTACCGGACAAGTACTTTTTGTGCAGGATTTCATCAAGAATACTCCAATACGTAATGGCATTTACTGTCGACATACGTTTTTCACAGAAAATATTTCGAGGAACCAAGCGTTAAAATGGGGATTAGAAACTCTTTCTCAGCTTGCTAGTGAAGATGTTGCTCATCGCCTTACGTCAGCTACGCGCTGGCTGCAAGAAACTGATTCTTTAGTAAATTGTCCAAATTTTACCTTACCAGATCGTACCGATCGCTATTTTATGCCACTCTATTTAATCACTTTACTATTGCGTTTTACTTCAGCAGGAACGGCAGCATATGGAAGACACGGTCAGGGCTATATCCTAGACATGAATCGTGTATTTGAAGGATATGTACGTCAACAACTACGACGTCGATTAAGCAAACATGGGATCTGTGTAGTACAAAAAGGTGAAAGAGATAGAAAATTATGTGACGGTGTCGGACTCGAACCGGATTTAGTATTGGTAAATGCTATTGATGGCGTTTCGATAGCAATTGCCGACTGCAAATATAAACAAAACTGGGACCGACAGAATAATGATGTTTATCAGATGTTGGCTTACTTAGAAGGATATCGTCCAGTAGAAACAGCTATTGTTTTACACCCGATTTCAAAAACAGAAGTCGACTTTAAGTCTATAATTGTGCCTAGAAATCGCCGTTTAGTTTCTATCGGCATTCCGGAAAAGCGACTATTAGATGCGGAAATCTGGGATTCAATCGAACTGCATATGATTCAATTAAAGCTCACGCACAATTTAGAGCACCAACCAACAGAAAATTTTAAAACAGCAGGGTGATATGAGTAATTAAAACTCAAGATATTCCCTCACCCCAACCCCAACCGCCGCGCCAGCAAACAAACCGAATTCAAATCCCGATACAACTTATCCGGCAGTTCCTCCGCATTCCTATACCGCTCCCGAATCTTCTTCATATCAAACACCACGACATCATCGTTCGTAAAAAAAATCGCAGGGCTAATGTCGAGCGCCTCGGCCATTACGACAAGAGTTTTTACTGAAGGGGAGGCCTTTCCCGACTCAAAGTGCGCAAGCGAGCCCTGAGTAATTTTTGTTTTTTTCGCAAGCTCCGACTGTGTGAGCTTTCTTAACTCCCTAAGATACTTAATGCGCTTATGTAGTGGGTAGTCTGGAGTCTTTCGTTTCTTTGCAGTCATACATAACTTATCGGTATTACGCATAAAAACTTAAGTATTCATGTAGTACATGCATCTATTATTAGCAGTACTAATATTTGAGCTTGATTGCTATTACGCAATGTGTCATAATAGTTTTTGTTGATTCTTAGTTTGTCCGACTGACCGGACTTTTGTTGGGAGTTTGTGAGGAGTGTTTTAACATGAGTGCATTGAGGCTCAAGTACGAGTTGAAAAGGCTTTTGGAACTGAAAGGTTTAAGAGTCTCGGATCTTTCTCGTGCTACAGGTGTCCCCAAACAATCGATAAGTGATTGGCTAGGTGGCGCCTCCCCTCGAAAAATGGAGAGTCTATACAGAGTTGCGCGCTACTTGGGCGTCACGATTGATGAGCTTTGCTTTGGACGAAAAATATAGAGAGGATGGCGAAGTAAAATGTATGTAGGCCTATTATTAGTAATTGTTAGTTTGGTAACTTTTGTAATTCTTTACTTAGGTGAATATGCATGGCTTTTGGCCCCACAAGTAAATCAAATTCCAATATTCGTCTTACTGGGTGGAGGACTCTACTTGACGTTTTCCAGGAATGAATTGCGCGGTATCTACACGGGGTTAATTCAACTGTTTACTAAAAGAACTGTAGTCGTCGATGAACAAACAGCCGTCCCGAAGTGTCTTACAAATCGCGTATTCAAAATGGTTATGTTCTCTTACCTTCTGGAGTGGGTATTTAGTGTTTCTCGAGGGTTGATTAAATACAATTATACCCATGACTTAACAGTCGTAGATTTATTCCATACTCTCAGTACCGGTATATTGTTCATAGTAACTGTTTTTTTATTAATTCCGATTTGCGGAAGGCTCGAAGGGATCAATTTAACCAAATCTGAAAATTAAAAAAGTATAAGTGAGGAGTATGTGAGTAAAAATATTGAAACTAAATGGTACGATTTTGGCGAAAAAAAATTTAAAGGGATAGAACCGTTGTGGCAGTTTGTATTTAGAGAGATCAAAGCTACTTGGTGCTTTAATGCTAAAGTAAATAAGGGCGCAGATGCTTTTTTAAAAGATCACATTACGAAGTTAGCAAAAGAATGCCGCTGGATTGCTACGCATCCGCTTACGGAAGAATTAATTAATCTTTATACCGAAGATACACGTAACTATGTGGCCGCTTCCATGGCGATGAATCCGACAATTAACGCAGAAGCAGTATTCAAATTACTAAACTTGGAAGATTTGGCGTTACCTCACTTTGTAGCGGGCACAGTGGCTGTAGAAAAGTTAGAAGGGTTTGAATGGCACGGGCTCTCTCAATTATCTGCCAGCAAACGACATATGCTTTTACGGTTATTAAAAAATCCAAAAACTCCAAAATCTATTGTGCATAAGATTATTGAATCCAATACGGATGATGATATTTTGATGCGGGCACTAAATAACAAACATGTGCCTCGCGCTCTATTTGATAAGTTGTGCCTAGTGGAAAGTGAACGTGTGTTATGTGAAGTTTTTAGGCATAACGAAGCACCTGCGGATTTAGTCGAACGATATGCTCTTAGTCCGTTTTCTTCTGTAAGACAAAATATTGCTGATCGCGCGAATATAGATCCTGCCATTTTAAGAACACTCTGTCTCGATACAGATGTGCGTGTGCGTGCAATTGCATCTAATCGGCTGAAACAAGTACAAGATCGGCTTAAGTTATCTGATTGGTGCGCCATTAACTTAGGGGTCTCTAGCTCGCGGGTGACGGTATCTGTCAGTAAATCGGTAAACAGTTTTGAGTATATGGGTTGGTTATCTATTTTGGGCCATTTTTTTCAAGAAGTGTATAGAACAAAAACTGGAGACTACATCGATATACTTTTGCGCCTCAATACTGAAAAGGTAGCGGCAAACGTATCGAGTACAAATGCTTTACTGGTAGACGATTTGTTTCTCAAAGAGGCCATGCGCTATTTGTCTAAAGAGGAGGTCGTAAGTGTTTTTACGACTACTTGGGATAAGGAAAGTCTTTTTGCATGGGCGAAAGTAGTTAAAGAGTTTCAGCCTCTAATCCCTGTTATTCGGACAGAACTAAAAGCCGAATTAAAGAAGCAAAAGGTTTTAACGATTCACCAATTAACAAAAATAATTAGAGAAGTTGTCGATAAAAAACATAAAGAGAGTAAAATTGCGAGTCCACTCGCATTGCCGCTAAATGAAACGCTCAAAAAAATAACGAATTTAAATCTGTCGGGCACACTTGCTGGCTATTATGTCCATGTGCCTAGTTCTTTGAGCGAAGTCGTGGAAATTGGTGTTCAGCTACAAAATTGTTTGGATAGAAGATTTACCGCATTTAAATATGCAGCATCGTCCAACGGATTAGTTATTTTAAAAAATAAAAGTAATAACAAGCCTGCTTATGTTCTCTCAGTTAGCCCTGAGGGGAAAATTTTGGAAATGAAAGGAAAGTTAAATCGGATGCCCTCACTGGAGGTCATAAAAGAAATGCGGAAAGTTCTACTGGATAAATTTGCGAATAAAGAAAGCTCACAAAAGGGAAAGGTAGGCGCTGTGCATGCCGAAAATTAAGCAGCGCTTGGTTGGTAAAATAGTAAAAATACTTCCAGATAAAGTTGAGGCTGTTCGGAAGAATACTAATATAGAGCGATGTAATAATTTTTCTTGTTATGTTTTTTCGGATACAGGGCGCTGTTATGAGGTGACCTACAATACTGACATGTTTGCGCCTACTTTGCAGTTACAACATAACATCGGTCCTGTTGGTGACGGTACTGTGGAATACCTTGTGGTGCGTATCGGTGGGACGTTTATGATTAGGCACAGCTTGTTTGTTGCTCATCTTGATACTTTTTACTGTGAGGGACGGACTGTTCCGCGAGAACATTATAGGTGCCTTTCTAGTTTTATAGTCCAATCGATGAGAGCGAATTATAGGATGGACAGCGATTTAGTACTGCAAGCGCATCTTGAACCGCTAGCGCCTGAAGCGGAATTATAGTTAGTGATTTGCCGCGTTAACCAATACAAGAAAAGTAAAGATTCTACCGATAAGAAAGGTAACCAATGAGCAAACTAAAACCCATCCCCCAACCCAACCAAACGCCCCCCCTCACACGCCCGCTCTCCAAATCCCGATTCAAGATCGCCTACTCCTGCCCGACAAAGCTCTTCTACCAAAACAAACCTGAGTACCCAGACAACAAACAGGGTGACGATTTCCTAAGAGCCCTCGCAGAAGGTGGACACCAAGTTGGTAGTCTTGCCAAACTCTATTTCCCCGACGGACATGAGATTACCGAAAAAGATTATTCCCGCTCGCTCGATCAAACGAAGATTTCTCTTGCCGCTACTAACATCACACTTTTTGAAGCGGCCTTTCGACACGAAAACCTTTTTGTTCGAGCCGATATCGTTGAGAAAAAAGGCGATATTTTAAATCTGTATGAAGTCAAAGCCTCTAGTTTCGATGAAGAAAAGTATAAAGATCACTTTTTAAACTCTGGTGAAGACGACTTACATGGGGATTGGAGTGAGTACATTCTCGATTTGGCGTTTCAGACGCATGTGATTCAAAAAGCGTATCCTAAACTCACTGTCGTTCCGCACTTGTACCTATTCGATAAAAAGCAGCTGACTACTATCAGCGGACTTGGAAATAAGTTTCAGATTGTACGAGAAGGACGAGGGGTTCGTATTATCGTCTCTCCAGAGCTTAAGAAAACAGGACTTGGGGAAAAAATCTTGCGCGCTTACCCGGCATCTCGGGCTGTCGAAATGGTTCTCGATGGTAAAGACAGTAATGATTGGCGCGGACAACTTAAGTTTAGTGAATGGGTGCGAGATTTATCCCACGCTTACTTAAATGACAAAAAGATTGCGCCTGCAGTAGGAAGCCAATGCAAAAAGTGTGAGTACCGCATCGATAAGTCGGATTTTCCTGGTAAAAAGAGTGCGTTTGATGAGTGTTGGAAAGAGGCTCTCGCACTTAGTAATTCAGAGTTAGAACGAGCACGGTCTTTTGATGTTTGGGATACTAAAGTTGCAGCTAAGTGGATAAAAGATGACGGCATCTACTTTATGGATGAGTTGGAAGAGTCGCATATCAAGCCCAAGTCAGATGATAAGCCTGGGATTTCAAGAACCGAGCGGCAATGGATGCAGATCACAAAATACTCTAAAAAAGATATGAGCGATTTTTTTGATAAAGAAGGCTTTCAAGAATCTATATCGGATATCAAGTACCCACTGCACTTTATCGATTTTGAAACGTGTATGCCGCCGATTCCGTTTACGGTGGGACGTCACTCGTATGAGCAGATTGCTTTTCAGTTTTCGCATCATGTGCTTTATGAAGACGGTAAAGTGGAGCACCAGGGGCAGTACATTAATCCTAATCCAGAGACTTTTCCTAATTTTGATTTTTTAAGAGCGTTAAAAAGCGAATTGGATAAAGATGAGGGGACCGTCTTTAGGTACTCGCACCACGAAAACACGGTTCTCATGCAGATTTATAAGCAGCTGCAGAATGTCTCAGCGAGTGATGTGCCGGATAAAGAAGTACTGATGGCTTGGATTAAGACCATCGCAAAACCGAAAACGCCTACCAGTAAAAAAGTACAGCCCGAATGGGTGCCGACACGTCCGATGATCGATCTTTGTGATCTCGTAAAGCGGCACTACTACGATCCTTACATGAAAAATTCGAATTCCATCAAGAAAGTGCTGCCGGCGATTTTAAGAAGTTCCACATTCTTAAAAGATAAATACGGCAAACCTGTTTATGGCTCAAATAATGGAATCAAAAGTTTAAACTTTAAAGACAAGGTGTGGGTTGAGAAAGACTCAACTGGAGAATTAAAAGATCCCTATGAGTTGTTGCCACCTGTATTTGCTGATTACTCTAAAGAAGAGATAAGCCGCTTTTACACAGAAGATGAACTTGGGAATGGTGGTGAAGCTACTGTCGCCTACGCCCGTATGCAGTTCACTGAGATGTCTTCGGTTGAGCGAGAAGCTATCGTAAACGCCCTCCTCCGTTACTGCGAACTCGACACACTTGCCATGGTGATGATTTGGGAAGCTTGGACTGCGCGACTGAAGTAATGAATACCACGAACTCTGCACGTGCAGAGTAAAATCACTGAGTAATCTTGAACCCCTTACAAAGCATCGCAATTCCCAGTAAAAGAATAAGCCCTGACACGACTCTCTTAAATTGGTTCTTTGGAATTTGAGAGAGAAGATGAATCCCTAACCAAGTGCCGATTGTTACGCCGATAATAGAAAGTCCGAGGATGTGCCATCTAGAAATAATTTCGTTCCACTCAGTCACAAGGTAAATTGGCATCCTAGCCAAGTCGACCAAAAGGCCAATGGCAGTAGATGTTGCGACAAATGCCTCAGGCGAAAGGCCGAAGGTGAGCATAGCAGCCGCACGAATTCCTCCCTGATTACCTACAAGGCCACCAAACATTCCAGAAAGAAGGCCCGCTATCCAGGCAAAGATTTTTCCAAAGCGCACTTTTTCTGCAACGCCCGTTACTCCCATCAAACCTGAAAAAATAAGAAGACAGGCAAATACAATAGTCAGAATCGGGCTCGCGAACCACGTATTCAGATAAGCACCGAGTAACCCACCTACCGCACTTGTTATTCCAAAACTGATAATAACAGAGCGATCCAAATCCCTTCTGAGCCTCCAAAATCTTTCGGCAGTAGCCACAAAATGAGGAATGGATACGATCGCCACAGCAATTTTAAGTTCGACCTTTAGACTCACTAGCGGAGTTAGAATACTTCCAATGCCAAAGCCCGCCACCGCTGCAATTGCTGCCGATATAATGGAACAAACTACTATGAAAAATTCAAACATGCGTCCGTTTTCTATAATGCGCCTGTTCCAGTAGTGTCAATTTTCAGAGGCTTGATTGCCTGACATAAAAGGAACTTGGTACTATTTTTCTTTATTAAAAAGATATTGTATTCTAAGCTTCAATG
>CAYNEF010000017.1:0-71090 GCA_964396165.1 uncultured Pseudobdellovibrionaceae bacterium
GCTGGATTCTTGACTAACCAGCGCGAGAATGTTTCCATCTCACCCTTATGAACCTTGAAGAGAAGTATAAAAAACTTGAGAAAATGCACAAGCTTGCGGAGCTTTCCGGCGGAGAAGAACGCATCAAAGCTCAGCACGATCGCGGCAAGATGACTGCTCGTGAGAGAATTCTTTTTTTCCTCGATGAAGGTAGTTTTGTTGAAATCGATAAATTTGTAACACACCGGTGTACCGATTTCGGTATGGGCGACAAAAAGATTTTAGGCGACGGTGTTGTCACTGGATACGGAACTGTTTCTGGTCGACATGTGTATGTGTACGCGCAAGATTTTACTGTGTTTGGCGGTTCTCTTTCGTACACACAAGCGCAAAAAATTTGCAAAATTTTGGATATGGCCATGAAAAATGGCAAACCTGTTGTCGGTTTCTGCGACTCAGGTGGTGCGAGAATTCAAGAAGGTGTGGAAAGCTTGGGCGGTTACGCTGAAATTTTCTACCGCAATACTCTTGCTTCCGGTGTGGTTCCCCAGATTTCTTCTATCATGGGCCCCTGTGCCGGTGGAGCTGTGTATAGTCCCGGTTTAACCGACTTTATTTTCATGGTGAAAAAATCTAGTTACATGTTCTTAACTGGTCCTGATGTGATTAAAACCGTCACACACGAAGAAGTCACAATGGAAGATTTGGGTGGAGCCGTCACTCACAGTACGAAGAGTGGTGTCGCTCACTTCGCTGCTGAAGACGAACGAAGCTGTCTCTTACTCATTCGCGAACTTTTAAATTATCTTCCGTCGAACAATATTGAAGATCCGCCGCTGATTCGCACAAGCGATACGGCAGAGAGAAGTACGCCGCAAATCAAAACGTTGATTCCGGATAGTTCCAAACAAGCATACGACATGAAAGAAATTATCGAAGCAGTGGTCGATGATAATTACTTTCTTGAAGTGCAAAAGGAATGGGCTGCCAATATGGTAGTCGGTTTCGCAAGTTTGAACGGTAGAAGTGTCGGGATAGTTGGCAACCAGCCCAAAGTACTTGCTGGCTGTATCGACGTAAATGCTTCAGTCAAAGCTGCACGCTTTGTGCGCTTCTGTGATGCTTTTAATATTCCTATTATTACTTTTGTAGACGTTCCTGGTTTCTTGCCGGGAACTGAGCAAGAGTATGGCGGCATTATCCGTCACGGAGCAAAACTTCTCTATGCTTATTCCGAAGCGACAGTACCAAAACTGACTGTCATTGTAAGAAAAGCGTACGGCGGAGCTTATTGCGTGATGGCTTCTAAACAATTACGTGCAGATATTAACTTCTCCTACCCGTCTGGCGAAATTGCCGTGATGGGTCCGGATGGGGCTGTAGCAATCGTCTTTAGAAATGAACTACAAAATGCAAAAGACGCTAATATTGAAAAAGCGCGTCTTGTGCAGGAATACTCTGATACGTTTGCCACACCGTACAAAGCAGCTGAATTGGGTTTTGTGGATGAAATCATTGATCCAGAAGACACAAGACACATGCTCATCAAAGGGCTTGAGATGTTGAAAAATAAACGGGATCGCATGCCGCCCAAAAAACATGGGAACATACCACTGTGAAGCCACGTCGTATTTTAATCGCAAACCGAGGTGAAATTGCACTGAGAGTAATCCGTGCTTGTCGCGAGATGGGACATATCCCCTTGGCGGTTTATTCCAAAGCAGACAGATCGTCCTTGCATGTCTCTCGCGCGGATAAAGCTTATTGTTTAGGTGAAGGTCCAAGCAATCAATCCTATCTTTGCGCTGATAAAGTATTACATGCTGCAAAAGTTTTGGAAGCAGACGCGATTCATCCCGGTTACGGATTTTTGTCTGAAAAAGCGGATTTCGCAAAAGCAGTAAAAGATGCCGGATTGGTTTTTGTGGGCCCAAGCGCAGAGTGTATCAATTCTATGGGCGATAAGGTTCAAGCAAGAACCACAATGGACAACATCGGCGGATTGCCGCTTGTTCCCGGTACTAAAGACGCGCTGACTGACGAAAACGAAGCTTTTAAATTCGCTAACCAGATTGGTTACCCACTCATGATTAAAGCTCTCGCTGGTGGCGGCGGTCGTGGGATGCGCGTTGTTCTGAACGCAGAAGAATTTTTGGGCCATTTTAAACGCGCCCACTCAGAAGCGACCAAGGCATTTGGCGATGGTAGAATGTATCTTGAGCGTTTTGTAAATTCTCCCCACCATATCGAAGTGCAAGTCATTGGGGATCAACACGGCAATGTTTGCCATTTCTTCGATAGAGAATGCTCTGTCCAAAGAAGACACCAAAAGGTCATTGAAGAAGCGACAAGCCCGTTCATGACAGAAGAAACGCGTAAAAAAATTACGGAAGCTGCAGTCGCGGCCTGTAAAAAAATCGGTTACTTCAATGCCGGTACCATTGAGTTTTTGATGGACGACAAACAGAATTTTTATTTCATGGAAATGAATACGCGTTTGCAAGTGGAACATCCGGTTTCTGAATGGATTATCGGACGTGACTTGGTGAAAGAACAAATCCGTGTCGCTTTTGGCGAAAAACTTTCTTTTACACAAGAAGACATCAAACGCAGCGGTCACTCCATTGAATTTAGAATCAACGCGGAAGATCCAGAAAAGTTTCTCCCGCAAGCTGGACGCGTGACAGGCGTGCAATTCCCCACAGGAATTGGCGTTCGTGTCGATTCGCACGTATACCGTGGCTATGACATCCCTGTATTTTATGATTCGATGATTGCAAAAATTTCTGTCTGGGGAAGAGACAGGGAAGAAGCAGTCGCTAGAGGCCGTGCAGCACTTAGAGACACGGTTTTAAATGGAATTAAAACCAATATTCCTTTGCACATTCAACTACTGGAAAATAAAAAATTCTTATCCGGCAATTACACAACCAAATTAATCGGGGAAGACTTTAACTACGTCGAGCAAACGCCTCCTGAATCAGAACTGGATATGGCCGTAATGGCTGCTGCGGCAGCAGCATATCGTAGGGAGTTCAAAGGCAATACACCTTCGGAATCCACCGAGTCCAAATGGCGCAGTTATTCTCGTCGGGAGGCTTTAAGATAATGCTTTTCTACGTACACCATAAAGGTAAAGAGTTTAAAGTTAGAATAGAATCCAAAAATCAAAAAACCTACGTGCGTTTTAACGACGGGGAAGAAAAATTAATGGATCTTTCCTTCTTAGGAAATGATTGCACCTTCATCGACGGCGAACACGTTTTTGGCGCCAATATCGTGGGCAATAAAAGCGAGTACACGGTGTGGCGTCCCTCAGGCAATATCCAACTGACTGTGGAAAGTGAATACCGAAGAATTGTCGGTACAATGCGTGGACAAGATCTGCAATCAGAAACAAACGTTTACTCCAAAATGCCCGGCAAAATTATCAAAATTTCTTCAAAAGTCGGAGCGCATGTCGATAAGGGCGAACCGCTGATGGTAATGGAAGCCATGAAAATGGAAAATGAAATCAGAAGCAATGTCTCTGGCGAAATCAAACGCATCTGTGTGAAAGAAGGACAAGCTGTAGAAGCCGGAGCTCTTTTGATTGAGATGGAACCGCACCCGGCGGAATAAAGCTCCGCTAGCAGCCTTTAGAGACTTCTTTATATAATTCCAGATTCACTTTTGAAATGGTTTCCCAATCGAGTTCTTTTTTTACCCAAGTGTGAGCCAGCTCCAAATCAGGAGATTTCTTATTCTTTCGAGATACGACAAGCATCGTGTGTGAAAGAGACTTTGTATTGCTCAAATCAAAAATACAGTCGGGGATAAGCGCATTTAAATATTCTCCGCTTCCACTATCGCTTGGGACTATTGTAAAAGTTTGGGAAGCGAGCGCTTCGAAAGGCACACGGCCAAACGCTTCTTCTACTGACGGATAAATGACGGCTTGTGCATGGTAAATCTCTTCCCATTTTGATTCATCATACAGCGGGGGAAGGATCTCGATTTCTTTTTGAAGCTTAAGCGATTCGATTTTTCTTGTTACGAGTGTGTTATACCCTTTTTCTACTGGCCCTCTTAATTTTAATTTGTAAGTAGGCGCCTGTTTTACAAAATCAGCAAAGGCATCAATCAAAAATAAAAGATTTTTTCTGTGTTCCAGTCTTCCTAAGTAAAGAAAATAGGGCGCTTGTGCGCTTGCGGCTTCCTTTTTTAAATTCGGGACGGTAATGCCATTTGGGATCACATGCACATGAGCCGGAAGTACGGGGTAGAATTGAAAATGGCGCGTTTCAAAATGAGAAAGTGCTATGACTGCCGCAGCATTTTCAAAAATAAAATTTCCCATGAGTTCATTGTATAGTTTTTTGAAAAATATTTTTCTTTGTCCGATGAGAGACATCCCTCTTGGGTGCAAAATATAGGGAGTATTATTTTTTTTGCAAAGCTTCGCCCAAAAATAAGTATTGATCCTCCAGTGTCCATTCAAATGCACACAATCAGCTTCTTGAATCATGCGATTTAACCAATGAGAATCGTCTTGAAGAGCGATATAAGTATCTAAAGTGGAAAATTCTATGACTCTGGATAAACCTTTTTTGATTGCGAAATCCGGATCCAGTCGCTTTTCTTCGCAGAAGATATCTACCTGGTGGTTTTTTGAAAGAGAAAATGCGAGCGAAGATTCAGAGACTGCTGATCCTCCGTAATCTGCTGACAAGCCACTGGAAACAAAGACGACATGCATAATCATGAAATTATACCACTTATCTTTACTTCTATGCGGCGTGTTGCGTAGCTACTTGTGTCATGAAGTTAAATTGTGAAGATACCGACAAGATTGATGTAACAAACATCTGTTTTAGGAGTATTTCTTGTCCGTTTTGGTATCCCGAAAAGTCGGTGTTCTCCCGTTCGTAAATATTTACACGATCACGTGTATCATCGTGATGAGCCTCATCGGTTTTCACCTCAATTTAAACGCTGCAGAGGACAAGACAGGTCTCAGTAATCTTTACCTTCTCATGCTTGTGCAGATTGCGCCTTTTGTACTCTGCTTTGCACGCGGCCATTACGATTACATTTCGTTTATTTTGATAAACCATTTCGTCACTTATTCCGTTGCGAAACTTAATTCTGTACGTGATTTGATTAAGACAGGCCCGCTTCCCTTTTATTCCATCATGGCGATCAACGAGTTGATTATTTGCTCGATTCTCATGATTGCGGGTTTTTATTTGTCCCGTATGTTCTTTTTTAGAAAATTCGTGCACAAGTCTAGCTTTCAGATGTTATCACTCTCAAGGTGGCAGTTAATTTTATTGACCGGCTATGTGGTATGTATGCCGTTATACTTCAAATATCTGCCCCCCAATTTGGTCGCATTCCACTTTACTTTTCTAGCTGCGGATATGGCGCTTTTATGGACGACTGACTCTCCCGGAAATGAAAAACTTGCGCAGTATTTAAGAATGGGGGTTTTCGTTTCTTGTTTCTGGTACTTCCTGTATTCAGGCGCCTTGATGATGTTCGGATTTTTAGCAGGGTATATTTTTATCTCATCCTGCTTAAAACGTGATTACAAAAAATTAATTTTGCCTTGCATCCTCGCTTTCCTCGCATCCAGTATCCAACCGGTAAAAGGATTATACCGTGCCGCACTTGCAGAAAATCTGGATATGACAATGAGTGAAAAAGGCGAATTACTTTTGGATTTACTCTACATCCAGTATACCGACGACGCTGTTTTAAAAGCAAAATTAAGGGAAGCTGCAGAAGCAGCGAATGAAGAAGTTGCAGAGGATGATGGCGCAGATGATGTGGAAAAAGACAACACAGAAACATTGATGTCTGGTTTTGCCCGCGTGGGGGATGAATCTCTGGAGAGAGTGCTTGATTGGACGCCGAGAAAAGTACCGTTCTGGGGAGGAGAAAGCTATTCCGCATTACCGTTTATTTTTATTCCCCGCTTTCTGTGGCCGGATAAACCAAGCAGACATATTTGGAATAACTTTGGGCGAACGTACGGTTACATCAGCGAAGACGACATATTCACGAGCGTTGCCGTAAATTACTTTGCCGAAGGGTATATGAATTTTGGCTTCTTTGGGATGTACGGTGTCGCACTTTTTATCGGATTTTTATCGGCCCTTGTCGAAAGAATGAGTTATGCGTTACTTGGAGGCTGGTTTTATTTCTCCTTTTTGCTTTTTTTAGCTCCCATGGTGACCTTTGCCGTCGATTTAACCAGTATCGTCAACTCACTAGCGATTATTACCTGTGTGGTATTGCTAGCGAGAAACCAGCTTTTACGAATGGCATTACGCGATGACTACACATGAAATGATGCGTTGTACTGTTTTTACGTAACGATTTTTTCAAACTGTACCGAAAAGAATACATAAGGACTTAAAAACTCTATGGAAAATCTACTATTACATTTTTATAAGTACTGTGAAGTTTATATGTTTGGTGCTGCATTCGGAATTGCCGCAACTTTGTTTGCTTGTTTTTTCTATGAACTTAAAAAATATCCGAACTTAGTTTTAGAAATTAAAAACGAAACGGATCAGAAAGAATAAAACTCATGTCGCAAATCGACGCTTTTTTAAAACTGGCTGTTGCACAAAATGCCTCAGACATCCATTTTTCTTCCACAGAGTTTGCTCGTATTCGTGTAGATGGCGAATTGCTTCCGATTGAAAACAGCGTGCAAGATCCGGATGAGTTACAGGCAATGCTTCTGGAAGTTTTGACCGATTTGGAAAGACACCGTTTCATCAAGCATAAAAATCTCGATAAGAGTTACACAGCTGAAGGCATTGGCAATTTCCGCATGAATGTGTTTCTCACACGAAAAGGAATTGCTGCAGTATTAAGAGTCATCCCAAACAAAATTCCTACGATGAAGGAATTGAGTTTACCTTCCTATTTCGAAAAGTTGATTGGCCTTGAAAAAGGGTTGATCTTAGTAACCGGACCAACCGGTGTAGGAAAGTCTACGACCTTAGCTTCGATGATTCATCAAATTAATTTGGACACCCAATCACACATTGTGACGGTAGAAGATCCCATTGAATTTATTCATAAGAGCGAAAAGTCACTTGTAAACCAAAGAGAAATCGGCAGTTCGTGTGATAGTTTTGCGGACGCTTTGAAATACGCTCTACGCGAAGATCCAGATGTCATTTTGATTGGTGAGTTGAGAGATTTAGAAACCATCGAACTTGCCATGACCGCTGCAGAAACAGGGCATCTCGTATTCGGCACTTTACATACGCGTGGTGCAGCCGCATCCATTGATCGAATCATCAATTCCTTTCCTGCCGACAAGCAGGCAATGGTGAGAATGGTTTTGTCCGACAGTTTGCAAGCCGTTATCAGCCAGCAGCTTTTAAAAAGAGCAGACGGCAACGGACGCGTTGCTGCTTTTGAAGTTTTGACTGTGAACCATGCCGTGTCCAATTTGATCCGTGAAGGAAAGACATTCCAAATTCCCTCTGCAATTCAGACAGCGCGAAAAGAAGGCATGATTTTGATGGACCAATATATTCTCGAACTGGTCAAGCAAGGTTTTGTGACCAAAGAAGAAGCTTTTGTTTATTTGGAAAATCCTGCGCTATTAGGGATGCCAGCGGGTAATACAAAACCTTCGCAACGCGAAGAATCCCAAGCTGCACCAAAAGAAGCGACAGTGAAAATGCCTGAAATAAAACAGGCGGCACCACCACTTTCAAAACCTTCTCAAAGTCCTTCTACGCCACCGAAGATGCCAGTACCAGCGCAAGCTTCTGCTCCCGTTTACCAATCCTTGGACGAAGAAGAGTTTCTTCAAGTGGGTACAAGTGATGAGTTGGAAGGCGAATTTAAGGAAGAAGATATTTCTGGAACGCTCGTAAACAAGACACTCGCGCAACTGGAAGCAGAGGCAAAGTCTAAAAAACCTGCATCTCCCCCCCCATTCCCCAAGAAGAAGTCTGCTTAAAATCCCGCTTAACTCTTTATAATTATTCAACTATCATAACGCTTGCACACGCCATTCTTTAATACTAGAACTGATAGGGAGTATGTAGTTGTAAAGACAAGGAAATCTCATGAATTTTACGAAAGAAAAATTGGCGGAATTTATCGATCACACGCTTTTAAAAAAAGACGCGACCGAACCCGAAATTTTAAAAATCTGTGAAGAAGCAGTCCGCTACGGATTTAAAACCATTTGCATTGAAAGCAAGTGGCTGAAAGTGGCAGTACCCAAATTAAAAGGCTCCAAAGTACTTCCAATTACTGTAATCAGTTTTCCTCATGGCAATAGCCCCACTTCTGAAAAAGTAAAAGAAGTGGAAACTGCATTAGAGTACGGTGCGAAAGAAATCGACATGGTACTCAACCGAGATTTACTGAAAGAAAAAAATTTTCTGGCAGTATTTGAAGATATTAAAAAAGTAGTGGAGGCTTCAAAGTCCACTCCGGTAAAAGTTATTTTAGAAACGAGTGAACTTTCTCATGATGAAAAAGTTATTGCCTGCGCGTTATCCAAAGCCGCAGGGGCAAGTTTTGTAAAAACATCTACCGGGTTTTCCAAATCCGGCGCAACTCAAGAAGACATCAAGCTCATGAGAGAAACTGTCGGCCCGACAATGGGCGTGAAAGCCAGCGGGGGAGTGAGAACTTTTGCCGATGCTATTAAAATGATTGAAGCGGGTGCGACACGTCTTGGAACTTCAGCAAGTATTTCTATCGTGGAAGGCACTGAAAGCGCGAGCGGGGGATATTAATTGTCTCAGCATTTTAAAAGAGTAGTTTGCCTGGTCTGCGATGGGCTAGGTGTAGGAGAAGCACCCGACGCGGCACTGTATGGCGACGAAGGGAGTAACACGCTCTTACATACCGCCCAATTCGTAGGTGGAATAGCTTTGCCTAATCTTGAAAAATTGGGACTCGGAAATCTCGGTAACTTTTCAGGGATTAAGAAAAATTCCAATCCCCTTGCTCTTGTCAGTCGCTTGGCTGAAAAAAGTTCCGGTAAAGACACAACTACAGGGCACTGGGAAATCGCGGGATTAGTAACGAAGGTTCCGTTTCGCTTATTCCCTGACGGGTTTCCTCCAGAGTTAATCCAGGCCTTTGTCAAAGCGGCAAATATTCCAGGGATTCTCGGAAATAAAGCAGCTAGTGGAACTGTCATCATCGAACAACTCGGCGAAGAGAGCATCCGCACGGGAAAACTTATCGTCTACACTTCGGGAGATTCCGTATTTCAGATTGCAGCGCACGAAGAAAAGTTTGGTTTGAATCGATTATATGAAGTGTGTGAACTGGCAAGAAAACTTTGCGATAATTACCAAATCGGCAGAGTAATTGCGCGTCCTTACATAGGCGAATCTGCAAAGACTTTTAAACGCACTACACACCGCAGGGATTATTCTGTACCGCCGCCCAGAAACTGTCTGGATGTTTTAAATGACAAAGGGGTGCGCGTATTATCAGTCGGTAAGATAGAGGATATTTTTGACCAACGAGGTTTTTCGGAAAAAAACCACACTGGAAATAATATCGAAAGTTTAAAAGCGACTTCTTTATTTCTTGAGCAAAACAGGGGAAAAGAATCTTTTATTTTTACAAATCTTGTGGATTTTGATCAACTCTACGGTCACCGCCGTGATCCGAAAGGGTACGCATCTTCGCTCGTAGAACTGGACAAGTATTTGCCGACTCTGCTCAGTGAACTTACGAAAGACGATTTACTCATTATTACTGCAGATCACGGTTGCGACCCGACATTCCGTGGAACGGATCACACGCGTGAATATGTACCACTCATCGCATACCAGCCGGAATCAAAAGGAAGCCTACTGGCCGACAGAAATTCCTTTTCGGACATCGCAGCCAGTATTTTAGAAGGTTATCAAATTCCTAAAAATGTTCTGCCGGATCTAGGCGAAAGTTTTCTATGCAAGTTTCAGAAATAATCGCCAAGAAAAGAGACGGTAAGGAGCTGTGTCTTGAAGAATTAGACACGCTGATCACAGGCTATTTGAGTGGTGAAATCAAAGATTATCAAATGTCTGCCTGGCTCATGGCAGTTTATTTCAAGGGCATGACAGAAAATGAGTTGTCGAATTGGACGCGTCTTATGTGGAAGTCCGGCCAGTCTTTTCCCAGACGCAATAAAACCGAATTTTGGATCGATAAACATTCCACAGGGGGAGTGGGCGATAAACCGTCTTTGATTCTTGTTCCTCTTGTGCACAGACTTTGTGAAAAATTGATAGGCCCCGGGCTTGTGAAAATTCCGATGATTTCTGGACGTGGGTTAGGGCACAGCGGGGGAACGCTTGATAAACTAGATTCTGTTCCCGGATTTACTTCGCAAATTGAAATGAATGAAGCGCTTGATCTGATTTCGAATAACGGTTTTTTTATGCTCGGCCAGACAGATAAAATAGCACCTGCCGACAAAATGATATATGCCTTAAGGGACGTGACTGCCACTGTTGAAAGTAATCCTCTTATTGTTTCCAGCATCATGAGTAAAAAACTCGCTGAATCGCCAGATGGAATTGTTTTCGATGTGAAAACGGGAAGTGGCGCTTTTATGACTTCGGTAGAGAAGGCGGAACTACTCGCTTCCTTGCTTGTGTCGGCCGCAAAAAAAGAAAAAGTGGATGCCGTCGCTCTCATTACAAAAATGGATGAACCTCTCGGTTGGAAGGTAGGCAATGCTCTTGAAATCGAAGAGTGTGCTGAGTTCATCCAAGGGAATCAGGAAAAGGGAATGCAGGAAGTGGTCTTTGAGCTTGCTTCTCAAATGGTGTCGCTGGCTTCTCGCCGCACACTCAGCAGCGAGGAAGTAAAAAAACACTGCAGTGAAGTTTGTAAAGAACCAGAAACATTTGCTGTATTCAAAAAAATGTTTGAATACCAAAGCGGCAATTGGGATCTCTTTGTTGAACAATCAAAGGCAGAGCGAAAAAGATTGCTTCAGTATGAGTTTAAAGCCACACAAGATGGGACTTTAGAATCTCTGGAAGCTAAGAGCTTTGGCTTACTTCTGATCGCTCTTGGCGGTGGAAGGTTGAAAAAAGAAGACAAGATAGATTACCATGTTGGTTTTGAGTTTATAAAAAAATGCGGTGATAGTGTGAAAAAAGGCGACACTATCGTAAAGGTATTTCACAGAAAAGATGGTGAGAAGCCGCTTATTCAAGAGAAAATTTCTCAGGCAGTTAAAATTGGAAATAGCAGACCGGTGCAGCAAGATTGGGTGGTAAAAAAAGTTTTATGAGTGATACATTACAAAAAAAACTGGATGAAGCGGCAATAGAATTAAAAAAGGCAATCTCAGACTTTCCAAAGTATGTGATTGTATTGGGAAGCGGGCTATCGGGTCTATTGCAAAAGTTAAAAGTGGAAAAAGAAATTCTGCTTTCTACCATACCCCATATCCGTCAATTGACTGTCGAAGGCCATGTAGCAAGGCTACTTGTGGGGGATTTGGATGGGACGCGTGTAGCGTGTATGCAGGGAAGACTGCACTACTACGAAGGTTATCCCATGGAAGACGTTGTTTTCCCCTTTCGTCTTTTCGGTTTGGCAGGGGCTGAGATTTTTTTGCTTACAAACGCAGCGGGCGGTGTGCATGCTGACATGAAGCCGATGGATTTGATGCTTGTAACGGATCATTTAAATTTGATGGGCACGAATCCTCTTGTGGGAAAAAACCATGATTTCTTAGGCCCGCGTTTTCCGGATATGACTTTTCTTTATGATCCCAAATTACGCGAAATTTTTGCCCGCACGGCAAAGAATTTAAAAATGCCCCTGAGGGAAGGCGTTTACCTGGCCTTGCACGGCCCTTCTTATGAAACGCCTGCCGAAATTAAAATGTACAGAAATATGGGCGCAGATGTCGTCGGGATGTCGACGGTACCCGAAGCAATTGCCTTGCACCACATGGGTAAGAAAGTAGTGGCAATTTCGTGCATTACCAATATGGCCGCCGGTGTTGGTAAAGATCCTCTGGTACACACAGAAGTTTTAGAAAATGCGAAAAAAATTCACGGCACATTTGGGGATTTAGTTTCTGCCTGCTTTAAGGAGATTAAAAAAACATATGAGTAAGCAATATCCTATTGAAGATCTCGATAAATCCTCTTTAAAACTAGTCAAACTTGCTTTACAAGCGCGCAAGAAAGCACACGCTCCTTATTCCAATTATTTTGTCGGCTCGGCAATTTTGGACAACAAGGGCAAGTTACACACCGGATGCAATGTCGAAAATGCTTCTTACCCGGCTAGCATTTGCGCAGAAAGAGTGGCAATTGGCAAAATGGTATCCCGCGGTGGAAAACAGATTAAAAAAATTATCGTGGCTGCATCATCGGATGAGCCCGTATTTCCGTGTGGAATGTGTTTGCAGGTAATTCAAGAGTTTGGCAAAAAATGCGAGGTCATTGCGCTGAACCGCCGCGGCACAGCCTTTAGGAAAGCCACTTTCCAAGAACTCTTTCCTTTTGCCTTTTCCATTGAGAAACTAAAGGGATGAGCTCAAACTCTCCTTCTGATCTTCTTATACATGGCGGCACACTTCTTACGATGGATAAAGAGTCGCGCGTGATTAATAATGCGCTCGTCTTTGTGAAGAGCGGTAAAATCACCAAAATTTCTTCCGGCAAAAAGACAGAATCTCACAAAGCAAAAAAGTATTTGGATGCGACTGGGTGTCTTGTCATGCCGGGACTTGTGAACGGCCACACACATACTGGAATGTCGCTGCTTCGCGGGATTGCCGACGATTTAGAGTTGAAAGAGTGGCTCTTTCAAACCATTTTTCCGTTAGAGAGAAAATGGGGCAATAAGGAATTTGTTTATCTGGGGACATTGCTTGCCAATCTCGAGATGATTAAAAACGGGACTACCCTTTTTAACGACATGTACTATTTTGAAGAGTCTGCCGCAAAAGCGGTGAACGAATCCGGTTTGCGTGCACTTCTCGGGCAAACGCTTGTCGAAATAAGCGGAGTGGAATCCAGCGGCGCCATCATTGAAAAATTTGATGAATACATTGAAGCTGTAAAAAACTACTCCCTTGTTGTTCCTGCAATAGCGCCTCATTCCATTTATGGCGTCAGCGACAAATCCTGGCCGGATGTGATTCAGTACGCAAGGGACAATAACATGCCGATTCATGTTCACTTGGCCGAGACCCAAGGCGAAGTCGATGACTGCATGAAAAAATACGGCAAGACGGCAACCGAGCAGTTCATGTCTTGGGGACTGTGGAATCAAAAAGCAATTGCCGCGCATTCCGTTTGCCTGACAAAAAAAGAAATCGAAATCTTGGGAAATCACGGCGTGGGGATTGCCCATTGCCCGGAATCCAATTTGAAATTGGGAACGAAAATTTGCCCGGTGAAAGCGCTGCGAGAAAAGGGCGCCAATGTGGTACTCGGCACTGACGGTACGGCAAGCAATAATAATCTTGATCTCCTCGAAGAAATTGATATCGCAGCGAAGCTTCAGGTTTTTCAAAGTGGTGTCGCCGCCTTGCGGACAGAAGACGCCGTCCGCATTCTCACGATCGAAGGGGCAAGCGCTTTAGGCATGCAGGATGTGACAGGTTCTATCGAAATCGGAAAATCCGCAGACTTAATTGTGCTGGATTTAGAAGTGCCGCACGCTCAACCTTTTTACAATCCTTATTCGCATATTGTCTATAGCGCGCAAAGCTCGGATGTGAAACACACTGTTGTAAACGGCAAAATTCTCATGAAAGACAGAAAAGTACTTTCACTCGATGAAAAAGAAATCCTCAAAGAAGTAAAGAAGTGGGCTAAGAAGATTTCCTCATAGCCCACTAAACTAAGCTAAGTATATGTAGTTATTTAATAATTTTTGCTGTATTTCTTGTTTGTAAAATGGTATTATAAAAGTATGAAAAATAATACTAAATCTAGCATCACACTTCCGCCAAAAGAACTGGCGCTTGTACTCGAACTAAAAAAAAGTTTGAAGGCAAAGAGCAAAGTAGAAGTAATTCGTCAGGGTTTACTTAAATTAAAAGAAGGATTTGATCGTGATGCATTGCGAGCACAGTTTGCAGACGCCTCAAATAAAGTGAGGACAAGTACGATGGAGGAAATGAGCGAATTGGATGCACTTGTTTCTGAGGGACTCAATAAGAAATGAAAGAAATGAGTATAAAACATGGGTTCTTGTATCTGGCAGATTTAAATCCCAGACAGGGTACAGAGGCTGGTAAATTGCGTCCCGTATTGGTAATTCAGACAAATTTTTTGAATGAAACTGGCCATCCTTCCACTTGGATTCTGCCCTGTACTACTAAACTTACCGATGAAAATATCTTGCGCGTTCGTCTTCCTAAAAAAATGGCGGGAAATAGTGAAGATTGTGACGTGATGATCGATCAAAGTCGCGCAATAGATAATGCGCGATTCAAAAAAGTTTTGAGTTTTGTCCCAAGTCCAATTTTAAAAGACGTGAAAGACAAGCTGAGATTGCTTGGTGATTTTTGAACTAAATTTGTTTCTTAGCCGCTCTTCGTTCTTCCCAACGGAAGTACCGTTCGAGTAGCGCTGGATGCAGAAATAACCCAACAAACCATCCTGACCCGATAATCAGTATCGACATCCATCCCATGCTTTTTAAAATACCGGCACGGGTGAATACGAGAATTCCAAACCCGACTGCCGTAGTAAGAAGCGAGAGTTGAAGGCTGACTGCGATGTCTCTTACCCCTTTAAATCCAGATTGGATTTCACCAGAACGTTGCATGAGTTGAATGGGAATTTCCACGCCGACTGCTAGAAATACAGGAAGAAGTGCGACATTGAAGATATTGAATTTGACTCCGAAAATCGCCATCAGTCCGATCCCAGCGGGAAGTGAAATGAGAAAAGAAACATACGTCAGTAAAGTATGTTTTAAGTCTCTCAAATTCATATAGAGAAAGACTCCTAAGAAAACGACAATTAATGTGAGAAGAATCAACCCATCTCGTTCAATCAATTTTAATATTTCCGAGAAAATACCTGCATCTGAACCGCTTACGATGTTAGGAAAATGCGCTTCTACATCTTTAATCATTTTGGCAAATCTATCTACCGCACCACCGGTATTTAAGTGTTCTGCCGGATAAACATAAATAAGATAACCTGCTTGTTTCGTTCCTCTTAAAGCTTCTTGAACGTAAACCGGCAAATCATTCCATACGAAAGGTTTGGCATCTACCCATTCTTTGATGGTGGCGCCATGAATTTGGGTGGCTTCTTCCAGTTGGCGGTTAGAAACACGTTTGATGCGTTTTCTTAAACGCTCTACGACTACCTGTTTCTCTTCCTGTCCTTCGGGAATGATAGTGCCGCCATTGACTATATTTTGCACAATTGCCGGCATGTAATTCTTCTTTAAGTATTTTTCAATTTCAACGGCATCTTCTTTTGAGCTTGTCGCAAAAGCCGCAGGTACCGTAGAACGATCGTAAATGACATCAATCAACTTATCCGTCTGTCGGATTTCATCTGAATGTTCCATCATTTTATCGAAATCAAATTCGAAACCCACTTTAGCTGCCAGGAAGGTCAAAATGATAATGATCGCAAAAGAACCATAGTAGGAGCGATTGGATTTAAGAATCGGAAGCTCAGTATTTTTAAAAGGGTAGTCGTCCTTCTTCATTATTTCTTCAAGGTTTAACAATTTACTGGTGTAGTAAAACGTACCCATTTTCGTGATGAGAATTGCAGAAAGCCCTACGCCACACATGAAGCCAAACTCAGAAAAAACTTTTAAGGAGCTTCCGCACATGATGAATAGAACTAATGCTGTAGAAACCAATGTGACAACGTTTGCCCAACCGCAAGTAAGCAAGGTTCTCCAAAGCGGATCAGGGTCACTGCTTGACGGTTCTTTATGTTCCAGTCGAATACGCCATAGCAAATGTATCCCATAGTCAGAGCCTACACCTGCGAGCATTCCCACCAAAAAACCAGTAATCAAATTCACATGACCAATAAATATTTTGGTAAGTAGAGCTGTAATCCCTAAACCTAAAACCACTGGAATAAATATGGAAATGACAGCGCGCACGCTTCTGAAATAAAGCAGCAGTAGTATGGCCATCGCAATGTTTGAAACAAGGCCTAAAATAAATATATCTTCTTCCATTACGGCAGAGTCGCGCACTTTACTGTAATAGCGGCCCGACATTCTATAAGTGACATTGGCCGGAATATTTTCTTTTAAAACACCTTCGGTAAAGTGCACGAGCTCTTTGCTTTTGCCCATATCCAGTGAATCGAAACTCGGCTTTACCATGATAAGAAGATCTTTTCTGTCTTCTGAAATTAAATAGGGAGAAAGACGCGCCATTCTGTCTCCGAATTTCTTAAAATCTGAATCTACAGTCTTTTTAGGCTCTTCTTTTTTCTCTTCATCGTCCCAAAGGCCGATATCAAAGAACTTGCGCTTAGCTTTTGTAATATCTTTTGCGACCTTGTCATCGAGTTCAGTCAGCTTGTCCATTTCCGCGTAGTAAAGCGCGCGGCTTAAAAAGAAGTGTTCTTCTCGTAGATAGAACGCACTTCTGACAAGCGGGCTCGTTTTCATTTTTTCTACGATTTTATCCGCAATTTTTAAATGCGTTTCTTTGTCCTCTGCATGCATCAATATTTCGACGTATCCGACACCCCCTACGATTTCAGTGAGTTTATTAAACTTAATTACGGTCGGATGGTCTTGAGGAAGTAAGTCTGACAAGGAAAGTTTTAACTCGATGCCTCTAGAAGCGAACACCCCTGCCACTGCAAGGATGGTAAATAAAATAGTCCAATAAACTGACCAATCTACGAAAAGTTTTTTGAAAATGGGTTTATCGAGGGGATTCTTGGATGGGGTATGCATGCTGTCCTCTTGTTGAGTTCGGAACTTGTATAATTCAACGGTTTATTTTGCAATGAGTTAGTGAGCATAGCAAGGTGAACTCTCTAACAATTCAGCGCGGCATCCTGCTGTCGCGTGTCACGCCGTTCACTTCCATTGACTCTTTTTCGTATTCAAACGACAATAGAATATGTCGAGTCGAATCTGCCCAAAGACTAACTATAGAATTTTAGAAATCAAATTTTAACAGGAGATCTGCATGTCAGCCAATGCATTGGACATCAAAGGATTTATCAACAACCTACAGGATTTAGGTAAGTTCGAAAAAGCCCACTGGGAAGGCACCTTCCAACAATACGTCGAAATTGTAAAAGAGCATCCTGAAGTGACACGAAATGCTTTTCAAAGATTGTATGACCTGATCATGCACTTTGGCACAGAGGAATATGTAGAGTTTAAGAAAAAAATCACCGCTTTTAACTTTTTCAAAGATCCCATCGATAATGGCAAAGATGGCGTGTTTGGTCTGGATGTGCACTTACACAAACTTGTGAATGTCTTAAAAGCTGCCGCTCAAGGATATGGACCTGAAAAACGCGTGATTTTGCTGCACGGTCCAGTGGGAAGTTCCAAAAGTACGATTGCCCGACTGCTGAAAAAAGGTGTGGAATGGTATGCATCTACAGATGAAGGCGCGCTTTACACTTTTAAATGGCGCATCAACGATGAAAAACTCGCAAAGCGCCTATTAAGCAATGTGAACGAATTGAGAAGCCCGATGAATGAAGATCCGTTGAAGCTCATTCCTCTCGATTTTAGAAAAAAATTCTGCGAAGAAATCAACCGCGGCCGCAAAGAAGGCCACAGAGTCACCATCGAAGGCGATCTCTGTCCTCCGATGCAGTATATTTTTGATGAGCTTTTAAGTCATTATAAAGGCGACTGGACAAAAGTAATTGATCACGTGGTGATCGTAAGACTCTTGCTTTCTGAAAAAGCGCGCATTGGAATTGGAACCTTCCAACCCAAAGACGAAAAGAATCAGGACTCAACAGAACTCACAGGCGATATCAACTACAGAAAAATCGCCGAATACGGTTCTGACTCTGACCCCAGAGCTTTTAACTTCGACGGAGAATTCAATATCGCGAACCGTGGTATCATTGAATTCATCGAAGTTCTGAAGTTAGATGTCGCCTTCCTTTACGACTTATTGGGTGCCTCGCAAGAGCACAAGGTAAAGCCAAAGAAATTTGCGCAAACCGATATCGATGAAGTCATTATCGGCCATACCAACGAACCGGAATACCGCAAGCTTCAGAACAACGAATTCATGGAAGCTTTAAGAGATCGTACGGTGAAAATCGACGTGCCGTACATCACAAAGCAAAGCGAGGAAGTGAAGATCTACAAAAAAGACTTCAACTCCAGAAGCATCAAGGGCAAACATATTGCTCCACACACGCTGGAAATGGCGGCAATGTGGGCAGTGCTTACGCGTCTTGAAGTTCCCAAAAAAGCAAATCTCACGCTTCTTCAAAAATTGAAACTCTACAACGGTAAAACGTTGGCTGGTTTCACGGAAGATAACGTAAGAGAGCTGAGAAAAGAAGCCGTCCGTGAAGCGATGGAAGGTATTTCTCCCCGTTACATTCAGGATAAAATTTCCAATGCTCTTGTAAATACAAGAGAAGGAAATGTTTCCTGCTTGAATCCCTTCATGGTTTTAAATGAAATGGATGGGGGACTGAAAAACCACTCTCTGATTTCTTCAGAAGAGAAGAAAAAACACTACCGTGAACTTCTCTCTGTCGTGAAACAGGAATACGAAGATATTGTGAAGAGCGAAGTGCAAAGAGCCATCTCTGCAGATGAAGAAGCAATGGCACGTCTTTGCTCTAATTACATTGATAACGTAAAAGCGTACACGCAACGTGAAAGAGTCAAAAACAAATATACGGGTCAGGATGAAGAGCCAGATGAAAGACTCATGCGGTCTATCGAAGAAAAAATTGATATTCCTGACAGCCGCAAGGATGATTTCCGCCGTGAAGTGATGAACTACATCGGTGCACTTGCTCTCGAAGGCCGTCAGTTCGATTACAAGACCAATGAAAGACTGCATAAGGCATTGGAATTGAAATTATTCGAAGATCAAAAAGATACCATCAAGCTCACAAGCCTTGTATCCAACGTTGTGGATCAAAGTACTCAGGAGAAGATCGATATCGTTAAAGGCCGTTTGATTAAAAATTACGGTTACTGCGAAATCTGTTCAACAGACATTCTTACATTTGTCGCAAGCATCTTTGCTCGCGGCGATGTGAAGAGAAAGTAGGGGTTCTTTAGATGAACGCCGGCATCAAGCGCGATCACCAGAGGTTTAAGCAGATCGTTAAAGGTAAGATCAAAGACAACCTCAAAAAGTACATTAGCCACGGTGAAATGATTGGCCGGCAGGGAAAAGACTATGTGTCGATTCCCATTCCCCAGATTGATCTCCCTCGTTTCAAATTCGGAAAAAGACAACAGGGTGGAGTAGGACAGGGCGAAGGCGCCCCGGGCACTCCACTCGGCCCCGGTGAGGGCGACGAACCTGGCCAGGCAGGCAATGCCGCCGGAGAACACTCCATCGAGATGGAAGTTTCTTTGCCGGAACTTGCAGAAATGCTGGGCGAGGAATTGGAACTACCCCGCATCCAACCGAAAGGTTCGGGGGCCGTAAACGCGTACAAAAATAAATTTACAGGCATTAGCAACATTGGACCCAACAGTTTACGCCACGTAAAACGTACCTACAAAGAAGCATTGAAAAGACAGATTATCGAAGGGGTTTATAACCCGGAAGATCCTGTCATTGTTCCCATGAAGCGAGACTTTCGTTACCGCATGTGGAAGACGGTTACGAAACCAGAAAACAATGCCTGCATCATCTACATGATGGACGTCTCCGGAAGTATGGGCGACGAGCAAAAAGAAATCGTACGCACTGAAAGTTTCTGGATTGATACCTGGATTCGCTCCCAATACAACGACGTGCAAATCCGTTACATTATCCACGATGCTTCCGCGCGCGAAGTTGATCAGGATACTTTTTACCACACGCGAGAAAGCGGCGGTACGCTCATCAGCTCCGCATACAAACTCTGTAATGAATTAATTGATAAGCACTATCCGGTTTCGGAGTGGAATATTTATGCGTTTCACTTTTCTGACGGCGATAACTGGTCTGGCGAAGACACAAAACTTTGTCTGGATATGATGAAAAACGAACTCTTACCCAAGCTCAATTCGTTTTGCTACGGCCAGGTGGAAAGCCGCTATGGGTCCGGCCAGTTCATCAAGGATTTGGTTGAAGGTTTTCGCGAAGAAGAAAAACTCATCACTTCTAAAATTGAAAGCAAGGAAGCCATTTACCGTTCCTTGAAGGATTTTCTGGGAAAAGGAAAATGAGAAGAATTCTAGAACCTGAATTGCAAAAGGCACATACCGATATCAAGGAAATTGCTCGCGGTTATGGGCTAGATACTTTCGAAATCATATTCGAACTTGTTGATTATAACGAAATCAACGAAATTGCCGCCCTCGGCGGTTTTCCCCAACGCTATCCTCATTGGCGTTTCGGAATGGAGTACGACTATCTCCAGAAAACTTACACCTACGGATTGCAAAAGATTTACGAACTCGTCATCAATACCGATCCTTGTTATGCGTATTTGCAAACAGGCAATGAAATTGTAGATCAGAAATTGGTGATGGCCCATGTGTACGGTCACTGCGATTTTTTTAAGAACAATATGTGGTTTTCCAAGACAAACCGCAAAATGCTCGACGGGATGGCTAATCACGCAAGCCGCATCCGTGAGTACCAGGATCGCTATGGCGTAGACACGGTAGAAAATTTCATCGATGCCTGCAGTGCCATGGACAATTTGATTGATTTCTTCTCTGAATTTGTAAACCCTAAAAAAGTATCTGAAGAAAAACCGGGCGAAGAAGCAAAAGAGCAGGGTGTGCACCGTTTTGATTCCAAAGACTACATGGATAAATATGTAAACCCGAGGGAATACATAGAAGATCAGGAAAAAAAGAAACGGGAAGAAGTTGCTAAGGCTGCTAAATTTCCAGAGCAACCCGAACGTGATGTTCTGAAGTTCTTAATTGATTTTGCGCCAATGCAAAACTGGCAAAGAGAGATTCTCTCTATCATACGCGAAGAAGCTTACTATTTTGCTCCTCAAGGTCAGACGAAAATCATGAATGAAGGCTGGGCCAGTTACTGGCATTCCACCATCATGACAAGACATGTATTAAAAGATTCCGAAGTGATCGATTACGCTGATCACCACGCAGGTACGATGGGCACAAGCCCCGGTCAAATCAATCCGTACAAAATAGGAATTGAACTATATCGTGACATCGAAGACAGATGGAATCGCGGCAAATTCGGAAAAGAATTTGAAGAGTGCGATGACATTAATGCCAAAAAGAACTGGGATAAAAAATTAGGCCTCGGCCAGCAGAAGATTTTCGAAGTGCGAAAGCTCCACAACGATGTGACATTTATCGATACGTTCATGAATGAAGAGTTTTGCGAAGCCCAAAAACTTTTTACCTATGGTTATAACCGCCGCACCGGCCAGTATGAAATCGTCGATAGAGACTGGCGAAAAGTGAAGGCGCAGCTTCTCCATGGTCTTACCAATTTTGGTCAGCCGGTTATCAAAGTGGAAGATGGTAACTTTGAAAACAGAGGCGAACTTCTTTTGAGCCACCACCAGGATGGAATGGAACTCGATTTTGATAAAGCTGTTGAAACGTTAAGAAGCATCCAAATGATTTGGAAGCGCCCAGTGCATCTCTATACCAAATATAACAACCAGGCGAAGCTTCTCACACACGACGGAAAAGAATTCCGCGAAAAAGACGCTTAAAAAAATGGCTAACGATAAAAATAAGAAAAACCAAAAAGTGATTTTTGCTGATCTTGCCTTATCCAAATACCAATCGGTAATGGAATCACTAAAGTCTGAAGGTATCTTTACCGACGAGGCGCTTGACTCCAGTAGCCTTATGTCCAAGTTAGCGGACAAAACATACGAAGTTTGTGTCTTAAATCTTCTCTTGGGAGGAATGGGGCCCTTTGAGTTAATTTCCGGTGTTAGGGCTGCATCTAAAAATAAAAATATCCGCGTCATCGTAGTTTCCCGCCAGGTTCAAAAAATTAACATTCACAATACAATCAAAGCGGGCGCAAATGATTTCGTTGCGGATCCATTCGATAATGAAAGTTTAAAACACCGTATTCTTTATCACTTAAGACCCGTTACCATGATCGAACCTCAGGGATATGAAGAGCGCCCCGTATCCGGTAAGACAGGTTGGGACTATTTGAATATTCTTCTTGAGTGCTCTGAAATTTTAAGCCGCGCTCCCAAAGGCAATGAGCACTCCGCATTTGTGCAGATCTTAGGCAAAGTCGCGGGACTTTTGCAATCGAACCGTACTTCATTGGTGCTTGTGGAAAAAGAAACCAATACGGGGGTCGTTCTCGCTAGTAGTGATGATGCCACTTTCTACGATTTTCCTCTTTCCCTTACAAAATACCCAGAAATTTTACACGTATTAAATACGGGGAATTTTGTGCTCGTGGACGATGTCACAACCAGTGTGATGACTAGAAACATTCAGTTTCAAGTGCGGTCAATTCAGATTGCATCTATGCTCGTCTTTCCGATTCGTTACCATGATGAAGTCATTGGTGTGATGACGATTAAACGTCCGCATCAGCGAGATCTTCCGGGACTGGATGAAATGCGTATTATTCAGGCGATTGCAAATATCATGGCTGCACACTCTAACGTGCGCGCAATTCTTCGTAAAGTCTACCGTGAGTTCAGTACTCAAACCGCTTAATAGCTAAAAAGTATCTCAATAATAAAAGAGTAAAGTTGTCCGTTAAGGATTTGCGGGCTTAATTTCCGTAATATGTTCGGCAACTGCTTGCCACTTACCATTCTTTTTTGCCCAAGCTTCTGTATAAGCAAACTTTCCAGAAAAAGGCTCACCTTTAGATTTACCTTTCATCGTAAATCTTCCGACTGCAATCGCGGTATCGCCGTGCACGCGCACGTCTACTTTTTCCAAATCAAACGATTCGTACACGAGTTCTCCTGATTTTACAGGGCCTATGTTTTGTTCTTTTCCATTTAAGTATGTAGTGCCTGAAGGATCGGTAGTCACAAATTCATCTGCCATCAAACTTTCGAGTCGCTTAATGTCCTTTTTTACATAAGCATTGGTCCATTCTTTATCAAAACCCATAATCATTTTTGCCGTTTCATCCGCAGATTTTGCAGCATGTGAAAGTAGAGTGAATGTGACGAGTAATAGCAGTACTTTTTTCATATATTTGTCCTTTTCGTAAAAAATTAAGTTAGCTGATAGGAGAACAGAGAGCAATAACGCCTAGCATAAACATCGATATCGCTTTTACGGATGCAGGCTCGATATGCTAGTCTTTGCTCTTCTATATAAGAGGGAAAAATGGCATTTGATCAAACTCAAGTAGACAAAGACATCCGTGATTTGGAAAAATTGGGTTACAAGCAAGAACTGTTTCGCGGTCTTGGTACATTTTCTAACTTTGCCGTTTCTTTTTCTGTCATCTCCATTCTCACAGGCTTAAGTCAGTTGTACGGATACGGCCTTTCGCATGGCGGGCCTTTTCAATTGATAGTGGGTTGGTGTCTTGTCGGTCTGTTTACAATGACCGTTGCTCTTTCCATGGCAGAACTTGCTTCCGCCTATCCAACAGCAGGCGCGCTATACCACTGGGGAAGTTTTTTAGGTGGCAGAACAGTTGGTTGGTTTACCGGATGTTATAACTCTATTGGCATGTTCGCCATTATCGCTGGAATTGATTACGGACTTGCGAGATTTTTAATCGGCCTTTTGCAGGTTACAGACTCTCCGATGAATGTGAATCTAATTTATGCCGTGATTCTTTTTTCCCACGCCTTATTAAATTATCGCGGAATCAAACTCGTCTCTTGGTTAAATGATTTTTCTGCTTTCTACCACGTTGTCGTCGTACTTGTTTTGATAGGCGCCCTGTTTGCAAAAGGATTCTCACAACCTTTTTCTTTTCTTTTTAAATGGAACCAAACCGATTCTTATCACCCGGCTTATAGTTTCATCGTTGGTTTATTGATTTCCCAGTGGACGTTAGCAGGATACGACGCTTCTGCTCATGTCACAGAAGAAACGGTAGATCCAGGAAGACGCGCACCCATTGGTATTATGATGGCCGTGATTCTTTCTATCGTATCGGGATTATTCATGTTGGTTGCTGTCACGCTCTCCATCCCGGATTTAGATAAAATTACGGCTCTCGGAGATGCTTCTTTTTTAGAAATTTTTAAAGCCGTTTTGGGAGAAACGTGGGGAGCCTTGATCGTATGGCTAGTCGCAGGAGCAATGTGGTTGTGCGGGCTGGCAAGTATGACGTCTGCCTCTCGCATGATTTATGCTTTTTCGCGCGACGGCGGACTTCCTTTTTCCAAAGGTCTTTCCAAAGTAGATGTCAAACACAAGACACCGGCAAATGCGATTTGGACACTTTCACTTCTCGCACTTATTTTGGCGTTTATCGTCAGAAATTTAAGTGAAGTCGTATCGATTGCGACAATAGCATTATATGTTTCTTACATTATTCCTATTGCGACAAGATTGATTCAAGGGATGCGTGGCCATCGGGCAAGAGTTGGACCCTGGAATCTAGGCAAGTACAGCACAATTGTTTCCGTATTCGCTGTTATCTGGGTAGCTTTTATCACGGTCGTTTTTATGATTCCTCCCAATGCCATTGCAGGTCAATACATGGGAGTCTGCACGCTGATTTTGTTAATTATGTGGTTCGGATTTGTCAGAAATAAATTTGAAGGGGCCAAGTACCACGAAGTTTAAAAAGGATGATTCATATGCAAAAATACCAGATGTTTATTGGCGGAGAATGGGTCGATGCAAAAAATAAAGCCACGCGCTCAGTCGTCGATCCGGGCACAAACGAAATCATTGCGACAGTCCCTGAATCCACAAAAGAAGATGTCGCACTCGCAATTGATGTAGCAAGAGAAGCTTTTGATAGAGGAACGTGGAGAAAAACCACGGCACTAGACAGAGGAAAATTTTTATTTAAAATCGCCGATCTCATTCGCCGTGACTTTAAAAAACTTGCTGAACTGGAAGTTTTAAACTGTGGAAAGCCTCTAGCCGAAGCGGAGTTTGATGTAACAGATGCTGCAAACTGTTTTGAATTTTACGGCGGACTTGCCACGAAGATTCATGGCGAGACGATGCAAGTTCCGGCTAACTCGGTCAGTTTTGTTTTGCGCGAGCCAGTGGGTGTGTGCGGACAAATTATTCCGTGGAATTTTCCGTTGCTGATGGCTTCCTGGAAATTGGCTCCTGCTTTGGCCGCAGGTAATACGGTTGTATTAAAGCCGTCAGAGATTACGCCACTCACTGCACTTGAACTAGCTAGGTTGATACAAGAGGCTCAAGTCCCGACTGGTGTCGTGAATGTGGTGACAGGACCGGGAATGGGCGCAGGAGAAGAGTTATCGTCGAATACCAAAGTCGACAAGGTAGCCTTTACGGGAGGCACCGTAACGGGAAGAAAAGTTCTTGCCAATGTTACATCCAATTTAAAGCGCGTCACATTGGAATTAGGTGGCAAGAATCCCAATATCGTTTTTGCAGATTGCGATTTGAATAAAGCCATTGATGGCGCACTGTTTGGTGCCTTTGCAAATCAGGGCGAAGTTTGTTCTGCAGGATCTCGTTTGCTCGTAGACCGTAAAATCCACAAACAACTGGTTCAGGGAATGCTTGCAAAAATCCCCAATATTAAAATGGGGCACGGACTAAAAGTGGGCGTAAAGATGGGCCCTCTTGTGACTTCTTCTCACCGTGAAAAAGTAGAGAGCTATATCAAAATAGGCAAAGAGGAAGGGGCAAAACTTATCTGTGGGGGCAAACGCCCAGAAGGCGCAGAATTTTCGAAGGGAAATTTTTTAGAGCCCACGATTTTTGATAATGTGAATCCTAAGATGCGCATCGCCAGAGAAGAAATTTTTGGACCTGTCTTAAGCGTCATTCCATTTGATACCGAAGAAGAAGCGATTCAAATAGCCAATGACACTGAGTACGGACTTGCAGCAGGTGTCTGGACGGAAAATATTACTCGAGGCTTAAGAGTCGTAAAAGAATTAAGAGCAGGAATCACCTGGATCAATACCTACCACCCAACTTTTAATGAAATGCCTTGGGGCGGATATAAAATGAGTGGTTGGGGAAGAGAACTCGGACTGCATGGCATAGAAAGTTATCTTGAGATCAAGCAAGTAAATATCAATCTCGATGAGGCACCTATTGGGTGGTATTAAAGTTATGCCGATCAAATTAAAAACAACGATACCCGGTCCAAGTAGTATTGCACTGATGAAGCGAAGAGAAGATGCAGTTGCACGCGGACCCTTTCATACGACGCCACTCTTTGCTGCCAAAGCGCACGGCCCTTGGATAGAAGATGTCGATGGAAATCATGTGCTTGATTTTGCTTCTGGTATCGGCGTCGTAAATGTAGGACATTCGCCTGAACTTGTGACAAAAGCAATTACTGATCAAGCAAGTAAATTTATTCACACAAGCTTTAATGTCGTTGCATACGAGGGTTACGTAGCTTTATGCGAAGCCTTAAATAAAAAAATGCCAGGCAATTTCAAAAAGAAATCTTTTTTGGCAAACAGTGGAGCTGAGGCAGTAGAAAATGCAATTAAGATTGCACGTACGTATACCAAGCGGGAAGACATTGTTTGTTTTGAACACGGTTATCACGGCCGTACCTACATGGCGATGACTCTGACTGCAAAAGACAAGCCCTACAAAGCAGGGTTTGGCCCGTTTAATTCCAATGTCTACCGCGCTCCTTTTCCCTATCCGTACCGTTGGCCCTCTAGCTCACAGCCCGAAAAAGTTTCAGAAGAGTGTTTTTCACAATTTAAAGATGTCGTTGAGAAACAAACTTCTGCAAATAAAGTTGCCGCTGTAATTATCGAACCTGTAGCAGGAGAAGGTGGTTTTCTTCCTGTTCCCACGGCTTTTGCTGCTTTATTAAGAGAATATTGTACGAGTAAAGGCATCGTACTCATCTTTGACGAAGTACAAACAGGATTTGGAAGAACAGGAACTCTTTTTGCTTCAGAGCAAATGACAGTTACTCCGGATCTTCTTGTTTCCGCTAAAGGATTAGGAGGAGGTCTTCCTATCGCTGCAGTTACAGGCCGTGCAGAAATCATGGACGCTCCAGAAAGCGGCGGAATCGGTGGCACGTTCGGAGGAAATCCCGTTGCCTGTGCTTCCGCATTGGCAGTTTTTAAAATGTTTGAAGATGGTAATTTGATTAAAAATGCAAACAGTCTTGCTTGGACATTGAACGAGCGGTTAGAGACTTTCAAAAATCAATTTGAAATTGTGGGAGATGTGCGTGGGCTCGGGCCCATGCAAGCCATCGAGCTTGTGAAAAACAAATCCTCAAAAGAACCAAATCCAGATGCCACAAAACGCGTCATCAAATATGCCTATGAAAATGGACTGATATTGATGAATGCGGGGACATATGGAAATGTGATTCGCTTTCTTTTCCCCTTGTCTTTAAATAGGGAAGAACTTCTGGAAGGTCTTGCGGTCGTCGAAAATGCGCTGAAAAAAGAATGAGACCCTACAAATCTGTTTTGTTTTGATACGTAGTACTGTTTCTTTTAAGTACAAAATAATTAAACGTAGCAAACTCTACGTGTCGAAAAGTCATGTTATACTATTTCCCTATGTCGGGTTCATCCGTATTTCTTCTGGGTTTGGATATTGGTTCCACAACAACCCACCTTATGATTGCAGAGGCCGATTTATTAAAAAATTGTGTCACAGGGCGAATGGAATTTAACGCTCCGAAAATTCTTTTTAAATCCGAGCCCATCTTTACCCCGTTTCAAGAAAATGAAATTGATCTAAAAAAACTATCTGATCAGATTTCTCACTGGCTCAATCAATCCAAAATCAACTTAAAGAATTTGGTTGGTGGCGGAGCCATTGTGACCGGGCTTGCTTCCAAAAAAAATAACGCGCTGAAAATCAAAGCGATGGTAAAACAGCTCGTATCAGAAAGTATTGTTGCGACCGCAGAAGATCCCCACCTGGAATCCTGGCTTGCCTTCAAAGGAAATTGCACAGGTCTTTTGAAGAACGAAAAAATTCTGAATTTCGATATCGGAGGAGGTACAACCAATCTTGCGATAGGCGATAGTGAAGAAGTACAGTCGACCGGCTGTCTTTTTATCGGCGCCAGACACTTCCAATTTAAGCCAGGCACCTTTCAACTGACTGGAGTCACAGAATATGGGCAAAGACTGCTTACCCACCTAAAAATACAAAAAAAAATCGGAGAAGAACTAGAACAAAATCAAATCACGCAAATTGTAACTGAGTATGTATCAGCGTTAGAAGAAATTGCACAAGATAAACCGTCTGAAAGACTAGAAAAACTTTACGATTATTCGGTGGCGTTAAAATTAAAGAGCAGTACGAATCACTGTACGATTGTATTTTCCGGAGGCGTCGCAGAATTACTCTATCGTTATGCGAAGGGCGAAATGCCCAATCAAAAAACAAGCTTTGGAGATTTAGGTGAAGAGTTAGCGTTAGGAATTTTACAATCCAAAATACTTTCTCACGATTTAAAGCGCGTAGTGCCCACAAATAGTGGGAGAGCAACCGTATTTGGAATGACGCTCTACCAGGTCGAAGTTTCAGGAACGACCACTTATATTTCAGATCACTCACTTCTGCCTTTAGAGGATATCCCTATTGTAACCACACTGGATCTTTCTTTAAAAGACGATCAGTTGATACCGAAAATAAAAATTTTGACAAGCGCAGGATCCGTTGTGGGGGCATATCTTATCTGCAACCCCTCAAATGCGCGCGAGCAATTTTCGCACTTTGCAAATATTTTTCAGGCATTACCTGAGACTAAATTCGTATTCTTTCTGGAGAATAATTTAGGTAAAACGTTTGGCAATTACTTAACAGATTGGGGTAAGTCCTCCCTAAAATGTATAGTGATAGACGAGGTGCCCTTAAAATCCGCACAATTTGCCAGCCTTGGCCGTATGCTGCAGAATAGTATTCCTGTATCTTTTTACGGAATGAAATAAATGAGAACTTTAAAACCCCTATCTGAGATCCCCGTTCCAGAAGTTAAGCCAGAACAAACGTATGTTTTGGAAGCTTTTGAAAAGAAATATTCTTTTACCGGATTAAAGAAATTACTGGCTGCCGCAGATTATTCCAAAGCCGGGGATAGAAATGCTGGCCTTGCCGCAAAGACCGAAGTGGAAAGAGAAGCGGCGCGTACTTTGCTTTCTCGTCTCACCTTGCAACACCTCTATGATCACCCGCTGACAGATAAAAATGGCAAAATCGATTCAGTCATGCGAGTGAATTACGATATCTCACTCGATAAATTTAAGACGATTTCAAAATGCACAGTGGGAGAATTTAAAGACAAACTCTTATCTGAAAGCGAAGAGCAAGTCACAGCTTATGGATCCGCACTAACAGGAGTCATGGCCGCAGCAGTCGCAAAATTGTGCGACACGCATGAACTTGTTTACATTGCGAGAAAAATCAAGCGGCAATCAAAAGCAAGAACACACTTGGGACTTCCGGGAACTCTTTCTTCCCGCTTGCAGCCGAATCACCCTTCAGACGATTTAAGAGGGTTGTCGTTACTCATCTATACAAGTTTTTCTTTAGGAGGAGGTGACGCACTTATCGGCGTTAATCCGGCAATTGATACAGTAGAAAATATTTCTTCGATGCTTGTGCATTTGGACCGATTGAGAAAAAAAACAGGTGCGCCCACTCAAATCTGTGTGCTCTCCCATGTAAAAACACAGATGAAATGCCTGGAAAATGGAGTTCCCGTTGAAATCATGTTTCAAAGTCTAGCGGGCACAGAAGACACTAATTTAACGGAATTCGATTTTACGACGGATATTCTCGATGACGCTTACCGCTTAATGCAGAAAAAAGGCCCACTCCGAGATGTGGCAAAGCAATTCATGTATTTTGAAACCGGTCAGGGAAGCGAATTTACCTACGGAAAACACAACCACACTGACATGGCTACGCTTGAAGCTCTTTGTTACGGGCTAGCGCGCAGATACGATCCTTTCATGGTGAATAACGTGACAGGATTTATCGGCCCCGAAACACATGTAGATAATTTTGAAATGATTATTTCAAACTTACAAGATCACTTCATGGGAAAGCTTCTCGGTATTCCCATGGGAATGGCACCTTGTTACACGCTCCATTCTAAAATCACGCTCGAAGGACAGCAGATGGCGACACAACTTCTTGCTAGTGCCGGTGCGAATTACTACATGGATGTTTATTTAAATAACGATCGCATGCTCGCGTATTTTGATACAAGTGCTCACGATAGCCAAACGTTGCGTGAGTTGCATGATAGAACGCCCAATCCAGAATTTCTCGACTGGGCCCTCACTAAAGGAGTTTTTACAAAAGAAAATGGCAAAGTAAAAAGAGGGCCTCAATGGGGCAATCCGAAAATATTCTGCGAAAGTGAAATAGAATTTAAAGCTCTTTGTGATGTTACTCCCGCTCTTTACGGTTTTGAAAACGCGGGCGCACGACCCAAAGATAAAGTTTCTCGGGACTTAAAACTCAATCAGGCAGAAGCAAGAGCCGCAACTTACGCGGAACTCGATATTACTGCACTAGATAAAATGGTGTCTTTCGTTCACTGCGATACCAAAGCAAACTCGCGGGAAGAACATTTGAATTCACCTTCTTTGGGTGCTTTTTTATCCGACAAGAGTAAGGAAGCGCTTACTGAAACCAAAGATGACGTACAAGTCGTCGTCTCAGACGGTTTAAGCAGTGAGGCCGTGCACCACAATATTTACGAGCTTTATCCTATTTTGTCAGATGGCTTACGGGGAAAAAAAATTAAGTCAGGCAATCCGCTTCTTGTTCGATATGGTCGCGTAAAGCTTTCCGAAGATATTTCTGAAGTAACAAAGGCCAAAGTCGTCTTGTTATTAATAGGCGAGCGCCCCGGGGGAGATGCTTACGCGAGCCGCAGTTTGTCAGCTTATTTCTTGTACCGTCTGGACTCGGAAGCTGCTCGAAAAAAGGCCATCGAATTCAGTGGCAACTCTCAAATCCGCTATGAGTACACAGTTATTTCCAATATCTACTCCAAAGGCCTTCCTCCGTCGGAGGCTGCCAGTGTGATTGTCGAGAAATTAGAAGCAATTTTAAAACACCAGGCAGCAGGAAATCGCCTCGAATCGCTATTAGCTAAGGCGTGACGCATAGCGATAAATCTACTTTTTCCTCACTCAAACTAGTGACGTTTTAAAAAACGGAGCGTATCTTTTACCGTTTGGAGGAGTCATGCATTCGGAAGAAGTGATTGTAGGCTGGGAAGGCCATCCTTTTTACAGCAACGTGATTAAACTCATGGATCAAGCGGGCGAACTCATCGACCTAGATCCTAATGTGTACAACCGTCTGACAAAACCAAGACGCGTTTTATACGTTTCCGTTCCAGTACGTATGGACGACGGAACCATTAAAATTTTTGACGGCTTTCGAGTGCAGCACAACACGACACTCGGACCAGCTAAGGGCGGTATCCGCTACCATCCCGAAGTAAATTTAGCAGAAACATCCGCTCTCGCGATGCTCATGACTTTAAAAAATTCTCTTGTGGGTTTGCCACTCGGAGGAGCTAAAGGTGGTATCCGCTGTGATCCCAGTGTGATGTCTCGTCGTGAAAAACAATCATTAACCCGACGCTACACTTCTGAAATTTTTATGTTGATTGGACCGGATAAAGATATTCCGGCTCCTGACGTCGGTACGGATCAACAAACGATGGCGTGGTTGATGGATACCTACAGTGCTCAAATGGGATACGCAGTCCCAGGTGTTGTCACAGGAAAGCCCATTGAAATCGGCGGATCTTTAGGACGTATGGATGCCACAGGCCGTGGTGTCGTATTTACCGTCGTAGAAGCTGCAAAAAGATTGGGAATGGATCTCGGCCCGAATACGACTGTCGCCGTACAAGGTTTTGGTAACGTAGGTTACTGGGCCGCAAAAATTATCCAGAATTTAGGATGTAAAGTAGTCGCGGTTTCCGATGTCTCTGGCGGCGTTTACAATCCGAAGGGACTTAACGTCGATGAACTCAGTAACTGGATCCGGGATAACAAAGTTTTAAAAGGTTATCCAGGTGGTGATTTCGTTTCTAACTCCGATATTTTGGAATTGGAAGTGGATGTCTTAATCCCCGCGGCACTGAATAACCAGATTACAAAAGACAACGCACATAGAATTAAATGTAAAATTCTTGCCGAAGGTGCCAACGGACCTACGACTGCAGATGCGAACCAGATTTTGTACGAGCGCGGAATTTTTACGATTCCGGATATTTTGGCCAACTCTGGTGGTGTGATTGTATCTTATTTCGAATGGGTACAAGGGATGCAGAACTTTTTCTGGAGTGAAAAAGACGTGAACAACAAGCTGTGGGAAAAAATTTCCTTCGCTTTCAACCGCGTATTTGATTTTCACAAGGAAAAGAAAGTCGACATGCGACGTGCCGCCATGGCCGTTTCCATGGATCACATCTCCAAAGCAATGCTCTGGCGCGGCTTCTTCCCGTAATATTCAACACGAAATTCCAGATGAATTTGTCTAGTTTTGATAGGCGAACTTATTAGAGGCAAAAGCCCGCGTGGGGGGTGGTACGTATGCGAGGGGAACGCGACTTCGGGGTTGGAGCGCTTCTCCTCGCATACGTACCACCCCCCACGCGGGCGCCTTCTCAAAGCAATTCCACTACTTACTAAAGTGACAATTCTTGCATCTAGACATTTCGTGCCTAAACACTATTATGCCCCGGTCTCTCTATAGATAGATCAAAAAAAAGGGCAAAACGTGAACTACAAATCTTATATAAGCTTTTGTGTGTCAGTCATTTTCCTCGTCTCCTGCACGGGAAATAATCTAACCAATAACACTGTAAATCCCACGCCAGAACCGACACCAGAAGTGGTTGTCCCCGCTCTGCCCAAAGCTAATGCGTTTTTTAAAATCGGCTACATCCAAAAACTCTTTACGGAAAACGACAGTGTCGCCTGCATCTACGATAAAAATAATAATGAATCTGTCGTGACTTTCTCAAGCCGAGAAAATGGCGCGACACTTTCTTTTCGCATGCTGAATTTGAATATTCAAAGCGGTACTCACACTTTGGTGAATGGCAGATCGAAGGGCGTAGTCTTTTTAAATCTCGGTGGTGAAAAAAGCACAAACGTCTTTAGTTTAAGTTTGAATCCATCTAACTGTGTCGTTAATTACCACTTCACGGGTTTTCAAATGTACGCTTCTTTTCAATGCCAAAATATCGCGAATGCTCAAGGGCAAGCGGTTTCCGCAGAAGGCAGTTGGCTTTGTAACAACCAAACACAAAAAGATTGGATCTGGTAATTTATGAATAAAAAATACATCAAATTATTCTTTCTTTTAAGTGTAGTGAGTTTTGCTGCAGTAGAACTGGAGTATCTGGCAGACGCGCGAAAAGTTCTCGGGCTAGACGCCTACCAGAACTCACAAAGGCTTTCGCAAATAAAGATCGCGATTATTGATAACGGTTTTATCGGTCTAGATCCTGACAAAAAGCTTTTACCGGAATCCGCAAAGCTCGTTTTAAATTACGATCCGGAGTTTATCAAAAAGTTCAATTTAGGCGATCCTGCTATCAATCAAAATCAGGCGCAAACGGAGCATGGACGCGTAATGGCTCAAATCGTCTGGGGAATTACTGGCAAAAATCCTAATGGCCCACAGTTTTATCTTTTAAACGCAAATGGAATTACAAACTTCAGACGTGCTGTTCGTTATGCGATTGAAGAAAAAGTAGATATCATACTCTACAGCCAAAACCGTGAATGTTGCGGTAATTTCGATGGTGGTGGATTTTTAAACGACATCGTCAACGATGCGACCAAAGCAGGAATTTTGTGGGTAAATGCAGCCGGAAATTACGGCGGCAATGTGATTAATAGTTCTGTTAAAGACGCACTTGCTTCTAGCATTTCTCTTAAAAGCAGACTCGATGAAAATACCGCGCAAGTAATTCTCATGTGGAATAGCAGTGGTGCTGAAGAAGACACGGGTACAGACAAAGATCTCGATTTTTATATATACGATGAAAATGGCAATGAAGTTGCCAAAAGTGAATACAAACAGGTCTTAAAAAAGCCCGAACTTGCGGAAGGTGAAACCTTCTTACCTCGTGAGCGCGTTAAGTTCGAGTTCTCTAAAAATAGAAGCGGAAATTATAAAATCATAGTGAAGGCGAAAACCCAAAACTTTAATGAGAATGATCGCATCCGTCTTGTCATTATCCCGGAAAAACAACCGCTGTTTGATAGAGAAACAAACAGGATGGTAGGCCCGGTAGAGTTATTAAATGCAACTCCTTATGGAGAAATCATGCCTCCTGCTGACAATCCGAATGTGATTACAGTGGGTGACTTAAGCCCAGCCTCGGCGAAAGGCCCGACAGCAGATGGGCGTATGAAGCCAGAAATTCTCCTCGAAGAATCAAGCGCAACGTTTTCCAACGGACAATCGTCGGGCGGAACTTCAAACGCTGCAGCTTACTTTGCCGGAGTGCTCGCTGTACTAAAAGCGAATCGTGCCGATTTAACAAGAAACGATGTAGTCAGCTTTCCGAAGAAACGTATTTCTACTTTAGCAAGCCCTGTTGTAAACGTGGGTATTGCAGAATTTGCGACGATGCAGGAAAAAATATTAAACACAGTAGAAGATTTGGCGAGCGAAAGTGCAGTCATTGCCGGACACTATGCGGATGGCCGTTATGTACTTGGCATCAGCCAAAACCCACAGGAAGTTCTCTCTTCTCTTTGTGGCAAATCCAAAGAGAATGAAGCAAATGAAGTCTATTTGGCTCTTTCGACACGGCCTCAAGGCATCGAGTGCTTCAAGCGCTATGTCGGCAATACGGGCAAAACGCAAAACTACCCTTGGGAATATAGAGGAGCCGGAGATAAACGCGCTTACATTGAAATCAGACAGGTCTTTCCCGCAATGACAGCACCTAACACTCAGGGTACCTGGCTGACACCGACTCCGGAAGAGTTATCAGGTTTCAGATAAAATGAGCGATGCCCCCATCACAGCTCGGCCGCATGTATTTAATATTCGCCCGGCACCCGGCTGGTTGGAAGTCTTGTTTGAGGAAGTAACCGCACTTTCCAAATCTCCCTTACAAAAATACAAATTCGAACCTCGCGTTACTTTACTTAAAGGTACTGTAAAACTGCACCGCTGTGACTGGCGTCAGGGTTTAGAAATTTTGATGCGTCTTACGACTGCACACGATGTGGAATGGGTTGTTTTAGATTCTAAATGTAATAAGTGGTCAGAAGTCGATGCGATATTAGAACGTGTCCCTTGGGATGAACTTTTTTCCAATCGGGACATCCCTGTGCACGTCACCGCCGATGTGGAAAATGGGTTTACTAGTTCTTCCGGTAAATTAAGAGAGAACCTGTGCAAAATCTCGGGCCTGACTCACGTCTCTGAAGGGGCTGATGTTAGATTAAAGATTGAGTTAAGAGGAGAAATTTTACGTATTTCTGCTTCTCTCGCAGGAGAGCCACTTTATAAGCGAGGCTACAAAGCAAGACTGGAAGCGGCGGCTCCCTTGCCAGAACACCAAGCAGCGGCTTGTGTACGGTGGGTGCTTCAGGGATTAAAAGAGCCGGCTGAAATAAGTTCTGTCTTTGTCCCATTTGCAGGTTCTGGAACATTGGGATTTGAAGCGCTTTTAGTTTTATCGGGTAGTGGACCTGGCGCTTTTAACCGCAAGTTCAGTTGTGAGCTGTTTCCTTGCACACCACTTCCGACAATCGGGTTTGTAAAAAGAAAATTAAGTGAACGTCTCACTCAAGCCAAACTCCCCGCAGTTGTTTTTAATGATTTTAACGACGAAGCAGTAGAGGTATTAAAAGAAAATGCCACTGCGTTTATTAAAAGCGGAAATTTTGAAGTAAATGAAGGCGATGTCTTTCTCTTTAAACCCACTTTTCAGGGCACAGGTAAAATACTTGTCCTTTTAAATCCGCCCTATGGAGATCGCTTGGCGCAAAATTCTGAAATCACGGAATTGTATGGACGACTGGGCAACTACATGCGCGAATTAGGAGAAGAGTACAAAGGACGTGTTGTTGCAGGTTGCATCTGTCCTGATGAACCTTCCTGGCGCAACTTCTTAATTGAATTAAATTCTAAAGATGTAGAAACTCACCACTTCACTCATGGCGGCAAAGAAATGCGCTTTGTCCGCTGGCAATCTTAGTTAAAGCTTCCTTTTTGCTTCGTTAAAGGCTCTTTGGTACTTCTCAGATTTTTGTAATTCTTGGTAAATCAAATCCGCAATTTTTCTACCCGCTTCGATATCTGTGGGATGGTGCATTCCTGCGAGTACGCGATCTTCCCCAATCTTTTTAGATCGTTCATCCAATTGCGCATTTGTTCCCGGGAAAAAATCTGAAAGAATCATTGCGTAGAGTTTAGAGATGGTTCCGTGCCCACTCGGATAAGCTTTGGTTACTTCTTTAGCGACACAGGGATTAATTTCTTTTAAGTAAACAAACGGCCGGTCTCTGGGGAAATCTACTTTCAGTTTCTGTACAAAGTAATCCGCATCATTTCTAATAGAATCAAAGAACGGGACTAAGGCCCGCAACTTCTCTGGCTCTAATGGGCCATTTGGTTTTCCAAAAAAGTTTTCAAGGCTTACGAAGATTTCACTTTTTGCTCTTTCACAATCAGTCACGGTTCTGTTTTTTTGAAGTTTTAAAAGTGTGGTTTCGTCTTCTTTTTGTGCCTTGTCCGCCTTCTTAGGAGGCAAGGGGATTTGTTTTTTCAACGTCTCATACCACGTGCTAGCAATATACTTTGGCTCTTTCGGAGCCGGATGCGTTACCGTATCCAATGCGAGAGTCAGGTTCGTTTGTAAGAGGAGAATTAAGGCAAAAAGTAAGTGTTTCATGCATAGTTTTTAGCATACGAAGTTATTGGCAGACAAGAATGCCGTGACACGCGCCGTTTGGGCCCAACGGGAGACTGACACCAAAAAAAAACGGCGTCTCTTTCGAGGCGCCGTTTCTTAAAATACGATTTACTTAACTAAAACTAGTAGTACCAACCGTAGTAACAGTTGTTGTAACCATAGCTATATCTGTAGTTATAGTTGTAGTTGTAATAGTAGAAGTTACCTGCGCCGTAGTAGTACGGATTGCAGTAGTTGTAATAATAAGGACGGTATCCGCCCCAGTTATTCCAACGGTATCCATAGCCATACCAACCGTAGTAGGTAGCTTGGGTAGAAGTTTCTTTATCCAGTTCTTTTGTAGAAGTGGTGTACTCAGCAATTTTATTTGCTGGGACTGCGATTGCGTTAACAGCAGCAGCATTCTCATCGCTGGAAGCGGAGTTGCTTAAAATTTTGCTGTCTACAGCGCTAGCGCGGAACACTTCAACAACTTTAGTATCAGGGTTAACTTTTACCAAGATTGCGCGAGGTGCAGCAGCAGCTTCTTTAGATTCGTTTTCGATCTGATCTGCGTTTGCAACTTGCGACAACGTTAGCGATAGAGCTAGAAAACTAGCTCCAATGAATTGACTGATTCTCATATGTACCTCCAGAGAGAATGTTTTTTAATTTGGTTATGCATAACAAGGGCCGAGCCATTCTGCAAGCAAATGATGCAGAGCATAAGATGAGGCTGCTGTCCCTAAGTAACCTTAATTATTTCAGTAATTTAGGCTTAGAATGCTTTTTGGATATCAATCACGGCTTCTCGGCCCGCACCCGTTGAGACAAGATTGACCCGCGTTCCGGTAAAATCTTCAATGAACTTTAAATAGTTTTGAAGCGTCTTGGGAATATCGGCCGGGTTTCTGACCTTCGACAAATCTTCTTTCCAGCCTGGAAGTGTTTCATAAACAGGCTTTAGTTTTGCCACAAGAGAAGTATCTGCCGGAATGGTGTCGTAGCGTTTGCCGTCATATTCATACGCGGTACAAACTTTTAAATCCGTATGACCGGTGAGCACGTCCGCTTTTGTAACAGCAAGATTTTTAATTCCCGAAATGCGGACAGCATATTTCACTGCTACTAAATCAAGCCATCCACAACGGCGCGGGCGACCAGTGGTGGCGCCGTATTCAGAGCCGTCCTCACGCAACTTATCCCCCAGTGCATCCGTCAGCTCTGTTGGGAACGGGCCTTCCCCCACGCGTGTGGAATAGGCCTTGATGACACCGACAAACAAAGTGTCTTTAGGAATGCGCGCGCCTAACCCAAGGGCTGCTTGCGAAGGCAGTGTATGGGAAGAGGTGACATACGGGTAAGTTCCGTAATCCATATCCAGCAAGATTCCTTGAGCGCCTTCATAAAGAATTTTCTTATCCTGATCGATTGCTTCAAACATTTCACGCGATACGTCTCTGACGAACGGTTTTAGTTTTTTTGCAATCTCGCGGTATTTTTCCACTATCTGTGGAATTTCTACGGGCTCCACATTGTAATAATTTTTTAGAAGGAAGTTTTTTTCTTCGAGATTTGCCTTCAGGCGTTCTTCAAACAGCGATTCGTTATACAGATCGCTGATTCTTAAACCGCGGCGGGAAGCGCGATCTTCATACGCAGGGCCAATCCCACGTTTTGTCGTGCCGATTTTTTTGCCGCCTTTTCTGTTTTCACGGGCTGCGTCCAGGTGCTTATGGTAATCGAGAATCAAATGGCAGCGGTCAGACAGATGCACGCGATCTTCCAGATTTTGAATTCCACTTTTTCTTAAAAGATCAATTTCATTTAAAAAGTTATCCGGATCGACAACCACTCCTGAACCGATAAAGCATTTTGCGTGGGAGTGCAGAACTCCGGAGGGGATAAGATGCAAGATTGTTTTTTTACCGTCTACTACCAGCGTATGCCCAGCGTTATTGCCGCCTTGAAAACGGGCTACGATGTCTGCGGAAGAACTGTAATAGTCTACAATCTTTCCCTTACCTTCGTCTCCCCATTGCACACCTATGATAACTACTGCCTGTGGCATTCTTACTCCCTAGTAATAAATTAAAGTTGTATCGCCTTTACCGAAACCATTCCTTTGATACTTTTCAGCGCGGTCATGACTTTTTCATCGAGCTTAGAGTCCACACTGATAATCGCAATCGCTTCTTTTTTTATCGGATCGCGTCCTAAATGCATGCGCGCGATATTCAGCCCATGCGTTCCTAAAAGACTTCCCATAGAACCAATCACGCCCGGTTGATCCACATTTCTTGTGTAAAGAAGGACGCCTTCTGGAACTGCATCAATCGGGAATTTGTCGATGCTGACAATGCGAGGCTCATTCTTACCGAATAAAGTACCCGAACAGCGGAAGGTATCTGTGCCTTCAATCATGACTTCAACAAGGCTGTTGTAATCTTCGCAGTCTTGTTCAAAAGATTCTTCCAAACGTATGCCGCGTTCTTTTAAGAGCTTTCTAGCATTCACGTAATTGACTGGAGTCGACAAAAGCGGAGTTAAGAAACCTTTTAAGACCGCAAGAGTCAGAAGTTCTCTATTGTAACTGCCCAAATTTCCTTCGTAGCGTACCGTGATTTTTTTCAGAGCTTGCTCGGCACAGGCCTGAGAAGCAAAGCCGGCTAATTTTTCGCAAAGAACAAGATAGGGTTTTAAAACGTCCAGTTGTTCCAGCGTAATATTAGGTACGTTCACAGCGTTTTTAAGCAGACCGTCTTCAGAATACAATTTAATTTGTTCTGCGACTTCCAGTCCCACTTGTACTTGAGCTTCGTCGGTACTTGCTCCCAAGTGCGGGGTAACAATCAAATTTTCGTGTTTCAAAAGTGGCGAATCTGCAGGGACAGGTTCTGTTTCAAATACGTCGAGTGCTGCTCCATTTAGATGTTTGGAATTCAGCGCTTCGAGAAGGGCTGTTTCATCGACAATCCCACCGCGTGCACAGTTGATGAGGTACGAGCCCTTTTTCATCATCGCAAGTTGTTTTGCACCGATCAAATGCTTGGTTGCAGGAATCAAAGGCACATGAATGCTGACATAGTCAGACTGCGCGAGTAATTCTTCCACTGTCGCTAAATTGATTCCCAGTTTTGCAGCGGCTTCTTTGCTGACGTAAGGATCATAGGCAACGACTTTCATTTCAAGAGCACGAGCACGTGAGCCCACCACTTTTCCGATATTGCCAAGTCCTATGAGCCCCAACGTTTTTCCTCTGAGTTCAGAACCCTGGAATTTTTTCTTTTCCCATTTGCCAGCGCGCATCGAAGCGTCTGCCTGAGGAATGCGACGGGAAATAGAAAACATCATCGCAATCGCATGTTCAGCAGTCGTTACAATATTTCCAGTCGGTGCATTCATGACAATCACACCGCTGTCCGTCGCTGCTGGTACATCCACGTTATCAAGCCCGATTCCGGCTCTGAGAACTATTTTTAGATTCCGTGCATTTTCTAAAAGGTCTTTATCTACTTGAGTGCGGGAGCGGACGATGAGTACATCAACCTGAGGGATTTTTTCTTTCAGCTCAGCTCTTTCAATTGCAGAAAACTCCAAAAGTTCTACTTTAGAATTTTTCTTTATCAGTTCCAGGCCTTCTTTTGCCAGACCATCTGCAACAAGAACTTTCAATTTCGACATTTTTATTTCCCTTCAAGAAAATACTGGGATGCTCTTCCGACACCTTTTCCAAGTTCCAGATTATGACCAAGTTTCTTCAATGTGATTTCGACAGCTCCTAAAATCGTAAGCATGTCTAATTCATCAAAGTAACCCAAGTGAGCAAGACGGAACATTTTGCCTTTCCAGGCATCTTGTCCGCCGGCAACCGTGATTCCATATTCATCTCTTAAATGAGAGATAATTTTTTTCCCTTCCGGAATACCGGCTGGAACATGAATCGAAGTCAACGCGCTGGAGGGAGAGGACTTTGCAAAAAGTTCAAGGCCCATCGCCTGCGCCCCAAGTCTTGTGGCTGCAGCTAATTTTTCATGGTGTTTGAATATTTTTTCAAGACCCGACCGTTTCATCTCAGTGAGAACGAGATCTAAACCGCAGATTAAAGAGACGGCAGGTGTCCATGCGGTTTCTCCTCCTGCAGCCGCTTTGTCTTCGGCTGCCAGGTTGAAATAGAAACTGGGGATGTTCGCGCGTTTTCGTGCTTCTTGTGCTCTTTCAGACAATGCCAGAAAGGCAAGACCTGGAGGCAGCATAAAAGCTTTTTGAGATCCACTGACTACGGCATCGACTCCCCACTTATCCATAGGAAGATCGGCAACGCCAAGAGCTGTAATCGCATCGACAATAAAAAGAGCATCGCTATTTTCTTTTACTACTTTCGCGATTTCTTGAATTGGATGGTACACACCTGTTGAAGTTTCAGAGGCCTGAATCAACACGGCCCTTAATTTAGAATTCGCTTTTAAGGCATTTTTGATTTCGTCTGGTGTGACAGGATTTCCCCATTCCACTTTTAAAGTAGTGGGTTTTAATCCATAACGGCTTGAAATTTTTTCCCAGCGCTCACCAAATTTTCCTGCGTTCACGACAAGAACTTCATCGCCACTGGCCAAGCAGTTGACTACAACTGTTTCCATGGCGCCCGTGCCGGAAGAAGAAAGTAAGTAACAAGGTTGGTTTGTTTGAAATACAAACTTCAAACCTTCTTTTACTCTGGCTAAAATTTCGATGAATTCTTTTGTCCGGTGGTGCATCACTCCGAGAGACATGGCCGAAAGCACTTTATTGGGTACTGGAGTCGGGCCGGGAGCGAAAATTCTGGGGTTATCAAACACAGGATGCTTCATCAAATTTTCCTTTCGATCTGCAGTCTTAAAACGAGGCCAAGAGTAAGGTTAGGGTAGGGGAACGTCAAGAATTTGAGAGAGAAAATATCAACAATCATTCTAGGCGTTTACAGGCGCATTTTGGCTGTTTTTTGAAATCTTAAAATTGAATGAAGAAATGCTACAATAATACATACTCATCCCCCACATTTTGGAGCTTCATGTCATGAAAAAGTCTTCTCTTCGATTTTTTTCTGTCTTACTTTTTATAACGACACTCGTAATTGGCGGTGAAACGGCAGCACACTTCCCCCCGTTGCCTCACACGGACAGTGAACACGCGTCCTATACGGATTTTTTAAAAACTCGTTACACTTTCGATACGAAAAGTTTGCGTTGGGGAGAAAAATATCCCGTAGTGGTGAACGGATCCAATGAAGAAAAATTCACACCTAAAATAAAATGCGATGAAAATTCAAAAGTGATTTCTGGATTGGACACTGTCGTGATTGGTGGTGGGCCTTCGGGACTCAGTAGCGCTTTCTTTTTAAGTAAAGATCCAAAGAGAAAAGTGATGCTCATAGAAAAAGAAAAAAACGTGGGAGGTCTGGCGACTGGTTCCCCATTGATGTCGGGCGGGCGTTATGGAAGAGGCGGCGCGTACTTCACTTCAGTCGAAGGGAAAGCAAAAGACATATACAAGATGATCGGCATGCCTGATTATGAGCAGAAAATGGCGATTCACGAGCCTATCGACAGTTATTACTGGAATGGAAAATATTATGAGGGGCTTTGGGAAAATGAAAAAACAATGCAGGAATTGCCCGCGGATTTTAACGTATTTAAATATTGCCTAATGAAAGCCAACGACGAGGGACTCATTGAGAACCAACCCATTTCCGGCAAACTCGATAAGCTGAATTTCAGAACATGGGTGAATACTTTTCCAAAAATGTTGAAAGAAAAATCAGACGCAGGTGACGAAGAAGCTAAGAAACTTTTGGCGCGTTTTGAATCGGATCCCAAAGTGGATCCAGCGCACCCGATGGACAATGTTTTAAAGTTGTTAGAACTCTACGGTCGGTCTGCTTTGGGAGATCACCCAGAACTGATTTCGGCCGCTGCTTTCGCAAATTTTTATATCTCTGAAGTCGATAAGCGCTACACGAGTAATATAGGTGCGGGCATAGTCAGCGAAACTATTGCGAAGCAATTAAATACGCGTTCCAATTACAGTCAGGAAACAAATTCTCCCGTCACGGAAGTACTTACGACAAAAGACGGTGTTTCCGTTTGTTTTGTGAAAGATGGTAAAGGGGTGAGGGTACTCGCAAAATACGCTGTGTTTGCAGGGCCCATGTCTGTCGCTGGAAAAGAGATGCCTCAACTTGCCAAGTTGGATCCGGAAAAGAAAAAAGTGATCGATGAGATGCAATACCGGCATTACCTGGTTGTTAACCTGCATGTCGCCGGGCACCCATGGCATAAGACGTATGATCTGTGGACGAGAAATGACAAAATCTACTCGCAAGAGGAACCAACCGATTACATTGATGGCCGTTGGATGGATTTTGATGGGAATGAAAAACTTCGAACGGACAATAAAGGAGTAATCACCGTCTACATGCCGTTATCTAAAGAGTATGTCGGCAAGGGATTAGAAGAAAAAGAGGTAGTCAAAATGGCTGAGCGTTTGGCGCAAAAAGCCCAGGATACTTTAAATCCTTTGATTGTTCAGGATGGGGGCAAGCCCATGCAGATTTTAGCCGTTGAAGCAAACAGATGGCCGTTTTCTATTCATCTTGCTACTCCAGGACATTTTTTAGAAAAATCTGAAATTTTATCAAGACCAGTGGGAAACATTTTTTATGCTGGGATGAATCTCGGAACTCCCGCCGTTGAAGAAGCTTTGTACCGCGGTTGGCTGGCGGCTGAAGCAATTATTGCAAAAAGTAATTTCAAATCAATACGGACAACTGAAGAATTAGCTATCCCAGCTAGAAATCACTGAGGGATGTTTCAGCACGGCACTTATAATTTCTTCTGAAGGTCTAGTAGATGAGTGGCATTAACTTTTCGCCATGACAACATTTCAAGTTTTCCCTCTACCATTTCAATTAAAATAACCTGACTTTTCGCGCTGTCGTCTTTTGGAAATACCACAGCCATGGGTTTTCCATCAGTGTCATTATATACAGTTACATCACTAGGCAGAATACCTGTCTTAAAATACTCTTCTAAGATTGTTGATCTTGTATGGGTCCAGCCTGATTGCGGGCTGTTGTAACCTCCAAGCATCGAGGAGAAGTCTTCCAAACTTTTTGCACTGACATCTTCTGGAAGCTTTGTACGAGAGAACCGATAATAATTGTCCAGCTTTTCTACAATTTGGGCTGCTTCCGGAGTGGCAGGTTCCATGCCGACGAGTTTTCGGTAAAGCATGATGACTGCGTAATGTTGTTGGGAGTTTGTGTGCGCGAATTCGTATCCACCTGCTTTTGCAATTTCAAAAATCTTATCTCGCGCGTGGCGGAATACAGAAGCGGGAAGCCCTTTGTTGAACTGTTCCTGATTTAAGTTTTTACGGGGTTCTTCCGCTAATGGATTTTCCAAGCGTAAATTATCGATGATAACTGAGTTTGGTCGGTGCTCGTCTTGAATGAGTGCTACCATCATCCAGAGCTTTCTTTCGGTGGCGATAGATATATCGATGCGGCCATCACTGAAAGTGGTGTAGGTTTTAATGGGGCCTTTTGCTTTTTCCACTTGCTCGACAAATTCTTTCGGGAGCAGATCTTCGGCCTTAAGCTCAAGATTTTTTTCTTCAAAACTCCACGACTTAGTGGATGAGATCGAATTTAAAAGTGTCGTACAAGTTTTGGGTTCGGCCCAAACCTGAAACGATATCAAAAATAATAAAAGAAATCTTACGTACAACTGAATACTCCTGGTCTACAGCACCGCTCCCGCTTGGTATCTGCAAGCTGTGCCAGGGTATTTCGTGCGGGAAAGTTACACTTTGTGAGGCAATCAAATTGGCAACACTGCCAAAAATTGTATACTGCTTGTCTTGTTTAGAAGCTTTCGAGAGGCGAGTTTAAATTAAATTTCGCTCACCGTAACGAGGTTTGCGTACGGTATTCTTAAAAAATCGTCGTGCACAGAAGAAGCTACTTTTGTGTAGTGTTTCTTAATTAAACTTAGAAGTTGAGCTTCTGTGCGTACATTTTGTCCTCTGTCACGCTCGACAAGCGAGCGTGCGATAAAGCCCATGTCATATGTGAAGGTCGGATCGTAGGTGATTAACCTGCCGCCAGGACGTACCCACTTCTTTACCAGTTTCAGTAGGGTCTCTGCCTCATGATCGTCCAGGTGGTGAAAGACTCCGAATGCGATTGCACAGTCAAATAGCACATTGTTAGTGTATCCAGTGATATCCCCGCAAAAAAACTCCGCCTTGTCTCCGTATTTTTGTCGGGCTTTTTCGATGTATTTAGCAGAATGATCCACACCTAAGTATTTTACCTTAGGCAAAGCTTCCACCATTTCCCCAGGCCCACAACCGATATCCAAAACGGACATGTGGGATGTAGGTTTTACGAATTCCCTGACAAAACGGTCGCGCGCTTGTCTTGCACCGACTAAGTCTTGCGCCAAACTGTAAACTTCAGAGAGAGAAAATATTGCTCTTAAACCCGTTGTAGTTTCTGCCATAAAAAGCCCTATTGGTTGGATCCGAATAACACAAAATGCGAAGTCTCTTCTTTTTTCACCTGTTTTTCTAAAATCAGTTTATCGAGCGGATTTTCATCCGTCGAAAAATCTACTTTCACGTCTTTACTCATCAAAAGCTGCTTAACTTTGAGAGTAATATTTTCTGTTTTGAAATTCTTCTCAAAATAATTTTCACATTCTATGGGCGCTGCTTTAGAACAACCGCCCCAAATATTAAGCGATGCAGGAGGCATTTTGGAAAATAGATACGCGCCTGGTAGATGGGGAATTACTAGCAGCCTTCCATTTTTATTTTCGTGTTGCTGGAGGAGTTTTGAAAGTTCCGCATAGTAAGCCGCTTTTTCGGGACTCGTATAAATGCCTTTGTAAGGACCACTAGTTAAACGTTCTGTCATGTCTTGTCTGGAACCATCTGGCATAGCACTCAGTTCATAGCGCATCAGTACTGCAAGCAAGAGGATAGAGAGCGAAATGACTACGTAATCTTTAAATTGCGTAAGTCTTTCATAAATGAAAACGAGAGCGAACATGACTCCGTTTGTGAAAAGAAGTGCACTCGCATTCCATCCATTGCCACTCGTGCAGGCCATCGCTAGAGCTCCCACTAAAGAAGGGATAAAAACGAGAAGAAAATACTGCTTGATTGCCTGAGAAGGTTTAAATCCGATAAAGAGAAAGGGACTTAGAAGGGCTAGATTAATGATCGTACCATTTGCGCCACTTCCACCCAATGTGGGGCGAGCCGCGCGTATGATCAGAACAAAAAATGAGACTAGAAGGGGAATGAAAAAACTTTTCTTTACTACTTTGGAAAGAAGAGCAAAGGCTGTTGCCGTACTGAGTAAAAGAAGAGGATGAGGGATGGCGTGTAATCCATCCGAGAATGTAATTAGTACATGAGAGATTCCCGTTTCCCCAGTCGTTTTGATCATTGCCGTTCGGGTAAAGTTAAATGCGTGTACATAATCCTTTAGATGAGCGTCCAGTAAAAAATAGATACACAGCAGTGGGAATAGGCACCCTGCTAAATAAATAAAACACAGACGGAACTTGTCTTTTTCTGCGATAAAAAAAAGAACAAACAAAAAGGCAATTGCAGCTGCCCCAAGTGTGGGATAACAGAAGCACGCAAGACCATGAAAGACGCCAGCAAAAAATAAAAAGGGAGAGGCTCTCTCTAAATATAAGCGCGTTAGCCCAAATACCAAACCGAGCGTAAAAAATCCTTTCCCAAGCGTGTTGTAACTTAAATTCGGCGTGTTGTAGGGAATAAAAAGTACTAGTAGAAGACAAGCGATGAAGGGGAATTGTTGCCATTTCAGCCGAATGACTTCCCACGAGACAACTGCAGTAAAAAGCGTAAATAAAAAATAAGCAAACCGAGTAAAGAGCATTATCCCTTCTGTCCCATGCGAAAAAACAGAAAATAGTTTTATCAAAGGAATGAGGGGGATGGCTGCAGTTTGCAAAATATAGGCTTCGTCAATAAAGGGCTTATCGCCCAAAACAAAACGCCAGGGAAGGGCGATGTAGTACCCTTCGTCGGTCAAATCACAACCAAAAAAAAGACGATAGACACAGAATGCTAAAGCGCACAAAGAAACCAGATAGTCGAGGTAAATGGACTTCTTTAAAGGCATACGACAATTGTAATTGCAAATGACAGGTTAGGCCAAACAATTATACTTTTCATTCCATTAGAGTCTGGCATCATCCATTCATGCCTCATTTATTTGATTCTTATAAATTAAAAAGTGTAACCTTAAGAAACCGCATCGTGGTTTCTCCCATGTGTCAGTACTCGTCGGTAGAAGGACATGCGACCGACTGGCATCTCATGCATTTGGGCTCAATGGCCGCAGGTGGCGCAGGTTTGATTATTGTGGAAGCTACCGCAGTTTCTCCCGAAGGGCGCATTAGTCCCTGGGATGGCGGGCTGTGGCAAGATAGCCAGATAGAGCCGCTGAAAAAAATAAATTCTTTTATGAAACAAATGGGTGCTACTCCTGGAATCCAACTTGCGCATGCAGGAAGAAAAGCCAGTGCCCGTCGTCCTTGGGAAGGCGATAACCATTTAGAGGATAACAATGGCGGCTGGCCAATTCTTGGGCCCTCAGCTTTGAGTTTCGGCGGCGGACTTTCCAAAGTTCCCAAAGAAATGACGAAAGAAGACATCAAGCGTGTGCAGAAGTGTTTTGTGGATTCGGCAAAACGTGCATTAGCTGCCGGATTTGAATGGCTCGAATTTCATTTTGCTCACGGCTATCTTGCGCATAGTTTTTATTCCCCACTTTCTAACAAAAGAAAAGATGAATACGGCGGCAGTTTTGAAAACCGTACAAGATTTCTCACAGAAACAATGACCGCAGTCCGAGAAGTCTGGCCGGATAAATTTCCTCTCACTGCAAGACTGTCTGTGACGGATTGGTTAGAAGGGGGGGTGACGCTAGAAGAGTCTATCGAGCTTGTGAAAAAATTTAAAAGTCTAGGACTCGATTTACTGGATGTGAGCCATGGGTTTAATCATCCTGATCTTTCTAAAATTCCTTTTGGTGCAGGCTTTATGGTGGAAAATACAGCACGCATAAAAAAAGAAGCGGGCATTCCAACAGGGGCAGGGTGGATGATCAATACGCCTGAGATGGCTCAAGATATTATCGCATCAGAAAAAGCGGATCTGATTATTTTAGGCCACGCGTTTTTAGACGATCCCCACTGGCCATTTCATGCAGCAAAAGCATTGAAGATTGAAAACCCTCGAAGTGTCTTGCCTCCTCAATATGGGCATTGGCTGAAAAGATAAAATAGAATAATAATTATACGACATTCGGGGCGCTCACGTTTTTTTGGTGGCGAAAGGCTGAAGGTTTGCTAAGTCTTTTTAAATGAAAAACATATTACAGTACCTCGAAAACAAGTCCCATATTTTGTGGGATTGGAACGGTACCCTACTCGATGATGTGGATGTCTGTGTAGAAAGCATCAGCCACGTTCTAGAAGAACACGGATTAAATAAAATCAACCGCGATTACTACCGTCAGCAATTCGGTTTTCCCGTAGCAGAATATTACCGTAAATTAGGTTTTGATTTTGAAAAGGTGGAGTTCTCCATCGTCGCAGATAAATTTATCAGCAAGTACAAAGAACTGTTTGCTCAGTGTGCGCTTCACCCGGGCGCAAAAGACTTTCTTTCTCTTTTAAAAGAGAAGGGCAAAGTGCAATGCGTACTTTCTGCGGCCCACGAACCAGAACTCATTAAGCAATTAAAAGAACACGAAGTGTATGAGTACTTCGATCATATCTACGGTATCAAAGACCACTATGCGGCCGGAAAAGTCGCACGCGGCAAAGAACTCATCCAGCTTTTAGGGGTAGGACTAGATAAAGTAATTATGTTCGGCGATACCGATCACGATAAAGAAGTGGCCGATGCCCTTGGAATCGACCTTGTCCTGTTCGGAGATGGCCACCAACACGCGGATAGACTTCACAGTATTGGCGCCAAGGTAGTCGGGAACCGTTAAAATATAATCTTAATAATATCAATAACTTACAATTTTAACCTTGTAATTTTTACATGGTTATGGCAATCTCCACCTCCTGTCGCGGGCCGTACACACGGTGAATACAAATCATTCAAGGGGGATAAAGAATGTTAGATAAAAATTTAAACGACTCCAAAAAACAAGTTGCTCCAAAACTTCCTAAATTTCCTGGCTTAAAAAAACTCGCTTTAAAAGATCCTGAATTAAGAGACTTTTTATTCATGTGCAAAGATGAAGAAACCCGCAAAAAGGCTATCAGCCTTATCGAAGCCCGCGTTCAATACGTTCATTAAACCTTGCTGAAAAATACATAAAGCCACAATCATTCCTTCGTTTAGGAAGGATAACCTATTTCTAAAGGGGTATACATGCGAATCACTTTTGTGACTCTGGCACTAATGCTATGTTCGCTTGGGTTTTGTAAAGAAACTCCAGAGAAAAGCATTTCCAAAAAAAGCATTGCGATGAAGCAGAAAAAACAGCGGGCTAGCCTTGCCAGTATTGTACCTATCGACCGTCCGACACCCATGACCAGCGATGCCCGCACAGAGGGCGCCTACGAAGGAATGGGTACGATTGGCAACGTATCCGGTGTACTAAAATAAATTACGTGACTTGAAAAAATCACAGACTCGTATAGCATCCGGCTCCATGAACCCAGCGAAATCTCCTCTTATCATGGGCATTCTCAATATCACCCCCGATTCCTTTTCTGATGGGGGCAAATTCCTGCAAATAGATGCTGCACTTAAAGCAGCTGAAAAAATGGTGAGTGAAGGCGCAGATATTCTGGATATCGGTGGGGAGTCCACTCGTCCGGGAAGTACTCCTGTTTCCTTACAAGAGGAAATGCAGCGTGTGTTGCCGGTCATCGAAAAAATTTCGATAAATTTGAAAGTAAAAATTTCGGTTGATACAACCAAATATGAAGTCGCTAAAGAATCTTTGGCATTGGGTGCAACACTCATCAACGATATCTCTGGTGGCAAAGACATTCGCATGCCATCGCTTTTAAAAGACAACAATATTTCTTACATCCTTATGCACATGCAGGGCACTCCCCAAACGATGCAGCAAAATCCTTCTTACGGAAATGGTGTAGTCGCCGAAGTCGGAAAGTATTTAAGAGAACGTGTGCGCTTGTTTGTGGAAGCAGGTGCAAAGCGAAGTCAATTGTGGGTCGATCCGGGAATTGGTTTTGGTAAAACGGTAGATCACAATCTGGATTTGCTGCGACATCTTTCAACTTTTAGAGACACGGGCGAAAGACTTGTCATCGGCACTTCTCGAAAAGGTTTTCTTTCCAAAGTTTGTGCAACGAATGAGGAACGCTTAAGCGGGACCATTACGACAAACTTGTGGGCGTACCAGCAAGGTGCCAGCGTTTTCAGAGTGCACGATGTTCTCGAGATGAAAAACTCTCTGAAACTCTGGGAAGCGATGGCGTATGGAAGTTTCTAGAGAAGTTACCTTTAAAGCATTTCATTCTCACCACGGCATGTTGTCTGAGCCGAATCACCCACATGATTTTACTGTCAACATTGTGATCGATGGTCCTGTGAACGAGGAAGGTTTTGTCTGTGATTACCGCGCAGTCAAAAGACTTTTTCACCGCATTGTGAAATCCGAGCTCGAGGGAAAAAACCTGGATTTGGTTTTTGAGTACCCGACTGCAGAAAATCTTTCAAAATACATCTGGAAGAAAATGGATCCTTTCTTTCCCTTAAAAAGAATCGAAGTAAGGGAAAAGCCGCATTCCAAAGCCTTTTACTGTGGTGAGAATCATGCACCCCAAAGTTAAAATAGCAATTGGCCTGGGAAGTAACCTCGGCAACCGCGAAGAAAATATCAGAAATGCTTTTGCAAGACTGAGCGAAGAATTTTTAGAAGATGCAAAACTTTCTTCACTCATTGAAACAGAACCCTGGGGAGTAAAAGATCAACCCAAATTCTTAAATGCGGTATGCACGGGCTTAAGCGAGTGGGATCCCCCAGCTATTGTAAATTACTGCAAGGTTTTGGAACGCGAGCTGGGAAGAACAGACTCAGTGAAGTACGGCCCCAGACTTATCGACATGGACTTGCTCCTTTTCGGCAATAAAAAATGGAATTCCGATGGAGTGATCGTTCCCCATCCAGAAATGCTCAAACGAGATTTTGTGATGCGCCCCCTCTTAGAAATCTGGCCGGATTGGGATATTCTTTCTTAAATTCTTTAGAAAGGAATCCGATGAAAAACACACTCAAACTAGGTCTCTTATCTGTTCTGTTTTTATTTACGGGCGTTGTCTCAGCTGACGCTGCAAAAACTTTTCCAGAAATTTCATTAGACGAGTTGAAAGCGGCAGTTGCTTCTAAGTCCGCTACAATCATAGATGCGAATGGATCGGACACTTACAACGAAGGCCATATCCCCACTGCAATCAGCTTTGCTCAAACAAAAGATTTGGCCGCTTCTTTACCTAAAGATAAAAAAACTCCTATCGTCGCCTATTGTGGTGGCCCGATGTGCTCTGCTTGGGAAAAAGCTGCAGAAGAAGCCAGCAAATTAGGCTACACCAATATCAGACACTTCAAAGGTGGAATCACCGGTTGGAAAAAAGCAAAGCAACCGACTGAAGCGCATAAAGGCTAAAAGTTTTTTTTCATTTGGGAAAGAGCAGGGTTATCAAATAGCCCTGCTCTTTTTTTTTGTGATTACAAAGCGATTGGATACGACAAGAGGAGTGAGCCGTAGAAAACGGACGGGTAGGTACTGACATAGTTGCCGGCCTTACAGCTTTCACCTAAAAGTGACGTCCAGTTGAGTGCTGCAATGGGGGTTACTCCCCAGAAAAGATTCGGAAATACGAAATTTGCCGAAAAGAGAAGGTGATTAAGTCCGCCTTCAGCTGGGCTGCCGTATAAGTATCGGTTGTGAGGAGCGCTTCCGAATCCTAGCGTTGTGGCAAAACTGCCAAAAACGATCGGGCGTGACTCGTCCATTATTCTCAAAAATTTTAGTATTGTTTTCAATTCAATATACTGGCCGCCATGGCTTATTAATTCCTGAAAGGCTGCCAATTCAAATCCTAAAAGGGGAAAAAGATCGTATGCGGCAAACCCGTAAAGTTCGACAGAAGTATCTCTTTGTTTTTGATAGCTCTCTTGATCGCCGAATATTTCTAGTAAAATATTATCATTGAAAAAACCGATACCACTTCCTATTTTTAATTTTTCAGTCAAGGGGCGAGTAATTCTAAGCCCTCGCGGACTGAGATCTACCATCCGTTGCCAAAAGGAAAAAGAAAGTACAGGGAACAAAATCGGATAGTTATAATAATTAGCGCCTCTTGTAACTCCACGGGATTGGAAAATTAGTCCTGTTTGAATCGTGTGTTCAGGAGGCGGAACATTTAGGTGCGGTGGAGGTTCTGCGAAAACAAATACAGAAAATAAAACAAGTAAAATGAAAGGCATGCGAAATCATATGGTACTTATGTATTTTTTCCAAATAACTTGTCCACACGCGAGTAATCTTAATATTAAATTTAAGTAGTGGAAGGTGGGGGGCCCGAAAACCTTACTTGTCGGGAGAGAGTCGGTAAAAGACCTCCGGGCCCCTGGGGTCAATGGCAGAAAATATTCGACAATCCTTGTCTCTATTTGATACCATACATTTGTATGGTATATGGGTCAATACAGTAGTAGCGGGGGTGCATAAAAGATGACAGACAAAATTTCGAACGATACTCTTTTTACGATGAAACAGGCGGAACTTTCTCCTCAACAAGAAGCAGTCCTCAATTTTATTACAGAGCATTATCACCAAAATGGTGTGGCACCTTCTTACCGCGATATTCAAAGCCACTTTGGGTTTAAGGCGGTTGGCACCGTGCAAGACCATGTAAAAGCGCTGATACAAAAAGGCAGAATAGAAAAGCCTCTTAAAAAAGCTCGCGGTCTGATTCCGTGTGGTCAAAAACTCCAGGGTTCAAAAAGATTATCCGTGTACGGTGAAGTGGCCGCAGGGGGACTGAGAACCAGCGAACAGCTGGAATTGGGAAGCATCATTATTTCCGAAACACTGGCTCAAGGCGAATGCTTTGCTTTGAGAGTCGTCGGAAACAGCATGGTCGATGTGGGGATCTACGAGGGGGATCACGTAGTCGTGCAAAAAGGCGCACGTGTGAAGAACGGCGATATTGTTGTTGCTCTTGTTGAAGGGGAGACAACCGTAAAAAGATTTGAGAAAAAGGGAGTTGAGATTTTTCTGGTCCCAGAAAACAAAAGAATGTCGCCTATCAATATCACCGGGAAAAATTGTGAGATTCAAGGCAAAGTAATTGCGCTTCAGCGTAAGATGTAAAAATAAAAAACCCCGCTGATTTCTCAGCGAGGTCATTTGAAATTAAAATACTTTTTAAACTTATTGGTACGTTACAGTAACTGTGAACACGCCGGAATAGTCGCCTGATTCCTGGTTGCTCGACAATGCAGAACGGGTTCCGCCCACGCTGACTGCTTGCGCTCCACTTGTACCTAAATTTCCAGAAGCGTTGGGGTTAGAGTTAAACCCAGAGACTTCGATTTGCTTATTTGGACCTACGCCATCACCTGTGCTCATTGTTACGCTTGAGGGAAGAACAAGATTAAAGGCCTTGTTTTTTTCGCCGGTGACGTTGAATGTCGCTGCAGAGGTGTCTGCTGGATTGACTGTGAGAGCTGTGTCGCCAGTGAAACCAACGCCGAAATCCAAGTCTTGAGTTTTAGCGATACTGATTGATTTTTTTACCTGTGCTTTTGCGAGAGCAGTTGTGCTTGCCGAGTTTCCAGCATGCGCAGTAACTGCGATTCCTAATGCTAGTCCATAGATTAAGTGTTTTGTCATTTTATCCTCCAAGCTTTCTTGCTTTTATATGTATTTGTTATCGGAAAAAATTGAGTGGGAGTTGCGCGATCAATTATGAAATTTGTGATGAGTTCCATCATTGATACACCACGGTAACGGTAAACACCGCACTATAGGCTCCAGACTCTTGCGAGGCTTTGATGTTGCCTCTAGTTGCACCCACTTTTAAAATTTCTTTTCCCAGTCCATCTAGTTTCCCGGTACGCGCAGGCGTGGAGGTGAAACGATTCACTATAATTTGTTTATCGCCTCCTGAGCCATTTCCAGTGAGAAGCGTTACGGTAGAAGGCAAAGAAATGTTGTAAGCTCTGAAAGGTTCTCCTGATACGGTAAAGAGTGAAGCTTGAGAAGATTCAGGAAGTACTGCCAGTTGTGCATCTCCGGGAAATGCATCGCCGAAATCTAAGTCAGAATTTTTTGTGATACCAAGAGAAGTTTTTACAGAAGCTTTTGCAAATGCTGTCTGCGAACTGGATGCACCACCATAGGCGTAAGAGAGAATAAAAAACGAACAGAAGATCACAACGCATATCATGCGCAGTGTTTTCAATGTGTGTATTTCGATTCGTTTCTCCATAGAGCTCTTCAGTTAGCTCATCGGAAGAGTGCGTCGAATTGTTAAGCAAATATGAAGACGCTATGCAGAAAATTAAGGAAGTGTAATCTCTGAAGAAGTAAGAAGTTTACCGCCATCTTCCTCTGGTTGGTGGTATTCGAGTCTTAGTTTGCCCTTAGCAAGTGTGGTGTCTGCGGGTAAGGTAAATGCATAGCTTACATTGCGCTTTTTTAAGTATGACGCAACACTTCTTACGATACCGATATTCACCTGCGCTTTACCCTGTGGAGCAAAAAATGCTAAGAAATCGCCGTAGGGAAATCCGTTTCCTTCTGAAATTAAATCGACGCTAAATCCCTGTTCGCCAGAAGGCATCTTTACGATTTTTAAATTAGCGAGTTTGGAAGAAGTCTCAATTTTTCCTTGTTTAAAAACTACCGGTACGGCAATCGCCACTTTTGCCTGCAGTTTCATCTGCATTTGATCTTTCGACGCCTTACTTGTTTCCTCAGGCTCATCCATTGGTTCAAAAAACAAATGCACGCGGTATTCGCCGTCTTTCAAATCTTTTGGACCGCTGTACATGACGCGGATGACTTGTTCCACATTCGGTGGAAGAGTAACTTGGCGGGGAGAAAAGCGGATGAGGTTAATCGCAGTCCTTTCTTCTTTCTCTGGTGTTTTAGATTGCTCCATGCTGCCATCTATTTTCATTTTGTAAAATACGGTAGAAATGCGGTAACGGGCAGGTTGTGTTCCGACATGTCTCAATGAAATATCACCGACTCTTTTAGTATCAGTAAGTGTCAATCTTGTTGGGTAAACCCGCAAGTCAGCAAACAAAGGGAATGCAAAAAGAAAGAGAACTAGGCGCAATAAAACCATGCAGCCATTCTATGGCGATTAGCGTACGAAGTAAATTGAGATGAAAATAAAGTATTTATGTTTTCAAGACGATACTAAGAATGTGAAAAAACAACGAAATTTTATTCTGTGTATGTTTTTTACTTTAAGTTTCAGTAAAGCATTCGCAGTAGATTTTGATCACCCGCGTTGTTCTCTCATCCTACAGTTTGTACGATCTATTGTTGTCGGTGCGGAATATGAACGAGGACTGGAACATGCAGGGTTGCGAAGGGAATTAACTCCCTACTTGATGCGAAAATTTAAAGAACAAATGCCAATGGGCAAGTTGGATGATGCACGTACATTACTAGAACATGTTTTAAGTCTGCTGGATTATAAAGTCCCGCCAGAAAAAATGGATGCTCTATCGTCGGTGATTGGCACTCTTTTTCGAATTGATCCCAAACTAGACAAGGTAGCTGCCGCGAAAGTCATCGCGAATTTTTTAAAACACGATGGAGATTTGGTTACCATGTACAGATTTGCGGGACTAGCCGCAAAAAAAGCACGCAAATATGGATTAGATCCTACATCTGCAATTGAACTTGCTTTGAGAAATTACACTTTATTAAATGATGGCACGGGAAAAAGCCGTAAGCTAACAGAGAGTGAAGTGGAAGTTGCCCTGGAGCCGTTTAAACCAAAAAAAGTTATCCCTTCCTTGAGCGAAATTGAAGCGCAGCAAATTAAATATGACGAATCCCTTGCTCGGCTTTCAAAAATGAACGCAGATAGCAATGTCTCTGGAAAAAGTTTGATTGAACAGCTCAAGGAATCACAACGTGAGTTGTACAGACTTTCAGAATTGTTGTTGCGCTCTAAAAGAGTAGGGATAGCAAATGAAAAAAATAGGGCCCAAACAAATTCCTTCCTGGATGAACAAACAGTAAAAATGAAACAGAATATAGAAAAATTTGAAAAAGCGGTTCAACTTATTGGTAGACCAAATGTATCCAAAATACGGTTTGAACGCGCAACTGATTTGTTTTGGAGCAACTTGTACCACCCTTGGTTTTCACAAAAACCGGAAGCAATAGACGGCATCAGTACAAAACAGTAACCGTAAAAGGGGCGAGGTAATTGCCGGATTTCTGTGTCGGCAATAAAGCGGCACGAGTCGCGCCGATTCGAAGTGTTTGCTTTCCGTCGCAGTCGAGTTTCCCGGACGTGTCTGGTTGAGATTGAAAATTGCTCACTTGAATCTGTTCAGAGGCTGTTGAACCACTACCAGTGGTCATAGAAAGTGTATGGGGAATGATAATAGAGTAAGCGCGGTGCGGCTCACCTAAGACAGAAAACTCTGCGCCTTCAGATGTCGAAACAAGTTTCGCTGCATCTCCCTGCAAGCCTTCACCAAAATCCAAATCACGCAGTTTAAACAAATGAATTGCTGAAACCACTTCCGTATAGATTTTTACATTCTGTTGAGCGGCATTTAGCTGGCATACAGCTAGGATAAGCGCGCTCATAAAGAATTTTAAGAATGTATTCATGGATACACCGCAGTTATCAAAAAAGAACCGGCATACTTGCCACGCGGTTGCTGTGCAGAAATGGCTTCTCTTGTGGCCCCGATATAAATCATCTGTTTGCCCGTTGCATCCAGTTTTCCGTTTAAACCATCTTGTGGAGAAGATCTAAAATCACTTACCCAAATTTTCGCACCACATTCAAAACTGATATTGGAAAGCCCCACTCGGTTCTGAGGCAAAATAATATTGTATGTCCGATTGGGTCTTCCCATGACTTCGACACTTGCGGCTCCAGATAGAGCAGAAGCATCTGGAGGAATAGTTTTAGCGGAATCTCCTTGTATAGCGACTCCGAATTGCAAATCAGAACGCCAGTGGATGTGCAGAATTTTAAAGCTCTCTTCTTCTTCGTTTCCTGCAAATGCAATTAAACTAATAAGTAGCAGCCATTTCATTCACTTTACTGTACCAGAATAAAGTCATTATGGCTTTCAAACGACCCTTCTGCTTTGACGCGTACTTTATTTACCAGTGGCGCAATTTTTTTAAACGATGCATTGTTTTGTGTGGGGGAGATGCGCACTGTGTACTCATCTGGGACGACAGAATCAAACACATAAAAACCGTCCGAATCTGTTCTTTGAGTGGCCACAATCAATCCATCTTTTGCCACAAGTTCTACTGCAACGCTGCGTTTGGCTTTTAGTTTTTTATTCTGTTCTATTTGCACATACCCGTCTACTTCACCGACAGTAGCGACAGGCAGTTCAATGGGGAAAGTAGAACTTGCTCTGGGAATGATACGGATTCCTTTAGTGGCAGCGCGAATAAACGGATCATTAAACGATCTATCTGAGAGAGATAAATCCACTGGTAAATTTGCCGGGAGTCTGGAAAGTACGATTTTCCCTTGTGCATCTGTATTTAATTCTATGTCTCTTTGATTCACTCTTAACGCAATTCCTGGCATAGGAGGTTCGCCTGGATCCCAGACTTTATTATGATTTAAATCTTTGAAAACGAAAATGGAAGCAGCCCCAAACGGTACTTGTGGATCTCTTTGCACATACGGTGTCCCATTGCGTGGCTCAACACCGATACTATAGTTAAGTAACAATCCGATAGAATAATTACCCGGACTATTTAAGGCGAAGTCTATCCCCAAGCTTGCGAAGTCAAAAAGCTTTGTGGCTGTTGTTCTTGCCTGCCAGATATTTTCTTTTAATTGTCGTCTAAAAAGCAGGGAAAGCGCGTACGAATCCTGAATACGTTGGATGCCTTCTGTTTCTACATAACGAAATCCATCTTGCGCATATTCGACCCCTAGTCGTAATTGAGACAGATAGGGCAAAACACTTACATCTAACTTTCCTCGAAAGGGAATACCTCCTTCAAAGAAGTAATCAAATTCGTGGTTCCAGTAAAAGTGGCCGGTATTAGTCGAGATGAGATTTTTTAATACTGTCTGACGAGTCAAATCCAAATATTCACGTGCACTTAAATCCCAGGTCATGGCAATAGAAAAGGGAAGAGGCAGAATGTAAGACAAGTTACCGCTAGTCACCTGAGAGAGTTTTAAACTTTCGGAGGCTGTAAAAAGTTCGCTTGAGTAACCATTCAAAAATTTGGAGTACTTGCCACCTAATGTAATGCTTTTGTAGCCTGTCTGCGCACTTACATCATATGCCTGTCCTTCGTCTGCGCCCGCAAGGTTTGCGGCCACAAGAACAGGCCCAACGAAAGTAGTAGCACCTAGATAAGCATAAGACTTGGAAGGGTTTTCATCGTGCAAGAAACCTGTGCCCAGAGAAAGATTGCCCAGTACATTTTGTTCGTATTGGAAAGAAAGACGTCTGCGATCATCATTTAATACCGCAAAACCTCCTCTGAAATCATGGCTGTCGGGACGCACGATAGAAGGGTCAATGTAGAAAGTTTGGTATTGGGATTTTCTTTCTCCTCTGGGACCATAAAAACTCAGACGGAATTGATTTCTTCCGTATTGAAGTGGAATATTTCTAAAAACGTAGCGGCCTGATTGGTTACTGGATTGTCTATCGATTAAAAAATCATTGCGGTACAGTTCCACTTCCCAACCTTGAGTCAAAGGACCTTCAAAATTTTGTATTCCATAGTTGGAAGGTGCATTTAAAGGATAGTTAGAAAGTAAAAATCCTCTTCCTGATCTTCCCTCGGTAATCAAAGGCATGGGAGGAAGATTTAAATATAAAAAGCGTGCCTCCGTTGCATGCAGTGGGCCCAAAAGTTTTCCTTCAACATCTCGTTTTGCAAAACTTGCCTGCCATTGCTCGATTCGCTGTTCTGAACCTAATAAGTACCCATAGGATTCAAACCCCAGTATTTCATTTCCGATTTCAGTCGTGTGCTGAAAACGGTTGGTGTTTCCTTCATCTGAAAATTGGCGTGAAAAAAGTAGTTGTTGATCTAAAAAAGGATAAGTGAATAGTTGATTAGGAGTATCTAATTTTTGAAATCCCGAATCATAGTTCATCGCTTGTGCTTTTGTACTCATCAGAAGCGCTTCGCGCTCGCGTCTGAGCTGCTCAGGAAGCTTTTCAAGCGGAGAAATCTGGATGAAACTTCGGTACGTATCCATTTTAAGTTTCAAAGGAAACCATTTTTCCAAAAGCCTGCTATCAATATAAATATCTTCGCCTCGAGTAACAGCAAGTTTGCAGTCAAATTTTTCCTGTTTTTCTTCGATTTTAACTGTGCAGGAAGTTGTATCTAGTTGAAATTGTCTTGTTTCCGAAAGAAAGTAGCCCACAGCCTTGCCATAGTGTGGGCTTACTTTTAGCGCAAAACCCAAGTTGTCTGAGAGTTCTCCTAAAGGTAAGTACCAAACCGCCCCCACTTGATATGCAAAAGTGGCGCGACTGAGCAGTGTTCCATCATCCAGTCGCAGTTCCATAATGCGCTCATTATCGTCGTTAAAAACCTGTACGTCGGCACTGAAAAGAGATTGGCAAAAAATCAGGATGAGTAAAAGTACGGGCATGATTGGCTTAAGTCATCATACCGAACGTGCCGATCAAACGGCAAATGTCTAAAACTTTTTCTTTTGGATCTAGAAGTGGTAGGTCCCGCCCAAGCCCATAGACCATTGCGATACTTTTCCAGTGTAGGAATAAGCACCCGCTGTGAGAGTAGGGGCAACGCCTGATCCCGAGCGTGTGACAGTATTTTCTGGAACGTAAACGAAAGAAAAATCTCCCGTAATGCTTGGTGTGAAATCGTAACCAGCGCCTAAACTCAAATGCGAAGTAACAATCCCAGGAAAACCAGTGAGGTCTAGATTCGAAACAGATTGCTGACTTACTGTGTGTCCACTGAGCACAACATTTGCAAATCCATTTTCACCTGTTGCATCTGCGATAACGGAACGCGCATAACTATATCCCGCTCTCAGTGCTAGCTTGTTGATACGGTATTCAGCACCAAGTGCGAGTACGTACTGGTCTCTCCAACCCAATTCTCTAAACACATCTGCACTGGACCAGCCTATATAACGTGCTTCTGTTGTGACTTTGATTGCAGGAGTAATTGCATAAGTTGCACCCAGCGCGACCTGTGCAGGATCTTCGGAGTCCACATCATCTAGTACTCCATCTCCGATTCCGGATGTTCCGCCTGCAGCTGGTGGTAAAAGATTCAGACTGTCCAAATCAACCACTTCTTTATAACGTACGCGGGTTTTAGGACGGTAACTGAAACCGAGTAAAAGATCTTTAATAGGTGAATACGCCGTTCCCAAATGGATGCCGTAACCTACGGCACCATGCGGAGGTCTTTGAGTTTGAGCTGTGCCCGCTGCAGAATTTCGTTTGTTCAGCGCAAGATCCGCGTAAAGCAAGTTGGGAGAAACTCCCACACTCCAGTTATCCAAAATTTTGTATCCCACTGTCGGTCCGAATTGAGAAATGGTGGACTCCGATTTTACTTCCTGCAAAGTGACTTCTCCTGTGAAATCCGTTTTTGCTCCGCCGAAAGGAAATGCAGCCAGCCCTAGCGTAAATTTATCGCACATCTGGTAGGTGGCAGAAATAGCAGGAGTATAATTTAACCCAGCGGTAGAACTTTTTTCTCCTAAACTGGTATTTTCAGCAGACGAATTTTGTTTATTGAAAAAGAAGGCAGCATCTACGATTACTTCTCCTTTTTTTAAATTCAATTCAGATAACATCGCCGGATTTTTGTAGGCTGCATCGGCTCCACTTGCAGGATAAGCAACTCCAGCGCCACCCATTGCTTTGGATACGGGAGAAATTCCTGAAAAATGTGTTCCGTTACCAGCAAAGGCAAATCCAGTTAGAAGTAGTAAAAAAGAAGTGATTTTCTGCATTGATGTATCTCCTAATGGCACATCATAGAAGAGATTATAGCGATGACAAGGTCAATTTGAAGTTATTGCGAGGCAAGAAACTTTTGCTTTTATGACGCTTTTCTGAATTCTTCTTCGGGTTGCCGTGCATTTTGCACCACTGGCAATTCAAGAACGAATAGAGTGTGAGGGCTATTTTCATCTACGTAAAGCCTACCTTTGTGTTGCGCTGCGATCGTATGGGAAATGGACAGCCCGAGTCCCGTTCCTTTACCGACTTCTTTTGTAGTGAAAAAAGGAGTCATCATTTTCTCTAAGACATCTTTGGGAATTCCGCCGCCAGAGTCTTTTACGAGGAGTCGAATTTTATTAGAACTCACCTCTACAGAGACTTCTACCCACGGGTTTGGCATGGATTCAATTGCATCAAAAGCGTTATTCAACAGGTTGATGAGTATTTGAGAGACTTGAACTTTTCTACACTCAAACTCAATGGATTTTTCTGGAGCTACTAACCGTAGATCTACACCGTGAGACTTAAATCGTTCGCTACAAAAAGCGAGAGACTCATTCAATAATTGGGTAACGTCGACGGTATTAAAAGGATCTTTGCTTCCGTCTCTTGAGAAAGCTCTTAAGCCATTAATGATGGAGGTGATGCGAGTGCAAGTTAGAACTATTTTTTCCGTAGTGGAGACAATTTTTTCTTCTGTAAGCTGCCCTTTCTGTGCCAATCGACTTAATAGAGTTGCGTTACCATGAATAATAGAAAGCGGGTTATTTATTTCATGCGCGATTCCTGCAGACATTGTGCCTAATGAAGCCAGACGAGCAGAACTTTCCAAATTGGACTGCTGATTGCGGATCAATGCATTTGAGAGTGTAATTTTTTTAGAGAGCATTCTTCCATAAAAGGAAATTCCGCATACGATTAATAGAATGGTAAGGGCAATTAAGTATTCTCCCTTGGCTAGTTCATGTGCTTCATTTTGTTGATTGAGTAAATTTTCCTTTTGGTATTCCCTGACAAGCCCTCTTAATTTTCTTAATTCGGTGTTTAAGCCCGCAAAAGCTCTGTCCATCGTTGCCATTCGCATCCCGGCTTTTTTAGAATCATTTCGTTCGAAAAAACCAAAGATAAGTTCGGCTTCGTCCACCATTATATTCATCGCATTTTCTACTTTGGTGAAGGAATCAAGAATCTCTTTTCGCTGTCTTTCGTTAGGAATAGAGGAAAGACTATCTCGTTCGTCTTTTAGCAAAAGCGTAAATTTGTAAAACGCTTTTTGCATTTTTGCTCGTTCGCCTTTTACATCATGGCTATCGAAAACATCGTTCCCGGGGGCGTTGGTATTGCCCGCTGCTTCTGAAATGAGTTCGTATCTATCTGCTTTTGAAACCCAATCTGAATTGATCACAACAGAGTTTTCATAAATGGAAAGAATCTTATGCGTCAGCGAAAGGCTGCACGCGATAGTAATGAGATCAATCCCCGCGAGAAGGTAGTAAAAGAGATGCCATTTGGGTTCGCGGCTTTTCATGACGTATTTTTAAATCGGAACGATGCGCAGCGCGCATAAATGAAGTTTTTCACACAGTTTCGCGGGGGAATTAGTACATTAAAAATGAGGGGATAGCTCGTACATGAGAATGGATCCTGCGGCGCTTACATTCAAGGACTGAACTTTACCTAAAATAGGTATTTGAACAAGCCAGTCACATGTCTTTTGAATCTGATCGTGCATGCCTTCTAATTCACGCCCCAATACCAGTACTTTTTTATCAAAAGAAGGTGTATCGCAAAGCGGTTTGGCATTTTCTGACAAGGCACTTCCAATTACCCAAAATTCCACTTCCTTTAATTTTCTTAAAGCATCCCCTAGGTTTGTCACTTGCACGATGGGAATGGTTTCTACCGCGCCTACAGACGCGTGGTATGCGCCTTGAGTGACAGTGACACTTCTGTCTTTGGGTATCAAAATTCCATCCAGCCCCAGTGCTTCAGCCGTTCGCGCCAGTGCCCCAAAATTTTGAGGGTCTTGCAAATGATCGAGTGCAAGCACGAATGCTTTTTCCGATTTTTCTACACGTGTGATGAAAGATTTTAAATCCCAGTACGGAAAAGGTTTGAGTATCGCAGTTAACGGATCTTGCTGTTCTAATTTTTTGGGAGGAAGTTTTGTACGGCAGGTAATCTTTTCGCTTACGGCAATTTGTTTGATTTTTTTTAGGCGTTCAGAAAAAAGTTCTTCCAGAATATGAAAGTGTATTTCTTGAACACGATCTTTTTTGTGCGTAAGAATGTGTTCTAACGCCGAGAGTGAATGGATTTCTATCATTGTATTGTTAGCTTAAGAAAAAAGTTCGAGCACTCTTTTCTTAGGTTCTCCGCTTTGAGTGATAGGACGGCCAATAATTAAATAATCCGCTCCGTTTTCGAGTGCTTCTTTAGGGGAAGCAGTTCTTGCCTGATCATCGTTGTAAACTTCATGTCCGGGAATGCGAATTCCTGCTGTAACAAGTTTGAAATCAGCCGGAACACTTTTTCTTAATGCCGTAAGTTCAAAGGGTGAGCAGAGCATTCCAGATAAGCGCGTTTGCACTGCCAACTCTTTGAATTTCAGTACCATGTCTGTGTCAGTGCCCGTAAAACCGAATTCTTTATAATCAGATGCCACAGAAGTAGTGAGCAGGCTCACTCCAATCAATTTTAATTTGGAACCACGGCAAGCAGCAGCCGCTTTTTCCAGCATTCTGGTACCCCCAGACAAATGCACAGTCGTATATTCCACACCCATTTCTGCGATTTGAGTAACGGTTTCTGCCGTTACGTTGGGAGTGTCATGGAGTTTTAAATCGACAAAAATTTTCTTTTTATGCAGGTGCAAAAACTGGATAATTTCTGTCCCGTACATAGTGAAGAGAACCGGACCGATTTTGTACCACTCGACTTGTTCTCCAAGATTTACCACGAGTGCTTTTGCTTTTTCTGGATTTTCAAAATCCAATGCTACGAGAACTTTATCTTGGTGGTTCATAATCGCATCCTTTCTATTTCCTCATCTGTGAGGAAAGTATTAATCGGGAAAACGGTATTGTATTTTTCAGATGAAATTTTGATTTCGGGTTTTTCTACCGTATGGCTTTTGCCGTAACGAGAGAGCAGTGCCCCAACCATGCCTTGCATTGAGTCGCTTAACTCCCCATATCCCACAGCGACAGGACCCAAGAAATTTGTCGGACAAAAATAAATACCGCCAGAAGGGGCCCACAAATCTTCCAGTTCATGGTTTTCTTTGTCATTTCTTGCGACAATGACTTTAAATTTATCAGTGACCCTAAAGTGCCTACCGAGTCGTAGCGTTTTTGCCTGCGCCATCTTTTGCTCAGGAGTTACATGCGTTTTTGAGTCGTAAAAGTCTTTTAGTCTTTCGGAAAATGCCTTTTCAGTTAAAAGACATCCGCCGCCAGGACTTGCGAATTCAGTCACCCCGATGGATTTTGCAATTTCGATTTGTTCGGATCGCCCTCGCCCAGTGATTCGAAAAAACTTTTCGCGATCTACCCATCCCATTTCTTCTGGAATCGACATCCCGAAAGATTTTGCCGAGAGTGGGCGCACTACAAGTCCTTCAATCGGACTTCTTTTATCGATCAAATTCATTGCCTGTCTGTTTTGCGACATCGGCCGCTGCCCAATCACTTCACCTGTAACAATAAAATCTGCATTTACATCCTGGCGCACCACATCGGCCAACTGAAACATGAAAATTCTGCAATCAATGCACGGATTCATGTTTTTGCCATAGCCGTAGCGCGGATTTTCTACGAGATCGAGATAAGCCTCGCCTTTTTCTTTATAAAGAAGAGGGATGGACAAGCCTTCTGCCACTTCTTTTACTGTTGTTTCACAGCCAAAAGGGGTAACCAGATGAAGCCCAATGACCTCTACTCCTTGATCCTTCACTAGCTTTGCCGCCAGCGCACTATCTAGGCCTCCGGAAAGTAGAGCGATTGCTTTTGGGCGTTCGCCTTTTAGGATGGGTGAGTTGGATTGCACTCCATGTTCTTACCCTTCAATTGGTTGCCATTCAACAAAGACTTAAACTCACATATTCAATTAGTTAGGGGCCAGAATACAGGGCTGACTAAAAAGCAGGCAAGTTAAGTGTTTGAAATTTAATGGCTATTTTTGGAGGTTCTTATTCGGTCAAAAAGCTAGTCACCTGGTGTATTCAAGACACACTGTATTTAAGGCTAAACACGGTGGGCACGGGGCTTGCTCTATAAACAAGCAACAACTTTGTAGAACAACCCGGAGTTTATTATGTACAGACAGATTTTTTTCTTCTTAGCACTTCTGACTAGCTTTGTGCATGCGGAGACCCGTCCAGGCGGAGACATCACCAGCTACTTACAAAATTTAGGTCCGATTACTTTTAGCCAAGGCGGCGGCGCTTTTTTACCCATGAGTGTTTTAAGTGGAATGAGCTCGGGAAAAGTTTCTCCCATCGTTCAGTTCTATATTACAAACGACATGATCAATAAATGCGCTAAAGATGTTCTTGCCAACGGAGCACCCGGACAACTTGAACCTTACGTTTCAGCACATGCGAAGTGGGAAAAAGCACAATGCAAAATGACCAAGTGCTACAACCAGGCATATCTTACCAGTCTTCTTCCTCAAATGAGCAGCAATACTGCCTACGGCGGTAGTGCAGATGCAGGAGCTAGAGAATCCAACAAAAATTTAGGATTGGTACTGGCTCAGGCATTTCAAAAACAAGACAAATGCGTGGATGGGGACGAAGGTCTTGACCCACAACTGATCGCATTCTTTTTATCGCAGTCTCAGCAATAACTTCTATGCTAAAATAGCCAGCGTGAATAAAAAACGCATCTTAAGTGGCACATACAGTTTTCTATTACCCGGATTAGGACAAATCTATTCTGGTAAATGGATTACGTCGTTTGTCTTTTTTATCCCATTCGCCGTTATTCTATATTTAAACAAGTATCTTTACTTATTACCGGTATTTTCGCTCTCGTCCTCCGTGTTTGCCTTTATGCAGACAAAAGAAGAGACGGGAAGTACGCATTTACGTGACTGGACATTTGCTATCACCGGCTTTACGGCGTTTATGTTCTGGTTTCTTGTTTTTTTCTACCAGGGTTTTTTAACACCACAACCAAACATGGCTTGGCCGAAATAAGGATTCATTCTTTTTTCTGTGAGAGGCTGAATCCAATAAGCATAATGTCCTTCTACATGGGGACAAAAATGCAATTGCCAACTTTTTCTTAATTCCAAATCTGCTCTGACAAACTCCACCATTCCTTCACTTGCTACGCTGAAGGCAACACGCAGTGCCGCTTCTTCTGAAGTATTACTCAGCTGGTTCATTCCGGTTTGCAGTTTTTTGATGCTCGCAAAACCCGTATGGCTTTCAGTCGCTTGGTCTAGCCAGTCTTGGATAATAGGAAGAAGTTTTGTCGCTTCATTTCTTGCGTCAGAAAATCTGTCATAGGCAAGACTCGTGGATACCGCATGTGTTCCTTCCAATAGACCCGCTGTGGGAAGAGAGTCGGTAAGGGGGGAAGAATATAACGCGTTGAAAGAAAAAAAAGTCAGTGCCAGTAGTAGTTGTTTCATTGTAACCTCTTCTAAGTCCAAGTTTTAAGGGATTCTAACTATGAAAACAAGTTTTCTTATTCTCTTTTTTAGTTTTTTGTTAATGGCCGATGAGGCAGGTTTTGTAAATTTGAAAAAGTACGATTACAGCATCAAGCTTGATATTCGTTACGCCACAGAAAATAATTTTGTAAAACAAAAAGTTTACCCTTCGGCCGATTGCTTTTTGAGAAAAAATGTCGCACACGCCTTATCCCGCGTTCAAAACTCGTTAAAAATGTTGGGGCTAAGGTTGAAAGTATACGATTGTTATAGACCGCTCAGTGTCCAAAAGAAGTTTTGGGAAATCATGCCGGATGACCGCTATGTATCGGATCCCAAAAAAGGGTCAAAGCACAACAGGGGCGCAGCTGTCGATTTAACTCTAATAGATAAAAATGGCGATGAAGTCGAAATGCCGACGCCTTATGATGATTTTACGGAAAAAGCCCACCGTGATTACCAAGGTGGATCAAAACTGTCGTTACGCCACAGAAAACTGCTCGAAGATTCAATGCAAAAAGAAGGATTCACAGGCATTCCTACCGAATGGTGGCATTTTGATTTCAAAGGATGGGAAAAGTATCCAATCGAAGATATCCCATTTGATAAACTCAGTAATTGATGAAAACTTTCTTCCCCTTTCTTTTATTTTTCTTCATTCTCAGCACCTTAGTGTGGGCCCCGCCTAGAAAAGACGGGAGTTTTCGGCCCAAAATTTACGAAGTGAGTTCTCCAAGTGTTCCTGACTTTGCGGCGCTCAGTCTTTACCAAAAAGGCTTTACCACCCCTGAAAAAAAGCAAAGTGTTGATGTATTTAAAGAGAAGCTGCTCCGGGGAGAATTTGATTTTTCCATTAATGATCAGGTCAGTGGACTTTTTAATCCGAGCACCAACACATTTTATGTTTCCGAGGGGCATACACGTATTGCAGCTGCATTAGAAATCGCCCATGAGAAAAACGACTGGAGTTACTTTAAAAAACTTATCCAATCAGGTTACTGGGATGAAACAGATACTGTTCCTAAAGAAACCTACCCCTTGTTCATGCGCACAAATATTTTTAATTTTTTAGGCTGTCGGAAAACAATCGCGAAAATTTCTCCGTAAGGGAATCTCAGTAGACGTCTTTTTAACTAGCATCGTCCCAGATGGAATCGAACCATCATTTGAGGATTAGGAATCCTCCGTTCTATCCGTTGAACTATGGGACGTTTTCAAGCGGTTAAGTAAAACCGAGTTTAGTGCGCAGTTAACCCCTAAGGCAAGTTTTCCGGGAATTATGTGTATTCTGACATGTTCATTCTTCTGGAAAATCTTGTACTTAGCTTAAATATGGACGAGATATTTTTTGACGAACATATTTACAGAATACTCCCTTCATAATTAAAAAAACGGTTAGGAATAAAGAACTTAAAGCACTTTTTAGTTTTTTTTATGGGGTGTGAGGATCTTATTCATACCTTAACTCGCTGTAAGAATTGAAAGAACTGAAATGTGTTTTCCCACTGTCAAAAAGTATTTCACCTGACTCAAGATAGGTCGACTGTCAGAGGGATTTACAATATCCGTCGTTTCGTAAAAGGACTCCAGCACTTGCTAATTGTGAAGAGAGTTGGCCGTTCGGTTGCAATCTTAATTCCTAGTTAAATATTAGATTTCGGTCTCAAGTAAACACATCATTAGCGGCACGTTGGTTGGGACCACAGTATTAAGGGGCATCTCGAATGAAGTACGTTGGCGTATGGGCGCGTTTCTGCGCTCTGATTATTTTTTCTCTGGCTTTGATTAGCTGTCAGAAGAAATCCACTTATGGATCTTCCGAAGATCTTCCAAGTCCATCTGGAACATTAAGCTCAACAACATCCGAATACAGTCCGGTTGTCATGGTTGTTTTGCCTAATAGCTCTGGTATTTGTTCTGGAACATTCATTTCTAAACGCGCTGTTTTAACAGCCGCTCATTGCTTGAAGAAAAACGGCCGTTACAGCATCACCACTTCTTTCGGAAATTTCAGCACGTACACACATCCTTATTACGGTCCTGGTGTAGTGGATGATCCAAATGACATCGGTCTTTTAATTTTTGATACAGATGTAGCAAGTGATTCTCAAGTATATAAATTGGGAGATTCTGTTGCTTCTGGAGAAAGCTTAAGACTAGTTGGTTATGGCTGCAATAATCTTTCTACGAAAAGCGGCTCGGGAGTAAAGCGCACTGGTACAAATATGGTAGCCAATCTTTCAGACTACATTGAATTTTTAACTCCTGCAGATTATGCGGCTTCTTCTTCCTCTAATCGCGGTATCCTTGGACCTGAAAATCGCACAGCTTCTTGCTTCGGCGATTCCGGCGGTCCTGCACTGAAACAAGTAGGCGATACCTACGTAGTAGTCGGAGTTACTCACGCAGGCGGTTATGTCGGCGATGATATCTTGTCCGAATACGTGAATGTAGCTGGCCGCTCGGATAACAGAAACTTTTTAGCTCAAGCAAACACAGCCTATAATTTAGGAATTGAAGGTCTGTAATCTGGACTCTTAAAACAGAATTAGCCCCCGATTAATCAGAGGCGAGCCCCTATTGGGCTCGCCTCTTCTTGGTTTCAGGCTTGCTTTAACAAGCCTGCATGAAGCACTTCATTCTACTCATTCTCTTAACCACTAAAGCAATTCTCGCCGCAGAAACAAGCTCAGTACATTTGGGGGTAAAAACCAACACGACGGTAAAACTTCCCGGAGTCAGTCGCGTCGCTGTCGGAAACAGCAAAATATTAAGAGTAAAAGCGATCCCACCGTCCACTCTTCTTTTTACAGGGCTCGCTGTCGGAAAAACCACAGTCAGAGCGTGGACGGGTAACGGAAAAGAGTTTGAATATGTGGTGCGCGTAGTTCCCCAAAATATGGACAACGATCTCGCACCACAAGATCGCGGCACGGTAGTGAAAGTAGCGTTAGAGTTTTTGGAACTCGATTTTGCGCTGGGAAAAACATTGGGCATTCAATGGCCTGATTCCTTGCCCTTTTCCGGTGTCGGGCAACTTGCCGGAACTTCCATGACTACAGGATTGAATTACGAGGCGACATTTGGAACGGCAAAGGGATGGATCCGCCACATGCAAAAAGAAGGTTGGGCAAAAATACTGGCAAACCCCGAGTTGTATGTGCGTCTCGGCGAGCAAGCAGTCTTTCACTCTGGGGGTGAACTTCCTATATCATCTGACTCGCAATCCTTCGGTAGTGTCATTCGAAAAATAGAATGGAAAAAATTTGGAATTACAGCAAAGGTTCGTCCACAAAGTGTTGATCTCGTTCACATGAATGGGGACATTGATTTGGAGATCTCTGAGCCCGATCCCTCGCGTGGAATTGACGGAATTCCAGCGATTACCAAACGAAATCTGCTGACAAAAATCAATTCTATCGACGGCGAAACTGTTATTCTCTCTGGCCTGGTAAAAAGAGAAACAACGCACGAAAAAAACTCTATCCCTATTCTAGGTTCCATCCCGCTGTTAGGCGCATTATTTTCCTCAAACACCGATTCGGATAACGAAACTGAATTACTGATGGCTGTCACTTTTTCAGTCAGCACAAAATCGCGCGAAGATGAAAAGATAGATAAATTTAAAAACAAATATAAAGCACACGGTGAATAAATGAGCCAGATTGTATCGTCAGCTGTATCGTTAGAAAAACAATTCTTAGGCAAGGCAGCACTCTTATTGCCCTTGATGCAGGATCAAACCGTAACGGACATTCTCATCAATGGTCCAAAAACATTATATGTAGAGCGTGGGGGAAAACTCACGCCGCTTCCCAGTCCATTCGAAGAGAAGCAATCCATTTTGGATTTTATCGAACGTATGCTGATTCCCATCGGTAAACGCGTGGATGCAGCAAGCCCCTATGTAGATGGAAGACTTCTTGATGGAAGCCGATTTAATATTTTGTTGCCGCCAATTGCGGTGAATGGGCCTCTCATTAGTATTCGAAAAAACCGTTCTTATTCCGACGTGAAGCTGGATTC
>CAYNEF010000018.1:0-68479 GCA_964396165.1 uncultured Pseudobdellovibrionaceae bacterium
GGACAACACCCTTTCACGGTGTGGACACGAGTTCGAATCTCGTTGGGGACGCCAATCTATTTTGACCTACCGGTTTTGATGGAGAACGCCAAACAAATTAAAAAGTTAACTGGGTTCGAAAAAGGTTCGAATCCCCTTGGGGGTCATTTGTCTTTCATTTGGGTTAGACTCAAATGAAAAACACAGCAATCGTCGTATTTACCGTTCTTTCAAGTTTTCTTTCCGTTTTTGGAATCATTCTTTTAGGTAAGATATTTGGAGTTTCCCCACAAGAATTACATGATGGAAACCTTCTCTTTTCACCTTCAGTAATAGTTACAACATTATTGATCCTAATTATCCCAATGCTCCCTGTGTTGCTTGTTGCTACGGCTTATCAGAAGATACCCCTTACACAACTGGGTTTTTGCTCATTAAGAGTAAAAGAATTCATTCAATACCTAATCTTTGGAGCACTTCTTGAATTAGCGGCAACTGGAATAGCTATAGTTCTTTCGAAAGATTCTCAATTGTCTTGGGCTATTTCGTCTACATCTTTCTTAACTTGGCTACTTTATTACGCCTGGTTTATATTCTTGATGAGCCTAAATTCTTTGAACGAAGAACTAATCTATCGCTCTTATCCAATAAGTTCGTTGTGTAAAACTGGAATTAAACCTATTTATGCAATCCTTTTTAGCGCTACTCTGTTTTCACTTGTGCACTTCCTAGCAGAAGGGCCTTCTCTATCCAGTTTTTTTTATCGACTGTCGTTTGGATTTTTAGTTGGAATCATCTATTTCAGAAAACAAAATATTTGGCCAGTGGTTGCTCTCCATACTGGATTGAATATTGTTGCAAATGGATTCTCTGATTCTACTTGGATGACAGGTACTCTTATCACTACGACCAATGTTTCAAGCCAAGCAAGTCATTGGTCCAACTTCGTAGCTCTAACCGGTTGCTTTCTAGTCTATTGGTTAATACCCCCAAAAAGAACTTCATAAACGCGCTCCCCTCTTACTATTGCTCTTTCCCCAATAGTCTCATAAGGATTCACTCAGTTAACAAACTCAGTTATCTATATATTATCTAGGTCTAATCTATGTTATACTTTAATTGGGATGAAGCGAAAAATAAGTCAAACAGGAAAAAGCATGGGATTTGGTTCGAAGAGGCTGAGCAAGTATTTGATGATACTAGTGCCATCCTCTTTTTTGATGAGTTTCACTCAAGTAAGGAAGATCGTTTCATCCTTCTCGGTATGAGCGCTTCATCTCGGCTTTTAGTAGTAATTTATTGTGAAAGGGAAAAAGGCACGGTGATCCGAATAATTTCAGCGCGGCCCGCAACTCCCAAAGAGGTAAAACGTTATGAAAAAGGAATATAACTTCTCAAGAATGAAGGCAGTGAAGAACCCCTATGCTTCAAAGAAAAAGGCAGTAGGCATTAACCTGAGTTATGCGGTTATTGACTACTTCAAAAAGCTTTCGGAGGAGTCTGGTATTCCGTATCAAACTCTGATCGATCTTTACTTGTTGGATTGCGTGAAACAAAAGAGAAAACCTAAGTTTGATTGGGCAGCCTGACGCTTGCCAAGATACCGACTAGCCTATTAAATCTTTTAAGAAATGAAAAATAACGATTCCTACGAAAAAGGGCACACCCATTCGCCGTTGCTTAACGGAACGATCGGCTTTCACTTGGGCGAAGTAGTACGCCAGTTTCCCGAAAGAGAAGCTCTAATAGTGCGAAACCAAAATTACCGCGCCACCTACCAAGTGCTTTGGAATCTTGCAGAACAAGCCGCTCGCGGGTTGATGGGACTTGGCGTACAAAAAGGAGATCGCGTCGGCATTTGGGCGCCTAACCGGTACGAGTGGGTCATCATTCAATTGGCCACGGCACGTATCGGTGCCATTCTTGTGAATATTAACCCTGCGTACCGCGCGTCCGAGTTGGAATATGTACTCAACCAATCGGGAACAAGTTGCTTACTTCTCGCAAAAAGTTTCAGGCAGAATGATTACGTGAGCCTTCTCGAAAGTGTGAAAGGCAGTTGCACTTCACTTACCACGACGATCATTTTAGACACTCAATGGTCAGCACTGATTAAAAGTGCCGATTCCGTGACTGTAAAGCAGCTGCAAGTAAGAGAGAACGAGCTCCATCCAGACGATGCGATCAATATTCAATACACTTCCGGTACTACTGGTTTTCCAAAAGGCGCCACACTCACTCACAAGAATATTCTCAATAACGCTTGGTTTGTGGGAGAGCGCGTTCGCTATACCCCCGAAGATAAAATTTGCGTGCCGGTACCGTTCTACCATTGCTTCGGTATGGTACTCGCTAATCTCGCGGGACTATTGCGGGGCGCTTGCCTTGTTGTCCCCGGAGATTCTTTCGATCCTTTAGAAGCTTTGAAGGCAGTAGCAACCGAGCGTTGCACTTCCCTCTATGGCGTACCCACAATGTTCATTGCCGAATTAGATCACCCTCGTTTTTCAGAATTCGACGTTTCTTCACTTCGCACCGGCATCTTAGCAGGAGCCCCATGCCCAAGAGACTTGATGGAGAAAGTGCGGAATCTTTTGAACATGAAAGAAGTCACGATTGGGTACGGAATGACGGAAACCTCCCCCATTTCTACGCAAACTTCTCCGTCCGACGACGTAGAGCTTCAAATTTCAACAGTCGGAACGGTCCACCCGCATGTCGAAGTAAAAATAATTTCTGAACAGGGCGAGACTATACCGAGAGGCGAAGTAGGAGAATTGTGTACCCGCGGTTATAGCGTGATGAAAGGTTACTGGAATGATCCGGAAGGCACCGCAAAATCAATCGATAAGGAAGGCTGGATGCATTCGGGAGATTTGGCCTCCATGGACGATGCCGGGTATGTGAGAATTGAAGGCCGACTGAAAGATATGATCATCCGGGGCGGAGAAAATATTTATCCTCGCGAGATAGAGGCATTTTTGCATACCTATCCGGGAGTAATCGAAGCCCAAGTTGTCGGTGTCCGTAGCCACTTGTATGGAGAGGAAGTGGTAGCGTGGATCCGAGTGGGGACAGGAGTAAAAATCACTTCGGAAGACCTACTTGCCTATTGTAAAGGCCGCATCGCCACCTACAAAATCCCCCGCTACTGGAAATTGGTAGAGAGTTTCCCCATGACCATCACCGGTAAAGTACAAAAATTTAAGCTACGAGAATTGGCTGAGAAAGAATTCTCGCAATTGGATTAAGATGGTAGAATAACACTTCAAATGCCTAATCATTCAAAACACCGATTACTTTTCACCTTTTTATTTACCGCATTGCTATTCTCTGCTCCACTTCAGGCTGGCAGATGTGAAGCCATTGAAAAAAAAATTGCTGCGAATATGAAAGAGATGGAGAAAGAAGTAGCAGCTTTTCAAAAAATGGCTAAAGAGCATGCTGAAAACGTGCAACGTCTTTTAAATGCAGAAAAGAAAAACAAAAAGTAACGTAGGTACAACATCATTTCTTTTGACTTGCCCGCTTCATCCACGCCACAATTGCGTTATGAAAAAACATACGTTTGTTCCTTGTTTGCTTTCTTTTTTACTCTTCCAAAGTTGTGCGACAACGCCTCCCTTTGCTAATGCACAAAAATCCGCACAAGCTTGGGATGAAATCTATGAGTGTGTTCGTACAGCTCCCCCTGGAAAGAGTTGCGGCAGTGAATTCAAATCCCGTGTTTATACGGCAAAGATAAGCTCTATACAAAAAGACAACTCAGGAAAAACTCAAGTTGTGTCGCGTTTCGGTGCAGGAGATAAAGCATTTACCTGTGCACTTCCTACTGAAAACTCTGACCAGCTAACTGCGGGAGATCTCATTGAATTTGAAGGAACTATCACAGGCATCGGTGCTAAGCCCATGCAAAGATCTGTGGAGTTTGAAAATTGCAGCATCCGTAAACTGTAATCCCTTAAAGTAAAGTTTCGCATTACCTATGCTATCGACTTGAATTGTTCCCTAACTTTTGCTGTATTATCTATTATGAGCTTAGGAGATCTTCTAAAAAAAGCAGGGCTGAAAAGCACTGAGATGAAACGCAAAGAAGCGCACGGCACCAAAGACAAAGCCAAGGATGGGAGCAAAATACATGATCACCACCATCGCACTGAATGTGAGGCTTGCCATCGACCTGCTCCTGACGTGGAACGTTATGAACACCGCAACCGTCTTCTGGATGTCCAGTGGCTGTGCATAGTCTGTGCGGACGAATACAAAATCAGTGACGATTTCAGACGAACGGATCAAAGTGCGTCCTCCAAGCGCAATCTCTTTATTCGCAATTACGGCCATACCCGCAAACGCTAAAACGCATTAACCAACACCTTTGCCTTAAACCATGGTAGAAAATACTCTTGGAAAACATCACGCAAGGTTTACTTAAAAACGACTATCACATCACCCACTCTTTTATTACGCCTCAAGAAGTCTGCAAGTTCGCTGAAGAAATAGACAGCTTAAGCAACTCGGGCAAATTCAGTAAAGCGGGTACAGGTAATAATGAGCACTTCTCCATCAGAAATGAAATTCGAAGTGACTCAGTTTGCTGGTTTGAACCTTTAGCACTGACAAGTTTACAACAAATGCTCTGGGACAAACTCGATACACTTAAAAATCAATTAAACGAAAACTTGATGATGGGTCTTGTTAGTTTTAGCGGACACTATGCAAAATATGAATCAGGGGACAAGTACGAAAGACACATCGATGCCTTTCAATCCGATTCAAAACGCATGCTTTCCGTAGTTCTCTACCTCAACCAAAATTGGGTAAAATCAGACGGGGGTTCGCTTCGACTATATTTATCAAACAAGCATTGTGATATTTCACCGACTGGTGGGACTCTTGTTTGTTTTTTAAGTAAAACGATGCAACACAAAGTAATGGTAAGTCACAACACTCGAAAAAGTTTTACTGGTTGGTTTAATTTGAGATAAAAAAAATAGTCCACCTGCTAATTATCTTTCGAATAGGTACCATCGCGGTTTTACCTTTTTGCGGTAAGACAAGCCGAATTCTTTTATGCCGTACTCACGCACTAGCACTGCTACTTCTGTGGGGGAATCACTGATATGAATACTATCCCAATCGGATTGATCTATATTTTTTTCCGCTAAAACAGGTGCTTTTAAAAAAGCCATCAAATCCTTCCAGTAGTCTGATCCCATCAGGATAAGCGGAAAGTTTTTTGTCTTGCGAGTTTGAATCAGCGTAGCGATTTCGAAGAATTCATCCAATGTCCCAAATCCGCCCGGCATTGCAATAAAAGCATAAGAGTATTTTGCAAGCATCAACTTACGTACGAAGAAATAACGAAACTCCAACCAAACATCCAGATAGGAATTGCGGTATTGTTCTTTGGGCAGCTGAATATTACACCCAACAGATAGTCCCTTAGCTTCTTTAGCACCACGGTTTGCGGCTTCCATTAAGCCTGGACCTCCTCCCGTGATAACAGTAAATCCTTCTTTTGCTAATGCCTGTCCCAGTTCTTTAGCTAAAGAATAATAGCGGTGCCCATCAGGATACCTGGCAGATCCAAACACCGTGACACAAGGCCCGACAAAGTGAAGAGTTCGAAATCCACGCAAGCATTCAAAGAAAATTTTGATGGCGCGTAGGAATTCAAATGGTCGTGTTTGAGGACCTTGAAGAAATTTTTGTTCTTGAACAGCTTCAGAAACGGATTGAGACTTAGTTTTCATAATATGTTCTTCTTTTTTAAAGAAGAACTTTTTCACACAAAAGCTCTTACTTAATTAGCCGCAATCTCTACTAAATCGGTCATTTTTTTTGTTTTTAATGCAACTTTTAACCTGGTTGGCTTCAAGATCCGTCTAAGTAAATATAGCGCGTCCACAGTCGTGAAAATGCCTGTTACTTCGCCACCTTTCTCTTGAACGACAGTACTGCCATATTTGTTTTTCATCATTTGTGTCAGTACTTTTTCCAGTGATGTATCTGGCCGCACCACGTACGGATCTGAATGCATTACGTCTTTTACCAAAAAATCAGCACCCCATTTTGAGAGAGCTGCTTCCTTTGCGTCGCGTTCGCTCAGAAGCCCCACTACACGTTTTCCCTCTACAACAGGTAAGTGACGTACTTTGGCTTTACTCATTACTCCAAGCGCCTTTGTAATCGGTATTTGTGCGTCAATCACCATTGGCACTGGAGTCATCACCTGAGAGATAATTTTTATTTTGATTTTCATACTCTTACTCTTTTCTAAAATTACGATGGAAGAGACTGCTTGATTTGCTCGTATCCCTTTTTCACAGTCTTAAATAACTGCTTTGTTGCATCTTTGACATCTGAAGCAGATTTTTTAGTGGCGGACTTAGCAGGTTTATATTTACCTTTAAGTTTTCGCCAATCGCTCTCTAGCTTCTGCCACTCATCTTTCATGTCTGTTTTGAATAAATGAGCCTGCACTTTTAATTCGTCGCGAAGTTGTTGAATACTCTGAATATCACTGGATGGGGGATTAATTTTCTTTGGCATACGTTTACTCCTATACATCCTATCTATGCGAAAACGATGCCGAAGATTTTCTGCACGTATTTTTAAAAGGGAGATTAAGGGATGAGCAATAAAGTCCCAAACGCGACTAATTTGTGCATTATGTTTTAGTCAAAGACGTTGCTTTAACGGAAAACAGCTTTCCAAAAATCCACGTCGGTACCATCCCTAATCCAAAGGAATATAAAATCTGCACAGGGGATAAAATATCAAAGCTAAGGACGTGTCTCAGTGCAGGAATGTAATATAAGAGTGGAATAGTCACAAAAACGAATAGTAGAACAACTACTAAAGCCCAATTTATTTCCTTAAGCTGCGATTTAGGCACCGCAACCAGAATTAACCCAACGATATTTCCTAGTAGGATTAAAAAAGAGATACCTCTGACAAAACCGGGCGCAAATCCTTGCAGGTTGGAATAGTAGATTACAGCTATACCTAAGATAAGAGGAACAAGGCCTCTAGCTGCTGAAACAAGAATGAATCGAGTTTGAAACAACACTTCATTTCTCTGCCTGGGTGGCCTGTTCATTATATCTCTATCCGCAGGAATTCCTTCCAGGGCCAAAGAACAAGAGGGATCAATAAGCAACTCTAAAAGCACAAGATGTATGGGAGACAGTATCAACGGCCAACCTAGGAATGCGGGGATAAGGGTCATCCCTGCAATAGGAATGTGCAAGGCTAGTACATAGGCTGTTGCATTACGAATATTATCGTAAATGCGTCTACCTAAACGCACAGCATTTACAATGGATTGAAAATCATCCTGCATCAAAACTATATCTGAGGCTTCTCTTGCTACATCTGTTCCCCTTTTTCCCATTGCAATTCCGATATCAGCATTTTTCAAACTGGGTGCATCGTTTACTCCGTCCCCGGTCATAGCGACGACTTCGTTGGCATCCTTAAGAGCCTGAACAATGCGCAGTTTTTGATCGTGACTCATTCGTGCAAAAACTGAAATCTTGTGGATACGACTTTTAAGTGTATTCGCATCCATAGCTTGCAATTGCACGCCTGTGACGACTTCTCCCTCGGGCGGAAATCCTGCCTCTTCCGCAATTTTTTTTGCGGTTTCTGGATAGTCGCCAGTCATCATTAAAACGCGTATTCCTGCCGTACGGCATTCTTTTAACGCAGAGGGAACTTCCTCCCTTAAGGGGTCTTCCAATCCCAAAATTCCTAACCAAGTAAAATCAAAGACATGAGAAGAAGAAGGGAGCTTATCCTTTTCCGGATACACAGCTTTAGCAACTGCCAGTACACGCAACCCACTGGAAGCAAGAGCACGCACTTGTTGTTCCAAAGCTTCCCGTTTTTCTGTCGATAAATGGCATAGATCGAATATAGCTTCGGGAGCACCTTTCGCAGCAATGACATGTTCTTGCGTTGCAGGATCATCCCAGACACAGCACATGGCCAAAAGTTCATTTGTGAGTGGGTATTCCTTTAACAAATTCCAAGTGGGGTGTCTGTGTTCCTGCTCAACAACTTTTTTATCCAAAGCTGCAAGAATGGCCTTTTCCATCGGATCAAATGGATCTCGATGACTGGAAAGAACAGCAAACTCAACAAGCGTGTGAAATTTTTCTGGAAGAGCTTCTAATTCCTTAAGATCAATTATTTCCTCTTCAACAATAAGCTTTCTAAGAGCCATTTCATTCTTTGTCAGTGTACCTGTCTTATCCACACACAGAACCGTTGTGGCCCCTAAGTTTTCAATCGCACCCACTCGTCTCGTTAAGACTTTTTCCTTTGAGATACGCCACGCGCCCATCGCGAAAAATAGAGTTAAAATGACTGGCAATTCTTCCGGTAGCATAGATAAGCTTGAGGCAAGCCCTGCCAGCAAAGAATCTCCCCAACTTCCCGATCGCATTTTGTAAGCAACAATTACTAAAACACAAAAAATAATACTAAAAACAAACAACACTTTCCCCAGGCCCAGAACTTCTGCCTGAAGTTTGGTCCCTTTATTGTCGGAAGAAGAAAGAGACTTTCCTATTTTTCCAATTTCTGTATGAAGTCCAGTCCCTGTCACTACTGCCATTCCTCGACCTTTGACAACGAGAGTTCCCGAAAAGAGCTGACCAGTATCGTCAACCAACTTCCGCACAGGCAAAGACTCTCCAGTTAAAAGAGATTCATCCACCATAAAATGAGAAGATTCGATAAGTTTTGCGTCAGCCGAAATTCGATCCCCCTCTGAGAGTACCATCAAATCCCCCGGCACTACCTCACGTCCAGATATTCGTATTTCCTTTCCTTCTCGGATGACAAGAACACGAGGGGAAGCCATCTCTTTTAAAGACTGAAGAGCTCGCTCTGTTTTTGTATATTGGTAGAGATTGATGAGGATCATGAATAATGCGGAAAAACAAAGCAATAGACCTTCAACCAAATCCCCTAAAAAAAGATAAATAACAGCACAAGCAAGAAGAAAAAAGAGCATGGGTTCTCGCATAACATGCAAGATGTTATGAATGAATGTATGGCGCCCTTCGGATGTGAGCTCGTTAGGACCGTGTAATTGGTAAAGTCGCAGCGCTTCGGTGGTGCCAAGCCCAACTCTGTCATATTCTGTCTTCATATCAGGATTCTTTCACATCCTTTGTTTAATAGAAATACTGAAAGAATTAGCTTAGTAAAGTAATCTTACACCTAATAGTACTATTTTTTCTGATGCAACTAAGAGCAGGAGAAATATTCTAAACTGCTTTCCCTATTATTTTTTAAATAATTGAAACATTTTGTAACGGCATCATTGAATCAATATTAGACAACAACACATAGTGTTCGGAACAAGCAGCATAACAAAGTTTTTACCCATTTCTCCGTCTGTTGTAGTCTGAAACACTCTAAGATCACTTCTCTCACATGCAGCTACGGCTCCATTTTGGTAAATATCCATATTTTGAACTGAATTAATACTGGTGCCAATCCGCTACTATTGGGAATAATATATTGAGCTATGGATGATGAAGATTTTGAAGGAACTTTAGTCTTAGAAAAACTTGCTGAAATAGATAGAGTGGATGACTTTTATGAAGCCATTGATGCAGACGATTTTAAACAGGCAGCAACCCTAATGAAAATGGCAAAGATCGATCTTGAGACCATCCAAACAGTGCTAGAAAAGATGAAGGCAGCAGATGGGGAACACTAACAAATAGGTTATCCTATTGTTTCCTGTTCCCCTCCACGAAATTTAAGTACGTTCTTTATATTGAGCTAGATAATACCTCTTCTAACTTATCAAAGGATCCGGTCCAACCTTGTGTCATGCCGCCCTTTGCTTTGATAAACGTTTCGAGTTCTTCGGCCGTAGTATTGCCATAAGGTTCCCAGCACACGGTAACGCGTGTTTGGTCCGGGCCTTCTGCGGTAAATTTTATGGTAGTTAACATCGTTGCAGGCCAGGTTGGGGCAAGGGGATGGCGAGACATTTTTTCATTCTCGTCGCAAAACTGTTGCGTGTACACAAGCTCGTCCACACCGTTCATTTTCAAATATTCCGCTTTTGCATACATTTTTAAGTCACCATTGCCACTCACGCAGTAAAATGTCGCGCCGCCTGGTTTAAAGTCTGCACGAATAAATTCCATATTCATTCCGGTAGGGGTCAGCCATTTTTTTAAGTGCTCAGGTTTTGTCCACATTTCGTACATAAGTTTTAACGGAGCATCGAAAGTGCGGTTAATATAAAATTGTTCTTTACCCGCAGTTTCCTTGCTCAAATATTCCGCAAGCCGATCCCAAGTCGCATTGCCCCCGGCCTTTTTGATAAATTTCTTTGTTTCTTCCGCGGCTTCTGGTGTCGCAAGCGCCATCGTCATATCCATTGTAGTTTTGCCATTTTTCTCTGCAAAATTGACGGTCACGCGAAAGAGTGGAGGTCTGTCATCATAGCCACCGTGATCGTAAACCAAGCGCGAATACTTTTCGACTTCGTAGTACAGAGTTTTATTAGGGTAATCCGTGCCGTCAGGACCATGCATCGTATAATGCCAACTACCGCCGACTCTTAAATCTTTACTGTGCGTCGTGATTGTAAATCCACGCGGTCCCCACCACTGCGCAGCTTGCGCGGGATCGGTCCAGGCATCCCAAACTGCTTTCACTGGGGCATCGTAAACACGAGTGATTTGAATTTCATTGGATTTACTTTTTTTACTCATGGCTTTCTCACCTTTTTTTTCTTTTTTGAAGTTACCGTCTTTAAATAGGCATCCAACCTATCAAAACTCTGTTCCCAGAACTCCCTGTACTCTTCCATCCAGTTGGAAGCTATTTTCAATGGAGCGCCGTTTATTTTGCAGGGTCTCCACTGTGCTTCCCTGCTCTTTGTGATCAATCCTGCTTTTTCTAAAACTTTTAAATGTTTGGTAATGGCAGGAAGACTCATTTCTTTCAAAAAAGGTTCCGCAAGTGCTGAGACATTTGCTTCTCCTTTCGAAAGACGTGCGAGCATTGCTCGTCGGGTAGGGTCGGCTAGTGCAGCGAAAGTTTGGCTTAAAGTGTCTGTCATAATTTACCTATTGGTTAATTAACCAATAGGTTTAATATAAAGATATTTAATAAAAGAGTCAATACCACCTTGGATTAGCCCGCCTAAGTATCTAAATCTATTTGTAGAAAGCGAGCTCAAATGCTATTGCCTAGAGCATGAATAGTAATACCTGTGAGCTTTGCTCATCTGAAACCAATGTCACTTCTTTTAATCTGCCAAAGCAGAAATCAAATACTTTGAGCAGTGAACTAAACATTTGCGGTAAATGTCAGGAGCAAATGTCACATCCTCTAGGGGATGTGAACCATTGGCGCGCACTAAATGAAAATATATGGACAGAGAATGCAGCAGTTAAAGTAATCGCCTGGCGAGTCCTTAATAAACTCTCTACAGAAGGTTGGGCTCAAGATTTGCTCACTCAATTGGATTTGGATGAGGAAACACTGGAATGGGCAAAAGAAGAACTTTCTGAAAGCGCGGGTGCGTCCTCTCAAGTAGAAACACGGGATAGTAATGGAACGGTCTTAAAACAAGGAGATTCGGTCACTTTGATAAAAGACTTGGAAGTCAAAGGCGCTGGCTTCACGGCTAAAAGAGGAACCTTGGTAAAAAACATTGCTCTCACTGAGGATCCAGGGCTGATTGAAGGCAAAGTGAACGGCACACAAATCGTGTTAAAAACCATATTCCTTAAAAAAGCGATTTAGCCCTTAATCAGGTGCATTGCGTTAGATAAATAGGCGTAATGTGCTGTTTCTCTTTACTCTCCCTCATAAATAGCATACTAGTATCCTCGGACGGCACAATGCCGCCCATTATTGTTAAGTGAGAATATAAATGACAACAGGTACAGTTAAATTTTTCAACGCGAGTAAGGGATTCGGTTTCATTACTCCAGACGACGGTAGCAAAGACGTATTCGTACATGCGAACGATCTTAACGGCGCCGTTTTGAACGAAGGAACAAAAGTCGAATTCGAAATTGTTCCAGGTAAAAAAGGTCCTCAAGCTAGTAACGTACGCGTTACTGCCTAAGCCCAATTTAAACCAAAATTTTTGATTTTATAATAGCACTGGCAGTGGGAGTGATCTTCTCTGCTTGTGCTAAAAAGAATTTCCTAGTTCTATGAAGACAGCCTTGCGCTCTTCATTCATTGCCCAATCTGCTCTAATCACAAAACGTTTATTCCACAAAATTCTTAAACCAAGCCCTGTCGATGCATGCAACTTTCCAAAGTAAAAGGGATTGAGAGTTCCCCATACTCGTCCAAAATCCACAAAGGGTACTACACCAAAAATAAAATCCTGGCCTGCGTACGAAACCTTGTATGGATCCCATCTCAATTCCCAGCCAAAAAACAAACGGTACTTATCAATAAAACGGTTTCCCTCATACCCTCTCACGTATCTGTCGCCCCCTAACCCCAAAGTCGAATCACTGCCACCGACACTGCCCATTTCGAAAAAGGGCACGTCTCCTGCGACTACTTCACAAAGAGCACGGTGAGCTAAAACTAATTTCGGATGCAAAGGCACATAGACTCTGAATGTGTAAGTGTAACGTTGGTAATTGTATGTGGTGCCTAGCCAGGGAGAATACCAATACACAAACAATTCATTGAACGTACCCTTCGTCGGATACGGTTCGAAATCCAAAGTGTCTCGCACTAAAGCGAAACCGAAATAATTAGTTTTGCCGCCGAACTCGCCGGATGGATGCTCTTTTTGCAATAAACTATTTTCAGGAACAGTTACGTCAGTCCACTTAAGACCAATGATGGGACCCATGCGATAAATTTTATTGTGGTAGCGCATGAAAGAGAATTGGACGGAGGGTCCGCTTCTCGTATTGCCATAATAATCACTATCATCTTGTTTATGATCAATGACCGTGTCATTTCCAATTCCGTAATACTTAAAAGAAATATCTCTGTTGTAGGCAATTCTGCCGGTAAAGCGGTATTGATCATTGAATAAATAAGGGATGTCTAAACCGATGAAATGTTTATACCTGCCTTCATCACTTGCGAGCACTTGACCTGAGATTTCGATCTTATGCGGATCTTGTCTCATAATGTTGTGCATCTTTGCGTGTAAGCCAATGTGAAAACCATTGGAGGAAGTGGGAAACAAAAGTGGAATCCCTTGAATCGTCCAGGGCTCGCCCCACAAGGTAAATCCCTTACGGCTCACCACACGATCAATTCTATTCACAACTTCTGTCGAAAAAGTTTCCAAATCTTTTCCCACATTTTTTTTATTTTGCATCTTTACGGTTTCATCTTCGATTACAAGACTGGGAACCGTATTTTTTTTTCTTTTTTCCAACGACTTGGGTTCTGGAAAATCAGGGAGCTCGGCTTTAAGTGGCAAGGCGAGGTTTAGCACGCATAAAATGAGAAGACTAAGTCGTGACACGATCCAATTATCTTACAGGTATACTGCGCGGGATTAAATTCGAATTTTAAGTGCGGCGCATTATTACCATAGCAATAAGGCGAGACCTAATCCACCGAAGGGACCAGAAAGAGAGAAATTGCCATTCGAAAGATAATTAGTCGAAGCTGCTTGGGGTTGTCCGAAGTCCGCAAAGCGGTAACCACCTTCTATCAACAGAGCAAACGAGTTGTTTAGCTTGATTCCCAGCTTCAATCTCCCAGCATACCCATACTTCATCGGAGAAGTGCTGTAGGTTTGTGTCGTCGTACTTCTGACTTCTACACCTTGATTAAGTGGGTAATACGCAGATGCCATCAAAATCCAAAAAACTCTCGGGTTTCCCGTAACCCAACCCAGATCGGCGCCGATATTATCTATTTTCAACGTGTCTGTTTGTCCCACTCCGCTTAAGGTAAGTTGTCTTTGGCCAATCCAGTATTCGTAACGAGCTCCTAAATAAATATGGTTTAAGATCGTAACACCCAAACCTGCGTTTAAAGTGTAGGGGTTGGTGTATTTATGATCGTAATTTGCACCACTCACCTGATCTGCGTAACTATTTGTAAAGTGGTAATCGGAAGAAACGAAAAACATCAATTTGCGCTGATTCAAGTTGCTTAACTTTGTTTTCGCAAAGCTTTCTTGTGAAATGCTTAAAGTCAAAACAAACACAACTAATCTTATGCAATGCTTCATATACGCTATTACTCACTACTCTATTCGGAATATTTAAGCGTGAGAGTGGTGCAGAGAATGTGAAACCATTGTGAAGAAAAGAACTTAATTGATAATTTTGGTGAGAAGCTTAATTCTTACAGCGTTTGCAGCAGAAATTATCTACTGAAAGTGTGCCTGCTCCGCTAAATACAAGAGTTACTAACGCTACAATAATGAGAAATTCAGACATGCCGAGTAAATCTGTCAGAGTATGAATGTCTTCTTTCTTTGCGGTTAGTATCGCAACTACCATGGTACCGATGAGAGGAATACTAGCGACTCGAGTGAGAAGACCTACTAATAACAAAGCGCCACATACTAGTTCCACCCCTGCGACAAAAGGGGCCTGAATCTGCGGAAAGGGAATTCCCAACTCAGTGAAATAGTCTACAATTTTTGGTAAATGCTGGAGCTTGCCCCATCCACTCTCGATAAAGACGAAACCAATTGCAATACGTGCAAGCAATCCCGGGAGCCAGTTTATTTTATTCAAAGCTGTTTGAATTTTTTCACATGTTACTTTGCACGTTGCATTCATGGTTCAGCTCTCTTCATCAGATAATTTAAGACTGCACTGCTTGTATATTACCACTTTTTCCCCTGAGGCATCCCACGATTCGCAGCGGACAAAATTTCCACCACTATCACAATGTGATCCCAATCCATCAGCAGAACAGGTGATCGTAGTTCCATTAAAACAATAATGAGTGACAGTACATCTGTCCGGTACAACCGATAGCATCAAGCTTAGCAAAGCGATCATTGTGTCACGCAAGCGTCGAGCGGTACGCTGTCCCCTAATGGATTTAACGTACTGATTTCAGTGATCCGCCAGTAATTGCCGCCTTCGTGTACACAAATTTTTCCATTGTTCGCTTTTTGTGTAGCCAGTGTGCAAGATGCATAATCTGAGTAAAAACCCATCGTTTTTCCATCCGACACTCTGAAAGGAGTCCAGATATCCATTCCGTTTGAAGCACAAACTGTCAGCTCACGAGCAGCGGCAACAGCTCCAATACATTGTTGGAAATTTGCAGCTACTCCGAAAGAAATTCCATCAGCAATACGTGTGGGCTTCCAAAGATCCTGCAAAAAAGGAATACAAGTTGTTTCTTGATTCATTACATTCGATGCAGTCAAACAAGACTGAAGCGTCGTATGCACACCCAATCTTTCCTCATCCTGAATCCTGGTCACATACCAAGATTCATTGCCAGTGGTCGTACAAACGACTTCTCCGAATACAGCATCAGCAACCGCACGGCACTTCTTCGCTGTTGTGAAACTTCCAAGTGTTTTTCCATCCGATCCTCTAGTGGGGAAAATCATACTGCCCTGACCGGTACATTTGATTTTTTTTGTGAGGCTGATACCGCCACAAACCTGCCCAATTTTAATTTGGTTTTCGGAGACTACTTCTGTAATTCCGTTGCGGCAGCTGACTTCATATAAGCCATCCGGACGGCGAAACATTCTTTCAATATCTTTCACATCGTCTAACGGGCTTGCTAATCCGATTTGACTACCAAACAAAAGAGAAAGGCTTAGTAAAAACATCTAGGGATCATTACTAAATCAACCCAAGATGTCATGACGCGCGAGGGATATTTGGAACACCTTTTAGTACATTGCTCCAAAGGATGCGCCTGATTGCAGTTCACTCGTATTTCTATACGTTTTAGCGCTTTTGTCCCACTTCATTTTTAAGATATCTTTTCCCGTTAACCGCATAAACACTGCTATAGGTGTCACTAATAGAAAAAAGATAATACTTAGAATAATGCGTGTTTGTATCCAACCCAGCACGAGTCCAATCACCATCCATCCTTGGTATAACCATTTTAAAGCGCGAGGGTAAACGAGACTGGGCACAAGAAACGCCGTTGCTGTAATCACAGTCCAAAGCCGTAAATCAGATTTTTTAATGAGAACGGGCAATAACCCGAGCACAATTCCAAAAAAGGCAGCCATGATAAGACCAAAATTTCTGAGCTCCTTATTTTTGGCTTCACCGTGTTGGACAATTGCCTGTTTTAATCCCGACAAAGAAATACTGTCTACCATAGAGCTCCCTAATCTAATTCAAATTCTGTTTTCCAGGCCTCGTCTTGTTCAGAAACCGGTTGCTTTGTTTTATCCAAGACGAAATCTCCCAAGACAAGAGTGTCCATATCGGTTCGCATGAAACAGCGATAAGCATCTTCAGGCGAACACACGATGGGTTCTCCCCGTACATTAAACGATGTGTTTACAATGACAGGCACACCCGTTTTTTTCTCGAAAGACTTGATCAACTTATAGTAATTCGGGTTCACCTTGTCTCGGATAGTTTGAACACGTGCAGAGTAATCCACGTGTGTCACTGCCGGGATATCAGAGCGCTTTGTATTTAATAGTTCAATTCCAAAAAGTTTTTTTTCCTCTGTACTCAGTTCCACATGTCTGGATTTATTCACAGGAGCAACAAGGAGCATGTAGGGGCTATCACAATCCATCTCAAAGTACTCGGATACTTTTTCTCTTAAAACAGAAGGGGCAAACGGTCTAAAGCTTTCTCTGAACTTAATCTTTAGATTCATCACGGACTGCATTTTTTGAGAGCGCGCATCTCCAATGATACTTCTATTTCCCAGTGCCCGAGGACCAAATTCCATTCTTCCCTGAAACCATCCGATTACTTTTTCATGCGCTAGATCATCTGCAACTCTGTCAAAAACTTTTCCATCACCAAAAAAATCATAGGGAATTTTTGCCTTATCTAAATATTCACGAATCGCATCATTCGAATACTCTGGCCCCAAATACGAACCAGACATGGAATCAGGATCTGCATCGACTGAGCGAACAGCGCGATGAGATTGGTAGTGGTATGCTAAAGCTGCACCTAATGCCCCGCCTGCATCTCCGGCGGCAGGTTGTATCCAGATATTTTTAAACGGTCCTTCGCGAAGCAGTCTGCCATTCGCAACACAATTCAGTGCTACGCCACCTGCAAGACAAAGGTTTTCCAATCCCGTTTCTTTTTGGAGAGATCGCGCAATCTTCAAAACAATTTCTTCTGTCACTTCTTGAACAGAGCGGGCAAGATCCATTTCCTTTTGGCCTACTTGCGATTCGCGAGCTCTTGGTGGGCCGCCAAAAAGAGCGTCAAACTTCTCATTCGTCATCTTCAAACCGGTATGGTAATCGAAATAATCCATATTCAGTTTGAACGTACCGTCTTCTTTGACATCAATCAGGTGATCATAAATTTGTTTTACGTAAACAGGCTTGCCGTAAGGAGCAAGTCCCATCACTTTGTACTCTCCTGAATTTACTTTAAAGCCCGTATAATAGGTAAATGCCGAGTAAAGCAGTCCCAAAGAATGTGGAAAGCGGATGTCCCATAGAGGAGTCAGTGTATTTGCCTCGCCCTTCCACGCGGTGGTCGTAGCCCACTCGCCCACCCCATCCAAACAAAGAACGGCACTTTTCTCAAAAGGGCTCGGAAAGAAAGCAGAAGCTGCATGAGAAAGGTGGTGTTCGGAAAAAGTGATTTGAGGAATATTTTTTCCGTATTCCTTTTCCAATTCTTTTACAATGGTACTTTTTAAAAAAAGTTTTTCTTTGATCCACAACGGCATGGCTTTTAAAAAAGAATTAAGCCCTTTTGGCGCTGTCGCAAGATAGGTTTCTAAAAGCCGTTCAAATTTTACGAATGGCTTTTCATAAAAAACAATCGTATCAAAATCGGAAAGTTTGATGCCTGCGTGCTGAAGGCAATAACGAATCGAATGCACTGGAAAGCGGTGATCGTGTTTTTTTCTGGTGAAACGTTCTTCCTGGACAGCGGCAATTATCTTTCCTTCTTTGAGCAGACATGCAGCACTGTCGTGGTAATACGCTGATATTCCTAAAAGATAACCCAAAGTTCCCCCAGGTTTGTTTGACTTAAGGGATTGTAGATTGAGTTATACAATCGGGCAAGAACTACACGCTTACGACCCGTTGCATTACGCAATATCTCTCTTTATACATTCAGAAAGTTTGCCGATAGAGGAAGCGTGAAAAGAATTTATCTCTTAGCTTTTATTCTTCTTTCGCTCCATTTGATCCACACGTGGTCGAAAGAGAGAAAAAACGCGCATTCTCTTTCTTCTGACGAAATCGTCAAAGCAACGAATTAGCGACAACCGTCTAAAAATCCGTCCACTTTGTCCCAGCTTTTTTTCTCAGGACCAGGGATGGAACGCGTGACAGACTTTAACGAAGAACAAGTCCACTCTGTGATACTGCCATTGGATTCCAAGTCAGTCGGTGTGTAGTGGTACATGGAGGCACGCACAAGAACGCAATCTTCTGTATTTGTTTTCGCGTAGTAGTCACCCAAATTTTTTCCGTTGTAACACGCCTTTTTAGCGTGATCGGCGAAGTCTTTTTCCCACGCTTTTATCGTAATAGGTTCGTTTTCGAAAGACATATCCAGAACGATTTCTTTTTTGCTGCTGCCGACAAGTACAAACGGAGCAACGTGGTACCACCACTTGTAGTTGTTGTCCTTGCGGTATTTTTCTGTAAAAAATATATATACTTTTTGCGACTTTACTTTGTCCTGGATGTACATGGCACGTGCCCAGTAATGAGCACGATTAAAGCAATTGTCGTTCAAATCAAAACCGTCGTCTTCTTTGTATTGGAATACAGAATCAAACAACTCCTGAGCTCTTTCCATATTGGGTAGAGTTGTGGGGATGTAATCCGAAAGTCTTCTTTCGCGATGATTGATGGCTACTGCAGTTTCGACTTCCCCATTCTCCATTACATTAAAAGATTCGATAGATTCACCGTCGTTCGCGATAGATAACTTTACCAATGCGTGCACGCGACCTGCGATAGTTAAGGCGGATATCATTTCTGTCTTAGAGGCATCTACAGAATAAACTCTGCCATCTGTAATGGATAAGACGTTGGACTTTGCATCAGCCTTTTCAACATTGAAAATTTTTGTCACTACATCGGTAGAAGCAAAAGTGATTGAAGACAATGTAAGTAGGGAAAGAACGAACAAGCGCATTTAAAAACTCCTTATGGGCAACTCGTTTAAGCGGACCGGCTTATACAGATCTTAACGCGTCAAGTCAATCCTTCCCACTTCTCTATTTCGAAAGCTGTTTTTAAGTCCGAAGATTTACTACGTATTTTCAACTGTTTAAGGATGTTTTTTCGTGCGCTCTCAGGCTTAGTTTGTCCTAAATTCCATTTGGTGCGGGTGGCATTTATCTTTAACTCCACGGCACAAATCATTTTGTATTTATCCCGGTAAACTTCATGGTTTGGGTCCAGGGGAACATAGTTTTTCTCACTCTGATAGTGATCCATCATCTTCTGCATTACTTCGTTTAACTCAAAGTTGTCCTCGATGATTCGCGCAGTACAACTAAATTCTACGAATTTAAAAAATTGATTGATGGCTCCGCCGTATTGCTCGTCTATCCAGTAGGACGGAATCACAGAAAGGCTTTCAGAAAAAACGAATTGGCACTTATTGTTTTCCCTCAAATCTGCTGTCTGCTCGTCAGTTCTTCCCAGATGTAAATAGAACCGATCTTGTTTAAAAATCGTATTGTACAATCCCGTTTTGGGAGCCTTACTTCCAGAAGAAGTAATCAAGAGCCCTAAGGACTGATTCACTACCAGTGTCTCTATTTCTTTCGGCCGCGTTTGTTCGTGTTGTCTGTGAAACCTCATAAAATTTCCTTATCTTTAAAATGAGTTTTTTAATCCAGTTGTTCATCTTTCAAACGTACAGGGTGTCTGGTATGTATAAAACAACCAGATTTAGTATTTTAAATAGACCAGAGGAACCGATGAGAGAACTGAACTTTCCGCTCACACAAGATGAAACGCCCCTCTATTTGAAACTCTCACGAGGGATTCGCACTCAAATTCAAAAAGGCAATTTGAAACCCGGAGAGAAATTGCCATCTACGCGTCAAATGGCAGAACACTTTGAATGCAACAGACATACGGTAATGGATGCAATCGAAGAATTAATCGCAGAAGGCTGGATTACTTCGACACAAAGAAAAAGCTACGAAGTTTCGCGTCTTCTTCCCTCAAACTTTTTTGTAAGTAAAAATAAGACACGAGTAAATAAAAGCGAAACGTTATTAACGATTACAAAAAACATTGCGGATTATGTACCTGCAGAAACGAACCAAAAACCTTTTAAATACCGTTTTCAAAGTGGCTTGGCTGATTTGAGAATGTTTCCGATGGATGAACTGCGTGCATGCATAAACGATTCGATGAAGCGTATGGGAGAGAAAATACTCTATTACGGTGAGCCGGAAGGTCTTGCTTCGTTACAAAGTGAAATCGATTCGTATTTAAGACGGATGCGTGCCATCAACGGCAGATCGCTTGTCATCACGAATGGTTCTCAAGAGGCCATTTTTATCGCTGCCCAGCTTCTGCTTCAAGAAGGCAGTACTGTCGGAGTTGAACAATGGGGCTATCAACCTGCATGGGAAACGCTAAAAATAGCCGGAGGCAAACTCTGTCCAATCGAAATGGATGAGATGGGAATATTGCCAGACTCATTTGAAACGCAAATTAAAAAGCACAAATTGAAATTGCTCTACCTCACTCCATTGCACCAGTATCCGACGACACTCACCATGCCAGTATCGCGGAGAAAACAGATATACGATTTAGCCGTGAAATATAAAGTCGCTATCTTGGAAGATGATTACGATCACGAGTTTCATTACCGGTCACAGCCCCTACCTCCGATGGCATCAGAGGATCCTAGTGGGATAGTGATTTATATTTCCACTTTTTCAAAAGTGCTTTTCCCCTCTGCACGTATCGGCTATTTAGCCGTACCTGAAGCCTTGAGAGAGCCCTTTGTCCGCTTGAAAAGACTTTTGTCCCGGCAAAATGATTCTATTCTTCAAGATGCAGTAGCACGCTGGATGAGAGAGGGAGCTTTTGAAAGACATTTACGAAAAATGCGCAGAACTTATGAAGGAAGAAGAGACTGCATCATTAAGTGCATTACGGAAATGCAAAAGGAAGGTTACAAAGTCTCTGCAAGAACACCGGATGGGGGAATGGCTGTATGGATGAATACAGGACAAGATTCTGAATTAGTCGCTAAAAAAGCAGCTAAGCTAGGCGTGCAGGTCTCACCAGAATATCTTTACAGAATAGACAAGGCAAAAGGGACTCATCTGAGATTAGGATTTGCAAACCAAACTGAGACTGAGCTTATTAATGGAATGAAAATTTTAAAATCCTGTTTACGATAGTAGAAGATGCAGTTTTTACTGTTCTATATCGAGTTTTGTCCGAATCTTTGCCCGTTGATTTTTCCAGGTTTTAAAATCAATAAAATCATAACCTAAAGCCTTTGTTTCCTTTAGCAGACGTTCAACTTCACTCGTATCGCCTGGAAATTTTGCAAGCCCACCATCTTGAATGGTGTTGAACATAAAAGGATGGATGAAATAAGAACCCCACACATCTCTGAGAACCCGGTTACGCTTTAAAACTCTGAGCATGTCGTTTACGTTCCAAATTTTACCCCCCTGCCCGACGTCTTTCGGTTGGAGAAAACCTACATTTTCGGGAACAAAGCGCGCACCGTTGATATCACTGAACGTTTCATAGGGATAAAATTGCAAAACTGCTGGCACACCCATATTTTGCTCCCATTTCAAATTACTTAAAAATGTAATTCTCTCTTGCCTGCCCCCTACTCCGGAAGTTTCAAACGTGTATTGTTCCGGGAGTTTTCCATTGAGGTTTGTTTTACCAAGAAGATAATTCATGCGCCCGATGTTCCAGGAGAAAACCTCGGCAAATAATGCATTTGCAAGTGGCGAGCCCATATAATGAGGGGTGAGCCAGGATGAGGGTCTGAAACCAACCGAATCAAACTCACTCATCCCATATTCAAGTTTGTCTAAAAAGTAAGAGAGAGATTCTTTTTCAACAGGTCTTTCCTGTATGCAGTCCCAAAATTCGCAATCCGCACCGCTGACGCCATTAAATGGATTTTTTAAATTTTCATACTGGTGAGTTACGCCATGGTAAAGCAAACTCGCGTTGTTTGCGACATGCTCCTGAATAGACGCGACAAAATCATTCTTTTGCGACAAGGCAACTTGTTTTGCGACGCCATTGGGCGGAAAAGCGCCTAAAGGATCTTGAAAGATAGGAATCAGTGATAGTCCGTAAGGGATTTGCAACTTACGCGTAACTTCTAAAATTTTCCCAAGCTGAAAAGTACTGATAAGCGGATGTAAATCTTCAAACCGCACAAAAGCGGGCGCATGTTCAGGATAAAGCGGTTTCTCATCCAGGATATCAAAAAGAAGATCGGAAAAAATCAAGTACCTGTCTTCTTCCGTCATAAACGTAAACGGCAGATCAGCCACATACCAGTGGTTATTGTTTTCAATAATATAAGGAATTTTTTGCGCTGTAGTACTGTGCCTTGCCCACGAAACAACTTTACCTACTTGTCTGACCTGCTCCAGATGTACTAGCTCCCAGGAAGCAATGAACTCTTTTGGATCGTCTGGTTTTAATTCCCCATACTTTTCGAAAATTTCGTCTTTATATTCGAAGAACTTGAAATACCCTGGTCGTCCCTTTTCGTCTTTTTTCGCCCAGTTAAGCCCCTCAATTTTCGAATAATTGACTCCCCAAAGACTATTTAATCTCGCGTCTCCCAATTTCCAGATGTTATATCCAAGCCATGCCACGCGTTTTGAAGTCGTTGTGTAGTCCTGCAAAAAATCTTCGGGGATAGTTGCATCAAAATAACTCCCCAGATAAATACTGGCTTCACACTTTTCCAAGTCACCTTTTTTGTATTTATCCAGAGGGATAATATAACGAGTGAAAGAAGGAAAGTGTCCCAGCAAATTTTGTAGCGGAAGGACGATGGCTCTTCCAAAACCGAAGTTAGCTACTCCGTCATAATAAATTTGGACACATTTGTTTTTTTCTGCAGTTTGGCCGTGATTTAGAGAAAAAAGAAGAAAAAGTAGCAGAAACCATTTCATTTTATATTAACTTGTCCCCACCGTTTGCTTGCCAAAGAAATCTGGCAATTCATGCTCGGTTTTAACCCAAGCAATTGTCGTTCGAGTAATTGTGCTAAGGGAATATTGATACAGAGCACGCACAGTTGCCAAGCAGTTTATTAAATTAGCAACTGGCCATCTGAGTAGAAGTGTAAGTACAGCCCAAGGTCCATAAACACGTGTCACACAGTAGGCTCTTTGCGAAAGTCTGTTCAACATCAAAAGTACATTGACGTATAAAATAGAATCAAACACGCCGCCATGATACGGGAATTCAATACCACGCATACTGAGCCAGAGGGCAAGCAACACAATGGGATAACCGATAAAAGTGGCAATATTGGTAAGTAGTCCTTTTCGATCGCGAAACAGAAAGTATTGATTGGAAAATCTGCCTATCCAGCCTAAATTTTTATTTCCCTGAAGCGCGATACCCGTCGTCCATCTGGTTTTTTGTCTGACAGAACGCATGAATTTTTTGGGAAAGTATTCACGTGTGGCAATGTATTCTCTCTTGCCTGCTTTATCGTAATAAAAGCATGCGAACTTGGATAAAAAACCCATCGCATGGGCTCTCACACCAAGCTCGTAATCTTCCGTGACAGTAGTTTCGTTTAAAAGTTGCCCGCGGTTTAGTTCACGCATTTTTAAAACTAATTCGCGGCTGAGTCCCGTTCCCACCCCTGCAGAAGGGACTGCTGCGTTTAAATGTGAACGCACTAAAATATCTTTTGTGTGGTGTTCAGAAAATTCATCGATGTAGGTTCCCCCGACAAGCTGAAACGGACTTACATTGAGTGAAAATACCGGCACCTGGATAAAATCGTACTTACCTAAGTATAAATTTACGAGTGGCAATGTTTTTGGGTGAATGACATCTTCCGCATCTTGCATGAGTACAGCATCAAATCGAACGCCTCTTTCGTTTTCAAACTGCAAAATACTGTCGACTACATAATTGAGAATCTGTCCTTTAGATGTGGGACCAGGACGCGAGTTAATTACTCTATGGACGCGGCTATCTTGCTGCGCGGCTTTTTCAACAGCTTGGCAAGTTTCTAAATCATTCGGATACACACCAACAAAAAAATCATAATTCGCATATTCGATACGGCTTAAGTTACCTAAGAGCATGCGATCAATGATTTGGCCTTCTTTCCACGCAGGTACAATAATTGCGATACGTTTTTCAGGCGTAGTCGTCATTTTTTTTAGAAGCTTTGCGTTCAGTTTTCTCGGCCCCTGATTATCAAAGACGGCAACCAAATCGATAAACAAGTCATCCAATCCACAAAGAAGATAAAAAACCCCAAGCCAGATAAGTACAGGGTAAACCCAGGTAAAATAAACGAGATATTGATCCAAAGGCATTAGAAACTTCCCCCCGCGACGAATAACACCCTGAAACCTGAGGTCTCATTCAAGTAAGGGTTTCTCTCAAATTTTGCATAATCAAAATAGTCGTTCACTAAATACGAGCCGGTCAGCCCGAATGAATAGTTGGCCGTTGCATATTGCAATCGCATATTCAGTTTTGCGTCTGCGCGGTTATTATAAAAATGTCCGATTCTGTCCACTGTGACAAATGGTTCAACAAAAACATCTAGCATTAAATCTTTGATAACGGGTTTTCTTAAACCTGCACGAATATATGCCGATTCAATTACGTTGCTTTCATCGGCAGAGGTGAAAAGAGTTTCTGTATAGAGCTCATAAAACCCTAAAATACTGCGGGATGCATCCAGCCCCACATCGCCATACTTCCCGATAGTTAAAAGTATTCTCGCATCGAGTTTCTTCTGGTTCAAAGCCTCACGGTAATAAGAACGGCCTCTGAGCTCTGTAAAAAGTTGTGCGCCGAAAAGATCGACCTTAAAACCAGGCCCACCATATGCGTAGGAGCTTGTCGCCACATCTGAAACCACTTGAGAAGAAGTCTGCATGTCGCTTCCGACAGTCAAATAGGGGGAGAGATTTTCTGTAACTTTGTATTCGCCTCTTACGCGCAAAAGACTGGAGAGTATATTTTCTCGATCTAAAAAAGCATCTTCTGTGTACCAATTGGAAGTGAATGCTCCGAAAGAGAGCTGTGTAAAAAGCAGAATAAAAATAGCAGTTGATCGCATCATACCCCCGTTTATCTACAGCAAGCCTTGTGCCATAGAAAATTATGTCGCTTTCAGCACGAAGTTATCTCGTAAGGGATCACTTTGGCACCTTATAAAGAAATCTTTCTCTAAATATTTTTCAATTCAGATTTGCATTAAGTTTTTAACGCACATTGTCGAAATAGGGTTATATGCGTACTAAACCTCAGATAATAAAGCTATTTCGCAATATCGCCTTTTTTTTACTCCTTTTTGGCTGTGTTTCCAAGCAGGCTATTTCGTCGTCTGAATCTTTGAACTGCAATGAGGCAAAAACTAAGTGGGATCTCTGGCGTGTAAAAACGTGTTTACGAGGGGCAAATATCTGGCAGAAAAAAATTGATCCTAAGGTGGATGGAAACGGCTTCGGCACAGATCCCATTGGCCCGCCGTATTTGCAGACTGATTTTCAGCAACTTTCTTCACTTGGCGCAAACTACGTAAACATTTCGCATCCCGGACTCTTCACCGAAAAAGCGCCTTATCAGATTGACTCCCAAGCGGTTCAAAACCTTGATTCGCTTCTTTCAAAAATTGAAAATGCCAATATGTTTGCAGTCATCAGTTTCAGAACAGGCCCGGGAAGAAATGAAGACACTTTTTCAGGCGTGAACTCAAAAGCCAATAATGACATTTGGAAAAATGCCGAGGCACAAAAAGCTTGGGCAAATATGTGGAAATTCGCCGCTGAGAGATATAAAAATAGTGCGGTGGTGGTTGGATATGACCTTATGGTGGAGCCCAATAGTAATTCCGTGTTGCTCAGTACCGATGACGCCAAAGAATTTTACGCCAAATACAAAGACAGCCTGTACGATTTTGCGCCACTTGCAAAAGCGACTACCAATGCAATCAGAGAAGTGGATAGTGAAACTCCTATCTTACTAGCTGTAATGGATTGGAGCAGCGTCAATTGGTTGGAAGACACCCCTATTTCAGAAGATCAAAAAACCGTTTATGCGGTCCACAGTTATTCGCCTTATGAATACACGCACCAATATTCTCCTTACAGAATCAGCTATCCGGGTTATTTAAAATGGGGGGAAAGACTCGACGCAAGCTGGCTCGAAAACGCATTGCGCCCGATTTACGATTTCAAACAAAAAAATAAACTTCCTGTCGCTGTAAATGAATTTGGAGTCATGCGATGGGAAAAAGGTGCTGCCAGTTACTTGGACGATCACATGAGCATTCTTGAAAACCTAGGTGTAAATTATTCTTACTGGCTTTGGGAATCAAGCTGGCAAGGTATCACATATGATCAATTTGATATCCGAAAAGGGACGAAACCAAAGAACCACACAAACCAGACTGACAATGCCCTATTTCAAACGATGAAAAAGTACTGGATTAAGAACCAAGCAAGGCCGAGAAAACCCTGATAAAAGAAGCTCCCCCTGCCAATTTTGTCAGGCGTCTTAAGTTTGTAAGCTGTGCAGAAACATAATTTTTGCGAGGAACAATGCGTGGCACTTCTCCTAGCTCATGTTCTAACACTCTGATGATAGAAGAGGCAGCGTCTCCGTTTCCAAACGGATTAGTTGCGCGTGCCATCGAGCGATACAGTTTGGATTTACTCGAGGAAAGTTCCGTAAGCCGTTCCACAATCAGCTTCGGATCCGATCCCACAAGTATCGCAGTTCCGCTTTTAACAGCCTCGGGGCGCTCGGTGCTTTCGCGAAGTACAAGCACAGGCTTACCCAGTGTTGGCGCTTCTTCCTGCAATCCACCTGAATCCGTTAACACGAGATGGGCTTCTTTCATCAAAGACACAAGTTCGAGATAACTCAAAGGCTCGACTAAAGAAACGTTGGCCAAATTACTCAATTGCTTTGCAGCAGGGATAACAACATTCGGATTTTTGTGTACTGGGTAAACGATATGAAAATCCGGATTTTTTTCAGCAAATTCCCTGACCGCTGAGAATATTTTTTCAAGCGGACGACCGAAATTTTCGCGTCTATGCGCTGTCATCAAAATCAACTTACGATTTCCTACCATTTGCACAAAGCGCTCAGGCAATTCCGTACGTTCTGCCACCCATTTCAGCGCATCGATACTGGTATTCCCTGTCAAAAATATTTTTTGGAAAGGTACATTTTCATTTTCAAGGTTTGTGACCGAATCTTCCGTTGGGGCAAAGTGCCAGTCAGCGATGGGTGAAATTAAATTACGATTAATTTCTTCAGGGAATGGCGCGTACTTCTCAAACGTTCTTAAGCCTGCTTCCACATGCCCGACAGGAATTTTTTCATAATACGCGGCCAATGCGGCGGCAAAAGCAGTAGTCGTATCTCCCTGCACTAAAACTGCATCAGGCTTCACTTCGCGCAAAACTTCTTTCATGCGTGTCAGGCAATTAGCTGTAATGGAATATAAATCTTGATTGGGTTGCATCAGTTGTAAATCGTAGTCGGGCTTTATCGAAAAAATATCCATCACTTGATCGAGCATCTCTCTATGCTGTCCAGTCGAGCACGTAATTGCTTTTAAATAGGGAGAAGATTGCATTGCTTGTACTAGCGGCGCCATTTTAATGGCTTCAGGACGAGTGCCAAATACGATGAGAACAGTTTTCATGTCTTACTCTTATATCTAATTTGTTTTAGGAAGATTGTCAGGTTTTAAACAAGCCGACACTTTTCCTATTCCTTCAAATCTTAAACAGAGCAATTGCAATGCCAAATAATTCTAGTCAGGATTTCGTATTAAACAAACCAAAAGTGTAAAAATTTTACATATAACGGGTGTTCTCAGGGACTAATTGTTTCCAAATGGAAAAAGGCGCGTTAATCTTTTTCGCATGAAACATTCTGAAGGCTTTTTAAAAATCGTGAACGAATCAAAAAAAAATATTAAAGAAACATCCGTAGAGGGTGTGATTCAAAAATTGAAATCAGGCGAGAAATTCCATTTTGTCGATGTGCGTGAAGACGACGAGTGGAAAGCAGGCCGCGCAAAAGGCGCAATCCACTTAGGAAAAGGCGTAATAGAGCGCGATGTCGAATCTGTTCTTCCGAATAAAACGGAACAAATCATTTTGTATTGTGGGGGCGGCTTTCGTTCGGCCCTTGCAGCAGACGCGCTGCAGAAGATGGGTTACACAAATGTACTTTCTATGGATGGTGGAATGCGTGCTTGGCGTGAAAAGGGACTTCCGGAAGAAAAATAGTTACTTTATAAGCTTTTCGTCCATTTTGGCGTGCTGACAAGTATTTTGCAAAGACTCGCTACTTACGAAGAGAGAAAATTTAGGACTTCCCGCGCAAAAGAAATATTTCTTTTTTTCCAATTCTTGCTCGAGATATTTTGTCTCAGGCTTTGCCCTAACAAGTACTGCTCTTCCCTTTACCTCAGAAGGATTTGAAAGAAGAAAAGTTTCTACATCCCAGTACCATAGAGAAACTTCGCGCACATCCCACTCCGTAGGTTCTATCCCCAATCCCTCAAGTGACTTCACGCCATTTGTTTTCAGCGCGTCCACAGTGCCTTTTAACTGGTAGTAATCGATGTCTGCTTTTCTTCGCATGGGAAGTGGAATCACTTGCCATACTAGTAAATACACCACTGCAATCCCCAGTCCCCAGTTCATCCATTTTTTTTCCGAGAACTTTAATGCCAATGGATAAAGTGCGATGGCCGCCAGCAGATTTGAAATGGGATAAACTGTGTAGAAGTAATGCAAATGCGTAAGCCCAATAGAACCATTGGCGAGTAAAAACAAAAAAGTTCCGACTCCCCCTACAAACAGCGCCTCTCGACAAGAACTTCTGACTTCTTCTTTAAAAGTGAACAATCCTGCACCAGCAACCGCCAGTAAAATATGCAGTGAATGCGTCTGCCAAAATTTCTTCAAAAAAGCGATGAGGAACTGGATTTCAAAAACGCGTTCTGCAGCTCCATTCTGCACATGGTGTCTGTTCCAGTACAATTTCCAGAAAGAGTAACTTCCGTAGCTAGATTGAGCATAACAGAATAAAAAAACTATCAAGGCCGTTAGCCCCAGTGTTACCCAGAGTCCTCTAATTTTCCAAAAATCTTTCTTGTAATGATAAAGCGTGCTTGTTCCCATCAGAGCAATCATGGGAAGCGACGCCAGTCCTTTTGTGAGAAAGGCACATCCTAAAAAAACGCCAGAAAGAACTTCATCTTTTAAATCTGGAAGAAGCAAACTTCTCCAAAAATAGTAAAAAGAACCTATCAAGAAAAATGTCAGCGGGACTTCGAAATAGAATGTAGGCATTCTACCGATAAAATAGATACTTAAAAGACTGACAAAACAAAAAACATTTGCAAAGCGTGCATCGACCAGTCTTTCACCCAAGCGATACAAATAGTAAAATGTCCCAGCGCCAAAAAAAACGCCTACTAAACGGCTCGTGATCTCGGACGCACCAAAAAGTTTAAACACGAGTGCTTGAAACCAGATTCCTAAAAAAGGATGCTCATAAAACTGCGGGAAAAATTTTTCACCCGCATAGAGAGACCAGATATTTCCTGAGCGTACGATGTTTCTGGCTACACTAGCAAACAGTGCAGGATCCAGCGATACGCCTATTTCGGTTAATCGGGTAATAACGACAAGAAGGACAATGCCCACCCACACCCATGGGGCTTTTCTCTCACTCATTTCATATCCTTTAAGATATTTTGGTACGTCTTTTCGACTAGAGACTCTTTAAGACGTTTCTTTTCGGCTACCAAGCGTGGTGAACCGCTATCAAATTCTTTTTTAAATTCCTCTGCAAATTTACCTGATTTCACTTCATCAAACATGGTTTGCATTTTCTGTTTCGCTTCTTCGTTAATCAAGCTTTGGCCACGTGTTAGCCCACCGAAAAAAGCGGTTGGGCTGATATTTTCTGCAAAGCCGTTTGGTCCAAATTTCATCCACAATTCTGTAATCATGCGTGCTTCATAGCAACACTCAAAAAATGCCATTTCGGGCTTCATTCCATTTTTTACAAGCGTATTAAAGGCAGATTCCATCAGTTGCATGATCCCCCCGCAAAGAACTGTTTGCTCACCAAAAAGATCGCAATAGGTTTCTTCTTCAAACGTTGTCTCAAGCAGGTAGTTGCCGGCACAACCGATTGCCTTTGCATAACCCAGTGCCAATTCTTTTGCGTTGCCAGTAAAGGCATAGACTGCAGGCAAGCCACCGCCTTTTACAAAGTTATCTCTTAAGATAGCCCCTGCTCCTTTAGGCCCGACTAAAAAATAAGAACAGTTATCCAGTCGCTCAATCAATTTGTACGTGTAGGCAAAACCGTGGGCAAAACCAATGTACTTCGGCGTTTTCTTTAAAACAGGCAAAAGTTCCCGGTGGACTTCGGGACTAACCAGATCAGGGAGTAAAAAAACAACGGCATCGCAGCTCGACGCCACTTCTAAAAAAGAAGCAGGCTTAAACCCGTCTTTCACAGCTAAGTCCCAACCTTTGCCAGGACGCGCCCCTACCCTGACCGTCATCCCACTATCTCTTAAATTCAATGCATGAGCGCGGCCCTGGTTGCCATAACCCAGTATGCCAAAGGAGAGCTTTTTAAGATCCATATACAGTTGTATACTTCCCCTCATGTCGGAATTCAAACTTGTAAGCCCACACGAGCCCAGAGGAGATCAGCCAGCCGCCATCAAAGCGCTGACAGAAGCCCTGGAAAAAGGAAGACGCGATTCCGTCCTTTTAGGGGTAACGGGTTCAGGCAAAACTTTTTCCATGGCGCATACAATCCAGAACCTGCAAAAGCCCGCACTCGTCATGGCGCCGAACAAGACATTAGCGGCCCAGCTCTATGCAGAGTTCAAAGAATTATTCCCGAAAAATGCAGTTGAATACTTTGTGAGTTACTACGATTACTACCAACCGGAAGCCTATATTCCTTCTACCGATACGTTTATCGAAAAAGATTCTGCAATTAACGATCAAATTGATCAATTAAGACATTCAGCGACGCGAAATCTGCTTTCCCGACGCGATGTGATCATCGTTGCCAGCGTTTCGTGCATTTATGGTCTTGGTTCTCCCGATATTTACCGCGAAATGGTCATTACCCTGGATAAGGGTCAAAGCTACCGAAGAGACAGTTTTTTAATGCAATTAATTGAGATTCAATACGAGCGTAACGATGTGGATTTTCACCGCGGTACGTTTCGCGTAAGAGGCGATGTTGTGGAAATCTTCCCTTCTTTCGAAGAATCAGACGCCTACCGCATCCAGTTCTGGGGAGACGAAATAGAAAAACTGTCCAAGATAGATCCTATCTCAGGAAAAACTACGGAAGAACTCGAGCATGTCGCAATCTACCCCGGAAGCCATTACGTCACTGATAAACAACAACTTAAGAAATCCATTCGCTCTATCCAAGATGAGTTGCAGATACGCTTACAGGAATTAAAATCGTTAAATAAACTTGTGGAAGCACAGCGTCTGGAGAGCCGTACTTATTACGACATCGAAATGCTCGAAGAAATGGGATTTTGTAACGGTATTGAAAACTACAGCCGTCACATGACTGGAAGAAAACCCGGTGAACCGCCTCCGACCCTTATCGAATATTTTCCAGAAGATTTTTTGCTCTTTATTGATGAAAGCCACGTCACGGTCCCGCAAGTGGGAGGAATGTACCGAGGGGATAGAGCACGTAAAATGACTCTTGTTGAACACGGGTTTCGACTGCCTTCGGCGCTCGACAACAGGCCTTTAAATTTTTCCGAGTTCGAAGGGCTTATCAACAAAGTAGTCTATGTTTCTGCGACTCCGGGCAAATACGAAATGGAGAAGTCAAAAGGCTACGTGGTCGAACAAATCATTCGCCCCACCGGACTTTTGGATCCCGAAGTGATTGTAAAACCTGCACGTGGCAGCGTGGATGATTTATTCGGTGAAGTAAAAAAACGCGTCGAAAAAAAAGAACGTGTCTTGATTACGACTCTCACAAAACGCATGGCGGAAGATTTGACCGAGTATTATCAAAAAATGGGCATCAAGGTGCAATACCTGCATTCCGACATTGATGCCTTACAGCGCGTAGAAATTTTACGCCAGTTAAGACTTGGGACTTTTGATGTTTTAGTCGGTATCAACCTGCTTAGAGAAGGGTTGGATATTCCAGAGTGTAGTCTTGTTGCGATCATGGACGCAGATAAAGAAGGTTTTTTACGAAGCCAGACATCACTCATTCAAACTATCGGAAGAGCCGCGAGAAACGTGAATGGAAAAGTAATTTTGTATGCCGATAGAATCACAGACTCCATGAAATTTGCACTCAGTGAAACAGAACGCCGTAAAAAAATTCAAATCGAATACAACACGAAACACGGTATTACTCCGCAAACGATCAAAAAGAACATCCACGATCCGATGTATCAAACAGAGCAAATGGATTACTTTGAAGTTTCCATCTCCAAGAAAAAAGGCAAAGCCGTACCCGATAAGGATGTTCCTAAAGAAATAGATAAGCTTGAAAAACTGATGAAAAAAGCCGCCCACGATCTCGACTTTGAAAAAGCCGCAGAACTCAGGGACGAATTGACGTTACTCAAACGTCGGCAATTAGGGCTATTGGTTGTTGCCTAAGACTAGCGTTCTACAATATGAAAATCGACTTGTCTGAATTCAGGCAAGGGATGAGATGCATCCACGCAAGGGCTGCCGTACAAAAGTGCTGGCGCCATCAAGTAAGCTTGGGGTGTGCTGCTTCCTTTTACATAGCGAATAGCTTGTCCGGGAACTTCGAGTTTTAATACGAATTGTAATCCAGTTAAAAATTGATTGCTGCTTCTCGAATGTAAACCCACACTGGTTAAATCTGCCTGCCATGTCCATCCCGCAGTGGCTCGCATTGGCATTTCACTTTGGTATGCCCAATCAAAATTTTGATTGTTGCCGGCACCTAAAGCGTTATAGCCTTTCCATCCGTAGATGAGGCTCACTTTTGTTCCCCAGGGGAGCTTCACACTTTGAAATACTACACGGTAATCACCACTCGTATTTGAATAGTAGCTGCACGAATTTGTATAGCTTCTGCCGTAAAGAGCCAGGTGTTCACCTTCGCCTGCATGACTGCTGATTGCTGTGAAAAGTGCAAGAATAACGAGATATGACTTCATACTAACTCCCTTTTATGAAGCACTGAATTATCTTATGGCACTACTCAAGTCAATTATACTTTGGTACCGACTGCAACCCAGAAAGGTGGGCGCTCTGAAAATCGGATGTCTTTGAAACCAGAATTAATGAGCATTTGCTCAATTTCCTGACGGGTATAACGTTTTTCTAAACGTGTGCCGAATCTATCGAGCGCATCCGTACGCATTACATAGAATGCCTTGTCACGGTAATAAGACAACGTCCAAGATTCTGGTAATACTCGCATGAAGTGTAAAAGATTTGCGACGCGGGCAAGCGGCCAGTATAAAAACAACGCAACTAACTGACTGACCGTATATTTCAGTCTGAACGGCAAACGAGAAATCACTCGACGAGCAAGATCGGAAACACGCCAAATAAATTTGTACAGATCTCCTCTATTATCTAAAGCGTAATAAATATAAACAAGGAATGGTGCGCCTGGTTTCAGTTTTTCAGCAATCGCTTTCATCCCGGCTTCCGTATCAGGAATGTGGTGCAAAACACCAATGCTGTAAGCAAAATCGAGAGATTCTTTTTCAAAAGGAAGTTCTGCAATGCTTGCGTGTTTGAAGTCGATATTAGGAAATTGCTTCAAATTCGCCCGCGCAACATTTAACGCTCGTGCACTCGCATCGACACAGACAAGATTTTCTACACGAGGTGAAACAAACGTCGCCCACCGACCACTTCCACATCCGATATCTGCTCCGACACCACCGCTAGGAGGAAGTTTTTGCCAAGGAAAGATGGAAAAATACTCATCGAAAATCTTTTCCAGTTCCAATTTGTTAAGCTGCGTTTGCGGAAATGCCGCCCACTCTTCTCCAAAATTTTCTGTTACTTTCAGATCGATATTTCCGAAATGGACAGGCAACTTAAGGCGCTGGACAACCTCGTTTAAGATTTGCACTACTTTGGGAGCGTACACCTTGATGCTATAACCCGTGTTTACTTTTTCTAAGCCTCTTTTACCCATTTCCGTTCGGGTAGTCTTTTGCAGATACAATTTCTCGAGAGCTAAAAACCATTCTTCATCGGTCGTGGCAAGATAACCAGACTTGCCATGATCGACTAGTTCTTCATTCACGCCCACAGGACTTGCTACAACAGGCAGGCCGCATGCCATGTATTGAATCAATTTAAACCCGCATTTGCCTCTCGACCAAGGATCGTCGGTCAAAGGCATGATCCCCACATCAAATTTTTTCAATTCTTCCAGTTCAGACTCTTCGCTCCACTCGCGTACGGTGAGAGGAACTCCGGGAAGTTCAATCGCACCCGAACCGACAAGAATCAGTTTTGCCGGGTACTTTTCGCAAAAGCGTCTTAATGCCAGAGCTTTTTCTTTTACATAAGCCACTGTCGAGGGGGAACCAATCCAACCGATTGTAAAAAGCTCGTGTTCCGGCCGTGTGCCATCCGCATTATAGCCCGCATTGTATCTATCGGGATCCACCACCGTAGGAATGATAGAAATATGTTCGGATGTTTTTGAAGCGTAACGGGCAAGATAACGGTTTCCTGCGAGTACCGCTTTGGAATGCTTGATCACCCGTTGGATTTTCTTTTTTAGCAAAAACCGTAAAATCGGATTTTTATTGGCATCGTATTGATGAAAAATAGCGTCATCAAAATCGTAGACGTAATTTACGCCAAAAAGATCCAGCACCCATTCAAAAAAGGGCGGCAAATAGGGGAAAAGTTCGTAATGGAGTACAACTGCATCGTATTCTTTAATCTTTAAAATCTTGTTAATGCGCCCCAGATAGGCTCTTAAAACCGTTGTGAAATGAAATCTTCCGGTCAAAAACTTAAAGCGCAAATAATTATCATCTAGAAGAGGAGAAACATCGCACTCAATGCCGGCCGTTTCCAGATACGGAACATACTGCAGGCAGCGATACCGCGTGTTTGCGGCAAGGCGATCATACTTGGTCAAAAATAAAACTTTCATAGTTAGCCAGTGGTACAGACTATCGCTGGGCCGAGCAATAAAAGTCAACGATTGCTAGAGTTAACGCATTGTATAATTTAATTAAATACACCTAGATTCGCCACAACTTCCCCGGGAAGTCTGGCAAGAGACTTTCCCCTCAGCTTCGATCGTAAATTCAATAAAGCCATGCCAGTCCGTTCTTAAGATTTCACTGCCAACAGATCTTAATCTCTGCACCACAAAATCCTTGGGATGCCCATACCGATTCCCCCACCCGGTTGAAAGAACACTCCACTTAGGAAGAGTTTTTCTTAAAAAAGGTTTGGTGGTGGAAGTTTTGCTTCCATGGTGCGCTACTTTTAACAAGTGCACAGGAGCAGTTATGTACTTTGCCATTTCCCTCTCCCCCTCCTCTTCAATGTCTCCTGTGAGTAAAATCCGACAGCCGCCATAACGAACCAAAAGAACAAGGCATTGGTTATTCTCGCCCTCACCTCTCGAAGGAAAAACCTCCATCTCGACTCCCTGCCAATTCAAACTTTCTTGAACGGGGAAAAAACGAGCCGGGACATTTTGCCGCTTGAATATCCACTCCGTTTGCCACAGAAGTGGGACAATCTGCTCCCCATTGAAAACTGGATTGAGCCAGTATTCGCCAATAGACATATTGGGTGCGAGATCTGTAAAACCCAGAATGTGGTCACTATCGGGATGGGTGAGCATCACAGCATCAAGCTTCAAAATGCCTTTTGAGCGCAACTCGGGAACAAGCATTTTCCCAGCAGTAAACCGAGGACTGCCGCCGCCCCCATCGATGAGCAAATTTTTCCCTTCGGGAAATTGCAATAAAATGGAATCGCCCTGCCCGACATCTAAGAATGTCAGTTTTAAATGGTGGCTAAAAAAACGTTCTTTGAGTTGAAAGGAAAGTAAAACCGAAAAAACGCAAACCAATAGCAAAAAGTACAAAAACCCTTTTTTCATTCAAAAAGGGTTAGCACTGGACAGTTACTCCGTCAGGTTAACGCTCCCCTAAAAATGCATTTAATTTGATAGAGCCGGTTGCAAAGATTCGCGCCCGGCCTGTGAGCAATACCGAGTTTGGCAGCACTTCAACACCAAGGACTCCGCTTCTTGCGGAAGCCTGAAACGCTATCAACTTTTTCTTCGCCAGTTTTTCAGCCCAGTACGGCCCGAGATAACAATGAGCGGAGCCTGTCACGGGATCTTCGGGAATGCCTTCGTTGGGAAAAAAGCAGCGAGAAACAAAGTCATACGCAGGTTCCATGCTTTTCGAAGTCACATAAATTCCTCGAAAAGAAAGCGCCTTAAAAAGGGTAATAGCCGGTTCAAACGAAATCACTTCGGTGGCATCTTTCATCTCTACTATCAGGTTTTTATCTGCCAGAGAGAAAGAAACGGCTTCGGGAAAGAGCTCTTTTAATTGCGCTTCGGGTTCCTTTAAAGCTTGTACATCGTATTTAGGAAATTCAAGTTCCACACCTTCACTTGTTTTTGCACAACGAAACTGACGGCCTTTGGAATGAAAGTGGATCGTATTTTCACTCACGCCACTTGCCCACAAGGCTTGTGCCGAAGCAAGTGTCCCATGCCCACAAAGATTCACTTCACAAAGCGGTGTAAACCATCGAATGTCGTAGCCCTGACTCACCGGCAATACAAAAGCCGTTTCCGATAAGTTGAACTGGGTGGCAATATTTTGCATCGTTGTATGAGACAACTTCTCTTTTAATAGGCATACGGCCGCCGGATTTCCGGTAAAGGGTTTGCTCGCAAAGGCTTCAATTAAAAAGTAGGGTATTTCATTCATAACCCATGAAGATATATACCAAACTCGAGGAAGCTGGTATTGAAATGCACAGGAAGGGATGGTTTAATAGAAGCTATGCAACATACTCCTAGACTTTGTATTGATGGGCGTGCCGCAAAAGATTTTATGGCAAAGGGCCTTGTCGCCCAGGAAGTAATCGATCAACTTGTTTCCGCTCAAGGCGAAAACGGAATTTCCAGTGAGTGGATTGAAAAACACAGAACTGTACTTCTCTCCCACCCCAGTCAGGTTTTTAGCGGACAACTAAAACGTTTTGATACGCGCAAAAAAATTGGCTCTACTCCGATTGATTGGATTTGGAATAAACAATTTGTAAAAAAAGCCAACATCAGTCTTTTGCACCGCTTTGTTCCTGTGGATAGAGCGAAGGGCACACTGCCACTTCCTGTAATCAATACGCTTTTACCCGCAAACGATAAACTCCCGTTTTTTCTTTCTAAAAACGAAAACCAGATTTACGTAGTGCCTTCCACTTTAGATGCGATGGTGCTCGAGAAGAAATACCAGATAGCGCCGGAGCAAATCACGCTCGTGCAATCAGCTGTCAGAAGATACGTTCACTTTGTAGACAGAATGAAGCCCGCGTTTGAAGGATTTATTTTGATTCTCGTGGGTGATTCCAAAGACGCAGAGATGGTACCCAAACTGCGCGAAGTTCTCACAAAACGTTTTCCGACCATCCAGCAAAAAGTCATGGTGTTAAAAAATAATACCAATGTGTCGGCAGTGCAATGGATGAAGCTTTTGCAGAACACGCGTCTATGCGTGTATTTAAATTCGCAGCCCTTTGATTGGGCGACACTAGCGCTGGAAACTTTTTACTGGGATATTCCGACTGTGTTCTCAGATAAAAATAATACGCTGAATGAACTGCTTCCGCATTGCTCACTGACTTTGTCGCAGTTTTTAGTCAATCAGCCGGGATTTGAAGAGTTAAAAGTACAATCACAAAAAGCACGAGACGGTTTATTTGACCGTGGTGTCTTTGATGCCTTTTCTCTCGCCAGACAGTACCGAAAAATCTATTCAGAGTTTTCAACTACACCGACTAAAGAAGTGGCTAACACCACGGTCTAATAAGTTTAGACTTTCGATTTAGTGAGAGAGCTTTTCAAAGTGCAGACTAACCTGTGAGATAGATCCATCTGATCCGCGTTGGCCATTCATTCCATTAGAGCCTTTTGCTCCTGGGAATCCTTTGGCGCCACCAGCATCACAGCCTTCTGCTGACTGTCCACCGTCACCGCCTTCACCACCATCACCACCTTCTCCGCCTGTGCCTTCTCTTCCAGCAACACCGGGTTGATTAGTTACGTTCGGTTGAAAGTCAGTGGGGTTAGCGATTTCGATCAAGATAGGAGCCGTATCTCCACCGCGTCCACTTGAAGTCCCTGAAGTTCCTTGTCCCCCTTGTCCACCCTGCCCACCTGCAGTCGGTTGAGAAAGACAGAAAGAAACATTTTCGGGAATTCTTCCACAAATAGGATCCATATTGCCGGGCCATCCACCACAATGAGGTGGGCGTAAGGGATTTCCACGGACTACGGAACTTGCGTTCATCCCATTGGCTCCTCTAGCACCTTGCGCACCTTTAGATCCATTTTGCCCGTCGCCCCCATTTTCTCCTCTGTTAAAAATCGTGATTGTGCCTTTGGCTTTTTTTGCTTTAATTGTGATTTTTCCTGCGTTGCGGCCTGAGGTGCCAATAGAAGCAACTGCGTTTTGAGGGAAAGTCTCAAGTACTGCGCCTTGGGAAATGAGTTCATTTACATCCAAAGTAAATCTTTCTCCTGAAGTTTGTATGCGAGCGCCCGCTCGTAAGAAAACCCGTGCGAAACCATCTGCACGAACGGTATTCACCGTTCCATCGACTACAAGATCTTTTGGGATAGCAACTTTAAAAGTATTCTTTTTCGCATTCGCATCAGCGTTTTTAAGCGCTACCGAATACTCGTATTCCTTACCTGCCTCTACGCTTTGATCTTCAAATAAGGCAGACTCTTTTGTGAGAGTTCCCACATCACTTGCAGATTCGTCCGTAGATTTACGTAGTACTTGATAATCGCCAAGCGGGTTAGAGGCCGTAAGACTCACTACATATTTATTTGCTTCTTCTTGTGCGATTACTTGGATTTGAAATTGATCGACTACTTGTTTGTCTGGACTTCTTTTGGAAGGGCTTTCAGTTGTGGTACCAGAGGGGGTAACTGAGGGAGTCGGATTTTCGACATTGTTTTGGTCTTTTTTTCCGCATCCGGTTAGTGCAAACCAGAAGTACAGTAAGAAAGTGGTTAAGATAAATTGTTTGATTTTCATTCGAGTTTCTCCTTGTTTCTGGGGAAACCCTTATGCAAATCAACGCACTACTGAGGTAGGCTCGACCTTAGTTGTACTATTCTGAAAACCGGTCTTTAGCGGACGGATAAGGCAATCAGCATTTCGATCATTTCAAGAGTGGTTTGCTTGCGACGGCCCATTTCTTTGAGTGAAATAACAGCACTCATGCTTAGAAACATGGCTCCCAGGATGACCTGGTAGATACGATCGGCCAATACATCCACATTTTTCAATTGTGGATATGTACCCTTTCCAGACTCCAGAAGAAGCAGGGTTTTCATGCGCTGTTTGTTTGAGTCAAAGAATGCCGCATTTAGCTCTCGATACTCTTTGTCTCGTGAACTTTGGTAAGTGAAGTAACACCAGATACTTGCATATTTTGGGTATTTTTCATTCCAATCAAATTTGGCATCTAAATATGCCCTAACGGAGTTGGTATCACCCTTCATTAAGAAGCTATTCATTTGCTGTTCTATGTATTTTTCAGACGCGCCCCCTACATAGATTAACGCCTTTTCGATCATGCTAAGGTCGGACTGGCCAAAATAATAATGTACTGTCGCGTACGCAGTCTTTGCGTGATCAGCAACTTTCTGTAAGGTCACGTTTTCTACGCCTTCTTTGTACGCCACCTCCACATAAGCTTCCATCAAACGCGCTTCTTTTTCGTTGAATTTAATCTCTTTCCAATTTTTTAAATCGGGTCTCATCACTTCCTTATATGCAGTTTCTCTTCAGATATCAATTAATTATCGGCTAAACTGATATTTTTATCAAATAATATGATTTTATTATTGACCGAGTGCGGTAATACGAGCATAAAGAGCTCAACATTAGCTAGGAGTTCGATATGAAAAAGACAGTATTAATCACAGGTGCTTCCACAGGAATTGGTTTTGAAACTGCAAAGCTGTTTGCGAAAAACGGTTGGAATGTTGTTGCGACAATGCGCACACCGGAAAAAGCCAACCTTGCGCTTCAAAATGAAAATATTTTGCTTCAAAAACTCGATGTAACAGACACAGAGTCTATTAAAGCTGCAATTGCAAATGGCATAAAGAAATTCGGAAAGATTGATGCGGTAGTTAACAATGCAGGGTTTGGAGTGGTAGGAGCCTTTGAAGCCGTGTCACTAGAAAGTACGCGAAAACAATTTGAAACAAATGTGTTTGGAGTGTTTGCAGTTACCAAAGAAATTCTTCCACACTTCAGAGCTAATCATGCAGGAATAATTTTAAATCTTTCTTCTGTCGGGGGGAGAACAACATTCCCGTTATTTTCCCTCTACCACTCGACAAAATTTGCCATCGAAGGTTTTAGTGAGTCGCTTCAGTACGAGCTTCAGCATTTAAATATTCAGGTGAAGTTGATCGAACCTGGTGCTGTAAAAACAGATTTCGGTGGGCGTTCCGCTGATCGAGTAGATGTTTCTCATTTTCCCGATTATTCGGAGTACCAAAATGTCCTGCTTGAAAAAATAGAAAAAGCTGCCTTGAATGGTCAGACTCCCGATCAGGTGGCAGAAGTTATTTTTACAGCGGCATCGGATGGTAAAAGTAAAATGCGCTATATTTCTGGTGGGCAACCCAAGATGCTTTTACTCATGCGTAAACTACTTCCGGAATGTCTGTTCAAAGTTTTTATGCGCTTATCGTTGGCATTTTTATAAAAAGGTGCCTATTTCAACAATAGGCACCTTTTTGATAGGAACTAATAGAGTCTTTGGCAATAAATGTTACATGCACCATGATACCTGCGGCATTCATTTAGTGCTCTAAAGTATACATGGTTATAATTGTACCCTTCTGCCATGTGTCCTCTGAAGTGTTCTTCCCAACCCCTGTCTCGTGCAATGCATCTGTAGTATGCATAGTGCGGACGTGGATATCTGGGATTCCACCAGCGGGGATCGTCAGAATTTGCTTCACCTTGTTCAGGTAAAACACCCGGTTCCTCTTGCTCAAACTGCTGTGACTCTGGAGCAGGAATAGGTGCTACTTCTTCCTGCTGTGCTTGTTGTTTTTCATTTATTTGTTGTTTGTTCTGTTGTGCTTCGTCTGCTGTGGCAAATGCACAGATAAACGAGAATGCAATAGAACTAATTAAGAATCGTTTCATATTTTTTCCTCCCGAGGATTTTTTGTTTCAAATTGTTACGAGTTCACTATTAAACCCATACATCATTCACAGGAAAGCAAGTTAGAGACCAGTTTTTTTAAATTAAGTCTACTCATGTTACTATTTCTCCATGAGTGAAGAATGCACACAACGATGGAAGAGATTGTTTCAAAAAAATTGTCTGCAGTGGTCGGACGGCCAGAAGCGTCAATACATCAATATCGTAAATGATCCAGATGACGTCGATGAAGAAGAACTTGAGTCTTCTATCGAGCTCATACAAGACATTAATAAAAAGCCAGCCATTGAATAAGTTCTCTTACATTTTATTACTTTTGGTTCTTAGCGGGTGCGCAAGCTATTCCACTTTTCAAACGGCGCGGGTGCTTGAAAAAAAGCAACTGCGTCTTGCTTTAAACGGCGAGTATTATTCTCTGACTAAAGATACTAACTATTTGCCTCCCGATCCCATTACCGACAATGGTTGTAGTCCCAATTTATTTAACAGCTGCGCTGTAAAATACGGCTCAACGTTTCAAAATTTAGGTTTAAGCACTCGTATGGGGATGGGACATGATTTGGATTTGGGTGTACAAGTTTCTCTTCCCTTCACCATGACTATTGATATGAAATACCAATTTGTGGATTGGGAAGGCTTTAGTATATCGACGGGAGTGGGTTTTCAGTTTTTTCATATTTACCCGCGCTCGACTTACCTCGGATACGATTCATCACTTTTTGCAATAGTGCTTCCTTTGTACCTGAGTTACGATTTTAACGATTATTTTGCACTCTATGGCGCAGGGAAATTTTCTCCTTCACTGCCCACTTATAATCAGACTTTTCCTCAGAGTAGTGTGTACGCAGCTAGTGCTGGAATAAAAATCGGAAAGAATAAAGGGATTTTTATCGAAGGGACATGGGCGCAATCAAGCCACTCGGCAAGCCAAATTATGACGATTGGCACATCCTTATTTATTACGTTTTTCCCGAATAAGAAATTGGACGTGAACGGTAATGCGATTGAAAACCCCTAAGGTCTAAAGCGGGTGTAAATTTTTTCAAGAGTAAATGCTATCTCGCCGAGGGTCGCCTGGGATTTAACAGCGTGAAAAATTACCGGCATTAGGTTGAGATCATTTTTAGCGGCCTGATCTAATTTTTGCATAGCATCGGCCCACACTTTTTGATCTCGCTTAGCGCGAAAAGCCTTCAACCTTTCGGTTTGTTCTTTTTCAATTTTCGGATCGATTTTTAAAACAGGGGGATGAATGTGTTCTTCACTCTTAAATTCATTTAAGCCCACTATAATGCGCTTTTTACTTTCGATCTCCATCTGGTATTGGTACGCAGCTTCTTGAATCATGTTTTGCTGCATTCCCTGCTCCAGGCAATGTACTACCCCACCTTTTTTCTCGATAAGATCAATGAGCGCCATAGAATCGGTTTCAATTTGATCCGTTAAATTTTCCACAGCGAAACTTCCCCCTGTCGGATCGACAATGGAAGTAATCCCACTTTCATTTGCAATCACTTGCTGCGTACGCAGTGCAAGCTTTGCGGCATCTTCTGTGGGAAGGCCCAGGGCCTCGTCACGAGAATTTGTATGAATAGATTGTGCTCCACCAAGTGCCGCTGCCAAACACTGCAAAGTTACTCGGCATACGTTGGTATCAATTTGAACGGGAATCAAAGAGCTCCCAGCTGTCTGCGCGTGAAAACGGAGCATAAGAGATTTAGGATCTTTTGGATTGTATCTTTCTTTAATAAGTTTTGCCCACAACCGCCTTGCAGCTCTGAATTTAGCGATTTCTTCCAAAAAATTATTGTGTACGTTGAAAAAGAAAGAAAGACGTGGAGCGAAATCGTCAATTTTCAGCCCGCGATCGATTGCGGATTGGACATACGTCAGCCCATCAGACAAGGTAAAAGCAACTTCTTGAACTGCCGTGCTACCTGCTTCGCGAATATGGTACCCGCTGATGGAAATAGTATTCCATTCGGGCACTTCATTTTTACAGAATTCAAATATGTCTGAAGTGATTTTTAAACTCGGCTTAGGTGGATAAATATATGTCCCACGCGCCATGTACTCTTTTAAAATGTCGTTTTGAATCGTGCCACGCAGTTTGGAAAAAGGGATATTATTTTTTTCAGCTACCGCTAGATAAAAAGACAAAAGTATCGCTGCGGTCGAATTGATTGTCATTGAGGTGGAAACTTGATCGAGTGGGATATCTTTTAAAACCCGCTCCATATCCTCGACAGAACTGATTGCGACTCCTACACGCCCTACTTCTCCATTGGCAAGTGCATGATCAGAGTCGTACCCCATTTGTGTCGGCAAATCGAAAGCGATGCTCAGCCCTGTGATTCCTTGCGAGAGTAAGTACTTGTATCTGGCATTGGATGCAGCGGCATCGCCAAAACCTGCGTATTGCCGCATGGTCCATACTTTTTTCGTATACATGGAAGCATGCACGCCTCGTGTATAGGGAAATTCACCCGGCTGTTCCAGCGGCGTATGTGTATCTTTGTCGGTATAAATGCTCTTTTGGCGCGACATAGTGCCACTTTATATTAATTTAGGGGGATGACAAGTTCCTGATTTATACCTTAAACTTAGCGTCATTATTGGGAGTACAAAATGGCTAATGTCGAAACATTGTTTGCCGGTGATCATGAAGAAGTTGTTTTCTGTAATGATAAAGCTTCCGGATTAAAATGCATTATCGCGGTACACAATACCCACCTGGGCCCTGCTCTTGGCGGATGCCGTATGTGGAATTACGAAAATGTCGATCAGGCACTCGAAGACGTCTTACGCCTTTCCCGAGGAATGTCTTATAAAGCCGCGATTGCGGGTTTAAATTTGGGGGGCGGAAAAGCGGTTATCATCGCAAATCCCAAAACAGACAAATCTGAAGCCCTCTTTAGAAGTTTTGGAACCTTTATTGAAAGTTTAAACGGTCGCTATATCACGGCCGAAGATGTGGGTACCGACGTCAATGACATGGAATATATCTTTATGGAAACTTCCAATGTCGTAGGTGTGGCGGAAACACACGGTGGATCAGGCGATCCCTCCCCTTGGACAGCCAAAGGAGTTTTGGAAGGTGTCAGAGCCGCTGTCGAATGCAAATTGAAACGAGATAGTCTTTCTGGATTAAAAGTGGCCGTACAGGGTGCTGGACATGTGGGATTGCATTTGATTGACCTATTTACGGCAAATGGGATGAAAGTCTATGTCTGTGACATCGATAATTCCAAACTCGACGAACTCAAAGATAAAAAGAATGTACAAATTGTCTCAACAGAAGACATTTACGAAACCGATGCTGAAATTTTCTGCCCTTCTGCACTTGGCGCAATTCTCAATGAAAAAACGATTTCCAAATTAAAATGCAAAATTGTCGCTGGTTCTGCCAACAACCAGCTGGCCAATGCGGAATGCGGTGATGAGCTTTTCAAACGCAAAATTCTTTATGCCCCAGATTATGCCATTAACGCTGGCGGGCTGATGAATGTTTCTATCGAGTTTGAAGGCTATGACGAACGCCGGGCAAACCGTATGATCCGAAACATTTATTATGTGATGAAAACTATTTTTCATACTTCTGAGAAAGAAAATCTCCCAGAGTACAAATGCGCTGACCGTGTGGCTGAAAAACGCATCAAAGACATTGGACACTTACGTAACCGCTACATGGGACACTCTAAAACAACGTTTCCGGGACGTGTTGTGAGAAAATAATGGCCAAGAAGACCTACTCACGCGAAAAACTCATCTCTGTATTAAAAGAGTCTAGCCAGGTCTTTAAACTCTGCTCGAGAAAAGCAAAAATTCTTTCTGCTCTTTCCTGGGAACCCTCTGTTGCTGTGGAGTTTCTGAAGCACAAAGGGACAAAATTTCCTGAACCGAAATATACAATCGATAAGCAATCCCTTCAGGATATACTGGAAAAGCTAAACGCATTAACTCCTAAATTAAAGGGCGAACACCCTGTCTTGCAATGGCTCGCGCGAACGCAAGAGTCTTATATCAACGCGATACGCCTGCTTTTAGAAGTCGAAGGTCCCAGTTTTTTTGAAATTTCAAGCCTTCTTTATGGAAATTCCAATAGCAAACTTTTTTCTGGATCAACGACAAACGTGGAATTGGCAGATTCTATCGCAAACAGACTTTCTTTTTGTGCTTTAAACGACATTGAAGAATCGGCTGTCACAAACTCGGCAGAAGTGTTTGCGGCTTCTTTGGAAGAAAGATCAAAGCGCTGGAGGCCAGCCATCCCTTTCAAAGTCGAAGTCACTGACAGTATTGCTGCAAAAGTCGTTGCGGGAATGAATCGCGTCAGAATCAGAAAAGATGCGCGGTTTTCAAATTTAGACCTGGATGCACTATGGAAACACGAAATTGAATCGCACTGTTTGACTGCACACAATGGCGCGAGACAAGAAAACTGTGATTTCTTATTCAGCGGTGGGCCGCGTACCACGATGACGCAAGAAGGTCTCGCCGTATTTTATGAAGTGTACGGACATACGATGTCCCAACGCAGGTTTATGACCTTGTGTTACCGCATTCATGCACTAAAAATGGTGGAAGACGGTGCAGACTTTATCCAGATTTTTAACTGGTATAAAGATAAAGCAGAAACCGACACAGAGGCCTTCTACAATACTCAACGTATCTTTAGAGGAGCGAAACTCACAGGCGGTGGCCCCTTTACCAAAGACGGCGTGTATCTCGCAGGGCTATTGGGCGTATATAATTTTTTAAGAGTCGCAGTAAAAAACCAAAACCGCGTGCTTGTAGAATCCCTTTTATGCGGAAGAATGGCACTCGAAGATGTCGGGACGATTGCCTGGTTAAGAACACATGGGATTATTAATCCACCTCATTACGTACCCTACTGGCTAAAAAACTGGGAAACGCTTTTAAGTTTCTTCAGTTTCACAGCAGTCTTCGGATCAGTGGATTTGTCTTCTTTTCAAAACTTTTTCGATGAGTATTACACATTGGAAGATTGGGATTTAAGCTAACACCATGCCATCACCCCATAAAAATCCCAAACGCTATCAGGCGAGTAAAACCGTTTCCCAGATCCTTAAGAAACAGGAACCCTGGATTTTTAGAAGCCATTTAAGTTCTGCAGCAGAAATTTTTAAAGATGGCGACTGGCTCAAACTTGTGGACGGGGATAATAAGACGATAGGTTATGGGATCTACGAAAAAGAAGGGCTCATTGCCATCCGCATGATATCGTATGGAGAAAAAACTCCAGATAAAAAATTCTTTGATAACCTCATTCAAAAAGCGCTGAATCGACGGAAAAACCTACAAAATTATGCAAGCGCTACTAGACTGATTGCGGGAGAGAATGACGGGTTCCCAGGCATTGTCATCGATAATTACAATGGACACTGGGTACTGCAAACGTATAGTTCGACACTGGATTCTTTTGGCAGATGGTTATGCAAGCAAATACACGCTGTACTTCCTGCAAAATCGATTCTGTGGAAACTGCCGACTAAAAGAAAAGATAGTAAAAAAGAAACAAGACAGCTTTACGAACATACATTTGATCTTGTGCACTTCAATGAAGGCAAAATGGAGTACACGGTAAATTTAGTGCAGGGACAGAAGAGCGGAACTTTTTTGGACTTGCGGGGTTTAAGAAAATGGGTTTCGCAAGATAAGTTAAACGGTAAACGCGTATTAAATTTATTTTCCTACACTGGAACATTGGGACTTGCCGCTGAAACTGCGGGAGCGAAAGAAATTTGGAACGTCGACATTTCAGAAGAAGCACTAAGCTTTGCAAAAAAGAACCACACTAAAGATCCTAAAAAACATAAGTTCATTAAAGCTGATATTTTTGAATGGCTCGCTTCCCTTTCAGAAAATGAAAAATTTGATTTAATCATTGTCGATCCACCCAATATGGGAAGTGACATATCGCAGGTAAAAAACACTTTAAGAACCTATGAGCGGATGTGGAGGCAATCCCTTACCCATCTCTCTCAGCATGGAAAAATTATTGTCGCTTGTTGTACGTCTCGTGTAACAAGACAGGAATTTAGCCAGCAGACAAAACGCGTTTTCTCGCCCCACTTAAAACTTATCAAAGACATTCAGCCAGAAGATGACCACCCGGTTAATTTTTCTCAAGGGGATTATCTTAAAATTCTGGTCTACGGCTGATATTGTAAAAATTAAAACGGATTAAATCCGATGATAAGCTGAACAAGATACCATCTCTGTTCGCGTTCTTTTGCGCCATTTCCTACTTCCACGCCATAGGTGGAAAAGTGGATTCGTGTGTGGGGGGGAGTTTCTAAACTAATACCTGCAGTATAATAGCCTTGGCTGACGCCACCGCGTATACCTATCCAGTTCCATCTAAATTCTGAACCGAAATGGATATGACGGAAGACTGCGCTATTATCCATAAAGTCGCGGTAATCGATTTCGTTATTCCAGGTGAAAGTTTTAGATTTCTTCCAGTTCATTGCAGTACCGAAATTAATTGTCTGGCGGATACTAGGCGGTGCATTTAACTTGCCTGCTAATTTTGTAAAAGTTGTATTACCGATATCTTCTACAGTCGCTGCAAGCTTCCATGTTGGGGCATCTTTACCTGCTAGGGGAACTTTTATCAACGCACCTGCATTCACACCTACAGCGGCGCCAGCACCTGCCATATTTTTTAAATAGTCGTAAATATTACTAGTGATTTCTTGCTGGCTTGTCGCGCTCGATGCAAAGTCGCCTACTGTTACATTGGTATCCATCCCGGTACGTTGAAACGCGCGTGCCGACACACCGAGAGAAAAATAATTACTGAATGGGATTGCAATCCCCGCAATCAAACCCAAATCATTATAACCAACAGCTTGTATTTCTTTTGTAAGATCGAGCGAATTCAAATTTCCTAAATCGAAGAAACCCTGCAAATTTTCATAAAGCGAAAAAGAAAAGTACGGCATTGCCACTTGCGGAGCAATACTAAAACGTAAAAACTCACTATCTGGTCTAATTAAATTTTGAAAATCGCTTTTGAAAATTGCATTTTTTAATCTGTTAAACGAATCCATGCTGTCAGCGCCCATCGTGAAATCAAATAAATTCACGTGGAGTCGTTTAATATCTGCCAGCCCTGCCGGATTATACCAAAGGCAATTTAGATCATCTGCAAGTGCAATTCCCGTATTTCCCATTCCGGTTTGTCTGACACCATCAAAGCCGAAGCGTTGCATGCGAGCATGAGCACTTGTAACAAAAAGAAAAATCAAAATGTAGAATACATTTTTCATTAGTAACCTATTGTGTACCTGAAGAATAAACGCTGATCATTTTTTGGCTCGTCCGTTTCAGAAATTTCCTGGCCATAGGTTCCGATCTCAAGCGTCCCGCCTTTGACCCGGTACCCTACTCCTCCGCCCGGGTGCATCTGGTTCAAGCCAAGCCAAACGTAAAATGTTTTTTCGTCTTCAAATTGAAATCCTACATGCAGGTGTTTCTTCCAGGACCAGTTTTGTACTTCCCAATGTTTCCATTCCACAGACCAGGTTTGTTTTAATTTATTGGACAAATAAGGGTGTATGGAAAAACCTGTATTAAAACTTTGCGCAATGGGATCGGGCTGGCCGATGGCCTGCTTGTTTAAAATATGTGTTTCACTTAAGAATCGGGTATCAAACATGTCTTTCCACGCAAATGCCAATGTAGGTAAGTATTTGATAGGCAGAGTTATCGCAGTTCCAAAATCTACTCCCACTGCAAAGCCTTCCTTATGAAGTGCTGCAAGCCCATCGTCGTCTAAGCCGTTCAAAGAAGCGTGTGCGTACTGGCCTTTTAACTGGTTTCTGACAAGTCCTTTGGCAGCTACACCAACGCGGATCACATTGCCTGCTAAGTACCGTCCATAACCCATTACCATTCCCAAATCTTGTCTCGTATCGATGTCTACGGTCGTGCCGTCAGAAACTGCGGCATATTGGTAAGAACCTAAAAAGGACACGCCGAAACCTCGGATAGTAAACGAAGGCACAGAGGCGTAATTAAACGACGTATAACTGCCGGGGTTCTGCTGTAAGGGGCCAAAAAGCCTGTACTCGCCTAGAGTTTGCGCTTGGGATGCTCTGCCAATACCAGTCAGTCCGCCCCCTCCTTGCACATCAATTGGAGTGAGTTCGACATTTTTCTTTCGAAAAAGCGCCAGCCCAGAAGGGTTATGGTAAAGTGCTGCGAAGCCAAACGCATCTGCTGTGACTGCGTTTCCCATGCCCATGCTTTGAGTGGAATTGTAAATCTCAAAGCGTTCGCTTAAGGAAAATGCATTCTGAATAAAAGGCGAAATAAAAAAACTAAGCAGATATAATTTTAAAAGTCTTTTCATCGAAAGGTCTCTAACTGACTTTTCGGCAGACTGTGAAGGCAAGTTGAAGGATTTGTGATAGAAAAAACACAACTCACCAGTACGACTGAGCGCATCTTTAAGCCAGGCATCCGTCTGACTGACTTGCCGCGCCCAAAATGGTGGGGCAAAACCATCAAGTTTTTCAAAACGATAGAAGTAGTCATCTTTAAATTACTCGAAAGTTTTGATTTATACCGTCCGTCAAAATCTATTGTCGCGATTCCGACTCTTGCGCTGCGTAACTCAACAAGTTTGCAAGCAGTGGTTTATAACGGCACACAAGAAGAGGTCTTGGGTTTTAAACCCAGAAGACTCCTGCACCGAATTGTCCCGGGAATTCCAGATTTGGAATCTTATGAACGCATTCGTTTTCAAATCGCTATCGCTGAAAACCAGATGCGCAGCGTGGAAGCAAGTACGGAAAATAGAGGCTTTATTCATTTGCAAGTTCCCTGGGAATATCCTGTAAAAACCCCCAAGACTTCCTGGCTGAGAATTCAGCCTGTGGGAGTCGAAACTCTTTTCGGCTGTGTAAAACTGGGTGATTACGAAGTCTTAAGTGCGCCAGTATTTTTTTTAAATGACAATATCAAGTGGATCATCATCTCGGATATCGACGATACTATTAAAGATTCGAAGATCGGCGAAACAACCGGGTTTAAAGCAATCATGCGTGGGCTTTTCAAGGGCCACTATTACAAATACGAAGCGATTGATGGGATGGCAGAACTGTACCAAAAACTCAGTGCTAAAAATTGCATGATTGTCTATGTGACAAGTACCCCTTACCAACTTGCTCCCTTTTTGCTGAAGTTTTTACGGGAGCGCGGTTTTCCTGAGGGGCCCGTATTTTTGCGATGGCTCGGGTATGGAAGGTTCGGACACAAGTGGAGAACTCTAAATAGAATTTTCAGCCAACTCGACGGACAAAAAGTAATTTTAATCGGGGACAGTGGAGAACAGGATTTACAAATTTACCGTCGTGTATCCGAGTCTGCTCCCTCTAGACAAAGTGTGACAAAGATTCTTATCCGACATATCCCGGGCACTCCCCTTCCCCAATCCCCCAATAAGAATGAAACTTTTTACAAAGACATCCCCTCGCTCGAACAAGAGATCTCAAGCATAATAGACTAGCTGTGATAGAATAATATCTATCTGATATGAAAACACTATTTCTCTTATTCGTAATCACATCTACAAGTTACGCACTCTTTGAAACACGATATGTTTCGTTTCAAGAACCTGAGGGTTGGAAGTGCGAAAACATAGAAAAGACTTATTACTGCCAATCCACAAAAGATCCCGAGAGAAAAGAAGCTCTTGTTATGACTCTAGGAGTGCAGGCTACCGAGTGGGACTCACTGGATAGTTATGAAAAATTTCTGAAGACTCCTAAGACGATTACAGAAGAAGATGGAAAAACGCCAATTACTTCCAAAGTTATTTATGCAAGAAAACGTAATATCAACGGTACTGTCTGGCTTGATTCATTGCACTTTCAATCGGAATTGCCGGGCTTTTGGGCGCGTTATCTTGCCACTGTGAATAGTCCTGTCGCCATACTTGTGACTTATATTGTTTCCGATGAGTATTACAATCAGATTTCTCCGCAATTTGAACGCATGGTAACCAGTCTCAAAGTAAATACGGGCTTTAACGCCATGAACGTACCGCCGACAAAACAAGGCGAACAAATTCCCGGCGCCGATAAAATGGGGCCAAAGACTCCCAAAGATCTTCTCTCAATGAAAAAAGCAAAAACAGAACCTGACACTAAAGTAAGTGGGGAAGAAGTTCCCTCTGAGGGGTTGTCTACCGGGATGTATTTGCTGATGGCGGGAGTGGCTTTCATTCTTATATTTGGTATGAGAGCAAAAAGAAGAGTAAAAACTCCCAGAACAACAATTACAGCGCCTATTTTAAGAAATAAAAATAAAGGGGAATAGAAATGAAAGCAATTTGGTCATACGGAAATGTTTTTTTGATGGGCGTTGCCACTACTCTTCTCTGGGTTAAATGGTCTGGCAGATGGAGTGAACCCGTACACGCATTCACAGCTCAAAATACTTCTGTAACTGCTAGTACAACTCATCCTGATACAAAAACAGACGGCACAGTGTCCGTAACCGATATGGTCGAAATACTAAAGTCTGAGGAAGCAGTCGCAAAATTGAAAGCTGGCTTCACGCCTCGATTTAAAGCAGGCAAAATAATCGGATGGGATAAATCCCCTTTGAATGAAACTGTCACAAATGCAAGCATAGTTCACTAGTTACTCCTTAATGACACGTCATATCCAATAAGAAGAGAAATTTTACTCAGTTCTATAGTAAAATAAGAAAGTACCCACTCGCTTTTTTATTAATTCCTAACACTTTCAATTCAAATGAATCCAGAAAAAATCAATTTTTTTGAAAACAGTCTTTTATTTGTTGTGCAAGCAGACAGTGGCCAGACGGTTTCGTTTCGACTGGACACCCAAAAGCTATTGCGACTTCTTGTCTCTTTTGTTTTGTTATTTATCGTTTTTATTTCTGGAACTCTTCTTTTTTTCAAAGAGCGTAAAACCAACGAGTTACTTTCGCAACAATTGCTTGTTAAACAGGTAAGCTCCACCCCTGTCGAGACTGCTCACGAGCAAAGTAAAGTTACCGGAAACTTAAAAGCAAGATTGCAGGAATTTAATAGCACTTGTCGTGGAGAAACTTGCGTTGCTAACTTAGTTCTCACAGCGCAAGAAAAGACACATGCAGAAGGCAGTTTACTCGTTTTACTTGAAACACTTTCTCCGCAAATCGGAACGGGGAATCCCGCTGGAATCAGCAGACAGAAATATTACGTTTACCCTGAGCAAAAGGTAAAAGATAACCTGACTCAGGAGGAAATTTTTGCTCTCAATTCAAAACCCTTTTATATTTCGCGTTCTCTTAACTCAAAAGCGGAATTCACCATCGGCAGGTTTCAAGTACCTGTGGCAATGCATCTATATTTGTTTGACGTAAAACACGAATTGATAAAACACGAAACTGTACAAGTAAGTGGAGAGGATAAAAATGATCCGTGAGACGCTGACACCCACTATCATTGCTGAAGCCTCCCATCTCCACGGCGATTTTATATTCAAAACTGCGGGCATCGTCAGAGGCATTGTAGAAGGACACTTACACAATGAAAGCCACGAAACCTTGCGCATTTCGAGAGAAGCTTGGGTAAGAGGCACTATTACTTCGCTGGGGCCTGTAGTAATAGAGGGTAAAGTGGAAGGCGATATAAACAGCCAACAGAGAATTGAATTGTCGCCCCACGCCAATGTGAACGGACTACTCAACGCGCCAAATCTCATTATTCATCCAGGTGCCTCTGTTGATGGTGATTTTAAGATGACTCAAAGTAGCATTCTCCCCCAACTTAGTCTTGCCGCGTAACCCGCTTTAAGTATTCTTCTCAACTCAATTGTGAAAAAGTCCGAAATAACTAAGGATGAAGTCTCAAGATAATAACCCTCGCCTTGTCGTTATTGAAGGTAAAGACAAAGGAAAGATCTTCCCACTGAAAGACGGGACAATGGTGATCGGCCGATCCAAGGCCGATATCGTCATTCAAGATCCCCGTATTTCTCGCTCGCACGTCACTATTGAATTCGATTCAAAAAGCGGAAAAATTTTATTCACAGACTTACGAAGTTTGAATGGAACTATCATCAACGAAGAGTTGATGGAAAAAGGGGAACTCAAAGACGGGGACAAATTGCAACTTGGCAATACTATCTTTGATTGCCAAATCGGTGTAGCAGAAGCAACAATCGCGGCACAGCCCCCGCAAAAGAAAAAGAAAGAAAAAGAGAAAGAAGCTAAAAAAGAAATTCCGGAAAAAAACAAAACGGAAGACACTTCTAATGATTTTAAAGGCACTCCCAGTATCCAACGTGTAGAGCCCAAACTCGAATCTTCTTCCATAAGCATTCCCCCAGAAGATTCAGAAAAGAAAAAGCAAACTAAAGCGTACGCAGCAAAAGATCAAAAGGTATCAAAAAACAAACGAGTAGTTATTCTCGCTGCCGCTCTAGTTGCGATCTGGTTCTTATCAAAAATGGGGTCGAACTCTACTTCCTCGGATCCACTTGCTGAAAGACAAAGAATTCAAGCACTGCAAAAAGACGGAAAACTAGCTGAAGCAATGCAGGCAGCAGAAAAACTGGCAAAGGAAAATCCAGAAGATGCTAATGTGCAGTATCTTTATGCTGACTTGGCTTTCAACCAGAACAAGCTGGAAGATGCGATTAATACTTTAAGAAAAACACACAACCTAAAAGATTTTCCCCCCCTTGTTCATGTGCGTCTTGCCAAAGCATATAATCGCGGAGGTCTTGCAAATGAAACTTTGGAAGAGTTAAAGCATGTTGACGAGCAATTAAAAGGGGAACCCGGCAAGGATAAAGAGTTCGTAACACAAACTGCAATCCTATTCAGCGACACAAAAGTAAACCCTGAAAAAGTTTTGGAACTAGCGCGACTACTGAAAACAAGTTTGGCTTCTGACAGCACCATTGGTTACAAACTCGAAGCAGGCGTTCTTTTAGATTTAAAAAGAACAGAAGAAGCAGTGGGAGTTCTGGAAAAAGGACTTCTCATTGATCCCAAAGATGAATTGATTTTAGAAAGACTGAGTTTTGCAAAACTGTCCAACAAAGATTTACCTGGTGCACTAAAAACGCTTCAAAGCTGGATCGATACCAGTCCAAAAGCCACGAAGCCCCTACTTGTGATGGCCTATCTTAAATTTAATGAAAAAGAATATCTCGCAGCCCTGCCTTTTTTGAGAAATGTCATCCAGATACTCGCAAACAACACGCAAGATCCGGATTATTCGGAAGCTTTGCATTTAACTGGAAAAATTTACCAGGAACAAAACCAAAAAACAGAAGCAGGACAAACATTTCAAAAAGCTTGCGCTCTCGGTTTTCAAGAAAGCTGTGCAGCACTGCAGTCTTTATCTTCTCAAGCTGAAACCAAAAGCAACGCACCCGCTTCTTTAAAAGAGCCGGAACCGGCTACTCCCTCGGTCCCAAGCACTGAACCTGTAGTTGTACCTCCTGAAGATCAAGTACCTGCGGAATAAAGAGGTAAACGTGATTCAACAACTGCACATTACACTTCTCATTACTTCTCTATTTTTATCGAGCTGTGGATCCACGACTAGCGCAAGTTTCTCTTTACGCGGTTCCTATTCAAAGACTGCCGTCGAATCACAAAGCATTGTGACCTCTGGCAGTCCTAAATCCATGGCTATCAATGTTCACGCCTATTATCTAGGCACTAAAGCAGACTGCACGGATTTAAAACCAATGCTTGATTATGGGATTGGGTCAGAGGGCTATGATTTATACAGAGATCCTCTTTTATTTTCTTCAAATCCTGCACCTGACACCTATAGATGTATTGCATTAAAAATAAAAGACACCATAACGGTGCGCATGAATAGCATTGCCCTTTCCAGTTGGCCGGATGTCTGTCAGGAAAATGTGGATTACGATAAGGATTTGTATCTGGCTTCGAGCTCTCAAGTCTGGAAAGACGTATCCGGAAACCCAGTTACGGCAACAGGAACAGAAACTACACCATCAGAAAATCTCATCACCCTCTTTGCTACAACAGACAGTTCGCAGGCCATTTCGGGAAGTTTGGGGCTAGCATCTTCGCAAGTATTTACACTCTCTAGTCCCATTACCCTTCCCGCAAAAATCACTTTTTATATCGACTATACGGAAGGCGTGAGTGGAACATCTGTTTGCAAGCTAAGTACAGGAACAATGGGGTTTAGATAAGATCTTAGTGAGCGTCCGGTAATTTCCCTTTAAATACTGCTTTTCTCATCTGGGAAAGAGGAATCAGCACGAGCGTGAAACAAACGACAAGTACGACCATCGCTTTTTGAAAAGAAAGAATAAATGCTTCTTTTTTCACTTTAAAAAATAACATTTTTAAAGCGCCTTCAGATAAATCCCCCATTCCCACTACACTGGACATCTTGGCATGCAAACCCGCCGTAAATAAATGTGACGCCATTCGAGCGGGAGCATCAAAAACAGTTAAATGCTCTGACAGAATAGAAAAGTTATATACTTGGTACTGCTGAAAAAGTGTCGATAGCATCGCGATCCCAATACTTCCGCCCAATTGCCTACAAAGATTAAGCATCCCTGCAGCCTCACCGATTGCCTTACCAGAAAACTGACTGAGAACAGACGTGTTAATAGGCACAAATAAAAACGACATCGCTATTCCACGTAAAAGTAACGGCCAAAACATGCTGGAAGTGGATGTCTGGGAGTCAAATCTTGCTATGGATAAAAAAGAAATCGAAAGACTGACGACGCCGATAAAAATTAATGTGCGCGGATCCCGCTTCTGCAATTGTTTCCCAATCAATGGCATCATAAAAGCAGCGGCGAGTGCTCCGGGAATGAAAATCATGCCCACTTGAGTTGCGGTCATTCCCAATATCGAGGTGCTAAATACGGGCACTAAAAACAAGAGCCCATATAACATCGCACCTAGACCTGCCATTAAAAATACTCCACTTCGAAAATTTACATTTTTAAAGTGGCGTAGTTCCAAAATTGGATGCTCCGTTTTCAATTCCCAATAAATCAATCCTGAAATACAAACGACTGCTAAGAAGGTACAAATGAGAATGGATGTGGATTGAAACCAATCTTCTGCATGACCGCGCTCAAGTACGTACTGCATGCTGCCAATACCTGTGACTAAAAGTGTAAGGCCGATACTATCGACAGGAGAGCGTTTTCTTTTTTCTCTTAACGCTTTGGGTTGTTCTTTAGCTAGAGCTTTTTTTGCAACCGGATCCACCCCGACATCTTCTACAAATAAAAACGAGAGAACCATGACAATAATACCTAAAGGCAAATTGATGTTGAAAATAGATCGCCAACCAAAATTATCGGTAAGATAGCCTCCCAATGTAGGACCGACTGTAGGGCCAATCATCACGCTCATTCCATAAATAGCACTCGCCATACCGGCTTGCTCTTTGGGAAACGCCTCATAAATCAAAGCTTGGGAAGTGGGAAGAAGCGCACCCCCTGCCAGTCCTTGCAGTACGCGAAAGACTACAAGAAAAGCGAGATTCGGTGCAAACCCGCATGCAACTGAAGAGGCTGTAAAAAGGGCAATGCAGACTGTGTAGTAAACTTTACGCCCAATTTGATCACTCATCCAACTTGCAATGGGCAAGATGATTGCATTGGCTATGATGTAACCTGTTATGACCCAACTGATTTCATCGAGCGTCGTACCTAAGTTTCCCATCATGGACGGAACGGCAACATTTACAATCGACGTGTCGATAATCTCAAGTAAAGACGCCATGACTGCGGTGAGTACGAGCAGTTTTGAACGGAGAGGAATTTTTTGCATACGCCAGACTCCTCAAGCATTAGCGGGTACTGATGTAAACTTCAGAAGACAGACCAGCCTGCAATTTAGAAACAAATTCCTCTGTGAGATCCGAAAATTTGATTTTCACAGAAACTCGCTGAACCACTTTGGTGAAATTTCCTGTCGCGTTGTCTGGCGGCAAGAGACTAAAAATGGCGCCCGTACTGGGACTAATGCTTTCGACTTTTCCATGAAACGTCTTGCCACTGATGGCATCAACCGTAATCTTCACTTCATTGCCGATTTTAATTCTATTTAAATCCGTCTCTTTCAAATTCGCAGTAATCCATCTTTCATCAGTAGAGACAAAACCAAATAGGGGTTGTCCGCCTTGTACAAACTGGCCCGCTTCAATGGATTTTCGCGCAATCAAACCGTCTGTCGGCGCAATAATTTTTGTATAGCCCATATTGAGTTTGGCCTGATCCAACTGAACCTGAGCTGCCTTTAACTTTGCTTCCAGTTCTTTAAAAGTCGCACTCGCATTATCAAAGCGCTCGCGGCTAATGGCCTGGCTTCTAAACAATTCGGCATTACGCTTGTAGTTCACTTCTGCTTCATGGTAGCGCGCCTGTAAAGAGGCGACCTGCGCTTCTGCCCCTTCTGAAGCATTGGACAAATCAGAAGTATCTATTTGTGCAAGAACGTCACCGGCTTTTACTTTTTCATTTTCTTCGACAAGAACTTTTTGAATCGTGCCGTTCACACGAGACGACAACATGGTCACATGCGCGCCGACTTGAGCATTGTCTGTATAGACCCACATCAAATGTTGTACGAAATAATAAGCTCCTACGGCTAAAAGTGAGATAAGAACGATGCCTAAAGTAATTTTTCTATTTCTATTCATTTAAATTTTTCTCCCTAATGCTAATTCCAACTGCAACAAGGCTTCCGCGCCATCCACCTGCGCTTTAACAAGTCCTGCTTTTGCACGAAACAAGTCCAGCTCAGCATCCAAAAGATCGGTATTCGTTCTTGTCCCTGCCCGCACACCCAGTTTTGCAAGTCGTACACTTTCATCGGCAGCTTCGATGGCTTGTTTTTTTGCATTGAAAAGCGCTGTGTTGTAATTGAGTTTTCTTTTCCAAAGTTCAAAGTCGTTGGGAGCACGGATCACTGCCGCGCGAGAGGCAAATTCTGCCTGCTCGTGTTGCGCTTCAGACTGTCTTAGTCTTGCGTAGGAAGCGCCTCCATCAAAAAGATTCCAGGTAAGTACGGCGCCTATAAAATAAGCGTCTTTATAGGAATCCGTTGTGGTAAGCGCGTAGTCTTTGTTGTTGTAGTATTGTTTCTCGGCAGACAGGGACAAGCGAGGAAGCCAGGCAGAATAAAGCGCAGTATGCATCATATCCGAAGCTTCTGCTCTGTTTGCAAGCGCACTTAAGTCTACTCGTGCCGCTTGTTCCCACTTGATGTCTTTGGAAATATTTTTCGAGTTGGGCTCTGGCAATGATCCCTTAAGAGGTCTTGCATCTTCTGCTTTGCCGAGTAATTGTGCAAGGGCACGTCTTGCTAAAATAACATTGTCTTCTGCGGCCCCTTTTTCAGGAATCGCTTCTTGCAACTGAACTTGAACACGCAGTAAGTCGAACTTGGTAGCACCACCGCCCTTTAATACGCTTTTTACTCTTTCTAAATGTTCTTCTAATGTCGCGACATTTTGGGCTGCTACGCTTGAAAGAAGTTCTGCAGCTAGTGCCTGGTAGTATTTTAATTTAATTTCATTTTCCACAGCAAATTCGGCGCGCTCACTTTCCCAAGACGCAGCCCGCGCATTTAATTTTGCGGCTCTAAAATGTTTCCAGGATTGAAAGCCATCAAATACCGTCCAGGAAAGTCCCAACGAGGCACTTGTTTTTGGGTAGATGGCATCCATGGAAACAGGTGCTCCACCAAAGTTGATATCAATAGTCTGGTATTTCAAATCCACCGCATGGTTTGCGGATAACGTAAGTTTTGGCAGATTACCTGATATGGCTTCAAGCGGTTTCCAGGAAGCTTCTTGTTCCAGAGCGCGCACTTTTTGCAATTGCGGGTTTTGTGCTTTGCCTTCGGAGATGGCTTCTTCGAGAGTCAGACCGGTTGCGACTTCAGCGGCGCGCGCTGGAGTTGCCATCGTAACCCAGGCAAGTAAACCTAATAAACTGACAAGCCAACGGTATATACAATTACTCATTTACTACCTCAAACAACTTTAACTAGCGATCCATTCAAAATGATGGAAAGCAGACTTTCCAAATAGGCTTCTCTTTGCTTTGAATCGTAGATCGATCTGTCAAAATATTTTTTATGGATGGGTTCTACACGCAGCCACTGCCCCATCGTGCCGTGAATCAGCGTCGTCAGACAATAAGGATCAAGCTCTGTTCTTAAAAATCCATTTTTCTGTGCATCTTTAAAAAATTCCGTCAGCTTGCGGGTGAGTTTTAAAAAAGTTTCTTCAAAAACATCTTTCGCTAACGGAAGACCAGCTTCAATTTCTCTTCCTAAAATTTTGTGTGCTTCGGGTTCTTCGATAATGGATTTTGCGATGCTTTCTAAGACGAGTTTCAAACGGACTTTAAAGTCTTCAGGACTCGTGGCTTTCTCCAAAAGACTTTCTGCAATCTCAAGTCTTGCTTTTCCAAATTCGGAGATGCAGGCACGGTACAAACCTTCTTTTCCCCCGAAATGGTAGCTCACTAGACAGAGGCTAGCTTTGGCTTCCCGTGCGATGTCGCGCACCGTAGTTCCCTCAAGCCCTTTTTTCGCGAAACAACGTCGAGCCGCAAGAAGTAATTGCTTCTTGGAAGTCTCTTTTTCATCGGCTGATGGCTTCAACTTAAACATAAATCCATTATAGAACAAATGTTCTATAAATCAATACAATTGTTTTATTTGTAAAAAGACTATGAATTCAACGTTTTTAGAAGGTTTGCCGATAAGAGAATAACGAGGTTCCTATGAAAGTATTCGTTTATACAAAGCGTAGAAGAAGCATTCGCTTTAAACCAGACCCAGAAAACCAGATTGCGAAAATCGATATCCAAAATTTGGAAGGCAAATTTCAGCCAACTGTAACAGCACTGGTGATAGACGAAGCGTACAAAGGCTGCGGTCTAATTTTTCAAGACCAAAAGGGTTTTGAAATTGGAGAAGTCTGCCGCCTTCAAGTCGGACAAATCGGTCCCTTGCAAGCAGAAGTTCGTTGGAAGCAAAAACTCTATGACAATCTCATTAAAGTCGGTTTTCGTTTCTTAGAATAAAAAAAACGGGGTGCTCTTTCGAACACCCCGATCTCATACATCACACTATTTCTTATTCGCAAGCCAAGTCAGCATCCACTAGAACTTTAAGCGGTTCCAGTGTTTTGACTGTGAGCTTTTTCAAGTCACTCAAGTTTTGAAGTACCTGGGCTTTTGCCGCTTCAGATTTGCCTTTTAAGACATCTTGCAAGTCTTTTGGGCATACCTTAGAGCGCAATCCTTCTTTTACAAAGAGAACGATTTCAGCTGCTGTCTTAGGTCTGTCGTTCTTCAAGTTAAAGTTCGTCCAGCTTGCAGATGTTTTTTCGGCTGTGGCCGCATACATCCCGATTGCAGGTAGTACAGAAGCAAGTTCACGTTTCATGTCATCCACCTTCCACAGGGTTGTATTTACATCTCCTCGACCGATTAACAACGAGACCGCTCTTTCCAGGCGAGCATCGAAGAATCCGTAAGGATCGTTTGTCGCATCGTCTCTGGAACACTCAGCAGAGTTCTCCAGGTGTTCAGCGTCTGGCACGCCTTCGTCGGTACAGAACAGAGTACGGTTAGAAGGTTCTACACCTTGGTAGCCATACTTCAGCGCTATCACGTCATAGATGCCTACTTCATCGAGGTGTCTAAAACCGCGGCCTAAGTATTCCATGATGGAGTGAGAGACTTTTCCTTTTTCAAGGCCGGAGTAACTCAAGTTACCGCGGAAGTTGTGTCTCAGTCCTAAGTTATGGCCTAACTCATGACCTACTAGATCTAACCAATAACCATCCATGTATGATTCAAATGTGTAGCCGGATGGTAAGAGATCGAAATCTTCTCTTTGCATCGCTGGATCTTCCAAAGAAGCTTGTTGAGAGACATCTCTGAAACCCAATTCGCCTAAAGATACTTTAAAGCGCTTTGAACTTCCTTCGTCTATCATGGACTTCAGTGTTTTTTCTCCATCGCGCATCACTTGCAATGCTTCGATGACTTTTCCTTCTTCCATCAGTGCGTTCACTGTTTTACCGATCGAGAACCACTCTTTGTAGATTTTTACAATGTGTGGTCCTTGGACAAGCACGTTGGAAGAAAGAATTTCCCCCGTAAATTGATTTGCGATGGAGGGCCCAAGACCGCCGTATGGAGCACGGTTTACAAGATCCCACTCAACGATGTTGTACCTGATATCACCCGTCACAAGTTTTTCTGCGCGGGCGTCTGTCGCATCCACAAATTCATAGGCAATCAATTTTTTGCCAGCGAATTCGAGAAACTTAGCGTTCCATGCGTCAAAAGAAGCAGCGAAGTTCTTTTTGTATTCCTCAGGTACGTTCTTGATGAAGTACTTAACAGGTTCTGCATTCAAACTGCCTGTTCCTTGAGAAGGAAGTAAGTGGCGCTCAATTTTCGCTACTTTGCTTCTTTCCGTCATAAAGAAACCTACCCCCGGAGTAGCTTCACGCGCCTGAAATTCAGGGTGAAATGCAGAGGCCAGTCTCAAGAACCAACGGATAGTAAATTTGGTTTCAGGAACTTCCTGTACATCCGTTTTTGTTTCTAGAGGAACCATGGTGACTTCCACATCGAATACCAGTGTGGAAACAGAGTAATCTACCGCAACAGTCTTGGCGGATTTTGTTTTAAGTTTTGTGTAACTGCCATCCGGATCAAGCATTTCGATCAGATTGAGTTGCTCACCTAAAGATGACAGATCTAAAAACACCGTACTGCTTTTATCATCTACGCCGACAATCGGTATTCCTATCAGAGCTTTTTGCTCGGAGCCTTCTGTACAATCCTTCACACAACCTACAAGACCGAAGACGTATTCGTTTTCCTTATCGCCTTTAGCCACAACGGTTTTGACATGCAGTGGAGTTAAATCCATCAGCTTCAGTCTTCCCATTGTTTCACTTTCTTTGTCAGAAGTTTTTGTGATCACTCCTCCAAAAAGTTGTTGTTCGCCCAGAAGCCCAATGGGGAAACCGACAACGAGAGAATTTGCAGCTGGTTCTTCCACGTTGTCGGCGTTCCCTAATAGTTTTTTAATGGCAATTCCTGCCATTTTTGCAATTTTACTTAAAAGGTTTATGCCTTTTTTGGATTTTGCGCTTACGACTTTTTCAGCCGATTTTGCTTCCAAAAAAGACTGTTCTCCCATAACCACATAGGGGGCTTTAGCATCCCCTAGAGTTTTTTCTATACGGGGATCGGTATTATCTACGGGTGTTGTCACCTCGACCGTTTCTTTTTTTCCGCAACCGTTTAAAACAAGAACTGAAACGAACAATCCTACTACTAAATTATGAGCCAACTTCATTGGGCCCCCTTTCCTTCAAGAGCTTGTTAGAGCAAGGGCAGTGCCAGTTAACAGCATTTTATTTCATGCGTAAAAGCGTTAAGCGCTCGAGTTTTTTCACAATTTATTAGGTGCGAAAAGGTACCGTCCGGTAAAAAGGGAAGGATCGTTTGTTAACACTTGGGGCTTAAATTTTAAACGGGTTAAAGTCTGTATCGCGATCGTAGTAGTCTTCGTTTTCTACACGTTTTAAAAAGGCGACTACTTTGTAAGTCACAGGAGTCATCACTACTTCCACGAGCACTTTGATTGCGTAATTACTGATTAAAACGTGTAATACTACTTCGTTTGGCCAAACGCCTAAAAAAGCTATCGGGTAAAAAATGAGAGAATCTACCGCTTCTCCAAAAATAGTAGAACCGATCGTTCTCAGCCAAAGCATCTTGCCCTCTGTCCAGACCTTCATTTTTGCAAGCACGTAAGAGTTTGTGAACTCTCCCAAAAAGAAAGCCGCGAGTGAGCCTACAAAAATTCTCCAGGTACTCCCAAATACAGTTTCCACTGCCGCTTGGTGAGGCCATCCGGGAGCAGGTGCAACGTTTACGACGACAAAACTCATGAGAGAGGCAAATGCCATCGCGACAAACCCTGCCCATACGACTTTGCGGGAATGCGCATAGCCATAAACTTCAGTCAAAATATCGCCAAAGATGTAACTGAGCGGAAAGAAAAAAATACCAGTTGTGCAGGTATTTCCAAAAAATGTTGTGAGTTTGGAAACACCTATCAAATTGGAACACAAAAGAACGGTTACAAAGGCTGCCATCACAAAATCGTAATAGCGGTATTCGTTTCGTTTCATTTGGCGAGTATGGGTTCTTCAGTCCAAGGGTGGTTTTTTGTCAGAAGTGTAAAAATCGGACTTGTAATAAAAGTGGTAACAAGCGCCATGATAACAAGCATTGCGAATAAGGATGGGGTGATGATTTTTAAGTCCAATCCGATATTGAGTACGATTAATTCTACAAGTCCTCTTGTATTCATCAAGATACCCATTGCCGCTGAGTCGCGCGTATTTAGTCCTACAAATTTGGAAGCGAGAAAAGATCCTCCGAACTTACCCAATGTCGCAACTACGATAATCACACCGCAAATAATCCAATCTTCTTTTTTATCAAGCAGTCCAATTTGCGTTCTTAATCCAGTAAAAGCAAAAAAGGCGGGTAGGAATAAAACTCGCACCATGTCTTCTAATCTATCGGAAAGTTCTTTTGCGATTCGACTGGTGTGTGGAGTCATCGCCCCTAAGCAAAAGGCTCCAAAAATTGCGTGAATGCCGATCATTTCAGTAGCAAGTGCGGATAAAAGGAGTGCAACAAAGATAATTGCCATTCCCCCTTCGGTTAACCTGTCCAGTTTTTCAAGATAGGGAACCAGTCTCGCAATCAGCGGTCTGCCGACATAAAACATCAAACAAATGTAGATAATGGTGAAAACAAGTGTGATGAAAGCTCCACCAATTTTTTCTTTCGCCATACTGACGACAAAAGCCAAGAGCACCCATGCAGTCACATCATCTACGGCAGCGCAAGTAAGTGCAATGGCGCCCATACGAGTGCGCGTCACTTTCTTATCGCTCAAAATTCTAGCCAGTACAGGAAAAGCCGTGACTGACATCGAAACGCCCAGAAAAAGTGCAAACGTAATGAAAGGAACTCCAGCTGGTTTAAACTCTTGAAACAACCAGAGAGAAAGAAATCCGCCGAGTAAAAAGGGGCAGACAATACTCGCATGAGAAATTGCCATTGTGGCATGGCCTGATCTACGCAAAACCTTCAAATCAAATTCCAACCCAATCAAGAACATGTAAAAAATCACACCCAATTGGGCCATGATTCCTAAAAAAGGAACTGCCTCAGCGGGAAGTAACGTAGCTTGAACTTCTGGGAAAAACCGACCGAGTAAAGAAGGACCTAAGAAAATACCGCCGATAACTTCTCCGATTACCGGTGGTTCGTGAATCAATTTAAAGAGTGACCCCATCGCGCGCGCGACGATAATGACTACGCATAATGCGAGCAAGAAATGGAGCAGAGTGTCAAGTTGTTTGTGTGATTCCTTAATCCCACTTAAAGAGATTGGGGAAACGAGTTGTGCAGAAAGCGCGTTGCCCTTGAGTTGAATCCACCAAAAGGCCAAAAAGGTAACACCGATTATCCCGATGTAAAAAAACGCCACTCTTTTTTTTTCATCTCTGAGAAAGGATTGAGACATGCAAAGTACTATAGCTCAAGACCACCCAAAGTGAAGTTAATTTTGTGCAATTAAATCACGGATTAAAAAGCCAATTGGAATTGGCTTAAGATCGCCCAACGGGAAGCTTTTTCAGTATAAACACCGTTGCCAGCTTCGCTGGGGAAAGAGCCAACGACATTCAGATAGTGTGAAAAATTTCTGTTAAATGCGTACACATAACCGCCTGTCAAAGTAGTCAGACTGTCTGCACCTGCTTTTGCAAGTGGACCTGTCATTTTTGCGTAGTCTACTTTTAATACCGGCATCAGCCCCTTGTTTTCATCCCCCATTGCCCAGTACGAAAGTTGAAGCATCCCGCCTAGTAAAGAGGAACCCGCCTCTTCCCAACTTACTTGTAGCAATTCGGTTCTTACTCCAAGTTTATTCCATCTAAAAAAGATATCGCCAGTGTAGCCATTTCGAAATCCACTCACAGCAACGTTGTTGAACTCAGCCCCGGTCGCATCTTTTAATCTTAACGTGCGTGTAGGTTTGGCGGCAGAACTTTCGTTGTCGCGGTTAAAGCCAGCTGCCACGCTAAATTGTGTCGTGTCAGATTTGAGTACATCGTAAGCAACTTTTGCATACAGATCTTTAAACTTGTTGTTTTCTGCGTAATTGGCGCTCGCTTTTGCATCCCCGTTTGCCAATACCAAAAACCATTGTAGTGCTCCACCTTCCAAAGCAACTCCGGAAAGCATGGCGCCGTATTGGTAATCAAATGCAGGAAGAGAGGTAAGCGCATTCCAAGCCGCATAGCGTTCAATCGTATCTAATGTCCGGCTAGATCGATATCCTTCTGTGGAAAAAGGAACTTTGATCTTACCCACTTTGAACACCAAATTATCATCCCAGATTTTTGCTTGAACCCAGCCCTCAACCATACCGATATTGCTTTCGCTATCGACTGTTACATTTGTAATCGGTGCAGCATCTAGCTCGGTATAAGCAGAGAAATTACGATATGCCTGTACTTCAAAACCCAGTCTGGCTCTTTTTACGGTGAAACTGAATGGGTAGTCATCGTTAATTTGGTAAGCATCGCTTAAAAATATCTTTTGATTTGCCTGTGTGTATCCCCGAATCCCTAGTTTAAATTTATCGTCGGAAGTGGAAAACCAGAAACCGCCAGTAGGTTCTTTGTAACTCAGCTTCATTGCCTCCTCTGCAAAAGAGGAGTTCGACAAAAGAGACAACACAACAACAAACAAGCGGATAAGCTTCATCGGATATACCCTTTCCCAATCAATTTAAAGTGAATTTATAGTTCAGTGTGGGAAGAACAACAAGGAAAGTATTGTCAGGATTGCGTCAAGAAAGCAGAAATGTATTGTATCAAAATTTGGGGAAAGTATCTCCCAAAGAATTTTCACTGATTGTGTTTTTTTTCTAGTGCATTTCCGAGCAAGCGTTATCATTAAAGTATGACAGATATCGAGAAGTTCCCTTCTCTCAAAACCGATATCGTCTTTGAAGCAACCGGAAGCAACATCTCAGGCATAGCATACGACGGCAAACATCTTTGGCAGTCAGACGCTCAAAGCGATATTTTATTCAAAACCGACATGGAGAATGGCAAGGCGCTGCATTCCATTCCGTGTTCCAACACCTGTTCCGATCTCTCCTCCGATGGAGAACATCTTTGGCAGATTGTAAAAACGCCCAGGTGGATTCGCTGTTTGAACCCGCAAAATGGAAGCATCTTAAGTGAATTAAAAATCGAACCTGCTGACTGCCACCCATCGGGAATCTGTGTAGATGGAAATTACTTTTGGCTTGCGCTATCGGATAAAGGCTTATTGCAAAAGCGTTCTCTATCAAACGGGCTTGTCGTAAAGCAATTTAAAGTCACAAAACAAATTGCAGGTATTTGTCTTGCGAAATCCAAAATCTGGTTCGTAGACAAAACAGGCTATCTTATTTGCATCGATCCCCAGTCAGGCAATGAAGAATGCCGCTATCCGTTAACCGGAATGCCTATCTCGCTTACTTGGGATGGAAAACAATTCTGGTATTTGGATTGTCTGACAAAAACAATCCGTTCCATCACCCTTCCCGCTTAGTGCGAGTGATAAGTCACTTCAATTTTTGAACCGTTAATGGGCACTTGATCCGCTGCGAAGCAGATTTGATTGTCGGCGGCTTCGTACGAGTACGCATTACCACGAGCTTGAGTGACTACCGATCCATTCACTGTGACTATTAACTGAGATGGGTCTTTAGGTACTTTGGAAAGTTTAAAGCACACGCCCATGTCAGCCGTGTTTTTTGCAATCTTATCCAGATTGGACTCCAGATCCGATTTGCACATGCTTAAATTTTCACCCGCACCGACTCCATCTCTTACCTGCATATAACGTTTGCCCATGCTGCCGTGGTAAGCATCAGAACATGTATTTCCTTTTTTATTCGTTAAATTGATGATGTTATACGGAATGACTGGTGCGCCATTGGCTGCCGCAAAGTCCTTCATCAAAGTGATGTACCTGCTTGTCATGTAATACGTGATATTGGCTTGAGACTCGGGGTTTCCAGTAAACGAGTAACAATGCATCGAACAAGAGTAATCGTTTTCGTCCGTGATGTACGCCACAATCAGCGGAACAGAGGGTCTCGAAAATTCTTTCGCATGTTGTTTAATCGCGTAGTAACTGGATTCTAAACCTTGTTCCCATTGGCTATGGCCAGTTTCTTTCACGTTTTTGATTACAGATTCCCACGTTGCAATGGGATTGAGCGAAGATTTCTTCACCACTTTTTCCCCGTCATCTGCAGCAATCAAGTTTCCGTAAGTGGTAGCGTGATCGGTATTCGTTACAGCCATCTGCCAATCCAGATTTCTACGGCTTTCCAGAATTTTTACAAATCCGGCAATATGCTGTTTTACGAAATCGCGTACTGGCTCCATGCTGCCAGAGTTATCCAAGATCCATAAGAAGTCGTAACGAACATGGTT
>CAYNEF010000019.1:0-60981 GCA_964396165.1 uncultured Pseudobdellovibrionaceae bacterium
AGCCGCGTTGGGGCGCTATTGTGCCTTCGATTAGTCCTGGGGCCACTTGGCCTAGCTTTTTTTTCTTGCTTCAGCGCTTTTTTGCGTCGGCGTATGGTCAGTGTTTTTTGCGTTGTTATTTTTGTTTTTTTAATTATTGAGAAATGCTGGGAGAAAAAATGGCATTGAGTTCGAGTATCTCTCGAAAGATATTCGATGGTTCGGTAGATGTTGAGAGGCGCATAGACCTCCTACGCGGCTTTTTTCTCGTCTGCTAACTCGAATAAGTCGGCTGTGCTTGAGGGGGAGCCGCCGAGAGCAGATCTGAAATTGTCCACAAAGATGGATCTGAGATCTACGTTTTGCAAAAGATTCAATTGGTAGAGAACGCGTCTGACCATCTTGTCGCTTCCTACGACATAGTAGTCCGCTTTTTTTGCATCCCATGGGAAAGTACCGCGTTCTAAAAACTCGGTCACCCTACCCCAAAAACCGAATGTTAAAATTTTGGGTTTTGTCACAGCGGGGATGACATTTATCCCCATCTTTTCAAAGTAGCTGACAAAAAGCGATTCTTCTTCCGTACGCGTGCCTAAAAGAAGAAAGGTGCGTTTGGGTTTATTCTTTTTAAATTCTTCTGATTCCAAAATTGCCTTAATAGGAGCAATGCCAGAATTGGTGGCAATAAAAACAACGTCTCTTTCTTTCGAAGGAGGGACGTAATGAAAATCACCTTGCGGTGCCGAGATAGTCATCGTGTCGCCCTTTCTTAAAAAAGAAAGGTACTCAGATGCCAAACCTCCTTGTACAAACCGCACATAAATTTCGTACCCTTTTTTGTAAGCATTCTCATAGGAAGTGGCGAGTGAATAACAACGCCATTCGAATTTCGGTGTTTCGCGATAAGTCGGTATCGCTACAGATACGAACTGACCTGATCTATATTTAAATTTTTCATCCGGATCGAAGGAAATTTTAAACACAGAAGAACTTAACCACACAACGTCTTTCACCGTACAACGGATCAATGATGTATTACTCATATATATTCCTCCAAACCCTATGACCTTATCTATCGCACGACTTATGCCAAACACCGCTAGCCAGAAACACAACCGTACTTCTGTTGAACACATGCACATTCTTTTTACACGTTGGACTTCGATTAATTAAAACCCTTGGAAACCAAAGAGAATTATCTGTCTTGTTCTTGGACGCAGTGGAGGAAAAGGCTTTAAAGAGGTGTGTTAAGTGGCTGTCTTGACGGTGTGTTCTCGTTGTCTTCACTTAAAAGTATGGTATTTTGTTACCCATATGACACCTGAGAAACTGCATGCCTTGTTATTTCCTGTTGGATTGGCCCTGATAGCGCTAGTGGTGCTCGTTATCATCAGGAGCATCCTGTTTAAAATGCTTTCTAAAGTGGTAGGGACCACAAAATCCCATGTAGATGACTTGATCCTTAATCTTATCCGCACACCTTCCTTATTCTGGTGCTTTGTGACGTCACTTTATATCGGAGTGGCCTTTGCAAATCTTCCTGACAAACAGGAAAGACAGATTTATCAGATTATCCATGTGCTACTGATCTTGTCCTTTACTCTTGCTGGATCCAATATCGCAGCAACATTTTTTAAAAACCTCTTGAAGACGAATAATCCCGACTCAGAAACAAGCGCCCTGTCAGTCGGCATGGTGAAAGCTGCTGTACTTTCCACAGGGCTCTTATTAATACTTTCTACTTTGGGTGTTTCTATTGCGCCGCTCCTTACCGCGTTAGGTGTGGGAGGTTTGGCCGTAGCTCTCGCGTTAAAAGACACGCTTGAAAACCTATTTGCGGGAATTTATTTACTGACCGATAAAACCATTCGTGTGGGAGACTTTGTCCGGCTCGATTCAGGGCAGGAAGGTTTTGTCTCTGATATTGGCTGGAGAACCTCCAAATTCAGAACGACATCAAATAACACTATCATCATCCCCAATAGCAAACTGGCAAGTACCATGGTGACAAACCATTCTTATCCAGACAAACGCGTTGTCACGACTATCCCTTTGCAAATTGATGGCTCGACCAATTTGCCCCAACTAGAAACTTCCCTTTTAAATGTGCTGAAAAAAGGGAGTGAAGATATTGTTGGACTTCTTGCATCCCCAGAACCGAATGTGCGCCTTGCTCAGATCAACAGCGATGGCTCGCTGACCTATCATTTGAATTTCAGCATTAAGGACTACTCTGACAATGGATTTGTGAGTCATGAAGTAAGGAAACGCATCTATAAACAGCTAAAAGCAGATTACGTTTCCTTTCCTCAACAAAGCATTAAGCTTCTTCCCAATTAATGACCATTTGCAAGTCTGGAAAGATCATCGAGTATTCTTACCAGTTGCTTTGCTGCTGGGGTTTGATTGAATCTTATGTGCGCACAGGGTGCATTGCCCTCTTGCAAGAGCACTTTACCTTGATCAGCTCTATAGACTACGTGTTTAACAGGAACTGCAGCGCAAATTGCCCCACTTGTTTGAGCTATTTTACCAAACTCTGCAGCTCTGATGAGACGCTCAATCGTATCCATTCTACGTGCATCTAGTCTCGTCACGGTGCGATCAAAGCAGGGGCGAACTGACACCTTTAAATTACAGGTGCGAAGATTCACCAGGCCGTTATTTTTTACACTAAGTACAGAGCGAATTTGCTGATAATTATTGGGTAACGGATCTACTTTTAAGACCAATCTATTCTCTCCAGGAGCGGCGTAAAGTGTAGAAGTAAAAGCGAATAGTGACACTAGTTTTAATACAATATGTTTCATATTTTTTTCCCTTTTCTTGTTTTTTAATCAAGGCTCCACTTCAACAATAAAGCAACCCACATGCCATAACACTCCGCAATACCTCTTGCTTCGATAAGACGGTATAATGTTTGTTCATGGTAAAAATTCTGACTCTCTTTTTTCTTTCATTCTTTGTGTTGTCATGTTCGAAGCATTCGCTGCCCAAAGATGAAAACCAGACACTAGTGGCGCCTCTGCCTCAAGAACAGAACGCACCTACTGAACAGCCGACAGCCACACCCTCACCGGTTGCATCAGCTACCCCAGTACCCAGCACGCCCACTCCAACACCTACGCCCACTACTACATCCACTCCTTCCCCGACTCCGACACCCGTTGTCGACAGATTAGAATTAAATAGCACTCTAACTGCTGCCATCAACACTTGTGTACCGGTTACTTTACTTTCCAAAGATGCGTTGGGAATCATTGCAGTGACAAGTAATCTCACTGTTACTTTAAGTTCGAGCGGATACGGCGGATTTTTCAGCGATGCAAACTGTAATGCTTCGATCAATTCCGTGACTCTGCTTTCTGGCCAATCCACTTCGCAAATTTATTTCCGCTCTTCATTAGGAGAAACGATTACCTTGACTGCTGCCGCCACCGGGTTGATATCGGCCAGCACTGTTATCGAAATTCAAGGAACGGCCCTTTTGGAATTACAGCCTTCCAGTTTTGATTTTGGAAGTGTAAGAGCGAATACGCGTGCAACTAAAACTTTTGTATTAACCAATTCCGGATCCGGCATTGCCAAGGCTCTCGAGTTTTCTACTCTCCCCTCTCCCTTTAGTATGTCTTCGAGTAGTTGTGCAGTAGACTTACGGGCGCAACAAAATTGTATCTTTGATGTAGTCTTTTCACCGACAAGTACTGGCACTTTTTCAACCACATTAAAATTGGACTATAAAAGTGGGAGTTCAAACTTAAGCGTCACGCTCTCGCTTACGGGCAATTCACAAACTCCTGGTGTAAGCGACACAAGCTTTGGAACTTCAGGAAGTATGCTTTTTCCCTATACCGTAAGCACTTCCCCTTCAATGGACGACGTTGTGTTTGCAATGAAGCAAGACTCTGCCGGAAAAATTGTGGCTGTGGGAAGCACTTACAATAATTCCGGTACTCCTGCGCATAATGATATTGCAATAACACGATTGAACGCAGACGGTACGCTTGACACTAGTTTTAATAGCACGGGCAAAAACAAAGTGGATTTCGGTTTTACGGATGGGGCAAGAGCTGTCGCCATTCAAGGAGACGGAAAAATTTTGGTCGGGGGCTTTGCTTATGTTTCCTCGAAATTCCGCTTTGCCATTCTTAGACTTTTAGACAATGGCAGTTTGGATAATACTTTTGGAACTAGCGGAAGTACTACAACTGCATTCACCTCAGGCGCGCAAGCCATGAGTATGGTGCTTACTTCTTCCGGTAAAGCCGTTCTTGCAGGCACTGCAGTCAATACGACAAAAAGTACTTTCGCCCTTGCAAAGTACAAGACGAACGGCACCATCGATAATTCTTTTGGAAACTCTGGCAAAGTATTCACGACATTTACGGGAAGTACGTTTGATTCTATCCAGTCGGTTGTAGAAGATCCCACACAAGGGTTGATTGTGGCAGGCTACAGTACAATTAGTTCTTTGAATAAATTGGCGCTTGCAAAATATAGCTCCAATGGTTCACTGGATATCTCGTTTGGAAATGCCGGCACGCTCCTTCCTAGCTACCCAGGAAATGAAGCTGTGGCCAATGCAATGACTTTAGATACGTCCAACAATATTTATATCACAGGAAAATCTACCACCTCAGGAAACGACAATGTTCTTGTGATGAAATTCACAAATACGGGTGCGACTGACAATTCGTTCGGCACCATGGGCGCAGTTGTTTTGGATTTGGGATCATCGCAAGATCAAGGAACGGGAATTTCTATCGATTCTGTAGGAAGAATTCTCATTTCTGCAAAAAGCACGAACGCAGTACTCATTCGCTTACTTTCAAATGGCCAACTGGATACGAGCTTTGGGTTAAACGGCAAAGTCGATGCGCTGATGGGCGGCTCTAACTCTCAAGCAAATTCAGTTTTAATCGATACAAACGGAAAAATACTTCTAGGGGGCTCTGCCTCAAACGGAACCAATTTGGATTTCTCTCTCTCTCGATTTCTTCCTTAATAAATAGAATAAGTAGATGTCAGTGAAACAGATCGTGTCGCTGGCAGTGTAGTTCCCCACCACTCGACAGGCAGTGTAGAATCGAACGCGGCCGTCATCTTCCACATACGAGAGAAAAAATAGGTTGCAGAAAGAAATCCTTGCACGGATCTCCCGTGAGAATCATCGACATCTTTGGCATTAATTTGTGTGGCAAGTTCCCAGACCTGAGAACTCCCGACAGCCATACTGAGAGATTCTGTGAGAGGCACGATGACAGACTCGCTTAACTCTATCTTGTCGCCCTCTTTTACGCTGATGCTGTTATTTGTAAAAGGGTCTGTTCCCTGCTTTTGCACGCGGTAGGTATACCCTGCGCTAAAATTCACGAGAAAATCTATGTAGTCCTTATCTAATAGGAGGCCCAAACCCGGTTCCCAAATGCCATTGCCGTTTTGCCCGTCTTGATTTCCTGTGGGAGTTTTAAGACTTGCCGTTAAACTGATTTTTGGGTACCAGTCGGAAATATAAAGTGGGTCAACGATTACATAACGCAAGCCTAAGGCAATATCGCCCAGCCCTGTGCTGTTTTCGACTTGAGAAAGAGGAACAACAATTGACGTATCGAGATCCTCGCGAAGCCTCATTCCCCCGCCGATGCTCGAAGTAAAAGTTTCTTTTTTCTTTGCATCTACTAGTGTCCCGTAGGGAGTATATTTTGCGAAATCGTTTTTATAAGAGAGAGAAATTCCTAACTGGTATTTTTCAAAGTTTCTCAGTTGGATGAAACTTTTGGTACTGCCTCCGACACAACAACTCGCCGCATGGATTCTGCCAAGAGAAAGGACTATTAAAATAAAAAGTAATTTGTTCATTCAGGTATGTAATAGTTGTAGGTGATGGCGTCTTTTACCGATCCATCTTTTTTAGAAAGAGTGAGTTCCATCCGCCAGTCTTGCGCCATATCGATACGATAAAGTACCGACACTTTTCCGGCTTCTGGATAGCTCACCACTGCAGGACGGATCTTCATTAAAGGCATGCTGGGCATTCCATATTTTACTTCCACTGTGTAAGTGTCATTAAAAGGAGTGAGATCTGCTGTAGTAACAGCGTAATCGATGCGAAAATTGTAATCCTCTTTCTCCTCCCCCACTTGAATTTGCTCCACACTGCTACGGATTAAAAAAAGCCTGTTTGCTGTGTAGTTTACTCGCGTTGGCAAATACCGATCACCCGTTTGTACAGCGGGTGTTGGGGAAACAGGCCCAGAATTTTTCACACCACAAGAAACAACAAAGAAGAGGACTAAAAGCCCAAGAATTAATTTACTCATATTGATTACTTAACCTATTCCGAAGAATACGTAAAATAACGCTACATGTCAGATGCATTACAATAGACAACCCGAAGTTAATCAAGTAAACATCTAAAATTCATGGCTTTATCGCCGGCATAGCTCAGTTGGTAGAGCAACTGATTTGTAATCAGTAGGTCACCAGTTCAAGTCTGGTTGCCGGCTCCATATGGATGGGTAGTGAAGCGGTCAAACACAAGAGACTGTAAATCTCTCGGCTCTGCCTTCGAAGGTTCGAATCCTTCCCCATCCAAATTTATCTAAGAGAAAAATTAAATGGCTCTCTGCATGCTATCTGCGTAGCAGTGACCGAGTATGGAAGTCCTCGTACATTACCCTATGCCTCAACTCGGGAGTCGACCCATCATAAATTCCGCCAAAATAGCTTCCGAAATATAAATGGTCTGCAGCTAAAACCCCTTCCCGGCGTACAGCAAAAATAGTGTAATTGTCTGGCCTGCTCTGAATGCATTTCGCACTTACTTTACGTGGTGTAAAAAGTTTCCAATCGTTAAAACCACAGATCTTGTTTATGTTATGTCTGTAAACCGCATCTAAACTCTGCAGTGTAATTTCATGGTTTGAATAGTGAGCATCTACTTCTATTGCGTCGTCTACAAATTCTGATTTTTTGCCAAATACGAGGTTAAGATCGGATTTCCAAGTTAAATACAACAAAGCGCAACCATGTCCTTGATACAGGGCTCCGTAGCGCTGTGAAAAGTCTTTACCAATTTTGAACTTATCCCAAGATGACATAATGGGATCATCCGTACTACATCCAGAATCCCATGTTCCAACAAATTCTTCAGGAATATTCGCTGCTGATATAGTTTTAACTAGAACAAGTGTGCAAATAAAAATTTTCATTAAAGTCATGAATTACTCCATGGTAAAGAAAGATGAAATATTAAGTTTAACTCTAACAGTGAGATGAAATAGACCAAGGTTTTATCCATTTCTTAATGTAACAGAAGTTAATACAAGGATTGGCCTTGAAATATCTGCTTTAATTATCGACGAACGAGGGTAATTTTTCCCATTTTGATGAGATTGGTGATTGCTTGGTTTTCCCCTGTTTTTTCACCTAGCATGAGCTCAAACTCAACACTAGATGACACAGGCATAAATTCAATCTGCCATGCTTCTTGTTTAGTGACAGGGCCGTTAATCAGTGGGAACTTTCTGAACTCTCCCATTGTAACAGCCGCTTCGCCGCTCGTTTTTCTCGCAGAAAAACCAATCCCCTCCGCAGTCTCTAACCACCACGGTTCAATAATCAACGTGTAGTGGGCTCTGGACGTGAGATTATCTAACACAATCTTCTGCTTTCTATTTTTCAGATCTGCTTTTGAACCGATCCAACCTAAAACCTGGTCGGTGGTTTGCATTTTTGTGTCCTGTGAAGCATCGATACGAAGCTCTCCTACTGTATTATTTTTCGTGTTGCCGTTGAGATTCCCCTCATAAAAGGGAACATTTGAGGGTGTCACAGGGTAGGTAACATAACCAATCTCTGCCTTTGTTTCAGGCAAATATTGGAAAACACTGTGTAGAGTCACTTCCGGGGTTGCATAAGGAGATCTTAAATCCTGCCACCCTCCTATTTGGTAAAACTGCTTCCCGTCAAAACCGAATGTTCCAGTATCGTTCAAATACGAATGCTGTCCATATAACGCCGCAATTTGAAACGGAACAAATCGGTTCTCTTCTGGTATATACGCCGCAGATTCCATCAAACCTTTTTGAGAATTTAACACCCCGGGCGTATAGAAAATTAGTAGATGCTTGGCAGGAATAACCGCCGGAAAAATTGTTTGTTCGCTATTGATGTCTGCTGCGAAGTAAGAATACAACTGTTTTAACTGATCCATCGGAGCGGCTTTCCAAGAATTTGTCTTAATCATATAGGTGTATACCTGCGCTTTTTTGATCAATTGAAAATAGTCTGTTGTTTTAAAAGGAACGACTACTATTTTATCCATTACAGAAAATAAGCGTGCTGGATGGGAAGACGGCATTGATTTGATGCCCGAGTTATCAAGTGATCTTATTTGAAATGTCTCTGGATTTAATTCAATGAACTCACTCTTTGAAGTGAGGTAATAGACTTTTCCATTATTCTCGATGGATTCTTGACGGTCGCTAGTCTTCGCGGAAATTTTATATGTCGTCCATTTAAAATCTAAAAGACTGAACTTCCCGGAGACATAGCCGTCTCTGTCCAAATAAATGATATTGTCTTTACTCCAGAAAAAATTGCCCGTAAATTTTGTTATCCCTTTGGGGGGGTTAATGGCAAGCCAAGTGTCATTGGATTCATCGTACATTAGGACGTATGGGACTCCTGCAACCGCCTTTCCACCGTCGACAGCGAAAAGAACGCGGCGAGAGTAACTGCCTAGGCCTGTAATGACTTTGTTTAAGGTTACGTTTCCGACAGGTGGCGTTTTCATCACAGACCAAGTATTGCTGCTAGTATCAAAAACCGCTCCATCAAAAAGAGTGCTTTTCGTCTTTGTGATAGTTCCGCCGAAAACCACTACTTTATCTCTTAAGATCGCCATCAAGGGACGTGCACGTCCGGCAAGAGGCGAATCGGGAAGACGGATGCGTACTTTTGTTCTGAAATCCACTACAGTGAAATCGTTTATCGGAGCTGGTGTATCTCCCCCGAATAAATACAACCTGTCTCCATCGGATACCGCGCCTTGGCGAATTGGTCGATAGGAGGTGTTCGAATGCAGGGGTAGATTGTAACCCACTTTCTGCTTAATCTCTTGCAAGTCATAGCGGTACATTGCGATGTTGTCTTGACTAACATTCACATTTCTCACAACTTCACAGCTTTGGGACTCTCCGAATATATTTTTGGATTCAAATTTAAACTTGTATTGAGTACTTTGAAGAGGCGCGAGTAGACCGTTTGGGACCAAAGTGTACTCATTATAACGAATTCGCGTGGATTTATCTTCTGGGGTACTCGTTACTGAAATGAGATTAACGTTTTTATCACGTAGCCATTCTGCCGCAAAATAGGCGCTGGATTGTGGAATACGGACATTCGTATAAGAATCGATATAGTTCTTAAAAGTGAGGTCCGGGCCCGAGCCAAACGCAATGTATGTGTTGTCACAAACGGCGCTTACAGGTGCGACCTGGTTAATCGCTATCTGAGCATATGCTGAGGTTACGTACGGATTCGTTCTAAAATCAGGATCTAACTCCATGGTATTTACGTAAGCATTCAGGGTTCCTCCCTTGTGCTTATCGAGAAAACTAGGATCGACTACCAATTCGTTTGTGTAGGTGCTTTTGGTGTGGTCGATCTGGATATTACCCTGCATATCTATCGTATTTCTATCGTAGATGTTCCAAAAGGCCGGGATATTTTCTTTCACTTGGCCATCAGAGAACGTAGCTCTGATTTTAAAAATATTCTTTCCATTTTGCTTAGTGGGTAAAATCTCAGCTCTCGTCACTGTTGGGTAATTTCCCGCCAAAGCGCTCGAACTCGCTAATATAATGAGCAGAAAAAAAAGGTGTGTTTTCATTATTCTCTCCAACAACTGCCTAAACAGTTTAGTATTAAAATATGAAGCAATTACTTGCTTCACGTAATTTAATATAAAGTAAGGTCCGTAGGATTACCGCTGACAGTTTTGGGGAGATAAAAGAGCAAGCAAGCTTTTGAATCGTTGCTAGCAATTTCATTCTGCCGCAACATTGGGAATATTTTAATATCTCAATTGTAAACGATTGCTTTAAAAGCCCTGCCCCCCCATCCATAATTTCAGCGATTATGAAGAAAACTCCATTTTTGTATGAGGCTGCCTCGCTTACGTATAGTAATGACTCTTATTTCTGCGCTGGTATTTGCTCACAGGCATTTTATGAGTATTTCGGTAATTTAAGTTGGATATTATTCGCAGTAAATTCAACTGCACAAACGCCGGCTCCATATGGATGGGTAGTGAAGCGGTCAAACACAAGAGACTGTAAATCTCTCGGCTCTGCCTTCGAAGGTTCAAATCCTTCCCCATCCAAATTTAGAACTCTTAACCTTCTTTAAGTTAGTTGCTGTTAAATATCAGCACTCTTTGATTGCCGTATTCCGAAATGAAAAGCTGAGAGCCATAGTTAGTAATCCCAGCAGGAGAGCCCATTGTCGATGCAGTTGTTCCCCCAGTATTTGTTGTAAAGGCAGCTTGACCTAGCACCACATCTGCCGCAACTCCATTTGTAGTGGGAAACGAATTCCAAATAAGGGCACGGTTATTTCCATAATCGGCCACAAAAATCTGCGTGCCGTTACTTGAAACATTTGCAAAGCCACCTGTGCTTAAGGTGCTTGCGGTAGTCCCTGAGCTATTCCCCACAAAGGTTGCCTGGCCAAGAACATGATCAGCCGCCTGTTTATTTGCTGTCGGAAAAGTATCCCAAATAAGGATCCGATTATTATTCGAATCCATCACAAGCAATTTTGTACCATCTGTCCACATATCATTAGGAGAGGAGAGAGACGAAGCGCTAATACCACCCGAATTCGCATTACAGGTCGTAAGGTCTGATTGGCCTAAAACCAAGTCTGGCGATGTGGTTGATGTAGGAATACTATTCCAAATAAGCACGCGGTGATTATTTTGATCAGCCACTAGAAGTTTTCCAGCACCGATAAACACGGAAGCGGGTGTACTCATTCTTCTTTCCGCGCAATCGGCTGCTGACGATGTAAAATCAGCTTGCCCCAATACGACGCTAGCAGCTGCGCCATTTGTTGTGGGTATAGGAGAGAATAGGATAATGCGATTGTTGCCCGTGTCTGCCATTGCGAAAACTCCATTTCCGGCAGCGGCTCCATAGGGATAAAATATTTGCGATGTTGAAGTGCCTGTTGAACTGGAAGTAAGATTTGTCTGTCCAACGACAAGATTTGCAGAGGCGCCATTTACTGTAGGGATAGAATTGTAGATTAAAATGCGTGAATTGCCGTAGTCTGGAAGAAACAATTGTCCCAGATAGACAGAAGGATTCCCCCAAGGAGTAGTAAGCGTCGACGCGGTTGTATTTGCAGAAAAGCTCGTAAAATCTGTTTGGCCAACGACAATCGAGGCACTTTGTCCCGTAGTAAGATTGAGAAAAGGAGGTGCTGAAGACACTTGTGTGGATAGGTCCCCTTCGATTTCATCAATGATTGTACTGACTGCACAATAATAAGTAGTTCCGCCTCTAAGACCAGTTACGGTATAGGGAGAAGTCACGTTAGTGTACTTTGTACCGTTTTTATCCACGGGGTTAGTCGCGCTGCAGTAGATATTATAACTATCGGCGTTAACTACCGCATCCCATGAGAGGATAATGGCAGCAGTCGCTTTTGCTGAAGTAGCTACTACGTTAGCTCGAGCAGCGGGTGTGGAGGAAGCCTCAGTGGGTGGTGCTGGTGCATAATGTTTACTACACGAAGCAACAAGATACAGAAGCACAAAAAGCTTAATGAACCTTGTGAGATTTAAGTTACTCATATGTATGGCCTCAGTAGGAAAGTCCCCTTAATAACTCTTTTCGTATTAATTTTACATTTTCTTAAAGGTAAAGAGTTATAAATGTTAGTTTATGTAGCGGGACTCTAGGCATACCGTTTGTATTGCTTAATCTTCGTTATTTTTATGAAAAACCAAAGGCTCGGCAATTTCATAATTCAGTATTTCCGTATTCTATCTGTATTCAGGTAAGGTAAAAAAATACCAGTTTTAAAATATTCGCCCGCGCAAAAACAAGGCGAATGAACTTGAATAATTTAATATATGTAACAGCAATCCTGTCCTATAGTGTTCTTCTTAGCGCATCAGACGCAAAGAAAATCGCATTACTGAAACAGTCCGTATTTAGAACTTCTACTTCCCTTTCCTCGGAGATAGAGAAAAAATCTTATGGCACCTCATTTGTAGTAAACAAAAACGGACTACTTGCTACAAATTATCATGTAGTTTCTGACGTTTTACTTTCTCCAGAAAAAAATAAACTTTTTATTGAGTACAATGATGAAAAAATAGAAGCTGCAGTGGTCGCAATTGATATCACAAATGATCTTGCGCTTATCCACGTAGATAAAACGTTCGAATTACCTCTAAAACTTGAGACTACATTACCAAGTCAAGGGTCAAAGATATATGCACTCGGCTACCCTAGAGATATGGGATTCTCCATTTCGGAAGGTTTGAGTAATCAAATCGAAACAACATTCCCCTATCAACTTTTTTATCTAAGTATTCCTCTCAACTCTGGGATGAGTGGAGGCCCCGTCGTAAATGAAGAGGGTAATGTAGTAGCTGTGAACGACTGCACTATGCCAAATGCGGAAAACATCGGATTTTCCATACCGGCGCTGCAACTAGAAAACCTAATTCAATCGACCAAAGAGCCTTATAAAGTTTTCACACAAAATGATTTAAACTCAATTATTTCAAGACAACTCACTAACACGCAAGACTTGATCACTTTACGGACGAAACCAGCAGTTAAGCAACGATTGAAATTGGGAAACAAATCCATTTTGCAACTCTCTCCTGATTTAGATTGTTGGTCCGCACAGGATTCCGATGGTGATAGCACTTACGTTCTCCATGGCAAATATTGCTGGTTTAAGGGAAGAACCTATTTAACTGAAGGTATTTATCCCGGAAGTTTTGAAGTTTCGTATGAATTAATTATGAATTCTACAAACAATTCTTATCAGTTCACAAAGTTGCTGAATAGCCGGTACAATCATTCCGACTATATCAAACCTAATCCATTCATCTCTCTCTTCAGTGCGCAAAAACCTTCTTTGCTTTCGCAACCAATCTGCACAGCTGATAAGATTCTGAACTCGAAAAAAACACCCTTTATAGTGAATATTTGTATGAGGGGGTACATTACCCTTGAAAATCTTTATGACATTGATTTTAAAGCTGTTAGCCATCGAAATGACAAAGACGCTCTCATCGTTCGTTCTTCATTGAGGGGATTTACCAAACAAAACGGGTGGAAAATTATCAAGCAACTTCTTGAGACAACGGAGGAATCACAATGAAAATACAACAAAGTACAAAAATGAAATTATTCAAAGTAATTTTTGGCATTCTGCTCGGAAGCTTCCTCATCACAAAAATAATATTACCACCCGCTGCTAATACACTCATTTATTGGATGGTTACTCTATTTGTAGTTTATATACCATGCGTTTTGTTTTTTTCGCTATACAACTCCTTTGTTTCAAAAGCCGAAAACAAAAAATACAAATGGCTAGCTTCAATAGAGATTTCCAACTGGTTAATTTTATGTATTACCGTTGTCGTTGTTCTCACGGACATTATATTTTATAACACCGGATATTTTGAGCTCGGCTGCAAATACCGCACTTACATTGCAATCTTAGTTGTAGGTCCCTTTCCTTTTTACTTCTATCTCCGCTTTATCAGTGAAAGATTATCCAAAGCACATGCGCTCACTTTAACTGTAGTCAGCACGACTCTCACCTTTCTTTTTATGTATCTCCCCATTTTTCTCTCTGAAGATAGAACTGATTACTTCTTTGAAGCGCCTGTTTCGATACGCCTGACTGACAGCTGGGTAGGCAACATAGCGACACTGGAAAATAAATTTAACGATACAATTGTGTCATTAGAAATTCAAAAAAAGAAAGACCTGACCAAGCTTCGAATTACAAAATCTATAGAAAAACAGCTTTACGAAAAAGTAGGAAATCAACAATCGCATGAAAGCAATCTATGAAAGTAAAGTTAGAACAACTTTTGCGATAAAAAGCGATAATTGCTGAGTTGATGCAGTTAAATTTATTTGTGTGTGCACTCGGCGACAGCAAATGCGGGATCGACAAACAAGTTGAGATAGAATTGGGATTGTTCTTCTGGCCCTTGGGTCACGGCTGTTGCTACGTCCTTATTCAGTTGAAGGGCTAGATGATCCTTTTCTTCTATCAGAGTCGAGCGCACTTTTAGAGTAAACCCCTTGCTTTTCAAATCCATTCCAAATTTGGCGGTATCAAAGGTTTTAGTGATGGTCTCAAATTTTTCCATCAAATCGTTACGCGCTTGGAGTTTGCATTCAAACGTTGCAGCCGTTGCGTTTAGAGAAAAACAGATAGTCAAAACAAAAAGATTTTTCATGTATGCTCCCTGGTTAAAAACAAATAGTAACACGCCCTCCTTCACTTGGTACATCATGAGCCTGTAAAAGGCATTTTTCCCGTTGTAAGAAACAACCCCCGAAACAACCTAGGCAATCATGCAATTTTCCCCTTAAAAAATAACTACTTATATAAGCACGCGAGGTCTCCTTCTTGCATAATATGTAGGCTGCAACAGAGGGACTGCATAAATGCCGATCAAAAGGCGTACATTTTTAGTACTACTATTCACTTTGTATACACCCTTGTATGCAGCCACAAACACGCGCCCACTAACTCGCGAGCAAGCAAAAACCAAGTCTCAAAAAAATTGCTTTAGTATTTTAGCTGGAGTTTCTGATAGCCGACACTTACCACTTGCGCCTTCTTTGAATGGACAGCCGGATTCAATAGTCGAAAATCACACATTGAGAGCGGACGAATGGATCGTGGAAAATTTTCTCGTAAAGCAAAAACAGGTCGTACAAGGAGATGGCACTTTGCCTACCAGTCTTTTGCGAGATGGAAATTTCCTGGAGTTGAGTTACCAGGTTCCAATGAATACACATGGAACAGTCGCGTCTAAAGCCTCCTCCCGCGAACAAAATGAAAAGATCAATCAAGAAGCGCTAAAAGCCCTCGATGAAAGCCGAAGTGCTGTCGCAACGATGGCTGTAGAGCTAGAAAAAACTCGCCGTGACTTTCCCCAGTCCGTAATTGAAGGACTAAAAGAAGCAGCCCCTCGACACTGGGATGCCACCATTTTCGAGTTTAGAGACAAGACGACGAACGAAATGGTGGGCAGCATGCGCATTGATTCCTCGGGGCCCGATCGCAGATTGCTTGCATACCCTGAAATTCTAAAAAACTTTATGACAGGCAAGTACAAGGGCCGGTGGATATCAAAAAAGGTCGATCCTTCGCACACTAAACTACTCATTTTGGAAGAAATCTTAAGCAAGGAACTCGGAAAACCAGTCGAAGTAGAAAGACCCGTTTTTTTATTGGATACGCCAGTCGTACTTCCAGATGGAAAATTCCTTACCGAAATAGTCGGCGAGGCAAAAGAAATTGGTGCCCTCTCCGTAAGAAAAGATGTGAATGCTAAAGTTTTTAATCTACTCACCCAACAAATGCTGATCTCATTGTTCAATCCGAATTACTCAAAAGAATATAACGAGCAGGGTCAGGTTTTTTACGCGTGGGGGGAAAAGGCAGGGATTCGGCTGTGGAGTAATGGTATGGGATTCGAGCAATTGAATCCCGAAAAGCCATTCAACCTCAGCGGACAAGACTGGTGGATTATGAGGCACACGCCACAAACCATGGCGAAGTGGATAGATGGGATTGCAAGAAAACCAACGACCTCGAAAGAAGAAGAAGATCGCTTACGTTATATTTTAGAAGGAGTGAGAGGGACTGATTTAACTGATGAATATCGACAAATTTGGCATATGTATTATATACAAGGCAAAACACAAACTGAAATCGCTAAAGCCCTTAAGACTAGCTTTTCGAAAGTTTTTTCATCGTTAAAATCAAGCAATGCAAAGCTAGATATAAAAGTAGCGTTTCCCTATTATGATCAAGATAAATTCGTCGCAGGAGCGCAACAAGAATTATTCGAAGAGTCAGTGAACTTTGGTATCCGACGACTTACAGACGACTTCGGCACAAAAAAATTGATTCTTAAACTTGCTGAACGACTTCCTGACTCTGTAGAAAAAACGGCGCTGATTGAGGAACTAAATGCAGAAACATGGGGTTGGACTGAGTACGCAGGCCAAAGTGCCAAACAGGGAGTCTACGAATCAAGTCAAGCCATCTACTTTGGCTTGTATCGAATCGCAAGAATTCTTAAAAATAGTCCTCACGGTGCAAAACTAGATCTTTCGAAGCTACATGAGGCGGAAGAATTTCAAAAATTCTTATCCGTACTGGATCCAAGCCGTTTGCCCTTGCTTCGAAATTCTGAGCAGAAAAAGACTTTCATCAATCGCGAAACAGGTGTATTTCCGCTGATTCAACACTTAAGTCGAGCTTTAGACATCAAAGGTATTTATCGTAATGAGCAGATCAAAGCCTTAATGTTAAAAATGCTTCAATCTCCCCGATTAGCAGAATCCGCAGAGAAAGAAACTCTCATCAAAAAAATAGAAAGTTGGGAATGGACTGGTAATCTTTACATGCCGGATCATGAAAATCATGATTTCACTTCAAATCGTTCGAACGCGCATAGAGAGAATTTCCAAAAACTTTATCAAGCACTTTATGGAATAGCATCACTTGCAAAAGTCTCGTCTAAAACAAACGACATTAATCCGGAAAACATATGGCAGCCTAAAGAAATACAAAAAGTAATTGAATTTCTCCACCCAGAACTGCCTAAAATAGAGTATGAGCGATCAATAACAAGAACCGAAACAACTTCCACTAAAACAAATAAGCCTTCCGAGCCATCTCAAAACATTGACGGTCCCCAAGTGCTGGCCTCCTTGGCTCGTACTGTAGGAAATTCTTTTAGCGGTGACTTTGCGATGCGAGACTTTGTTTATAAACTAGCGGAGCAACTCCCCGATGGAAAAAACAAAGAAAAAGTACAGGCTGCGTTAAAAAAGTATAAGTGGAATGCTAACGATGGTCAGAAGTTCTTTTACTCGTCGCCAGACGCCCGCAAAATGCTATTCGATGCGGCTCACCTGATTGCATCAGCATTGAAACAATCAGGAAAAGCTCCGCAACTTGACTTAGAAAACCTCAATACTGCGTCTGAGATGGAGAAATTTACAGATCTTCTCATATTAGGAACGAATATCGCCCCACTCACAGAAGTAAATAAAGCCACATTCGAAGATCGTGAAAATGGCAGCCTCGCTGAATTGCCGTCGATAGCCAAGTCACTTGGAATTCCTAGATATAATAATTTTGGCATTCAAAACGTGATGATGGAACTTTTGAAACGGAGTCAAACAAGTTCAGAATTCCGCGAAAAAATTATCAAAGCCATTTCTGACGCTAATATCTGGGGTTGGAAACAAAATGATGCAATAGGTGCAAATGATGGCGTCCAAACAGCAGTCTCTAGGGCTTATCGCGCTCTCATTGCCACTGCTACGGTCGTTCGGGGACACGAATTGTCCTCTAAAGAAGTCGCCAAGCTGTGCACAAAAAATGGCGTCAATGAACTCTTATTAGAAATTGAGGCTCAACATAATAAATCCGTAGCAAAAATTCCTATAGCAGAAGAACTTAATCCCAAAAACCTTACGGAATTTGAGAATGGCGGCAGACAAGTGCTACTCAACGTTGCTCGCGAGATGGGAAAACCTTTCGTCAAACCATTTGGAATGCGAGATCTTGTTTATAAATTGGCAGAACGTCTTCCCGAAGGCTCTGACAAAGAGGCAGTTCAAAAAATGATAAAAAATTGGAAATGGGGTTCTGCTGACGGTCAACATGCTTTTGATCTAGAAGGAGAACGCATCCGACAAAAACTCTTTCAATCGGTACACCTCATTGCTACTGCATTCAAAAACTCAGGGAAAGCGCCACAACTTGATTTGAAAAAATTGCACACTGCTTCTGAAATGGAAAAATTCACTAATCTACTGCTATTAGGTGTGAATATTTCTCCACTGACAAATGCCAATAAAACTCTATTCATGGATAGAGAAAAAGGAAGTCTTATGGAATTGCAAACTCTTGCAAAGACCTTAGGCATAAATAAATTTACCAGCAGTTATGGCATTCAAAACTTGATGATTGAACTATTAAATAGAAGCAATACCCAATCAGAGTTTCGTGAAAAAATCGTGAATGCAATTACGGATGTTAATTCGTGGGGATGGAAAGAAAATGACGTGGCTAACGTAAGGGATGGTTCCGAGCCAGCTATTATCAGAACCTATCGTGCGATGATCGCCACTGCTACAGTCGTACGGGGGCGCGAACTGACATCTGATGAAATCTCGAAATTATGCACAGCGAAAGGAATCAATGAACTGATACTTGAAATTCATGCTCAACAAAAAAGTAATGGTAGCGACAAGCCCTTTACTCTCATTCCGACAGCGGAACAGCTTGATGCCAAAAGCTTGAAAGAATTTCAAGAAGGTGGTCAAAAAGTGCTTTTCTCTTTAGCTCGCATGTCGGGTAAAGGTAAAACGTTTGCCAGTGATTTTGGCATGCGCGACCTAGTATACAAATTGGCTGAGCTTCTCCCGGAAGGACAAAACAAAGAGGAAACGCTAACCACTTTAAAAGGATGGGCCTGGACCGCAAAGGATGGCAAGTATCTAACAGAAGACGCCCGTCAGAGACTCTTTCAAGCAGCCCAACTGATTGCCTCCACATTAAACAAGTCAGGAAAAGCTCCGCTAGTAGACCTAAAAAGCCTGCGTACAGCGGCGGAAATGGAAAAATTTGTTGATCACCTGATGTTGGGAGCAAGTGTTGCTCCTTTGACTGAGGCCAACCAGGCTTTATTTACAGATCGTGAAAAAGGCAGCCTCTGGGAGTTACCGGTATTATCTAGATCTACCGGTATCGATTTATCCGAAAAGTATGGGATTCAAAAACTGCTTATGGAAATTTTAAACAGAAGTCAAACCAAGTCAGAGTTTCGCGATAAAATCACCAAAGCTATATCGGATGCTGAAATTTGGGGATGGAAAGAAATTGATGCAACTGTTGCAAGAAGAGGCCTTCAAATATCTATCATTAGGATCTACCGCGGGCTAATCGCTACCGCTATGGTTGTTCGTGGACGCGAACTGACTCCTAAGGAAGTAACTCACCTTTGCACAAGAGAAGGAATCCGTGAGCTACTCCGTGAAATCCAAGATCAGTAACCTACCGTCGTGCGATTTGCAGGCATTCTTCAGTAACTGCTTCAGTAAATTCTTTCATGGAATAAGGAATTTTTTCAACACCACAAGATACCATTGCTCCGGTAATTAACATTTGAATCACTTTCGCACGCTTCATGAGCTCTGCTTGGTCCAAATTATTTTTCCGCAGTTGGCTTATGAGGATGGCAATACGTTGATGCCCGATAGTCACAAGCTCCGTATGATTCTCATTATAACGAGGAAAAATTCCGCAAAAATAATAAAAGAGCAACCAAACCTTGAAGTGTTTCTCATACTTTTCTGTCCATTGAAAAACGGATTCCACATAGGCTGAAAACTGTTCCACTGGCGTCTGGTGCGACTGAATGGCTTTAACAGCAAACTCTTGCATATTAGCGCGTATATAGCGAAAAGCTGCTAATGCAAGACTATCGTAATCGGGGAAATAATGAATGACTAATGGACGCGTTACTTTGCTTTGAGTTGCGACTTTCTCGTAAGTGGTGTTGTCCATGCCTATCGTGGCGTAGCAGTGTATTGCAGCCTCAATGATTTGGACTTTAGTCCTTTCTGCCTTGCTGGACTCCTTAGATAATAGGGATTTGTAAAGGGTTGGAGTTGAAAGCTTAGTTTTTTTTGAGGCTGCTTTTTTCATAGTTTAAACAATGGACACTCCTTATACTATCGTCACTATTTACATTAATGTAAATTATTTTTCAGACTGTGATAGCTGCATGTTTCACCTGAGATAAGTATAATTCTTTGACACTCCTTGTATTTTACACTCAATTCAGCTACTTACGCTATCATCTAGTTTTACTTTTCACCTTCTCAGCATATTTATTTACAAAATCGTCAATTAAATAAGCGTATGCTGAAGACGCTCAACCCCCAGAATACAAATCGCCTTTTTATCATGTATTTCCATATCTTATAAAGCTTTATATATTTATAAAATTTACACTTTTGTAAATTTGGTATTCCCATTGCAAATATACAAACACTGTGGGGACGAAGAGTTTTGTTTTCACGAAAAAAATAATCAATGCAGAGGAGAATTAGTATGAATATTAAGTCTATTTCACTAGCGTTAATAGTGACAAGCTTAGCTTGGGGCTGTTTCGATGAACCACGGAAGGTAAAGCTGAAAGGCACGAGCTTGGATTCCCTCTCGATGAGGGCTTCTTCCGAAGGATTGTCCGTCAATCTCAAATACCGCTTTTATTATGACTTAAAGAAGAAATCTTGGTGCATCGAAACTTTTGCATCCGAATCTTCACAATGCAATCTTCTTAGACACGATCTGATTGATGATCAAGGTAGTATTGTGGGCCTCGTTACTTTTGACGATGCCAAACGAGAATTATCGATTCACCCAATCGTTCCGAGGATCGGTAATATTGAATACTCAGTCCCTCACCTCAATTTGAAAAATGAGTCTGATCCCGCTTCCATACAGTATGGATTCGAACGATACAACCTCAAAGCAATAAATTCCGACGGCTCAATACTTGGGGAAGTCAAAGCTGCTCATCAACGAGGTAGTAGAGGTACTAAAGGCGGACTAGGTACCGAAGAAAAACCTGAAGTAGATTTAACTCAAAAAGTAAAAGTCAGCTCCGGTTGCGGAGGCTCTGGTGATTCCAATGCTGGAACTCCTCATAAGCCGGAAGTCACTTTTGAAGTCGATGACAAAGAACAACACCAATAAATAAATACGAAACGCTAAACCTGGGTAGGGGATGGCAATCGAATGGTCGGAGAGTTTTTAGCTCTCCGACTTAAATTTAAGATCTTAGTATAGAAATTAGAGGACGATATGAATAGGAATATAAAAGAAATGAAACTTGTACTTCTTACAACCTTTCTCTTTTTTCAAGTATTGGCGTTTGGAGGTGCATATGTAGTGGAACACGAGGAACAAAGCGGTCGCCCCATAAGTCCCTCAGTTTCAAATGCCCAATATCTCGCCCAATGTGCAGAAGATGCTAAGAACTCAAAAAACGGAAAGAAAGTCATTCCAACAGTCGAGCACGAAAAGGGAAAACAGCTTTTCTTGCAAGTGAAAGCCATACTAGGAAGCAACGAACACAAGTGTGCCACCTGCCATACAGAAGGCAGTAAAGAAGGCTCAAAACAATTTACTAATATTCTGAATCCGAACGAACTTATTTCAAAAGGGATGGTAAACACAGAAAAACCAGAACTTTCCAAACTACATCAGGAATTAAAAGACGATTCCATGCCATTGAATGGAACACCTTTAACTGTAGTCGAAAAAGCAAAAATACTTGAATGGATCAAAGACGGTGCGCCAAATGAAAACGGAATAAAAGCAGGCGATCTTGCAGTAGGTTTTATTTCTGAAGATGATAAAATGCTCTGTATTACAAAGGACCTTCAAACCATACCAAAAGAAGATCAGAAGCATATTCGCTACCTATCACTTACTCATTTGTATAATGCTGGAAAAAGCACTGAGGATGTGCAAGTAGCTCTCACGCGTCTGTTAAACTCGCTGTCGTGGAAAGAAAATCTCGTCCTCCCTAAAAAAGTGGACGGATTAGGCACGCTACTTCGCATTGATTTACGAGACTTAGGTTGGAATCCTCAAACTTGGAATCAAATTTTACAAAAAAATCCGTATGGAGTCGAACTTAAAACGGAAACAGCAAAAAATATCTATACAAAAACAGAAACTATTACACCCGATGTAAGAGGTGACTGGTTCGTGTTTTCGGCGAGTAAGCCTCCCTTGTACCACGACATTCTTAACCTACCCGGTGGGGATAAGCAGCCAGGTGCTGACAAACAATTTGCAAATCTTTTAAGAGTCGAAAACAATCTCAAACACCACGAAAAGGAACATTTCTCTGTCGGTGTAAGACAATCTGGGGTTTCTATCAATAACCGAATTTATCACCGTTCCCCTACCGTTGATAAAACCAACAACGACATAAATGATGACAAACGTGTCACGGGTTATCTCTATTCTAGCGATGACTTTGCATCTAGTGACGACAAGCAAAGTATCTTTGCGCATCCGGGTGACTACGTGAAAAATGGAGGTGAATTTATCGGTTCCATTCCCAAAGTAAACGCGAGAGGGGAAAAAATGAATGCCCAAGTTTATCTTTTAGCAAATGACCGAGGGGTACGCTTAGATGATGTGGATACTAATCTAGGAATCGTATCGCACCCGAAACGATTTCGAAATGGATTTCGCGTTGCTAACGGCGTTTCCTGTTTTGACTGCCATGAAAGATTGGGTTCAGGTATTATTACTACACAAAATCCATTAGGCGATCATCTACGTACTAATTATGACTTATTCAAAAATAGCAACGTACCCTTAAGTATTTTAAACCAGTACAAAACGGACGATGAAGTTAAACCCATTTTTTCTAAAGACCAAGAACTTTATAAAAAATTCATGGATGAAACAGGTGGCAAACCTGGAATCGTTTTCGACATTGCTACCGAATTCGAAGATGACATGACAGAAAAGCAAGTCGCAAGCGAACTGGGTCTCACTGTTGAAGATTTCCGTGAAAAAGTAAAAAAAGATGCCAGTCTCACTGCCAAGTTGGGGTTTAATGCAGCGGGTGTAATTTCCCGTAAAACATTCTTAAAAGAATTCAAAGATGTCGTGGGCTCATTAGCTATGGGAGGTGTAGCAATACAAAACACGCCTGCAGACATCTCGCATAAGCCAGCGCCTTCAACTGCACAGAAGCCAGCTCTTTCAATCGTCCCCTTTAAAGACGATAATGCACGACCCGCAATCATTGAGAAAAAAAATTACTATGATTATCCAACTGTAGTAAGACAGCGTGAAGAAGAGGATCGCCTACAAGCAATTTACAGACAACAACAGTACGAGCAGGAACAGGCTAGAATTCGCCAGCAACAATACGAGCAGCAACAAGCTATTTACCGCCAGCAACAATACGAGCAAGAGCAAGCAAGAATTCGCGCACAACAAGAAGCAGCCCGCAGGCAACAAACATATACGACTCCCAGTTACGGTAGCACTTCTACAGACTGGCGGTCACGTTATGCTGAACAACAAAATCGAGCCAACGACTTATTAAGACGCACAGAAAGCCTAGTCCCCTGGCGTAATAAATGATCTCTATCAAGTGCGTCGCTTTAAAAATGTAGACGCACTTTGTGTCTCAGGGGATTGTTTTTAGCTCCTCTTTTACGGTATGAGTCCGCTACCGAAAAACAAAAGCGAATAGCTTTTATACAAAGGAGTACCTATGAAATATCTATTATCAATCATGCTGACCTTTTCGCTAGCTGCAAGTGCTGCTAACAAATTGGGCTCGCAATGCGGACTGCTTGATACAAACGAAAGTGACGACTGGAAAGTAGCTTCAGATACCTTAAGCTTAAACGGCTCAAGTGATCCCAAAATCAAAACTCTTGCTACTTTGACTAAGCAACAACTGATAATCTCGGCAAAATACTTTGCAAAACAAGACGGCAGTGAAGTCGAGATCAAGAACACTCAACAAGCCGTTGAATACTTAAGCGGCCCAGACGGATTGACTGTTTCGAGTGTCACTGTAGGAAACAAGCACCTGACAGAAGTAATGTATTTTCCAGGGGAAAACCCATACAGCGTTGTTTTCATGGCTGGTACGATCCATGTCCTTGCCTATGGAAAAGACGGCACAGTCTATTGTAAGTAATACCGAAGCATCAAAAAGAGACGCATCTTGCGTCTCTTTTTGATGGATTCCTTTAACTCATTCTGGTATATCTCCCCTCCCCATGCAGACCGAAATACACATGCAAAAAGATACACAGGATTTTCGCCTGTATTTACAAAGCGAGCTTGTGCGCCGCTGCAAAGCAAACCCTCGTTATTCGCTTCGCGCTTTTGCGAAAAGCTTGCGACTAGAGTCCTCTGCCCTTTCTAAAATCTTAAGCGGAAGACGATCCGTATCGCCCCCCATGCTCATCAAACTCTCCCAAAATCTAGGAATGAGCCCTACAGAAGTGGCTCCTTTTAAAAAGCTCCTCATTGAAAAAAGAGGAAAGAAAAAGCATGCAGAAGTTCATAAAGAATTTCAGCAACTCACTCTCGATCATTTTCAGGTCATCGCAGACTGGTATCATTTTGCAATTTTAGAACTGACAACAACCCTAAACTTTCAAGGTGACAAGCGTTGGATCTCACGCAAACTTGGGATCAGTGCCATCGAAGCAAATGCTGCGGTGGAACGTCTCTTACGTTTAGGGTATCTGGAAATTGATTCACAGAACAAATGGATTGATAGATCAGGCGATATCACGACTGTGGGCAATGAATTCACTGCGGTTGCATTCCGCAAGCTACAAACACAAATCCTTCAGGGTGCGTTAAAAGCGATGGAAGAAGTCCCGATGGAATTGCGCGATCAATCCGCTATGACGATGGCGATAGACTCGAGACTTTTGCCTGAAGCAAAAAAGAAGATCAAGAAATTTAGAAGAGAACTCTGCACCTTGTTGCAGAAAAGCAAATACCGGGACGAGGTTTACCATTTGGGAGTATCTCTATACCCGGTTTCAAACAAAGAAGTTTAGGAGAACCAATGAAATACATGCATATTATATTACTAATTACATCCCTTCTCACAACTCAAGCAGCTATAGCAGGCAAAGAGTCTCACGGTGGTGACAGTTATGCGCAGGAGTTTGTCAGTTTGGGAAGAGTTATCGCAAAATCTCTTTTATCCAAAAAGCTCGTACTACCCAATGTTGAGCCAGAAAGATTCAACAACCAGGTGGAAATTACGCAAGTAGTAACACTAGACAAAACTATTTTTGAAGGAGCAGAAGTCGATGCAGTTAATTATCCTGCAGAAAATAGAATTGAGTTAAATAGAAAAAGATGGGGACAATACGAAACAGATATTAAACGAAAAATGATGCTTGTCTTGCATGAGTACCTGGGAGTCATGCGCACGGGTGATTACCATTATGAAATATCCAAAGACTGGTTTGCCACTTTTGCAGATATGTCGAGAAAGACACTTGCACAATTGATTCTTGAAACATTTGACAACGAATGTGGAGACACCTGGTGCGAAGGAGATTTTGACTATCGATTCAGAGAAATAAAATGCTCTGAGAGTGATCAAGCATGCTCTTTAGATATCACTTTAATCGAGAAAATTACGAATGGCCCAGAAAATACCAAAATTGTATTAACAGGTCCGACCTATAGCGGGACATTTACCTCTAAAGAATCAGGCAAGTATCACGAGTTTGAAGCTTCCTGTAAAATACCCAGATTCTCGAACCTAGAAGAAGTGGCGCGTTTAATTCCCAAAAATGATGGTTATAGCGTATCGGTAAAAGATGAGTTTATGAGCGCTGCAGGAGATTGTTTTATTCGACTGGAAAGACAGGCTACTAAGATGATTTTAAACCGGTAATTTCGTTAAGCTAGATACGGTTGGGGTCACAACGGCTCGAAAGATAAATAAAAGCCTGAAAGAATTTCCTGGTTAAACAGCAGCTCAGCTTAGAATAGCTGGCCTATAGATTGCTTTTATTGAAAGAAGGAGTCTCTATTTAGACTAGTCTTTTCATAGGAGCAAAATAATGAATGCAGTAAAACAATTCTCTCTTTTCTGTTTCACTTTGGGAACGTTAGGTTTCGCAAACACCGTCACTTTAAGTCCCGGTAGTCAGGTTTATGTGCAAGCAAACCAAGACACCCAAGTCGTATGTACGGGCAATGCGCCTGGTGCGGTCCTTATAATCTGCGAATGCGTAGGGAGTTCTAATTACAGCGATTTAACAGCTAATTACTATGCGCAATCAACACCACTGAAATCTGTAGTACTGGAACGCTCGATCTATACGAGCGACTGTCAGAAAAAACTGACAACTCACCCTATCTGCATAAAATAGTGCAACTATTTCTCTAATAACAATTTCGCTTAAGGTACCGGGCGGTAAAGAGCGCCAGTATTCTGGTATTGGCCTCCTCCCCAGATGAGCATATCTGTTCCAGTCCATACTGCGGAATGAAAATCACGAGGAGATGGTGCAGGTGTTAAACCTGTCGTTGAGTTTACAAAAGTGAATGACGTCCAAGCGTTAGTGATAGGCTCGTAGTTGGCGCCGCTGTTCACGTCACCGGCTTCGCTTGATCCCCCCCAAATGATCATTTTACTTCCAGCAGTGGCTGTCGTTGCCCAAACAGCAGTATGGTAAGCCCTTGCCGACGGGTTTCCATTTGTAGAAGTAAAGGTCCACGAGTTTGCGGAAGGATCATAGACTCCGCCATTATCAAAAGGTGTTTGCCCGGAATCGTAATTTACCCCACCCCAAACAATCATCTTACTTCCAGACCAAATTGCAGAGTGGCCTCGCCGCGGAGAAGGAGCTCCCGTAGTGGAGGTAACAGCCCAAGTATCCCCAACGGGATTATAAATTCCACCGGTATTTTTGGCATCGTATGTGGAATTATCCCCTCCCCAAACTATCATTTTACTGCCATTCCAGATCGATGTTAAATAAACGCGCGGCGAAGGTGCATCAGTGGAGTTTGTTGCAACCCAAGTATCAGCAACTGGATTATAGTTTGCGCCAGTATTATAAATTTCTCCAGTAGCTCTTCCCCCTCCCCAAATGATCATTGTAGAAGTCGTCGTACTCCATACTGCAATATGGGCATGCCTGCCCGTAGGAGCAGACGATATTGTGGTATTAGACCATGCATTTCCTGCTGGATCGTATTGACCACCATCATTCGGATAAGTAATTGTTCCACCGGATGTGAGCGAACCACCCCAAATGATCATCTTGTTTCCAGTCCAAACAGCTGTGTGATAGGCGCGGGCAGATGGCGCGGAGGTGCTCATAGTGGCCCATGCATCCGATGCTGGATCGTATTTAGCACCATCATTATAGTAGCCACTACTTGTAAGTCCTCCCCAGATGAGCATTTCCGATCCAGTCCACACCGTGGTGTGAGATGTTCTAGGGGAAGGAGCTGACAAAGTAGATGTTGCGGTCCAATTCCCAACTCCGACTGTATAAGTAAATAATCCTGTCGCGGTATTTGTCTGTGTATCTGCATTGGTAACTGTTACATCTACACTCCCCGCCGTTGCTGCTGAGGTTGTACAATCAAGACTTGTTGAAGAAGTAAGAGTTGCGAGAACGCAGTTATAACCGCCGAAAGAAATAGAAATGCCAGATACAAAGCCAGTTCCTGTCAGTCGAACATTATAGCCACCCGATTCATCACCTGTAGAAGGACCGACACTGGTTACTGTGGGTGCGGGCTGATAGGTATAGAGATTGCGAGCTGTACCGGCTTTGTTGTGAGCACTTGTTACCACAATATCCACAGTGGCTGCGGAATGCGCGCCTGTGACACAGGTAAAAGCACTTTCGCTTAAACGCGTGAAAGCGTTACAAACAACTCCACCGATTTTGACATTGGCGCCAGAGAAAAAATTTGTGCCAGAGACTGTAACTGTAGTGCCTCCTGCGAGCGCTCCTGCTGTTGGCGTAATACTAGTTATGTTGGGAGAAGGACTAATGGGGAAAAAGAGAGACTCTGTTTTTACGGTAGTACCGTTCGATTTAACTTTTAGCTGTGCTCTGTAATTCGACTCTAATAATTCTGTGAATGATTGAGCGGATGACGTGAGATTCATTGATTCACTAATCGTTGTTACAGTACTGTCATTGTTGTACCGCTCTAGTTTGAAGTCATAGGTCAAATGAGATTGGGAAGCCCAGGTAAACGCGGCAACTCTGTCCGAAACTGAAACTGCAAAATCTGTGTTGCCAGTGAAATCAGGGCTTGTAGGACTAGAGATCGGGCCGCTCATTCCTTCCAATGTTAAATTGGCTACGTTTTGAGAACTGTTAATCCAATCAACCATCGCTTGTCCCAGATAATCCTCCCATTCGTTTCTGAGCAAGTTAGAATTACCTAATGGAACGTTTTTTGTTCCGCTCAAACCGTCAAACCCTGTGGTGTCGGAATAGTCTTTTGCAAAGGCATTGATTAATTCTTTCAAACTAAAGCCGTACGCAATTCGTGTCTCAACATGTTGAGAAAGCGCTGCGATAAGTAGAGCATAATTTTTTTCTTTCAGTGTGGCAGTTGTAAGGTTGCTATTTAGAGTGATGTCTGGGGGACTCAGTGTTCTTAAATCCTCACCCTTTAGTCCAACCACCTCTGCAATTTGTGCATAAATGGTTTTAATTGCAGTAGTGGTTTTTAATCCCTGTTGAATTTTAGTCAGTGCAATTTGCGCTGCAAGATCTGTGTACGGAGTGATGTGTATTGTTACCGTATCGGCGTTTAAAGATTCTAATAACGTGAGGTAACTTTCATCGCTGTTTAAAACATGGTCTTGTGCAGTCGCCTCGTCCATGTAGGTTCCAGAATTCAAAATGGCAATCACAGGATCGATTGTTTTTGAAACCCGCATTTCATATTGTCCCACTGAATCCGTTACAGCAGTACCGAGTATTATGCCCCTTGTGCCATCCTCATTTAATTTTTGTAGTGTGATTGTTCCATTTCGAACGCGGTTTAGATGTGCTACGCCTTGGATATGAGCAGTATCTCTAATCAGCGTAGCTTTCGTGCAAGCGCATACTAAGAACAGAATTAGAATGTAGTGAATAATGCCTCGCAACATATATATTGCTTTGCGGCAAAACTCACAAAAAGCTTAAGGAATATCTGTTTTCCTCAACACTTTGAAGAAATCTTCACAATCTTAAGCGGAACAGAAAAAGCGAAAAATAGACTGTGCGAATTGACTTAATTTTTTCGTGTAAACACAGTCAGAGCGTGTGGCAAAAGCAATGCTCCACTGGCAGAAGTACTATACTTGAGCTGTATGTTTTTTGAATCGAAACGATTTCCTACAAGGTAGCGTTCGTCTTCCGTCATAAACATGGCAAAGCGTCCTGTATAAAAATCGTAGCTGCCACCGCGAATCACTTTTTTAGCCGAAAACGTTTGTGGATTGTACCAATAACCGTCAAAAGTCAGAGGGAAAAAGGGGTTCTCTGTATTAAGAGGTGTTTTCACTGCACTCACACCCAATTCAAGATCAAAAAGCGGTGACGTGTAGCTTCCTTCTATACTTTCAAACGTCTTGAATTTTTCAGAAAGTGGCTTTACCCCTTTTCGCGACAATTCAAAAGTGCCGACTCGACCAAAGAGCAAGGAATACCAGACGCCTTTAATTACGCCTTTTTTGAAACTCGTCACTTCCAAAATAGCATCCACGTCAGACTCTGGTCTTTTTAGAAGAAATCCTTTGGAGATATCAGAAACCACCAGCGGCTCGTATCGATAAGCTAGTGTTTCTTGGCTTTGCAAATCTCCGAAGTAGAGTTTGGCAAGGGTAGAAATCATGGTATCGCCGCTCGAGCTGGGAAGAGCTAAAATATTTAAACTCGCCGTTTGGTATTGATTGAGTGCTTCGTGATGTAAGTACCCAGAATAAAAACCGTCCAAGTCCTTTGCGGAAACGTCTTTAGAATCTACAACGTTTTCATTTTCTGAGGTCGGTTGCTTGTAGGCGCGCGGTTCTTTCATTTCTCCAGAAACTCTTTTAAACGAGCAACCGGAACACTTCATTCCTGTTGGCGTCGTCGTGCAATTCACCACTCCCTGTCGTCCATTTAAAGTCAGCTGCTCTTTAAAAAAATTATAAGCGCCGGAATAAAAATTATTTCTAACGCAGGGTATGTCTACGCAAAGATCTTTATCTTGTGTAGCTAGCGCCCCACGGATTTCATAGTCCGCAAAAGGGTGCCCGATTTTCGAGGTGTCTTCAATCGAACGGAAGGTGTACAGCTGAATGACTGTAGGAACTTTGTTGCAAGTTCCTGCATACTCTCCCCAAATCGATTCAATAAGAGGGTATTTTAAGGGAACTTGGCCGTCTCTTTTTAAAATGAGTTGAACAGGTTCGTCCGAAAAGTTAGAACGCAAACTTCCTTCAAACCCATCAAACGAGAACTTTGAAATTGCTACACGAGCTTCTTGATTTGTTTGATCAAACACCATCCAACCAGTAGAAGGTTCATACAAGATATGATCAAAGTGAAAAGAGACGTATTCGTTGCTTGTAAAGTCTCCAAACTGTAGGGTCAAGATCCCCATCAGTTCGGGTTTTCCTGCCTCATCGGTTGTGCCGATTAAGTCCAATTTCACCAGTTGGTCGCGCTGAATCCGATCATGGCGTAGGACCCCTGTCATTCTCAAAGAGGGATAAGCTTCGAGGCTTGATGCCAGTAACACCACTGTCAATACGATTAAACGCAACATAACGACCCTTCCTTCTTAATTGCAGTCTTTCTAGCTTCAATTACGCCCTGGATCAATCAGATCTTAAGAATGAAGGCAAAGAAATTTAACGATATATGTTTTGAATTGCAGTATGTGACAGAATGTCACGAGGATAAGAATATACTTTCGCTTAAACTGACGAATAAAGTCATCTCACTCGTATACTGCAAGTGGCCCAAGCCTGGGATTGCACATCAAACTGGTACTACTTTTGTAAGTCCTAGCTATGTGATGCGTGTTTGGATTTTGCTAAATCTCTTTATTCTAGGAAGCTTGGCCAATGCCCAAGATCCCGTCAGCTTTGAGGCCATTTCACATCTTGTAGAATCGCAAGGCATCCAAAGTATCGAGGAGCTCCTTCCCAAATTGCCTAAAGAATTACTCGAAAACTATACCCTCATGCACCATTCCGAAAGCGCTCAGGGTGCTACTCCCTTAAACCCAAGAGTTATCCTTTTTTCAAAAAATGCAAAAACCATCATCACCTTTAACGGAAGCCACGAACAAGAAGGTTTTAATCGCCTCGAATTCGCCCAGTGGCGGGATGACTTGCAAAGACTAGAAATGCGCTTTATCGAATTTCCTGCAAATAAATCTTCTGATAAGAAAGCAATTATTTCAGAAGTAAATCCGACGGAATGCACGAGCTGCCACAGAAGCGAACCACATTGGTTTTGGAATAGATACCAATTTTGGCCGGGTGCTTATGGCGAGACCGACGATTTTCCAGAATTCAACGCAGAAGAAAAAGTAAACTACCTCAAATTCCGTGAGCACGCGATTAAGCACCCAAGATATAAATTTCTTGCAAGCAAATACCCGATGTACCCCTATCAAGTTTCAAACTCGAAGAGATTACTATCACGCATGCCCAATGCAAGATTAGGCGAGTCCATCAGCGCACTGAATGCGAGAAGAGTTCTGTCTATCGCAAAGTCTTCTCCCCTATTCCCGAAGTACAGGCATTTTCTTGCGAGCCTATTAACGAAAGGGTATCTGCCCCTTCAACGTGACAGCTACAGTTCCTGTGAGTTCACTGACAAAAAAGATCCGTTAGGTGAAACGATTACCCGTAATTTACTGGCAGACTTAAAGCTCAAATACCCCAATGAAGATCAAAAATGGAAAATTGTATCGGACAAAGATTGGCTCTGGCCCGTGTTGCACCTTTTGGGATTTGAGACGATATCAGACGTTATGGTTGAAACGAAAAAAGATTCCGTCATGAGTCGAGAAAATCCTGAATGGTCGGTAGCAAGTTATTGGGATGGCTCGACATCTATGGATACGATCTTATCCGACTTTGTAATCGGGGACTTAGCACTAGAAAATCCTGTATTAAAGAAGTTTCAAAAAAAAGATGGGGTCGCATCTGTTGTGAAGCAATACCCCGAGCTGTACGACGCAAACTACATTGAAGAAAGAAATGCACTGGGAAGTTTTTCTACTATTCTCTCAGAAAAAGATCGCAATGAAGCCTGTGAAATTCTTAGAGCGGGGATTTTAAAAGATTTAGCGAGATTTAACGAATCCACCAACCTTCGTAACAAGAATCACACACACTGAATGATGCAATAAAAAAGTGCCCCTCTCCTTTTGATATACAAAAGAAGAAGAGCACTTTTAATTATACTATTTTAATTATTTCTACCGCCGTAGGACGCAATCGGACCAGCAACTGCGCTTCCCGTAGGAGTGCTAAGTGCACCAGAGGTAGGATCAATACTCACCAATACTAAAATCGAGCCTTCATTCGAAACACGATTGTATGTCAAACCTTTGCATGTACCTTCAGTGATGCAAGCTGGAGTTCTGGAAAAAGAGATTCCGTTGCCATCAGGTTGACCATCAAATCTAGCCCTTGCACCCTGTCCAATGCTAAAGCCACTTGCTCCATCTCTTCCAGAAAAATGGGAGCCTACCCAATAACCATCAGCGGTACTAGAAATTTTGAGTGTAGGATTATATCCCACCAAACAACCTCGTTCTGTAACAACGTTTATGTTGTATTCAGAAAATTGTAACGAATTATTACTTCTTGAGGATTTTACATCGCCGTCTTTCCCGCTAACAACATTGTGCTCTGCTTTCGCACTGCTGATTAACACCAAAGACAAAATTAATAATGATAGCTTATTCATATATCCCTTCTATTTGTTTTTACTTTGTAGAACTAAGTTGCACGAGAAGTGCCAGAAAAAAATACCATAATCAGGCTTGTCAGCTTTTCGTGATCGATTATTTTTTGCACAATAGCGAAAGGAATTTCTGTTGCCGAAAAAAACTCAGCATTATTTTCGTCAAGGACCAGAACTGTTTTCGATAGAAAAACAATAAGATTTAGCACTAAAGACGACACCTTAGTCTTTCGCCAGAATAAAAATGAGAGTTCGAAGGATAAAGTATTCTGTTTATACTCTGTGGAGTGTAAGTTTTAATTCAAATAGTAAGATTTTAGACAAGACATTTTTTAGCAACGTTTATAAATGGAAAACGTAATTGGAAGGACTTAAATGCAGGCCTTAAAACGTGTCAGTCTCCCTTTAAACCCGAAAGGAATGCATCACAATTTGTGACCTGCGCCGTTTGGGTTTAAAGAGAGACTGACACTATTATTGCCCTATTATTCTTATTATTCTATTTTTAATGCATTGTTGCTTGGATTGCGTGGGGTACGGCTTTTCTGTCAGCGTCCCTTTTGTCTAACGTTTCAATCGCACGTTTTCTTCCATACTCGATTTGAGTTTTGAGAATGTCGTGAAACTTAACCAGATCTTTATCACTGGTATCGTCATTATCATTGGGAATATTGATCACAAGTTGTGGCACTCCCAAACCTAATTTAGGTTCCGGCCACATCAAATTTCCTTTTAAGTCTTTATCAATTTGCCTTGTGTCGATGAATGTAACTCCTTTGGATTTGAAAACTTCATCGTAACGAGCTCCGAAATCGAATCTAAAGCCGCGTCTTAGCACAGCCTGTTGTCTGTCCGTTAATTTTGGGGGATGTATCATGATGATTTCGCCGCACTCTGGATCCACCACTTTTTTTGCTATTTCGATAGGATATAAATCAGCTCCACCTGCAGCGTAGTAATGATTGCCGATTTTTATCGGTTTAATCATTCCAGGCTCCGAGATTCCGGCGCGCGAGGCGACTCCAATGGGAAGATCCGTACGCACTTCTGCTTTCGGGTGTAAAACAGAACCTGCTGCTTGTCCCATAGGCGCATCAAAGCCACCTTCAAAAAGTTTTGCGGTTTCTGTATCTGTGTTTATGACTTGAGTATAAATCGGTTTGCCGTTACGCGGTTGTCCCACATGTGATTCGTCAAAAGACATTTTTGTGGACAAAACAATCGTACGCACTTTCCCACTTTTAAAACCTTGATCGAGCCCGTCTAATTCAAAACTGGCGGGAATATTCATCATCGTATTTTCGAAAACACTCGGGTGAACATCAGGGATATTTGGATCTTCAAGTTCACGTTTTCTCTTAAGAAGATTCCAGCCATTCCAATGATCCGTAATTTCTACTTGTTTATAGAAATCATGAAAATCTTTGTGCATGAAGAATTTTTCTAAATCAGCAGGGTCAGAATTGACTTGAATTGCGGTCGCTAGAAGGTTTCCGCCGCAGGAAGTGATCACCATGTCTGGTTCCCACCCTTTTTCCTTAAGACCTTTATAGATGCCTAGTGGAACACCGACATCCAGTCCGCCTCCGGGGATAACCAGTACCCGTTTCGCTTTTTTGTCTGAACAACCATTTCTTTCGGCGAAGCTGAAAACACAGAACATGCCCAATAAAATAATAACCAGTTTCTTCATATTACCCCCAATGAATTTTTTAAGTATTATCTAGAAACGGTCATCTTTTTTTTTAGTAGCGTAGGTTCATATTAGAACAAGCACAAAGCACAAAGCAAAGCCCACTAACTGAATACAGTATTCAACAGGTGCTCTAGGCACAAAAAAACACAATTAAGTAATTGAATGTTTTAGCAATTGCAACACCACGCAATTGCGATTTCTTGCGCCTCGTACCAGGTAATTAACACTATTTGAGTCTATAATTTCTGTTGTAAACTCTCACACTGAAAGGTGAAAAACAAATGCGTATTACAATATTTTGGTTAGGAATTCTTTTTATATCATCGGTATCGACCTTAAAGGCAAGTGAAGCAGCTAAAGATGCACAAACGTACCGCTGTTTTTTTGAATATACAAACGATCAAGGAAAGCGCATGTCAGATAATTTCCAGTATGATCCCGCTCAGATGTTCAAACGTTCCTACACTATTCGAGAAAAAAAGTATGAAGTCACAGTAAACACGATGGTGAATGAGACTCAAATGTACATAATGCTTGTAACTCCGAAGGGACCTTACACAATAGGTTTTACTGGAATACCAGCCGGAACAAAATTCATGAAACTTATGCAGAGAGACACAAACTTAAATCCTTATTTTTATCTAGTTTGCCAAGCTGGATAGTGTGAATGCTAAGAAGTATTAGAAGCGAACGGAGGTGAAGAGCAAAGCGCCCAGGCTCTGCATTTGTACATTCTGCGCTGGGGCATCTGTACTTTCGAGGGTGCGTAATTGTTGCGATTCCCAATACCCGCGTATGCCTAAATCAAAGCGGGGATTCACTTCATAGGAACCCGTAAGCGATGCTTGTAGGGATCGAGAGGAAAAAACTTCCATTTGTCTACCCGAATCAGAGGAAGCCATGAGAAACGGAAAATTTCCTGAAACTGAAATAATACTTTTTAATCGACTGCTAAGTCGTTTGCTTAATCCAATTTTTGCCTTTAAACCGAGTGTTGTAAATGTTGTGATTTGTGTGCGCAAACTCGTACCTTCACTGGCAAGTGGGGTAATTTCAAAAGCATCTGAAAGTGTCGGTGCAAGATCAAGTAATAAACGCCAATCGGCTGTCTCTTCATTTCCCGTGCGGCGACTTAATCCAATAGATATGGCTTTTTGGCTTTTTAAATCGAGATCATTTATGGCACAAGAGGTGTAAGAACCTTCTCCAAATAAAAATAAATTGCCATTAAGAGATCTTTCAAATCCGAGAATCATGAGCGGAGAATAAGCAGTCGTCTTAGTAATTTGATTACTTTCATAAGCCCATTGACGACTTCCTAATTGCAAACTCACTGCAGTGTATTTCTTTGGGGAATCCGACATGCTTTCTACACTTGCGCCTTTTGCTTCAATGGCTGCGACTTCTCTTTTTTCCTCGCCCTGTACTAAAGTAAAACGATTCAATACCGCTTCGGATTTCCAATCTGAAGTTTCTTTCTCCATCAAAGGCGATTGGACGGAAGCCATTTTAGTTTGGAGTGTTGCAGTGTAATCACCGGGAGAAAGTTCTACCTCTACAGAATTGTCTACAAGCTCATTTGAGAAAACCACTTTGTTTGATTTTTTAATTTCAAGTAAATAATTCACCGGCCCGGATACTTTTGTCCATTTGAATTCTACTTTTGCAGGAAACTGTTTGTGTTCTATATTTTCTGCAAGCTCAGGTTTTTTCCATTGAGTTTTTTCAGGTGGAACAAGTAATGATACAGCGTTACTCCACTCACCAGGTTGATCGTCCACATCGATGGCTCTTACTTTAAAGAAATACCAATTCGGATCCAGTTCTTTTTTCCATTGTGGAGTACGAAGCGTACTTATTTTATACGGCACCCGGCTATCGCCTTTGTATAATTCAAGTTCGTATTTTTCCGCACCGGGAATTTCACGCCAAGACAAGCTCACACGTTTTGCAAATACTGTGTGCGAAAACGCGAAAATCAGTACAGTTATAATTTGTGAAAAAATCTTCATGATTTAAGTTAATTAAAACGTATTTTTCTTGCTCACTACTTATCGGGTTTTTTTCAAAGATTCTAAATAGTTAATATAAGAAGCTGAACGGATCCTTTGGCGCCACGCAAAAGGACTTAAGTTCTTGAACTTATTGTGGATCATTCCATATTTGAAGCATCACTATTCGCTAACATCATACCGTAACAAGTATATATATATATGTGGAAACGCACCTTCCAAACGCTGTCCGTTTTGCTGCTACTTTCGGGATGCACCAAGGCGACTTTAAATTTTGATTCAATCACCGTCAGAGGTGTAGCTACACTTGCGCCAGTAAAAAATGCAACTGTCACAGTAAAAGTTCTCAACAAAGACGGAACGGAAGGAAAAACATTAGGAACAACTACTTCGCTCAATGACGGGACGTGGGCCCTAGCGGCAACAAAAAATCCAGAACCTGTCGTAGTGTCTTTTCAAAACGGAAGTTACACGGATGAAGCCACAGGGCGGGAAATTGTTTTAAGTTCAGGAGAAAAATATTCTACCGTTCTGGAAACATTCACGGTCTCAAAAGAAATCGCTCTCACACCAGTGACCCACCTTGCAGCTCAAGCAGCAATCCAATCCATGAAAGCTGGTTCTGAATCCCAAAAAGCAATCACAGATAACTTTAAAAAAGTGGCTGAAGCTGTGGGAATGGAAGGCGCAGATTTAAATTCTTTGATTCCACCCAACACAACAGACGCGGATGCCGTTTCGGATGCGACAGAAAAAGAAAAATCCTATGCGATCTTACTCGCAGGGCTCTCGCAGCTTGCGAAAAATAAAAACATGAGTCAGAAAGATTTGATTGATTCTTTGGTGAAAGACTTTGCAGGCGATCAGGTTTTCGATGGGAAAGACAACGGCAATGCTGTCACATTGGGAAGTACCACTCTCAAATCCGATGACTGGAGCGTCGGACTTTCCAAAGCAATGAGTGACTGGCAAGAAGGAAGTTTTAATACAGCGGGGATGAGTGCTAGTTCCATTGTCTCTCCAGTTGCTAGTCCGACAGGGATTCAGTTTGATCAAGACATTTCACTTACTACAAGTGTCACAAGCAACAGCGCTACTATCAGCTGGACCGCGATTACCGGAAATTACCAGATGGATGTGATGGTGAAACGCGCTGACAGTGATGGTACAATCAGTACAGTCACAGATAGCACAGGTGTCTCGTCCTCTAGTCTTTCTCTTACTAACTTAACAAAGGGCACCCACCACGTTCTTCTCAAAGTGCGATCAGGCAATGCGACGGTAAAAACTTTCACTACTTCTTTTCAAGTAAAAGAACTCACGGCACCCAACGAACCTGCTCCCACTGTCACAAGTGTTAGCCCTACAGTTGGTGCACTCGCAGGAGGAACCACACTCACCATTCACGGAACAGGTTTTATGACTGGTGCAACTGTTTCAGTCGGTGGTAATCCTTGTATATCTCCTAGCGTGACAAATTCCACTACGATGACATGCACTACCGCTTCACATGCAGCGGGGCAAACAAGTATCGTTGTCACGAATGCGGATACTCAAAGCGGTACTGGAACTAATCTTTATACTTTTCAAGCGGCTCCCACTGTCACCAGTGTCAGCCCAACGGCTGGTGCTTTAGCAGGTGCTACGAGCATTACGATCACAGGTACTGGTTTTGTCTCTGGAGCAACTGTTTCTGTCGGTGGGAATCCCTGCACATCTGCTAGCGTGACAAATTCCACTACGATGACCTGCACTACCGCTTCACATGCAGCGGGGCAAACAAGTATCGTCGTCACGAATGCGGATACTCAAAGCGGTACTGGAACTAATCTTTATACTTATCAAGCGGCTCCCACTGTCACCAGTGTCAGCCCAACGGCTGGTGCTTTAGCGGGTGCTACCAGCATTACGATCACAGGTACTGGTTTTGTCTCTGGAGCCACAGTAATTGTCGGCGGAAATGCATGTACAACAGTTAGCGTGGTAAGTGTTTCAGCAATCACATGTACAACTGCTGCGCACTTGGCTGGAGCAGTAGATGTCGTCGTTACAAACACTGACACACAAGCGGCAACTGGATCAGCAATATACACTTATGCAGCTGCCCCTACTGTAACCAGTGTGAGTCCGAATGGAGGCTTACCGGCGGGTGGCACTAACATAACTATTACCGGAACTGATTTTACCAGTGGCGCAACAGTATCTGTAGGTGGCGTGAGTTGCTCGAGTTTAACATTCGTAAGCGCTACTTCACTCACCTGCACTACAGGTGCGCATGCAACTCCAGGCAGTGTGAATATCGTTGTCACAAATGCAGATGGACAAATAGGAACCGCTGCAAATGCTTTTACATATCGAGACGCGCCCACAGTCACAAGCATAAGCACTTCAGCTGGACCACTCGCAGGCGGCACGAACATTAGTATTACGGGGACAGGTTTTGTGACTGGTGCGACAGTGAGTGTAGTAGGCATTGCTTGTACTTCAGTAAGTGTGAATTCAGCTAGTAACATTACATGTACGACGGCTGCAAAAGGCGTTGCTGGTTCTGGAAACGTGGTAGTAACAAACCCGGACACACAATTTGGAACAGGAGCAAATTTATTTACGTACCAAAATCCACCTTCGATAACTTCGATAACTCTCTCACCCGCTACCTTACTCATTGGCGGGGGAAATTTAATTTCTATTACTGGATCAAATATCTTAAGTGGTTCTACAGCGACTATTGGCGGAGCTGCATGCGAAAATCCAGTTGTCACAAGCGGAGTGCTTACGTGCAACGTCCCCCCAAAACCAGCGGGCAGTTATAATTTAGTCGTCACTAACCAATACGGCCAGACAGGAACATACGGAACTTCCCTTTCCTACTCCACTGGAGAAGCTTGGATGACGCTATCGACAACGGGTGCTCCCACTAAACGTAGCGACGTTCCTGCCGTATGGACTGGAAGTACCATGATTATATTCGGCGGTTATGACGGCACGAGTTTTACTAATACGGGTGGACAATATGATCCAGTGGCAAACAGTTGGACTACTACCAACCCGACCAGCGCACCTTCCATTCGTAGAAACAATAGCGCTGTATGGACAGGTTCAAAAATGATTGTTTGGGGAGGATACGACGGAGCTTATCTGGATACTGGCGGCTGTTACGATCCCATTTCAAATGATTGGACAACGACGTCTACTACTAGTTACATCCCAACAACTAGAGGGAGAATTTCTGCAGTCTGGACTGGTTCAAAAATGATCATCTGGGGAGGAGCTCCCGCTACAGGTCAATATTATAATACGGGCGCAATGTATTCTCCTGAAACCAATTCTTGGTTACAGATCAACACATCCGGCGCTCCGCAATACCGCGCTGAACACAGCGCAATTTGGACAGGTTCTCGGATGGTGGTATTTGGCGGGTCCTACATGTCTGGTGGCTACTTAAATGACGGAGCACAATTCGATCCTGATGCTAATAGTTGGACGCCTATATCGGTTACCAATTCACCTAGTCCTCGGATGTGGCACAGTGCTGTTTGGACAGGAAGAAAGATGATCGTGTTCGGTGGATTTGATGGTAATGGCAGTAATGGATTTTTTAATGATGGTGGCCAATATGATCCAACTGCTAATAATTGGTCGATAATAACCTCGACAGGTGCTCCAACAATACGCGCAACAAACGCTGTTTGGACAGGTAGAAATATGCTTATTTGGGGCGGGCACTCTAATTCAGGGATTCAAAATTCAGGTGCATTGTTTGATCCGTACACAGTGAGTTGGGTAACGATCAACTCGACAGGAGCACCTTTGGGTTATCAACAAATAAAATCAGGTGTATGGACTGGTTCAAAATTTATTATCTTTGGCGGTATGCAATCCGCTATTTACTATAACAATGGCGGTGTCTACACCCCTCCAGCAGATTCCGCATCAAACACTTGGACAGTAATGACTACAACAGCAGCTCCTGTCGCACGCTCTGGACATGTTGCGGTTTGGTCGGGATCAAAAATGATTATCTGGGGAGGATATGGAGGAAGTTATTTAAACACGGGCGGATTATATGATCCGATAACCGATAGTTGGACAGATACAAATGCTTCAGGCGCCCCACAAGCAAGAACACAAAGCACCGCCGTATGGACTGGAAAACAAATGATTGTCTGGAGTGGTACTAGTGACAACACCGGTGGATTGTATGACCCCACTGCTAACTCCTGGATCGAAACTTCTACGACGGGGGCGCCCACACAAAGACAATACCATTCTGCTGTCTGGTCAGGTAACAGCATGTATATTTACGGCGGCATAGACACCTCTGGCGATACGAACACGGGTGGAATTTACACTCCTCCTACCACCACTAATATTTCTGACTTAGGAACTTGGACAACATTGAATCCGACGAATGCGCCTTCTGCTCGCATAAATTTTTCTACAGTCCTTACGGGTACCAGAATGATTGTCTGGGGCGGCTCTCATACTGCCGCTGGTACTACTTATTATAATGACGGCGGAACTTATGATCTATCCACCAATACTTGGACTGTAACTACGACTGTAAATTTCCCGACTGCGCGTGCGCACCATACTGCTGTCTGGACAGGTAAGTATATGCTCATTTGGGGCGGCACAAGTGCAAGTGTCACGTTTGACAACTCAGGATCCATCTATACACCATCCGACTCAGCTTCGAGCGACACGTGGCAATCCATGAGTACCGTGAACCTTCCCGTCGGCAGATCAGATCACTCCGCTATATGGACAGGTTCACATATGTTTGTATTCGGAGGCAGCAGCACAGGTGGCACTCGACTCAATACTGCGGGATTATTTAATCCCACGCAAAATGAATGGCTATTGCCAACGAACACGTCCGCCCCCTCTGGTCGTACCGGCCACACTAATGTTTGGACCGGTAAACAAATATTAATTTGGGGTGGACAGGATAACAGTGTAAGTCCCTATTACACCAATACCGGCGGTTTATTTACCCCTTAAAAACTAAAGGCCAATCCCGCTTGTGGAAGAAAAAGAAACTGAGATTTTAATAGACCAAATTGCGGTTCCACATAAAAGGAAGTCGTCTTAGAAAATTCAAACTCGATACCAGGTCGTGCCAAAGCTTGAAAACTCGCCTCATATGTAGCAGCTTCAAGGTTTGTTGAATTAGCGTCACCACGGTTTAAGACCACACCCAAAGCACCTCCGAGATAAGGATGCATACTGCTTCTAGAAAGTTCAAAGCGGTAAATAAAACTTGCCAGAATAGGAATGGTAATAGCTGCTACTGACTCAGGTAATTCGGGATCTGTCTGCCATTGAATATATCCAGACTCCACACCGATATAAAAAGGCGCACCTGTGCTAAAACTAAGTTCTGCTATACCGCCGTAGCCGATTGTTTGGTCTTGTACCGCAAAGGCAGGGGCTAGACGAAGTCGAGTCGCTGGATAAGATGGCTCAGACATTTGGACAAAACTTCTTGTCTCAGGCGTTAAATTACGAATAGCTTTATTCTTTGAAGAAGTAAGAGCAAATCCGTTTCTGGAAATACACAGAAAAGACAGCAGCACACAAATAATAGGTCGCAAAATGAAGTTTGACATTTTTCCCTCCACTTTTTTTCTCTCGTACATTTCTCTATTTACAATCGGCATGCCAATCCGCTTTCAAGGCTGGATCAACAGTTAGCTCATTTTTCCTGTGACAGAATTGGTCGATAAGAAACAATTTTTGTGAACAAACGAAGTGGAAAGAAGAAGTTCAAGCACAAGTAAAAATGGCGTGGCAATTGCTCTTACTTCTTTTTGAGAGACAAAAATTCGGAGATAAAAAAAATGAAAACGATCTGGATATCTGTCTTAGCACTGCCCCTATTTCTTGCTTGCGGAAAGCCGGTGAAACAAGCTCTCTTAGCTGCTCCCACCCCTTCCCCTACACCCACTGCTAGTCCGACACCTATAGTAACAACCTCCCCCTCACCTACTCCCTCACCTACTCCTGATACTTCGGGATTAAAATGGACGAATACTCAAATCACCACTGAAGTGAATAGCTGTAAAAGCAACAGCAACACTACTTATACGAGTGAGCAATGGAATACTGTTTGCTCTTGCGTTTACCAAGTCGTTGCAAAAACGTGGGAGTACCAGACCTATAAAAACAATACTTATTACTACGTTCAAATTCTCGATGAAAACGGCGTAATAGAAGATTGTATGCAAAAAGCCGGGATGCTTTAAAAAACGGGGTGCCGGTATTTTTTTGCTTATCAAATACCGGCACCCTCCCCCCTGGTGTATCTAGTGAATCCCTGTTATTCTGCTTTACATGACGATTCCTTTTAGCTGCGTACTGATCACATTTGCATTAAACTATCTTTCAAAACTCCCTTTGATGGTGGCAATGAGCAAAGAGGGTAAGGGCTATGACAATAAAACTCCTCGTGAACAGCAAGCTCGCTTAACCGGTTGGGGAAAACGCGCTTTAGCTGCACACCAGAACGGATTTGAAGTAGCTCCGTTATTTGCTGCGTGTGTTTTTGTCGGGCATCTCACTGCAGGCAATGCTTATTTTAGTTCGCTCTGCTCTATTGTATTTGTGATCTCTCGCATTGCTTACATTGGCTTGTATCTCGCGGATTTAGACAAATTTCGTTCTCTCATTTGGGCCTTAGGAATAGTAGCTTCTTTCTCCATCGGACTTTCCAGTTTCTATTAAATTAAGTTTTTCCGTTTTTTTCTCGAGAATTCTATTGCATTTAAGTTTCATAAAATAACAAAAACGGCTTTCGATATATTCGTAAATGCACAAAATCTAGAAAAATAAAAAAGCCGGGGAAATTTCTTTCTCCGGCTTCTGAATGCATATTTTTAACTAATTATTTTTCGTATATGTAAATCGGAATTGTGCAGTTTGTAGCTGCAGGTCCGTTTAGTGCCGCAATGATATTTGTAATACGTGTACCTGCTCCGTTATTCACAGAGTAGATATGCAAATTCGGATCTACAAGTAGAGCCTTATCTTGCACGCCTTCGGTAACAGTATGAGCCTCAAGCACTTGCACATCTTTACAGAATGCAGGGATATTGACACGGAAACGCGTGACGAAAGTCGGATTTATTTTCAACGATAAATCCTGTACGAAGCCACCCGCATAACTGAGTGCGCCAATCAGTTTTTCATTCAGCGGTGGTGTGACAGGAGGAATGGGATTTGTTCCATTCACATCATACAGTCTGAAGGTACAATCCATATTGGTATACCACGGTTGCGAAATATCATAGCGAATGGCGTCGATTAGTCCACCCGAATAATAATCATAAGGGCTTCTGTAATCCGTTTGTTCCCACTTTTGAGTACTAGCAATTCTTACGAAAATATTTACGTAAGGAGAACGTGAGCAAGAAGATGTCACTGTATAGAGAAATTGAAGCGGGTTGGATCCACGAGGACTAAACGTATCTGTCCACGAAGAGTTTCCATACGGAATATTTAAACGTACCTGATGCAATTGAGTTTTGTCTGTTGCACTCACATCGCTTTCTAATACACGTGAAGTGGCAGATGCGTGAGCAACAGTGAATACTAAAGCTAGAAACAAGTTGATTGATTTAAAATTCATTTTTCCTCCTGCAACATTTTTATTGCAGCGAAGAGACAAGGTAAACAATAATCTCATGACACAAGGAGCATATTCACGAGAATAATTTTATCAGGCTCGACTGTTGTGGTATATACAACACTTAAGTTCACAAATGAAAAAAATGCTGAAATTAAATTACAGTAACAAAATATTCAAATTCGATTCTTTGACACAAGCACTCACCTTCTCATTACTCAGCTTTCATTTAATTCTTGCGTCACCCACTACCGACATTGTGGGAGGATACAATGCAAGAAAAGGTCAGTTTCCTGCGACTGCCTTTATACTCAATACTGGCTGCACTGCCACAAAAATTGGTCCGAAACTTTATTTATCCGCTAAACATTGTCACATTGAAAAAATGGACGATTTATTATTGCTGGATTGGAGTTTAAAAGTAAAAATTCCCTTTAACCAAGAAAACCCTGAGTCCGCTTCATTAACTATCGCTGAATTTAAAATAGCTCCTCTCAATGCAGATATTTATATTATTCGAGTCAAAGAAGAAACCTCTCAACAAATCGCTTCAGTACGATTTTCTCCCCCGAAAATTGGAGAACGCGTGTTTATCAATGGCTACGGATGTACGGACTATAAAGGAATGACAAAATACAGTCCTTCCTATTTTCCCTATATACAAAAGTTTTCAGAAAAAAGGATTAGTGCACTTTCTTCTCGTACAATCATTGTCCCCTGGATAGATGCGGGTATGCAGAACGGATCAGGTGGATGCAATGGGGATTCCGGTGGGCCACTCTACGTGACACATGAAAACGGTATCTTGCAAATAGCGGGTGTCGCACATACTGGTTCTATGAGTACAACACCGATTTCGGAAAAAACCACTGCCTATTACAGATTTGATGAAGAAGGCGAAAACTTGATAGTGGCTCAATGGTTGAACCAGATTTTATTGCAGAACGATTAGTTCTCTTTAAATCGTTTTTCCCACTTGCTCGCCGAGAAGCAATGCAGTTTCGTAACCATTTTTAGTCATCGCTAGTAGATCGGAATCAGGTGCCCATCGATTGGGCTCTCCTACTACTATGACTGTTGAGCCGCCGAACAGGAAATACCCTTTTTCCTGCCCTCTTTTAAAACTATTGCCAGAGAAACTTTGTACTATTTTACCGACACACATCGCGCCGACTTCAATATAGGCAAGTAACCCAAAATGCTTCGTCTGAAGAATACTGACTTGTCTCTCATTGGTGAACAAGACGTCGCTTCGTTGTTTTAGCGCAAGTGGGTTTACCGAATGCAAAGGCCCCGTAAGCGTATAACTTTCAAGAAGTGTACCTTCATCCGGAAAATGAAACCGGTGGTAATCCGGCGGAGCAAGGCGCGCGACAAACAACGGTCCTCCCATGAATTTTTCAATCCAGTTTTTCTTATGAAGAAGCTGCGGCAACGAAAGAGAGGCTCCTTTGATCGGAAGCTGTAGATTTTCCGTACATTTTGCGTATGCAATATACTTTCCTTCCGCAAATGCAGGCAAGGCGTCTCCCGTGACAAAGGGGCGTTTACCTTCTTTAAAAGTGCGAATAAAAAAATGATTAAAGTGCGGAAAATTGTTTTGCTCGTTATATTCCTCTATTTTGATATCAAACTGTTTAATGAACTGTGGAATTTTTTTTGCGCTCCACCTTGTGTTCTGTAGTCTTCCATACAATTTACTAAACCATGGCCGGGTACAAACTTTGTCGGTTAAAACAGTGCCTGCCGGGTTTTCATACAGAAAGCGCACAAACCCTTCACCAAATATCTTTTCCTCTTCCCACTGATGGCGGTTTCTATTCCAGTATTTGATAATGTGTTTTTCAACAGACGGTGATGGCATAATGGATTTACTTAGTAATGATAGTAATGGTTATAGGCACATTCAAAAGAGCCCCCTATGAGCATTTTTCATGTGCGAAATAATAGCATTCTGCTGTGGTCTCAACAAATCCAAGAATAATTTTCGATTATTGACAGATTAGCAACGACCAGTTTACTAACGTTACAGGACCCACTTACACTCCTTGAAAATATAATTCTGAGAGGATTGCACTCATTTCAATTTTGTATATGATTCGGTTATGTCTAAGGAAACTCTCATCGACAATGTAGCAGATACGGCATTTTGGGTAGGTTATTACCGCGCAAAAGAAAACGAACGAAGCGACGCACTTTTTCGTGATCCCTATGCAAAAATTCTGGTTGGGGACAAAGGCAAGCTGATTGCCGAATCCATGAAGCAGATCAGCCGTTATACGGAGTGGTCGGTAGTGTCGCGTACAGTAATTATCGATCGCTTCATCGAAAAACTGATTAAAGACGGCGTAGATACCATAATTAATCTTGGCGCGGGGCTCGACACAAGGCCCTACCGAATGCAATTGCCCGCTACGCTTGAATGGATTGAGGCAGATTACCCAAGCATGATTCAATACAAAAGCGCAATCTTGTCGTCAGAAAAGCCGAAGTGCAAACTGACTCGTATGGAAATTGATTTGACGGACAATGCAAAACGAAAATCTTTTTTGAAAAACATTGCACCCAACTCAAAAAAAGTTCTCATTATCACCGAAGGGGTTATACCGTATCTTTCACCAGAGCAAGTGACGGACCTTTCAAACGATCTTATCGCGCGCCCAAGTTTTCACTATTGGATAACGGAATACTTTCATAAAAAAGTGTACAAATATTTGAAACAAACAATTCGTACTGCACAAATGAAAAACGCTCCGTTTCTCTTTTATCCGGATGACTGGTACGGATTTTTTAAACATCTCGGCTGGAAAGAACTAGAGACACGCTTTACAAACGAAATTGGCGTTGAATTTAACCGCAAGCCCCCGATGCCCAAATGGGCCGAATGGATGTTTACATTCCTACCTAAAAAAATGCGCCAACAAGCCATGCGCATGACAGGCTACATGGTTTTTGAACGCGCGAACTGACAGGCAGTCATTGCGAGGGCGCAGCCCGTGGCAATCCCATTGCACCACGCAGTTCAAAGGGATTGCCACGGGCTACGCCCTCGCAATGACAGTTTAGTTGTCGCAAACATTTCATCTGTACACAACCCTATCAAAAAGCAAATAAACACATAATATCAATTAGATACAAATATACTTTAAAGTACACTCCAAGTCTAAAATACACCCAACTCTGACTTTCACCTCCCCTTCCGGCTCAACAAACTTGGTACTTCTTCTGCATGTATAAAGCACATCAATACACCTATTGTCGGGGGACAATCATGAAACACAATTGCCTACTTCTTCTCATCACATTGCTTTCTTTAAATGCAATGAGCGAACCAGCACATGATTCAATTGAGGTTCCCGCTTCAAATCGACAAATTGTGAAAATCGCTGACTACAGCAAAATTCGTTTGAACGGATACGATTTTGAATACCTGGATGCAAATAACAATTGGAGCCGTCCCGAAACTGCTGCCCCCAAAAGTGATGTAGGAGTAGAAACTAATGCGGATGGTACCGAAGTTCATTACAAACGCGGCGATATTCTTTTTCAAATCGGTGGCAATTGGTACAAAGGCAAAGCGCCAGAGCTCCTAGTTCCCAATCCGCAAAATATTCCCCTTACTGTTTTCGATGAATATGTGATTCATTTTTCGAACGCTTATAGAAAAGCAAATGGGTTGTCTGTACTCCCTGTATCAGAGCTTTTCACACCGGTAGCACAGGAACACGGTTTATGGATGGCTACACAAAATAAAATGCATCACATCACTACGCGCGCAAACTTTAACTCACTTGTACCTCAAGGCACGGGGATAAAGGAAAATATTGCCTGGAACCAGCAGACTCCTGCAGATGTAGTAAAAACCTGGATAAATTCTTCTGGCCACCGAGCGAACTTACTTGCGAAAGACGTATTTGAAATTTCCGCAGCTTCTTATAGAAGCCCCAACAACCGAATCTATTGGGTACAGCAATTCAGATGGAAGTAATTTTGCCATTCTTTTCTCACTCCCTTTAAGACAATCTCTCATAAGCGGGAAAAAAAACGATAAAAAGCCATGAAATTTAGGCTGAAACACCGTGGCATCCTCCTTGCTCTAGTCCTCTATCGAGAGCCTTTTAACAGGCAGAGGAGCATACAATGAAACCGTATTTATTAATCGGATTACTCATATTTTTTTCAATCGAAAATAGTGCATTTGCAAATATCAAAGTAAAAAACAGCAAATCTAGTACTACTACATCCTCGCAAGTGGACTGGTATGGCAGAGGCGAAACACATCCTTTTCTGTTAAACGTTGGTCCTGGTGCAATGAGCAGCTACGGTTCTGTGGGAGTTAGCCTCAACGCTGCTGCCGCAATTAAAGTAACTACGGAATTACCCATCTATGTAGGTTTGGATACGGCAATTTTATTTGGCAGCAAATACTCTTACCTATATGACTATGAACGAGAAAAAAATTCGGGCGTGAGTTTTCAAACTCTAGCGTCAGCCTATTATTACTACACCATTCCCAAATTAACAAAGTTACATGCCTATGGTGGACTTTCGTTGGGTCCTGTCATCAATAGCGGTGATGTCTTTATGGGAGCGTTCATCCGATCAGGAGCGCATTGGGATTTAACACCTAAAATTGCTGCTGGCGTTGAATTAAAAGCGGGAATCGTTTCAGAGGATTTTCTGGTACTCCCTTCGGCACTAGTTACTTTCAAATTGTAATTATTTAACACTCAAGGAGAACAAATGAAGTTATTTTATACTATTGTAATGGGTCTATTAGGTGCTACCGCGATCTTTGGCAGTACTTTGCCGGAAACAGATGTAGTGAGTAGTGGAACGTTAGAAACGGAGGTGTCACAAAAGCAATTCGAATCGGATTTTAAAGTGGGGATCCTTTTTGGAGGTGGACTGTCCACAATGACCTTTTCGAAAAAAAACGCAAATGTCTCAGAACGCTCTGGAAACCATTTGGGTATTGCGGCCGGGATAGGAACAGAAATTGGATTCTCTCCCCTACTCGCGCTCAGACCCGAATTATTATACATCCAAAAAGGCGCAGAGTATGAGGCTCAAGACGGATACAAATTAAGCGTTGCATATGATGTCTTAGAATTGCCCATACTTCTTGCTATTAGAACAAAAGGAGATCCCTTTCGACTTAATTTTTTCTTCGGTCCTAGTGTCTCTATGGCGGTGAAAAGATCAGCTCAAAATGAAACACAAAAAATAGATCTTAAAAATGAAATCAATACTTACAATATTTCTCTTCAGGCAGGCATGGAAGCAGAGCTCTTGATTAGTTCTCACATCAGTCTTTTCTTAAACGGCCGCTTTATCTCAAGTTTGCTTAATGTAACTAAAGAAAAAACAATCACGACTTCAGCGGGAAGCAGCATTATTACGACAGGGTTGAAATTTGCATTGTAAGTGGAGTAATCGGTTACTTTTTTTTCAGCAAATTCGCTATCTCTGTAATCAAGGATTCAAACGAAGGTTGTTTTTCATGCACACCGTTCGGGATTTCTGTCCCGACGTATGTTTGGTAAAGATTGACTTCGCTGGTAAGTAAAAAAACCGGAAGATCAGGCCAGACCTTCCGGGCTTCTTTCATTAATTCTATCCCGTTCATCTTAGGCATTCTGATATCCGTAACGAGTACGTCTACTTTTTCATCGCTGAGTATTTTTAGGGCTTCACTTGCAAGAGTTGTCCTTAAAATTTTCCAGGGATACCCATCAAGGTGAATATTCGCTGCAAGCGTTTCCATTACATGAGGATCATCATCCACCAAAAGTATAGTCGCCTTGTCAGACACATCTTCCTATCTTGTTTGAGCTCGCTTGTTTCAATGGTGCATCATGACATTGACTATCGGGGATTAGTACACACTTAAAGTAGTATGAATAGTAAACTTGGGGCAATTAGACCCAGTTATTATTATAATGAGAAAATATTACCCACTATCAGTGGTACTTGAAATAAAAGGAGCGTGAGAAAATTTGAAAATGAGCGTTGAACACGATGCAGAATACATTCAGTTTACCGAGCAATTGCGGCAAAGGATTAGAAAACTGCGCCAAGATAAAGGATGGACTTTAGAGGAAACAGAAGAACATGGTTGGAAATCCTGGAGGCATTTGCAGAAAATTGAAGCGGGTGGAAACTTCACGATGCTCACACTATGGAAGATTTGTAAGCTATTTAAAATCCGTCCTCATGAATTATTTAAGAAATAGCAGTTTAATCTAATCCATGAACTTTAAACGATCGTTATGCGGAATTAGGCATTGCAAAAGCCGAATTGGCAGACTTGAAGAACTCGATGAATAGCATCGATTTCTATGACAAACAGGCAAAACTGGACACAACGTTGAGTTCCTTGAATTTCAATTTGAATGAAAAAGTAAAACGTAACGCAGAATGAAATATTATTGCTAGCTTAGATTTTTCAAAAAGCCTACAGCAACTGAATAATGGTATTTATTGAATCATCGTGTGCAATGTTTTGTTACATTTTAATACAAAACAGTATGAGTGTTGTTTGAGATGCGCTTTCACCAGGCTGAAAACAACTCAGAATAAGCTGGCTTCATATTTGCTTTGATATAAAGAACCAATATGATGCTAAAAAGAACAATCAAACAATATCTTTTTCATTTTGTAGTCTGCATTACAGCCCTGTTCGCTTGCGCTACATCGCAAACGAAGGACATGCACGCAAAAGGCGTATCACCAATGGATGTCACGGGTGCAGGCAATATTGACGGTGTTTTATCAAATAAAGATATTATTCGCCCACAAGTGGAACCAGAAGAGACAGTGATTGATCAAGGTGTGGAAAAGCAAAATAAGCCTAGACCAACTAGATAATACTGCTTTTGTGGAACAGTGTTTGCAGCTCAGTAATTTTTAAATAGTAACAATCAATAGGAGAAAATCATGAACGCACAACAAATCGAAGGTAAATGGGATCAGTTAAAAGGTAAGGTAAAACAGAAGTGGGCAAAGCTCACAGACGATGATCTGGAACTTGTTAAAGGCAATATGCAGGAACTTAAAGGAAAGATAAAAGAAAAATATGGTTTTCAAAAAGAACAACTAGAAAAAGAATTCAAAGAATTTGAAAATGAACATCTCTCGTAATTAAACTGCGACTGAAGTCAATAAAAACCCCGTTCTCAATCCTTTTTACAGGAATAAGAACGGGGATTTTTTATTTAAACTGCTCTTTCTCGCCCGTAGGGAGATTCATTAAATCGACAGTACCAATATGTCTTCCCGCAGAACCATGCCAATAAAAATTAAATATGCTTTATATTTTTCTACCCTAATGATTAAAAAGAAATTATCTTACCTCTATAAAGAGGAGAAAATGCAATTCCGTAACCTTATATTCTTTTTCGTTTTCAGTATAGCCGCTAATGCTATCTCTTTTGGCGATTCTGAAAAACCTGTTCTCCAAGCGGAAATAAAAGAGTCGTTTGCTAACAGTCTACTCGCAAAACAATGGACTGATAAGAAGACATTTGCCGAGTATTCGATGGGCGCGTGGGTTACCGGTAAAGCGATTACCACGGCAAGTGAAAGTCTGCATTTTATTGAAAATAAGGATTTCGCGCATCTACAATTTGATGTCTTGGGTAAGACAAATACTGATTCGATAGCCACCTAACATCCTGCCACAGTCTATTCTTCCGCTGTGACACAATTTCACGCGCAAAAAGATATTAAGCTTCAGACAAAAGATCCCCTTCTTTTACCTACCAGGACCAATGCCAATTCTTCTGTACGTATTCGTTCAATCTCGGTGGATGTACGCCCTCTTTTTCAAAGAATTGCAGAGCGAATCGCCTGGAGAAAAGCGACGAGAATGTTGCCACAAGCGGCTCTCTCTCTATCCCGTAAAATTTCCTCTGAGGTAAATAAGCAATTTGATTTAATGGCAAAGGAAGCCCTGGATAAAATTCTGAAGGGTCCGGCTAGTTACTTTACTGAGTTTTTTGCAAACAGGCTAAAAAGCCCAGAGTTTAAATTTTCCACCGAAAAGGGCAGACTGAATGTATCTGCAATTTACAACAATGAGGGAGCCTTTCGGTATGTAGATACAGATCACAATGTTTTTCTCACCGTAAGTAACTCTTTTATAATCGAATTACTCAGTCAAACAAAAGGACAAACGTTGGAATTGGGATTAGAAGGCGCCCTCCTCACACTGTCACCTCAACTTGGTCCTCAAATAAGCTTTCAGGACAACGTGATTAAGGCGGAGATTTTAGTGGATCATATGGAAGTAAACAGGGTCAGTCTTCCCTCACGCAATATCATTGTTAATTACAAAATCGTAAGTGTGGAGGGAGGATGGAGCATCCAAAAATTAGGAGCGACTTTAGTGCTTGCCCCTGGATCAAACTCAGAGACTGAGTCCACCGTGGAAGAAAAACAAATCGCAGAGGCCTACAGAAAAGTGATTAACGATATCTTGCCAGAATACTTTCCATTAAATGATGTTGAGCTAAAAAATGGGAATGGGAAGAAACTAAAAATAACTATTCCTGTATTGAGTGCTTTAGAAAATGTTTTTTCGATTGCAATCGATTAACGCATGATGAATTCTATTTTTTTCTTTAGATCTTCGGCTGTAAAAGGCTTTGAAATAAAATTGTCGGCCCCTGCGTCCATCGCAGTTTTTACTTTTTCATCGGAACCGGTAATCATTAAAAACCTAACCTCACGTATTTTTGGAATGGAGTGTGCGCGAATCCGTTGCAGTAATTCCAAACCAGTCAATCTGGGCATATTCCAATCACATAAGATTAATTCATAGGGACTAGTTTCCGCCTGCTTTAAAATTTTTTGCCAGGCATCTTCTCCATCTTCTGCGAATCCGTAATCCTTGCAACCGATGCTTTCTAAGTCTTTCTTTAGAATGTTACGGATAGTAGTCATGTCGTCGACCATTAAAATCTTCTTTGTAGTGAATGAAGTCATCGGAAGATTATAGCATAGGAATTCTAGTTAAATTATTGTATTTAATGCACTATTTAGCAAGTGCGTTAACTAAGTATACACACGTATAGACTTAGACTTGTTAGCTCCCCCTGTATTCTCCCTGTTCCATAGCCAAGGCCGCTAGGCGCCCCTTTTGCAGTTTAATAAACAAAGTTCAGTTCTAGGCATGTAGTACCGGGGGGTACGGTGATGTATAAATATTTTTTAGTCTTCTTGTGTTTTCCTCTTTTTCTAAAGGCCGAGATCCATGACGCTGTAACCGATTCCAAATCGGAAACTAATGCACAACAGTCACCTTCCATTCCCGATCACGAAATCGCACTGACTAACGCCATCAGAGAATTATTACGCACTAAAGGCATCACCATGTCGGGTGAGTACACACCTCAACTGTGCGCGATTACGCGGACTCAAAACAAAGTAATGATCGAAGATCGCGTCTTTAGCCACGAACCGCAAAACTTCAACATGCGGGCAAAAGTTTCAAAAGCTGTCAGTGCAGGAGGAAGATACTACGCGGAAAATATCGCAATGAATGGTTTTGGTGGCACGCTAGAACAAAGAGCTGCAATGTGCGCTCAGCAGTGGTGGAACAGTGCAGGCCACAGAAATAACATGGTAAAAAAGCATGATAACTACTGCCACTCAATGCAGATGGTGGGAAACAAAACTTGGTGTACGAGCGGTTACAGCTCAAAAATAAAAGTAGGCCCTGAAGTTCCGACGCCAACACAACAAGAAAATTCTTCTGAGCAAAATGCTCCCCCCTCTCCTTTACTCGTAGTAGGAACGGAACCAAAAGAAGGAGAAGTAAATCCTTTTCCTCAATTAAGATTGGATAAACAAGCAAATCAAGTCCATGGAAAAACAGTGGATGGCAAAACAGTACCGATTCACTTTAATGCTGCCGGCATTCCCATCGGCGGAGCACGCGGCGAATATACTCTTAGCAATGAGACTATCGATGATTTGTACCACTATTACAAAAGCCGTCCAGTAACACATTCTCGCCCACTGGTTAGTAAATTTATGAACTGGGCATCGAAGCCAACACAAAAAACAGAACCCTGGCCTGCTTGGAAATGTGAAGACGCTCCTGAAGCAAAAGGCTTGTCCCCCATCACAAAATCCAGCTTTGAAATCCAAATGTTTGAAGGTGAAGAAAACACAGGTAGCTGTACGGCGAATCTTGTTTCCAAACAAAAACTAAGCGACGGAAAATGTGAATTCGGAATGGCCTCAGCTGCGCATTGCATGATTCCCAAAGAGCACATGGATAAGAAAAATTATTCAAAAAACATTCTTACCAAGATAAAAACACGTTTTGGCGATATTCCCATCAACGGAAATCTGGATTTTCCTGAAGACTATCGCGGGATGGAACACGTAGCCGCAAAAAGCGACGTAGCATTAGTGCGCTTTAGAAGTTCATGCGATACTGCGGAAGATTCTACCATTTTAAAAATTGCAGACACGATGCCGGTTCAAGGAGCTACTTTTAGTCTCGCAAAAAGAGACGAAAGCCACACTCACGGGACGATCAAGTACAGTGAAGATAGTTATGGAGACGTTAACGGTTATCTCTCAGGTCCGATAGGGGAAAGAGGTGATTCGGGCGGCGCGATTATCAGTAACGGAGAATTTGTAGGCGTTTTAGGCAGATCCATCTGGATTCAAAGTGGTCCTGGCATCACTCAAAGAGACACTTTCTTCCGCGATGTCCGCTTCTTCCGCCAAGGAAATGAATGGATAAAACGTACTTTAGCAAGTTGTTACGGGGGAGAAACCAGTCAAAGCCGTATCAAACCGAGAGAAGTAAATAATCAGAATGCGACAAATCAAACACCTTCGCAAAATGCACCTACCCCTAAACCGGACGCAAAAAAATCTGAAACCGCGCAAGCAACACCACTTGCTTCAGATATCGAGTGGCGTACAGATGGAATGTGGGGGAAAGATGTGAACGGCAATACAGTTCCTCTTGTCATTCACAATACGACAGGAGAATTACTAGGTGGGGAAAAAGGCGAACACCAGGTATCGAATAACGCGAAACAACAGCTCTACGACTATGTAAATAAGTATCCAGAACGCTTTACAGCAGCTGAAAAAGCGCATTTCAAACCTTTCCTGGATAATTGGTCAAAAAAGCTAAAGGGAGTAAAAACGGAAATTAAGCCGGCTCAACTAAAACCCGAAGAACAAAAACAGAATACGAAAGACAATACTCCTCCAGGCGATAAGATACTGGAACCCCAAAGATCTCAAAGTACAAATACAGCATTTTCAGATCCGCTCTCTCAACTGGATTGTAAAAAAACTCCTGTAAGTACTAAATATAGTGAAAGCCGATATGGCTCTGTACTTGCCGATATTTTCAACCATGCGATAGCAGAGAAAGGGTACCAGCCCATCCACTTATCGGGAGATCCTGTCACTCAAGCGCATGAGACTACTCACGGTATTAATTCCGTCATGAGAAACAAACCAGAGTACCTTTTCTCAAGACCTACCGGCCCAGGAATTACATCCGGTTTTGGAAATTCCTTTTACATCGAAAGAGGTTGCTCAGTCGTCATGCCGGAACCTTATAAGACAAGAAAGAGCTGGGTACTGCAATCGGTTCCCAAATCGCTGCAATTCTCCAGAAAAGATACTTATATTAGAGGACAACTTTCTTTTGAAGATAGACCACTGAACCTGATGGATGAATTCAGTGCTTATATCAATGGCTCAAGAACAGCTGTCGATCAAAATAAGCGCGGTATATGGAGAGATTTAGGCAGAGACTCTATTACAGGAGCCGTAGAATTTATTCCGATGGCATTGGGACTAGGAATGACCTTTGCTAAACACGAACCGGAATATTTCAAGCAAAGCCCACAGTTTTTAAATCTGTTGAAAGTACAGATTGAAAGAGCAGTCACTGTTTATAATGACGCAAGCAAAATTCCTGGCATGTTGAAACAAACTGAAAGTACTGTGCTCAATAATTTAAAAAATGCCGCCGATGCAGAACCTATGCGCGTATGGGTGAAAAAGACGTACGGGGAGGAGTGGGCAAAAACGGTGCTTGGAATATAATCTATTTCTGTACTTTTTTAGCGATCACTTGCACAAGATGCGTATTGCCTTCCGGGATTTCTTTATAGAACAAAATCTGAAAATCTTTTAAAAGTGTGAGCACTTCGTTTGGCTTGTAACACTGATCAAAATCAATATTTGGGTTAGGGGTTGAAGCATTCAAACGCACCTGCTCTGTTGTATAGGCCTCGAGTAAAAATGTTCCGTTATGGACTAACCCGCGTTTGATTTCACTAAAGAAGCGCGCTTGGGGTCGGAAGTAAGTCATCAAAACCGTGTCATACTTCATCAGCGGCATTAAAAAGAAATCCAGGTTCTGCACCTTTGCATCTACAGTGACTTTTTTCTCTTCGGAAAGTGCCTTCGCCTTATCAATTGCTTTTTTACTGCAATCTACGCCTTCCGTCACAAACCCATTTTCCGCAAGAAAGACGGCATTTCTGCCCTCACCCATTGCAACGTCCAGAGTTTTTCCCTTTTGGAGAATGGAAACATAGTTCTTCAATGTGAGTACAGGTTCTTTGCCGAAAAGATAACCCGGGTGAGCATAGCGCTCTTCCCAGATTTGAACGGCAGTTTTCTTATTGGGATCGACTTCGGGGTATTTTTCATCAAACATGCGTTAAAATAACCACAGGTTTTACTCTTTGTAAAATATCTGAGAAAATTCAACTCAAGTGACCAAATCCCCCAAAATCTTCTGTTTGCAGCATAGTTCCCTTTTTGAAAGTTATGGGGGTGTGGAATATTACTTGGATGATCTCTTGTCGTTACTCACCGAGGTGTACGGGGGAGACAACGTATTGTCTTTGATCCCACAGCGGACGGAACATTTTGCTCTAAAAGATCGCCCTTATCGAATCGAAACCGTAAATGTGGTCAAACATAACTGGCTACTTAAAAAATTTGAAAACCGCTTCTCCTTACCTCTTTTGAAGAAGGCGAATGCACTCATTAATCAGTTTAAACCCGATTTGATATTGAACTCTCATGTCAATATCGGCCCGCTTGCGTTTGCATTGCATAAATTAACCAAAGTGCCTCTTGTGACGATCGTGTATGGCATAGACTGTTGGGGGAATTTGTTTCCCCAAGATGAATACTGCTTAAAGCACTCTGATGCGATTCTTTCCATCAGCTATTGGACAAAAAAAATCCTCGTCGATCGAGCCTACGCAAGTGACAAAATTCATATTACTCACCCTATTTTAGATCCCGCATTTGAACTGCCGATGCCGGTAAAGACGATTGATCCTAACGCTCCTTTTAAACTTTTGACTGTCAGCAGGCTCGATGCGGAAGAACAGTACAAAGGACACGATCATGTGATTTCTGCATTACACCAGTGTCTTTTAAAACGCCCTGACTTAAAAATAGAATATACGATTCAAGGCGATGGGACGGACAAAGAGCGCCTTCAAAAACTGGCAGCGGATTTAAAACTGGGGAACAGGGTTATTTTTAAAAATGCGGTAAAAAACCGTGAAGACTTGCGCGACTCCTATAAAAACGCGGACCTGTTCATCATGCCCTCTCTATTCGAAAAATGGGGCGGCAAATGGAAAGGGGAAGGGTTTGGGATCGTCTATGTGGAAGCTGCCAGTCTTGCGGTTCCCAGTCTTGCCTATAACTGTGGGGGCGCCACAGACATTATCCGGGACGGCGAAACAGGAATCTTAGCAAAACCCAACGATATCCCGGGGCTCTCTGAAAAAATTTTGGAATTAGCGGACGATCGCGAAAAATGCATGAAAATGGGCAAAGCTGCCTATAACCACATCATGCAAACTTTCACAAAGAAGGCTGTGCAAAAAGAATTAATCGATTCGATTCAGAAAATTCTTAAGAAATAATCAAACAAGAGCGTCTCTGAAGTCTGCCCATGTACCAAGGCCAAAAATATTGCGTACATTTTCATTTTGCTCTCTTAAAGCAGCACTGACTTTCACTACATAGCGGAGCGAACTGGGAAGTAGTGTGTGGTTCATCGTGATAATGGTCACCACATCCTGTCCATCCCTGAAGTAATCTCGCCACGCTTCTAGAGTTGTAGAATAGCCTTCGAGATGCAAGACATCTTTCAAGCTGATTTTAGAGCAGCGGTAGATCCAGTTATTCCACCACAAGTACATGCGATTATCCCCATCAGACTTCAAATGAGGTTGATGCATCAATGCACTTTCATCATCGAGTCTTAAGCTTTCCATCAAGCGGTAAAACAATTCATCGATGGCCAGATTGATATCGGCATGTGCGGAGAAGACAAAAAGAGGTTTTTCACTTGTCGACTGGCGCGAAAAGGCTGCAAGACCAAGCACCCAGGCATGGGTTGAATTGGGATAAAAAAGCAAATGCAAATCGTATTGCTGAAGCAGTGCGAAGGGAACTTTTGTACGGATCCAGTTGTTAGCTCCTACGACTAACATGGGGTTTTTCATTCCCATCGTATACTTTTTCAAAGTACGCGTTTTGGATAACTGAAACAGAGCATTAAGAGTAGCTTCGTCTTTAGTAGCTCCTACTCCCATTGCTTCAAGATTAGATTTTCTGGTTTCTGTTTTCGAGATTAATTCCACATTGCCTGTCTGCAATACTTCTGCAGGCAGTACATCCCCTTTTTCTAATCGCGTAGCGAGATCCGAAAGACTCGCTTTTTTCATCCACTGCTCTACAGCTTTAAAACGGGCTTTTTCTTTATCACTATGTGCGCCATAGGTGGTAAAGGTCTCTCGATTCAATGGAGAAGTCCCTTTGGCAGAAGCGAGCCAAATATTTCCTGAAGGAGTTCCGAAACGGGAAACCTTTAATTGAGTAATCGGAGAAAAGGCAAAGTTCGTTTTGTTTCCCCAGTTACTTGCTGGCTGGTAATTGGTTTTTTCGCAGATGCAATCAGGATGCGGGAAGACAATCGGTTCCAGCTTTGCCACCATTCCGTCGTTTGTGATTTCGTAATAGACATGTGCACTGTCTTCGAGGAGTAATTCTGCTATCAAATCTCTTCGGATTTTTAATTCCGACATATCGGCTTTTTCACACCACACTTCCCTGTCTCTGAGCCAAAGAAGCGCGCAGTTCTCACAAGGAGAACCGACAGCGGGAGGCATTGCGAGCCCCAAAAGAAAACCGTCTTTAACTTTGAGAAGAAAAGGTTTGAGAACTCTGTTTTGCCTCGAAAGTGATTTTCCGAACAAGTGCTTCTCCTTAAAATGGTGGATGAATTTGTATGAGCTGGCGCATTATAAGGATCTGAAAGCCCATAACAAGAGACATTCTCCGGCTCTAGGCTAAGTATTTGAATACATTAAAATATTTTAATAATAAACTTTTGACCTAGTCGAGCTCGAGGGATATAATTTCGTATCTTTTACCCGAGGTGCGTAATGCCTTACTTTCTCCTTCTTTTCTCACTCTCTACTTTCGCTGCGGTAAATTTGGAAACTGCTTACCAATCCGCGCTGGAAAAAACGGAACAAAAAAAAATTGCAGATAACCGTTATGAACAATCGGATGAACAAGTGTCACAATCGTTTGGTAAAGTTTTACCCAGTCTCAACTTTGTCGGTTCGTATACGAGACAAGACAGTTCCTCTACTGGCAGTTCCATTTCCAGTGTTTCAAAACCCGATCAGAAACTAGCAAAGTTTACTCTCACCCAACCTCTTTTCCACGGGCTTTCCGATATCTATGGATATCAGGCGGTGAAAAAAAGAAGAGAAGCACAAAAGGCAAAAACATTTGCTACAGAACTGCAGTTGTATAAATCCGTCGCACAAAGTTATTACGGACTCTTATCCGCGCTAAAAGACAAAGAAGATTTGATTGTGCAAACGGAACTGACACAAAAGAGACTTAAAGAAGTTCAAGACAGAGTGAAAATTGGCAGATCGCGCAAAGGCGATTTGATGGCACTGGAATCTCAAGCAGCCATTTTAAAAGCACAGGTAGCACAAGCCGAAAATACGCTTTACCAAGCACAAGAACTTTTTAAACTGACCACTGCCTTAGATGCTAAATCAGAGTTAACCGATCCGTCTGAAGCGCCAACAGCGTCCGCACAGACGCTTGAAAACTATTTAGCCGCGATTGAAAAACGGCCGGATATTTTGGCAGACAAGTATGAAAACGAAGCCCGAGAAGAAATGGTGGCAGCTTACAGAGGGGCACACCTGCCTTCGCTCGACTTTGCCGCTAATTACTATTTATACCGGGATGGGTTACTAGCCGATACCAAATGGGACTTTGGCCTCGTACTTACGTTTCCGTTATTTACAGGCGGCATCACACAATCGCAGCTAAGAGAAAATACCCAGAAGCAAAAAGAACAGGAATTAACTCTGGCAAATACTCGAAAAACAGCTGAAAAAGAAATTCGCGTTCAATACCAAGATTACAAAAATCTCACAGATCAGTATGCGCTTTTGAAAGAAGCATACAGCGCTTCACAAAAGAATTATCAGGAACAAGCAAAAGACTACAAATTCGGACTCGTTACAAACCTCGATGTCTTACAAGCGTTAAATTCTTTGCAAGAGACCAAGCGCAGTCTCGATAAAACCCGCTATGCGGCCTACACCAGTCTTGCTCTGCTAAAAGCCTCAACCGGAGAAATCCCGAAAGGAAAAGCACAATGACACTCTCGGAAATTTCGATACGCCGTCCCGTCTTTGCCTGGATGCTCATGTTTGGTCTGATAGTCTTCGGGGGCATTTGTTTTATGCGACTGGGCGTCAGCATGCT
>CAYNEF010000019.1:61081-66568 GCA_964396165.1 uncultured Pseudobdellovibrionaceae bacterium
GCCGTTGTCTGCTGGTTCTTTTTAGGTTCGTGGTCTTCTACCTTCAATGTGCTTCTCGCTATTCCGACTTCTATTGTAGGGACATTCATCGTTCTATACTTCGCAGGCTTTACGCTTAATACGTTTACTCTTTTAGGATTATCCCTTGCGATTGGGATCGTGGTCGACGACGCCATTATGGTGCTCGAAAATATTATCCGTAACAAAGAGAAAGGATTATCGAGAGAACAGGCGGCTCTTATCGGATCCAAAGAAATTACCTTCGCGGCCATTGCTGCGACATTTTCCATTGTGGCTATCTTTTTACCCGTGGCTTTCATGCAAGGCGCGATTGGTAAATTTTTCTACCAATTCGGCGTGACAATGACTGCGGCTGTGCTTCTGTCTCTGTTAGAAGCTTTGACCCTCACACCCATGCGTTGCGCGCAGTTTGTGGACTCGGCCGAACGCACTACACGAATCGGACGATTTCTCGATGGACTTCTGCATTGGGTAGGAAAAAAATATGAAAGCGGTCTAGGATTCTCAGTGAATCACCCCTGGATTGTTCTTTTTCTTTCTATCATCGTGCTTTCAGGCAGTCTTTTCTCCGTGAAGTTTTTAAGAAAAGAAATGGCACCCAGTGTAGATCAGTCTCAATTTATGTTGAGAGTACAAACACCCATGGGTTCTTCTCTCGAATATACGGATGGTAAAACGAAAGAAGTCGAGGCATTCTTAAATAGCCAACCCAATATTTCAGGAAGTTTTGTGAGTGTCGGCGGCTTTGGGGGATCCTCTATCAATACTTCAATGGCATTTATTACGATGAAGCCAAAAGAAGAGAGAGTCGTGTTAGATGAGTTAAAGCGTAAACCCACTCAAGAAGAGTTTATGGATTATTGCCGTAAAGAACTTGCTAAAATTTCAGATGTAAAATTATTTTTTCAAGATCTCAGCATGCGCAGTTTTGGCTCAGGAAGAGGATTCCCCGTGGAGTTCTCCATTCAAGGCCCAGAATGGGACGTGTTATCTGAAAAATCGAAATTGATAATGGACGAACTGAAAACCAAAGAAGGCTTAACGGACGTCGATTCCAATTATCTTGAAGGGCAACCAGAAGTACAGGTTATTCCGGACAGACAAAAAGCCGCAAGTTATGGCGTATCCATCTCCACAATTGGACAAACAATCAATGCACTTCTCAGCGGGATTGTCGCCGGTCGTTATGAAAAAGGCGGTCACAAGGAAGATATTCGCATAAAACTTGAAAACTCGAATGCAGATCGGCTGCAAACAATTTCTGAGTTAAGAGTCAGAAATAATAGAGGCGAGTTAATCAAACTGAAGGATGTCGCAACTCTTGTAGAAAAAAATACACTCCAAAGTATTAACAGACAAAATAGAGAACGTTCTATTTCTATCTACGCCAACGTGAAAAAAGGAGTATCTCAAGCGGTCATTACCGAAGAGGCATTAGCCATTGCAAAAAAACATTTGCCTGATGGTTATTCCCTTACTCTCAGCGGCGGCTCAAAAGCAATGCAGGACACCTTTAGCGGTTTGGGACTTGCTTTTGTGATGGGATTAATCGTGGCATATATGGTGCTCGCTTCTCAGTTCAACAGCTTCTTGGATCCGATTACGGTATTCGTTGCCCTACCCTTTAGTATCTCGGGAGCTTTTTTGGCACTTCTTGTGACAAACCAATCCTTAAATCTGTACAGCTTTATCGGGATTATTCTCTTGATGGGGATCGTAAAGAAGAATTCTATTTTGCTTGTGGATGTGACAAACCATTTTCGGGATTTGCAGAAACTTAATCCTAAGGATGCTCTTCTTCACGCTTGTCCACAAAGGCTTCGTCCGATCTTGATGACTTCTGTGGCTACAATCGCAGGTGCCGTACCCGCAGCTCTCGCCTTAGGTCCAGGCTCTGAAAATCGAGTACCCATGGCAATTGCCGTTATCGGAGGCGTGTTTGTATCGACGCTTTTAACATTATTTGTAGTGCCTAGTGTTTATTTATTGCTAGCGCGAAAAAGAAGAGTGTCGCTTTTGGAAGATCAACCTGTAATGGCTTAATGCTGCATGCTTTGCATTTTCATGCGGTTATTTGCTTCTTCTTTATACATATTGGCTTTTTCTTTTTGGCCCGTATTGGCCATGATGTTCGCAAGTTCCAACAAGGTTTCGCCTTCCATCGGTCGCAAACGTGCCGCTTCTAGATAAGAAGCTTCTGCTTCCTGGATTTTTCCCATAGAGGCAAGGCTTCTTCCGAGTAGCATATGTCCCTGTGGACCAAGAGGATCTCGTTTTACAAGTTCAGAAAATTCTCGTGCTGAATCTTCAAACCTGCCTAAATTCAAATGCAATAATGCAGAAGTAAAAAGAGCACTTGTTTTATCCGCACCACGTTTTTTTGCCTTTCGACACTTTTCTTCCACAATTGGCGATTCCTGAGAAAGAAGCTGAGTTAATTTTTCGTTGTTATTTCCAACAGACGCTACTTTTTGTTCAAGAAGTGAAAAAGCACTTACACATTGCATAGAGAGTGCTGCTGGAAACTCCCCTTCTACTTTCAGTGCCTTTGCCAGCACATCATCCGCAGTGCTACTTGCTTCCAGAAGCAATAAAGACTCGGATAGTCTAGTCAGACCCACAGCGATGTCAGCATTGGCTCTGAAATTGAGCGGATTCCAATCCTTCGTGTTTTTTAAAATCTCTTCCATTCTTCGGCGGCCTTCGAGATCAGCGATTTGCACATTATTAAAAGGAGCACTGCCCTCTTCCACTTTTAAAAATACGGTCGCTGCTTCATCCAGATAATATAATTTCCATTTCGGGCTTTGGCTGATGTATCTGATTAAAGCGTGCAACATCGGATTGCGTGTTTCTAGACCCATGGCTTTGATTTTTCTCTGCTCTACTTCTTCGTCAATGAGTCTGGGATGAGCAAGAATGTCCATGTATCTTTGGAAATGTTCTCTTGGATACACTTCAGCAAATCTTCCATCGATATAAGGTTCATACCCCTTCAAATGAAAACCCATAAAATCTGCAAACTGCACCCCTGCAAAAAAGCGTGGGAGTGGGTTTAGTTTGGAAAGTTTTTCGACCGACTCTAAAGGGAACTCGTACGAAGCCATTTCTCCGCCAAATCGCGTGTTGCTGACTTCTGCTCTGAGTAAATTTGTTACTAGTCCCAAGCATACGAAGCCACTTAAAAGGCAGGTATACAGAAATGCTTTTTCTTTAAATTTATCCTGATTAAAGAATGCTACCAATTCTTTCAACCGTTTCGTCAGTTCATAGCTTACTACGGGCAAGGTCCAAAGAATAAAAAGCGCGATATTACGTCTTGCGATCACACTTAATCTAAAAAGGAGTAAGGAAAAGACGAGATACCCAATTCCATAAAAGCAGACTTTCTCTTTGCTTTTTTCCTTAGAAAGAGGATAGAGAAAAGAAAAGCAAAACAGAGCAAAATAAATGGTAAGCGCCCATGTATCCATTCCCCACACGCCATCTTTATAGGGGTTTGTAGCTTCTGGAATCGTATTACGATAGAAACTATGGTTTAAAACTTCCCATAAGTGAAAAGGGAATGTTGCCCCGTCCCAGCCGCGCGGATTGATCAAACATACCAGAGTTTGTACTCCAAGAACTTTTAAGAGTCTGTCGGATTTAAGTTGGTTAAATACTTTTGCGAAGTCCTTATCTAAAACTTTTTGAAAGAGAAAGGCACCCGTAATCACAGGCCCTATGAGAAATAGTCCGTGTGTATTTACCCAGGCAATTTGGACAAGACAAATCCACCACACCGCTTTTGTTTCTTCTTTCTGGTTTTTAAAAAGAAGATAAATCAAGAGGATTCCGTAGAGATGAGTAAACTGCTCTGGGCGGTGAATCCATCTGAAATCCACGAAATAGATTCCAATCGCACACAGGGCAAAAGCGATGAAGGCACCACTTCTATCCTGTTCTTCTAAAAACAGATTTACCGTGGAATATGAGAAGTAAGCGGTAAAGAAGCCCAAGACTCCGAAGAAAAAGGAAACTAGCCAATAATTTTTTGTTACAGAATATAAAAGATACTGAATCACTTCAAAGCCCCAGGTAAGATCCATCCAAGGGGCGTCTTTAAACGTGTAAGAAAGAAAATCTGACTGCACAAACTCTTTGTGTTCCAAAATCCATCTTCCAGTACTTAAGTGCCACCAAAAATCCAAGTCACCGATACTTTTGAAGGCCAGACAAAACCCGATGAAACCCAAGAGTAAAGCATTTTCATTTATTTTAAGCTGCTTTAGCATTTTCATTTTTTTCCATGGTTTGTACTACGGTTTTAAAAACTTTATCGACAGTCAACTGCTTCATGCACTGGTTATCTTCGCAACGCGTTTTCTTTTGCGAAAGAATACTCAAGCACGGACTGCACGTGAGCCCCTGATAACATACATCCGAATCAGAAAGTCTGGGCCCTGTCAGTTTCGGGCTTTCAGGACCATACAAGCCCACCACTTTCGTACCGCACCACTCGGCAAAGTGGAGCATGAAGCTATCTACAGAAACGACTATTTCTGCTTCCTGCACTCTTTTGGAAAGTGTTTTGAGATCTAGTCCCAGTGCTAGTTCAACTCGATCGGTGAACCCGACTTTTTGCCTGACAAGGGACGTAACTCTTTTGATACGACTTTCTTCACTGGGAAGTCCTGTAAAAACGAGCTGATGTTTTGGATATTTTTTCAAGAGTTTTTCGGAAAGTTGCACCCAAGAGGTATCTATCCACAGTCTATGAAAGCTGAGTTCACTAGCGTTGATATTGATTAAAATCTTTTCTTTGGATTTTCCCGATCGTTTTTTATTGGTCTTTACTTCCAGCTCCAGCCTTTTTGCAAACAACTCAAAATTTTCTACCAAATGTCTTTCTGAAGAGTAAGAAAGCAAATGAGTGAATAATTTTTCTCTAGACTGCTTACCAGACATAAACCCCATGCGGTGTTTTGCTTGCACAACGAAATGAAAGAGTGCTGTAAAATTTGCGGATGGTTCTAAATCAAGACTCAAATGAAAGTTTATTTTTCTGAGTGCAAAAGCTATTTTGATAGTGTCAAAGAAAAAGCCCACGGCATCTTTTCTTAATGTGAAGATCTCGCTCTGGATTCCAGCTAGACGTAGAAACTCTTCCGATTCTTTAAAAGTCACGATCGTGATTTTTTTTCCTGTTTTTTCTAACGTGGAAATGAGAGAAGTAGCCAGGACCGTGCTGCCCAGTCCCAAAAATTTTGTGATGAGAATTCGACTTGAGGTATTCCACTCTATCTTTTCACCCCATAAAGAGCGTGGCTTACGAGAAAATAACGCACAAAGATAAGCAGCTGGAATTCCAACCAAAGTATCTATTTTTCGCATGACGTCGATACGCATAGAGTTCTCGTGTGAACTTATCGGCGAATAAACAGAGTGGGATTAGAGTTTTTTCTCTTAAAAAATAGCAGGTTACGG
>CAYNEF010000020.1:0-13395 GCA_964396165.1 uncultured Pseudobdellovibrionaceae bacterium
GCGACCTCTGGATTATAAATTTGAACCTTTTCCAAACTCCTAATTCAGGGGTCGAAGAAGCTTTTAGCACAGAAAAAGGACCAGAATCAACGCGGCATTATATTTATCATTAAATACACGTAATAATTCAATTATTTAGCTCGCTGCATTATGAAAATCTAGCGGTCGTGACGTTGACTTTTGAATTTTCCCCAAAGTAACGTATTGAAACTATGTTAGTTCCTCCAGGCGATTGGATTGAAAGAATCATTAAAATTGATTCTATTACAGATAAAAGCAACGAAGACGTTGTCTCCTTTCTTATTCCACTCTTAAGAGAAACCGGATTAAAAATTGAAGAACAAAAGGTGGTTGAGAACGGCATCACGTTCAAAAATTTGCTCGCTTACAACGAAGGGTTGGACTCCCACAACCTACTTGCGATGAACACGCACCTGGATACCGTTTCCTTTGGTTCCAAAGAAGACTGGTCAAAAACAAATGGCGATCCTTTCAGAGCCACCAGGGTAAGAGACCGTGTCTATGGGCTGGGAGCCGCGGATGTTAAACTCGATTTTCTTTGTAAAATTTGGGCAGCAAGACTGGCCCGTCCCTGGAAGCGGCCGTTTGTGCTTGTGGGAACTTATGGCGAAGAACGTGGTCTGATTGGTATTCAGAAACTTTTCGAAGCAAAAAAAATCAAACCGAAATTTGCGCTCGTAGGTGAACCTTCGAATTTAGAATTGATTTATGCGCACAAGGGTCACGCGATTGTTACCTTGAGCATCGATTTGCCCAAAATGAAACCGAACACGGTTAAAAAGTCGTGGAAAGGCAAAAGCGCTCACAGCTCTACTCCTCACCTGGGTGAGAACGCCTTATTAAAAGGGCTTACAGAAATTTTCAAACATGGAAAAGGGATTGTCCGTCTTTCAGCGGGGACAGGGGGCAACAGTGTGCCGGATTTCTGCCATGCAGATGTTACAGATGCTCAAAACCCGATGACGCAAAAACTTTTTTCCTTCATCCAGGATATCAGGGAATACGAACGTGACTTAAGAAAAAGAAAAGACGCGCGCTTTTCTCCGTCTTACTCCACACTCAGTCTCAACCATGCAGACTCACGGGATGAAAAACTTTATTTAACATTCGATGTGCGCCCCCTTCCCGACATGAATCTGGATGCCATAAAAAGAAAAGTAGAATCGCTTGCACACAAAAGTTCCATGAAAGTGGAAACCATTACTTTGGATCAGCCTCTTAAAGGCCATAAAAATAGCCGTTTTCTCGTCGAAGCGGCACACCACTTAAAAGAAGCAGGAACCAAAGTGGTGAAAAAGACAAAAGCTTCGTCGACAGAAGCTGCTATCTACCGCGCCAATGGTGCCGAAGCGATAGTATTCGGTCCCGGCATCAGTGTCGGCAATGTACACCGCCCTAACGAGTACAATTCCATCAAGCAAATATCTATCGCGACTAAATTTTATACCTCAATGTTGAAAGCGGCGGGAGAAGCGTAATGGCAGATGGTTTTTTAATACGAAGTGTGCGGATGGATGATCTGTCTGAACTGTTGCGTTTGAGTAAACTTGTTTACTTTATCAACCTGCCGGAAGATCAAGAAATTCTAAAACAAAAAATTGAGCTTTCCATCAACTCCTTCGACGGAACAATTGAAGACAAATTCGCCCGTGAATATATTTTTGTGATGGAAGATCTGGAAAATCAGGCGCTAGTCGGCACTTCGATGGTGATCGCACGCCATGGAAGTCCGCAATCACCGCACATGTATCTGGAGTTAAAAGAAATCCAGAAGTACAGTGAAACAATTCACGCTGGTTTCATCCATAAAGTTTTGAGATTAAAATTTGATCCCGATGGACCAAGCGAAATCGGGGGGCTTGTAGTGGATCCGAACTACCGCGGACACGCAGCAAAACTCGGACGTCAGCTCTCTTTTTCACGCTTCATGTTTTTAAAAATGCGAAGACGCTGGTTTAAAGATCGCGTTCTTTCTGAACTCATGCCGCCACTCGGATCGCAAGGAGAAAGCGTGCTTTGGGAGGCGTTGGGAAGAAAATTCACCAACCTCTCTTATCAGGATGCGGATGTTCTCTCGAGAAAGAACAAGGAATTTATCACTTCCCTCTTTCCAAAAGGCGACATTTACACCGTGATGCTTCCAGGTGAAGCAAGAGATGCGATTGGAAAAGTGGGTAAGGAAACGGAACCCGTCAAGCACATGCTTGAAAAGATAGGATTCAAATGGCGCGAGCACATTGATCCTTTCGACGGTGGTCCTCATTATTGGGCAGACACCGATAAAATTTCTATCGTGCAAGCAACCCACAAGGTGCGCATCGGAAAAGACATGGGGAAAACCAAGTCCAAAGAAATCGGACTCATCAGCCTTGTGAGAAATAGTGAGTTTTTGTGCATGCAAACTCCTTATCAACTAAGCCGTAAAACCGTTAGCTTGCCTAAGTTCACCATGGAATCCTTGGGCCTTACTTCTGGCGATGAAGCCTACTTCATGCCGTTTGAAATGGATAAAAAAGAAGAAGAGTAAAAAGCCTAAAGATTCTTTTCACTTACCTGAAATAAGTGCTAAAATTTCTCTTGTGAAACACTTACTTTTTCTTCTTGTTTTTTCGCTTGTTTCCCTACACGCAGAGACCCCTGTCTCTAAAAGCATCAATGAATTTGCGTTCAAGCTGAACACACAATTAAAAGCGAGAAAAGGGAACCTGCTTTTTTCTCCTTCAAGTCTTCACCAAGGGTTGTCGCTTTTAATGGTCGGTAGCAGAAACAAAAGTCTCGAAGAGCTTTCTTCTCTTTTATTCTTGAATAAAGATTTCTCTTTTTCAAAAGATTACCGAGAACTAATAACCTATTGGAATTCGCCTGAACATCCTTACCAGATACTCTCGGCCAATGCGCTTTGGGGGCAAAAAGGGATGTCGATACAGGCAGACTATTCGAAAATTATCAAAGATGATTTTTTATCGAGTTTAAACGAAGTCGACTTTAACAAAGCACCGGACAAGTCGAGAGATGCTATTAATGCGTGGGTGGAGAAACAAACCAATAAAAAAATCAAAGATCTGCTCTCACCTGAGTCTGTTACTCCTGAAACCAAATTGATTTTAACCAATGCCGTGTATTTTAAATCGGCCTGGCTGAATATTTTCAACAAAGACAGAACAGAACGAGAAAAGTTCACTAAAACAAAAAAAACAACTCTCTCAGTACCCATGATGAAGAACGAAGGGACGTACAATTTTCTCACCCACTCTCAATTCGATTTATTGGAACTTCCGTACAGGGGACAAGACACGGCAATGGATATCATTCTTCCCCGTTACAAGTACGGTTTAAATGAACTCGAAAAATCCTTTAATGAAGAAAACTTTTCAAAGTGGATTTCCGAAATGAAATTTGAGCGCGTGGAAATCACACTCCCCCGGTTCACTTTCAAAAGTTACTTCCAGATGAAAGACGTGCTTCTCGCCTTGGGACTAAACAACTGTTTCAGTGGAGAAAGCGATTATTCAGGCATTGCGAAAGAAAAGCTTCTGTTATCCGATGTCATTCACAAAACTTTTATTCATGTAGACGAGTATGGAACCGAAGCTGCCGCAGCCACTGCTACCATGATGTTTGGTGCCACGCTGGACACCAAGAAGCCTAAAACTTTCAAAGCAGATCATCCTTTTCTCTTTGTGATTCGTGACACTGAGAAAAATGCTATCCTTTTCATGGGTAGGATGGATGATCCTTCGATCTAAGAGGTAACTATGAGCCTATTAAGAGAATACAAAGGGAATTACATCAACGGGCATTTTTCCAAAGTAAAAGATCCCAGTGGTGTCGTACACAGTCTGAACCCTTGCGATACAGACGAACCCAAATCCGCCTTTGAATTTAGTTACGAACAAATCCATGACGCTGTCACTGCGGCAACAAGAAGCTATACTTCGTGGAAAAGACTCAGCCCTTCAGACAGATACACATATCTCGCAAAGTACAAAGGCTTACTACAAACAAAAAAAGAAGATCTAGCCACTGCAATTGCATTTGAAACGGGAAAACCGCTTTGGGAAGCCCGCATCGAAGTCGCAAGTACGATCAGCAATATCGATCATTTTTTAAACCAAGGAAGCCAAACTACTGTCGAACTCTCTATTCCCGATACAGGAAGAGGCGGAACGGGAGTCGTACGCTTTGTTTCCAGAGGCACAGCCGCAGTAGTTTCTTGTGCGCACTCTCCCCTATACGTTCCCCACACTCATATCACTCCTGCACTGATGAACGGAAATACCGTAGTTTATAAATCATCGGAAAATTCGCCTTATGTGGCTCAGCTGATGGCAGAACTCTTTCACGAAGCAGGAATTCCTTCAGGCGTAATGAATATCGTGCACGGAGACGCAGAAGCCAGCAGACGTCTCGTTTCTCATCCGGATATAGATTGCGTTTTTTTCAGAGGTACGTTTGAAACTGCGTGTAAAATAAAAAAACAAATTTTAAATGATTACTGGAAAACATATGTCAGTGAAACAGGCGGAAAAAATGCGACACTCGTTTGGCATGACTGCGACTATAAAAAAGCTCTAGAGCAATCTCTGTTTGCCTCCTTTGTCACATCCGGACAACGATTTTCCAGCACCAGCAGAATTCTGGTACACGAAAAGGTGTTTGATAAATTCATGGCAGATTTCCATACACTGGCAAAAAAAATAACGGTCGATAATGCTCTTATCGATGGAGCAAACGCGCCGTTTATGGGTTCACTTGTCGGGGAAACAGCTGTGGAAGAGTATTTACGTTTTCAAGGTATTGCCGTTCGAGAAGGTGCCGAAGAAATCATGAGAGGCAAAGCACTGGAACGCGATACTAAAGGCTACTTTGTGACTCCGTCGATTCATTATGTCCAAACAACCGATCCAAAAAGTATTTATCAAAAAAGTGAAATCTACGGCCCCAATGTCGCTTTTTATAAAGTAAAAGATCTGGATGAAGCAGCTAAAATCATCAATATGCCAGATCATAATTTTGTCTCTAGCGTCTACTGCCAGGCTAAAGAAACATTACTTGAGCTTGTAAATGAAATCGAAACGGGAATTTTACATTGGAACCGTCCTACCACTTCCATTAGCTACCGACTTCCTGTGAGCGGGATGAAAATGAGTGGAAATATGCGTCCCATGGGAAGTTATGCAGGATATCAATGTACTTACGCCGTCAGTTGCCTGGAAGGCGGGGATGAATTAGAAGAGTTTCCAAGCAGTTTACCCAGGTTGTAAAAACGCATGAAGACAGTATTACTTATTCGCCCCGATAAAGCAGGCGATGCCATCAAGACACTTCCCGTGATACGTGCGCTCGTGCGAGAAAACCTTGGTTACGCATACCACTTGCTTTTAAGCCCTCACAATTTTTCTCTGTTTGAAAAAGAAGCAGGAATTACTCTTCACAAATTGGGCGATAAACTGGATATTCATTTTGATATCGCGATACTTCTTCCTTGCGACTTGAACAATGAAAGTGAAAAAATTTTGGCTGATGTACCAGCTCATACGAAATTCAGCACACGTGTTCTTCCCTTGCCACGCAATACACCTGCTCTTCGAGAAGAGACAAAAAATATCGCAACACTTGTCGGCAACGCACTCAATGTAAATTTGATCCCGTCCATTTATGAAGTGGAAAGAGCTCCCTTATTGACGGATGCAGACAAATTGGAAGCCGAAGTTCAAATGGGTGAAAAAATGGGGAAATGGCTTGGGCTTTGTCCATTTGCCGGTACCGATAACCGCACGCACCCGTTAAAAAGATGGCTAAAACTTGTACCCAAAATCACTAAAAATTCTCCTTTTGATCACTATTTTATTTTTGGAACACATGCGGATCGCACGCAGATGGAAGAGTTGAAAAAACAATCTGCGAATCCAAAGAATACCCATCTTTGTTTTCCTACAAGTTTTCGCACATTGGGCGCATATTTAAACAGACTGGATGGGCTTGTAGCTGTGGACTCAGGCCCTTTGCACCTTGCCCATAGCTTTAAAATTCCAAGTTTAGGAATTTTAAGTGGCGGCGATGTAGAACGCTGGTTCAAACGGGTGTCACCTAAAGACGTTCTTGTTCCGCGCGGGATTTTTACTCGTTACCCGTCTGTTTTTGAGATGTGGTATTCCTTTAAAAAGTGGCATTCGCACCTTCTCGATGCTTAATGCATTCCCCCTAAGTGATATCTAGCTTTTCGGGTAAAATAATAACCTGTGACAAACTCTCAAAATCCTCTTTTTAAAGCCATTGGACTAGGTGCAGTAATTGTCTTCGGTGTGGGTCTCTACCTTGCCTATTCCTTATTTACTTCTTCCATCGAATCAAACGAAACCGTAGACGTTTTGATTCCCAGAAAATCCACAATCGCTCAAGTAGCGGAGATTTTGGAAAAACAAAATATCATTAAGAATAGAAAACTTTTTAAATACGTTCTTCGCTTCACTGGTGGGAACAAAAAAGTACGCGCAGGAGAATTTCGCTTTCAAGTGGGAATGAGTCCCTTTCAAGCACTGCGCGTTTTATATCAGGATGAAGCCATCTTACATCCAGTCACCATTCCAGAAGGCTGGACGGTACGCCAGATCGCAGAAGCAGTCGCCAAAGAACATCTAGCTGATCCCAATAAATTTATCAGTATTGCATTAAGCCCTGTGACAGCTGAAAAGTACGGATTTAAAGCCCCGAGCCTAGAAGGTTTTTTATTTCCAGATACGTACCATTTTTCCATTATCGACGGAGAAGAAAAAATCATCGAAACAATGGTGCAACGTTTTCAAACCAAGATTGCCCCTCTAAAAGCAGCAATTGCTGCCAAGGGCTGGACGCTGGAACAAATCGTTACCCTTGCTTCAATCGTAGAAAAAGAAACAGGCAATCCTTCAGAAAGACCAATTATCTCTTCTGTCTTTCACAATCGACTTAAAAAACGCATGCGCCTGCAATCTGATCCCACGACTATTTACGGGATTTCAAATTTTAACGGGAATATCACGAAAAAAGATTTGCAAACTCCTACTCCTTATAACACCTACACGATTTCAGGACTGCCCCCGGGTGCGATTGCAAGTCCCGGTGAAGACGCGATTAAAGCTGCCATTACGCCTGCTGTGACCGAATATTTTTATTTCGTCTCAAACAACAATGGCTCCCATATTTTCTCTAAAACTTATGGGGAACATTCAAGACACGTAAACAGTACTCAAATCATTCCCTCCATTGAAGAGCACAAACATGCAAAAAAAATCAAAACCAAGTTCTGATAAATCTCCTGTTCTGATGACTGAGCTTGTACTTCCTCAGCACACAAACGCACTGGGAACGATTTTCGGGGGTGTGATTATGGGATGGGTGGACATCGCTGCCGCCATTGCAGCCTCCCGCTACACGCGATCTCCTGTGGTCACGGTTTCGGTCGATCACTTAAGTTTTCTTCACCCCATAAAACTGGGAAATATTGTCGAAATTGAAGCTGTTCTTACCTATACAGGACGTACATCGATGGAAATCGAAGTCACCGTCTGTGGAGAAGACACAGCCAGGGGTGAAAAATTTAAAACGACCCATGCTTTTCTCACTTTCGTAGCAATAGATAAGAACGGCGAGCCCGTCGTCGTCCCCCCGTTTAAGCCCGAAACTAAAGAAGAAAAAGCCCGCTACAATGCCGCCCAAAAAAGACGTGAACAACGCCTAGCGTTACGTTAAAACAAGTCCCAAATAACCCCTTTTCAATTGAGATTTTTGACAGGTATATTCCTCCAAACCATAAAGCTTCGGAGTTCGTGATGCGCTGTCGATTGAAGATCCTCTTTTTGACTTTAGTTAGTGTTTTTTCTGTCGCAAACGCAAGTGAACTGACTGAGTGGCTCAATCAACGAGTTCAAACTAGCCGCATTTTTTTAGATAAAAACATCTCCACTCCCGGCTATAAAAAAGGTTTTGTGATTGCTGCTCCCTGGATCGTACCTGGAATTCAAGACTACCGTTTTCACTGGGTGCGCGATGCAGGCATTGTGATGAATACAGTTGCAAGCGCCTATGCGACGACTCAAAACTCTCCCCTTAAAGCCCGTTATTTTGCCCAAATGCGGGATTATTTAAATTTTTCAAAAGAAAACCAAACTGCTCCTGAGGAAGCGGGCACGGAAGTTATCGGACTGGGAGAAGTAAAATTTAATCCGGATGGCAGCCGTTTTACTAAATGGATGCGTCCGCAAAACGATGGCCCGGCATTGCGTGCAATCACTGCAATGAAATTTGTACGAGAACTTTTGAAAGAAGGAAAAATTGATTTAGCAAAGCATCTCTTTGATGGCAGCAAAGCAGGATCTCTTGGGATCAATGCCTCTGAACTGATTAAAGCAGATTTAGATTATCTCGTTCTGCATTGGGACGACATGAGTTTTGATCCGTGGGAAGAAGTCAAAGGCCACCACTTCTATACAAGCATGGTGCAACGAAAAGCGCTCCAAGATGGAATCGCGCTGGCACAAATACTGGGAGATAAAGCTTCTGCTAAAAGCTACATTCAGGCCAGTACGATTTTGGAAAAGGAAATCGAACGCCACTGGCTGCAAGAAGGCGCGATGACTCCAGTCGGTACTGTTTCAATCGGCATGATTTGGGATACGTTTGATAAAGTCTATGGGCCTGACTATAAAGTCAGTGGGCTCGATGTTTCTGTTATTTTGGCAAGCCTGCACGGACACAACGAGTACGACACGGATAACCAGCGTTTTTATTCCGCATCGAATAGCCGAGTTTTAAAAACTGCATTCGAACTTTCTCGTGCTTTCGACGGTATTTTTGCGATAGCTAAAGTGAAGAAAAACAAAAATGGCGTCGTATTAGGAACTCCTATCGGTAGATACCCGTTTGATAAATACAATGGCTATACTTCAGAACTAGACGGCAATCCCTGGTTTCTAGCTACCGCTGCATTTTCCGAACTGTATTACCGTTGCGCTCTGGAATGGGAAGCAGATCAAAAAATTACCGTTGATAAAGCAAATGAAGAATTCATCTCCACACTGTTAAAAGATCCCTATCACTTGGGCGAAACCATTTTTGCAAACGACAAACGCTTTGCCACACTCTTAATAGCAGTGAGAGAACTTGGAGATAGTTACCTGCAGCGTGTGAGACACCACGAAGGCTCAAATGGGCATTTGACTGAACAGTACACAAGAGAAAATGGCGCACTACAGGGAGCCGTGGATTTGACTTGGAGTTACGCAAGTATATTAAGTGCCGCTGAATTTAGAGTTGCTAATTAGTTTCTATCACCACGATGGCTCAAAATGGATAATCAACTGAACAATACACGAGCGAGAATGGCGCACTACAGAGAGCCGTAGATTTGACTTGGAGTTACGCGAGTATATTAAGTGCCGCTGTCAGCCTGACATCAGTTGATGCTTTTTCCTTGACATCATCAATGCATCGCGTTAAACATCTGATTTCATGCAACTACCAGTCTATAAACAAATGCTCCACCAGGAGCTTGCGAGAAGGAGCGAACGCAATCCTCGCTACTCTTTACGTGCTTTTAGCCGTTCTGTAGGTGTGGATATTGGCGTGTTGTCGCGCGCGCTTTCCGACAAACGCACCCTTTCCTTTCCTGTCGCTGAAAGAATTACGACAGCTTTAAACCTCACTTCCGAAGAACGAAAATTCTTTTTCGATTCTTTGGCAGAAGAACAAAAAAACAAGAAGCTAAATGTCCCTCTGCCTTCGGAAGAATTGGCGTTTTCTGAAATCGATTCCGATTTGTTCAGCATTATTGGAGACTGGTACCACTACGCGATTTTAGAACTGACTTCTACTGCAGGTTTTAAAAACGATCCCCAATGGATTGCTAAACAGTTTGGGTTAAATGTTTATGAAGTACGTCTCGCGCTTTCCAAACTTTTAAAAGTAGGATTGCTTATAGAAAAAGACGGAGTGCTTTCTCGTGGCGAAACGCGCAATACTACAAAAGACAAAACAAGAACGAACGATGCACTCAAGAAACACCAGAAGCAAATGTTGCGTCACGCCTTTAATGCAATCGATGAGTTCCCGCTTGAAGAACGCAGTATGACCGGCATGACGATGGCTATTGATCCGGCCAAACTTCCTATCGCGAAAACCATGATTGAAGAATTTTCCCAAAAGTTAAGTAATTTTTTAGAAGGCGGAAAAAAGAAGCAAGTATATCAACTTCAAGTTTCTCTTTTCTCTCTGCAACGTAAAGACAGTGTCGGAGGTTCCAAATGAATATAAAATCTCTCTTTATCGGTACTTTGCTTTTTCTTTTTTCCCATAAAATTTTCGCAGGAAGCGGATCGCACGGAGGGGGCGCGGTCGTATGCCGTGATGAACGAGGACGCATTCAGTCCGCAGCACTATTAGACCTCTGGGAATCAGAGCATCTAAAAGGCAGAACCATGTGGAATCTCGAAGACCTAAGTGCCCTAATGAACGAGCTGCCAAAAACTCCAAGTGAAGATGGACGTTTTGACAATTTATTTTACCAAAAAGCACTGATCGCTAAAGTGATAAATAAGCTAAGAAATGTACGTCAAGTAGCACTAGCTGAAGAAACAGAAAAAATAGCGCTTAAAATACGAGAAGATGTTAAGGCGCATTACAGTTTTCTCCCGAACGGAATCCGGATTGCCCCCCCCAGTGATGCGAATGCCGTTTATCTTCCGGAACAGCGAGGCTGTGAGCTAGAAGGTGTCGGGACTTATAACGACAGACAAGAATTATTCATGGTGAACCGCGAGATTTTCGAACATCTTCCCCCAATCGACCAAGTCGCTCTTTTTATACATGAAGGGATTTACAAGTATCTCAGAAAACATTTCCAAGTCACTGATTCCATTGTGGCTAGAGACATCACAGGATGTCTTTTTTCCCAGAATAATTGTACGTATTTGAATCCTGAACCATCTCTTCCAGAAACAGGGTATATCTTAAGTTGTACTGGACAATGGGATATTGGAGAGCAAGAAAATCCAGCAAATACTCAATCTAAGCGCGTAAACTTTTTTGTTTACGATTCTTCCTCATCAACAATAGTTCGAGTCACTAGAATAAATGACTACTTGCCTCCTACGTATACATTCGCTGAGGTCCCGAGAAGTTCTGAAGCGAAGTTTTACTTGGAGCTGTACAAAAATGAAAAAGTGCTTGCAGAAAAATACAGACGCGAGCAGGTCTTTATCTCTTATTTGCTTGAAAACCTAGATAAACGTTGGACAAGAAGCTCCTCTTTCAATGGAGAAACCGATAACGGGCTTCCCCTCTACATTGAATCCGTACGCGAAAGAAAGTGCGCGATCATCCGCGCTGAGTGATGTCGCAGTAACAGCAGATATCGCATGTCTCGTCGCAATTCTATAGATCCTGTTTTCTGAAACAGATATTACGCCGTGCACAACAAATGAAAATTATTTCATTTGAAATTAACAAAGAAGGATCTATGAAACAATTCATTAGCGCAGTAATTATGGCAGTCAGTCTAACGGGATTTGCGCTCCCTAAACAGCAATCTCTCGTCGCAACAATGCAAGATGAGACGAACTCAAAAAAAATAGCAATCACGAAGCTCAACGTTCCAAACGGAGAATCTGCTCCGGATCTAATCACCGTTAACGTGGTTTCACCTATACATGCACATTTGAAGCGTGAGTACAAAATCACAAAAACAGAAACGGACAACTGTGGAAATATTATTTACAGTGCGGAACTGAATGCGGCAGCTTTTAACCCAGACTATGTTTACAGTCTCGCGCTGGAAGACTTCCGCAACGGAATCTGCTTCGCTCCTAAAAAAGCAAGTTGGAAACTCTATCTAAAAACAGAAAATTTAAGAACAGGTCAGGTGGTAGAAGAAAGTTATTACGGTAACCCAGAGCCATTCTACAGAGGACCCGAAGTTTGCGAAACCTCAGGCTCAAAATACGCTGTCGTAGTTCAAGAAAACGGCAAAAAGGCGCTTATCCTTATCGATGGCATCGAAACAAAGTTTGGGAAACTAGACTGCAAAGAAAACGTGACTATGCGCGGATATGTAGCGCCTTTATTTTGTACTCCTTCCCATGCCGCTGATTCTGGTTACACAGCGGAATTTTATGAAGGTGCAAAACCAAGTGTAAAAATCCGTGAAATTTCCTTTTTTGGAACGAAGCTCGTAGCCGAGTTACCGTGCACAGAAAACAATTAATACACATTAGGGGCAGGTTATCAAAAGGTAACCTGCCTTTTATACTTTATGTATGTATCGATGTCCGAATATAATTCGGTAGGTACAAATTGACACCGAGTTGATGAAAAAATACTCGGTTTTTAATAAATGGACCGCACAAATACCCTGGAATAGCTCTTGCTCAACAAGGCTCTAGGAGGATGCAATGCACTTTTTTAAAGTTACTTTCTTAGCGGTACTAGTCTGCTTTTCTGGGGTATCTAAAGCCGAAGTTTGTGGTCCTAAACAAGACATTATCGGTGTGGCTACGTTTAAATGTAGTGGAAACTCCTTTAACATAGAGATTGTGAATTTGAACACATCGGTAAAACAATCTAATTATTATAATTATTCTGTCGATTGTAATTACATCTCAAAAAACTTGAACACGCCTCGCTTTTTTATTGCAGATAAATTGAAATTTGCTTTCTGCAATAGAAACGGAATGTATCTTGTAAACTTATCGATGACGATGGCCCCATACACAAACTTCACTACCATTTCGAATAGCATTAGCTACGACACGGCAGAAGAATGTACTGCGGCGGCAAACGCAATTAATAGTCGTCTTATAGATTAAGGTGGGCAAACGGGCAAACGTACGGCTTTACTTTGCCTATCAAAAAACAGAATCCCTCCTGCCAGCATTCCGCAACTCACTAGTGTTGTCGTAATCTCAACAACATCTGTAAAAAAAGTTGTGTAATCAAAATTGCAACGGACTGTATACATCCGGGTGCCCTTCCCCCTTAACAACTGCATACCGAAGACAAATTCTAGTATTCCAAAAAAGTCAGAGGAAATTGGTCTTAATTCTGCAGTGAATAAATCGCAGATTGATAAGGAGAGACCATGTTCAAATTAAAAGTATTATTCGTTTTTTTCTTTGCGGCTTTTTCTTTGTTTACGAACACAGCTAGAGCAGAGCATTACGGTGTCGCTGTATTAACCGCGACCACAGCAATTGGCGTGACACCATCCGGGATTCGAGATGTACGCATTGCTTGCCAGCAATTGAAAAGTCGCAATGATTATTTGGGAACGGAGTGTCTTAAGAATGCTTCAGGGCATTTATTTGACAGTCGCGCCGTGGAGGCGTGCACTTCTCTTAAATA
>CAYNEF010000020.1:13495-23662 GCA_964396165.1 uncultured Pseudobdellovibrionaceae bacterium
TGGTTGAATAAGAGTTGTGGATAAAAAAATAGCGGATCCGTAGCAGTGTAGAAAACACTTTTACGAATCCGCTTAAATACAAATATATCGATCTAAATTACGGACGTACGCCGTTAATTAGCTCAGCTTGTTTGAGACACTCGCTCATATTGTACAGATTCAAGCCAGCGAGATCGCTTATTGTTCCCTGAGGCGATAGAGAATATCTCAGCATATTTCCATTCGAATCACATACCGCAATTTGCCTAATGCGGAAAATTTTAGTGGCATTAGAAATGAGCACAGCTGATTGGCTTTGGCATTGACTCATATTGTAGAAATTGACTCTGCGTTGAGCTTCGTTACCTAGAGCCGAGAGAAGATTGATTTGTAAGTTGCCATTGCTATCACATAGGTAAGAAGCGCTGGAATATTCACTGACTGCTGGAGAACCGCCCATTCTGCGCGCGACTTCATTCAAAAGATCGGCGTTAGTAGCTTGTGATAATTCCACAGCGGATCCCACGTTTGAAACAATGAATCCAATTACAAAAAAACTAAGAAAGTTTTTCATATTATTTTTTTCCTTTTTTAATTTGGTATAGAAAGTTTAGCGAGCTGCAATCTACCAAATGAGAAAATACTACACAAGACAATTATGACTGGATGCAGCAAACAAAAGCAAACGTACAAAGCAAACGTACGGCTTTACTTTGCCCCCATGACGAAAATTCGTGCTGTTTTTTTTATGCAAACAGTTTGTTTTTTTTGCAACACCTACGAAACACAATTTTCTTCTAATAAAAATACATTCCTGCTATGCATGCCTTGCGTCGCAAGACGTTTTTTTAATTGAAAGGAAAATTTAAAATGAAATTATTAACAGTTCTTTTTTTTGCAAGTTCCCTGTTCGCCGCAAGTGGCGATATCACAATTGAATCTTTCTCCGTTGTAAGAACCGGCGGTGGAGACTTCAGCACAGTAGTGCGCTTAGATACTGCAGGCCGTCCGTATGCATATACAACATCCTGCAACTTTCAAGCTCTCCCTCTGTCTGAGCAACAAAAGACTTCTTTTTACTTAAGTGGCACTGAAGCAACTCAAGCTTTAGCGATATTGAAAAATACCGCTGTATTGGCGACTGAAGCGACAGTAACAAATCCGTACAATGCTGGTGGAACATGGGTAAACTTAGAAGTTGCTTATAGCTACCAAGAATGGACTGGTGGCATTAAAAAAGAAACAAGCGTCATTCAAAAGCCGCTTGTACTCATCAACAATCAGTTAACCAATGTGCTCTCTTCCATCGAAGAAAGCGCACGTAAAGCAGCTCCAGTCTGCAAGTAATTTAAAAAATCTATCAACGGCTATTCTACTCTGGAATAGCCGTTGTTTTTCTCATACACAGATCGCGTCGTGTGCGACAGTCCAACCCTAAACATCAAATTAAACTAATCTCACAGCAATGACTGAAAATACGCGGTAAGAATTCGCATAACGAATGAAACGCAGTTTTGTAAAAATGAAATCAATAAATCGGTACTATTTAGTCCCTATCATTTATATTTCGAATTTGAAAAAATAGTCTTACATCTTGAGGACGAGGCTAAATGAAATTGATTTTTTACGTATTATTATTAGCGTTATGAAGCATGCCAGCTCTGAGCAGACCGACGGCCCTTCAACGAAATTTCACCTCATAGATACAAAATTAAATCAATTGCAGGGATCCTTTCACTGCGTTTTCCCGCAAGTGTGCTATCCCTTCTAAAGCTGGCAGAAATTTTCCGTCCGAGTCAACGCTTCTGCGGGCTTTAGTGTGCGGGTTGCAAATATCAGAGTCATTCCGAAGTTAGAATTCGGTTTGCACAGGTAATTACTTTCATTTATCAAGGTAAATAACTTGACCTAGCCTCTTTGAAAAGAGGTTCTCAAATGCGAGTTCCGATTGCTTCTCAATAGTAAATTCGCGCGTTTCACTTCGTAAACCTTCCGCTGTTGATTCTACATACCAGAAATACTTGCCGGCATCTTTGACACTTAACTGAACGAGTAAATTCTCTGACTTGATTGTTTGAACCACTTCCGACTTTTCATTTAAAATATTTAAAGAGTATATTCGTCCATGTGCTGGTTTGGGTCCGACTTCCCATTGAAAATACAGCCGCTGCTTTACTTTGCCCGTTTGCAATACGAAGCCGCGTTTTGGTAAAACAAGCGGAATTTGAGCAAGCAATCCCGAACTTGCAATATTTCGATCTTTACCCATTTTAGCTATAGGATGTGTTAGATAGACTTTTCTCACTGAAGACTTCCATTTGCCATCTGTTGTGGAGACTTGCATGAGATATTCAGTCTCAATTGGCAAATGCAATGTATAGAAATTGTCTTTAGTTCTACCTACCGGTATGGGAGTCGTATCTTTTTTAGTCCACATTTTTATCTCGTAAACAACCTCTTCCTCACTTACCTTTTGCCATTGCACCTTGAGATCCAATGGCAAGCCATTCGCTTTGATTGTTGTTTGTTCTTGCGGAATATAAAGTTTTATTACTTTTGTCTGAGAAACGACTTGCGTTGCATTGCGGATAGATTTAAAAACCGATGACACCATAGGAATATTTTTTTTCTCCATAATCGCAGAAAATCCCTGCCAAGCATCACTTATCTGGTTGAACATCGCTGTGGTTTTTTGTTTGGAGTTCTTGTTGTTTGCGTATATAGCGGGTATGTAAATACTTTCCGACTCTACTTTTCTGAGTATGTTGTCATCCAGCCTTACAACCATGGGCGATTTTAAAGAGATTTCATTTTCAGTGCCGTTCTCAGTTTCCAGCTTTAATATAATTTTACCATTCTGACCTATTTCTATTAAAGAAGCATAGGGGACGTGCGAATCCATTTCAGCCTTCTCCCAATTCACACTTCCGGGAAAACGCACTAAGACATCTCCGGAGACGTCTTTCACTCTAAATTTACTCTGTGCAGAAAAAAGCATACTACAGAATAAGAGCAAAATAATTTTCATGCCGCCCTCATGGCTAGCAAACAAACGTCATCCTGGGGGTGTTGTCCGTCTAAAAAGTTTTGCCAATCATAATAAACCTTTTGAATTAAGCCTTCTATCGGCTCTTGCAAAGAAATTTTGCATACCTTATTCAACCTTCTATCACCGTATAGTTTATGATCAGGTCGCCCCTCAATCAGCCCATCAGTGTAGAGGAATAAACTTGTACCTTTTACGAATTTTTTAGTGACTATTACAGGGGTCAAATTTTCGAAGATACCTAACATGTCACAACGCTCAATAATTGGCTCGTTTTTTATTGATAATTCTTCAGGGTAAACCAAAAGGGGATGAGGATGACCTGCATTGAGTACTTCTATCGTACCATTTGCTTTTGAAAATTTTGCAACAACCATAGTTGCGTGCATTTTTCCGCGCCCCAATTTTAAAATGAGTCGGTTCAAGCGCTTAGCAAAGTCTGTCAAATTAAAGGCAATTTTTCGTTCTTTAAGGTCTAGCTTCATCTCTTCAAAACAGCCGGCTATTATTGCCGTAAACATCGCAGATCCCGCTCCATGTCCTGATACGTCGGTTACCACGCAGACGCTTTCTCCTGTACTATCATCATTGAAGTAACCATACCAATCACCCGCGCATTCAGCAGCAGGCGTGTATTGAGCTGCAACCTCCACTCCTGAAGATCCAGGGAGTTGAAAGTTTGACAAAAAATTATCCTGTATCCCTTGTGCGAGAACTAGCTCTTGCTGTAAACGGAATTTTTCTTGTTGTTCGACAAGCAGTTTTTGGATTTTCTGTTCGCGTATTACAAGATTATTTGCCATCTTCGAAAATGTTTTACTTAATGTTTTGATTTCACCAAAACCTTCTTTTTCAAACTGTAAATCAAACTTTCCCTCACCCACCTGCTCTGCATGTCGCGCCAGCTCCTTCAAAGGTAAGATAATGGCATTTAGTGGAAAGCGGAGAATTACTGAAACAGCCAGAAGAGTAAGAATTAAAACGCCTAAAAACTTAAAACCCATTTCTCTCACGGAAGCGAGCGCTTCTTTTTCGGTTACTTCCACAAACAAGACTAAATTTGTACTTGGTACCTCGTAAAAAAAGCCGAACTGATTTTGCCCCTCGGCTTTAAACTCGAGTTGTCCTTGTCTCAGAGGATTACCAATAAACTTTTGTACTAGTGGGCGGGTTACGTAACTTGCTGACGTAACATAAGCACGGTTACTAAAAAATAGTTTCCCTTCTTTAGAAATAACGTAGAGGGCTGATTTCCAGTCTTGGACACCGTTTTCCTGAAACCACTTGGGCATATTTATTGGGGTCAATATCAACGCTTGGGTGCCGTTTCCAAGGTAGTCTTTTTCACTGCGAGCAAGAAAGTCCTCACCATTATATTGGAGAAGCGTCCATGTGTTTGCCCAGTCGGGCTTTTTCAAATTAAAATCCTCGAGTTTCAAACCCGAAGGAAAATTTCCTCTTACTGTTTTTAAGTTCTCTCCAGATACCTGCAAGACGCTGCTAGTGGAATTTACGGGCGTCATTGTTTTTTCAAGTGTCTGTACGAGTTGAGTTCCTTGGCGTTCTAATTCCAAAAACAAAATTGCCCACGTATCCATTAGTTTATTAGTAGAAAGCATTTTTAATGCAAAAACGCCGGTAAAAGTACTTGCGGCTAAAATAGATGCAGCAACTGTAAAGATGATGACCTTTGAAAGCGTTAATTTGTACTTTTTATTTTCCATTCGATTCACTTCTTTTTTTCAAAACTATCTGAACACGCCTGTTTTTCGCTTGGTTTTCACTTAAGATCTTTCCATTCGCATCTTTTTCTGGGAACAGAGGTTCGAGACTAGACATCCCTCTGGTAATAAGTCCCTTCTGATCCACGCCGTATCTTACTAATTCTTCAGCGACTGCACCTGCTCTTGCGGAAGAAAGAGCCCAGTTATTGGGGTACAAAGAGTTTGAGCTTGGCGGTTGAGAATCTGTGTGGCCGGTTACCTCAATTCCTGCAAGTCCTTTAAGTTTAGAAAGGCTTTCTGCTATTTTTCTAATAGAAGATTTAGCGGCTGGAAGAAGCACCGCTGTCCCAGATACGAATAAAAAGCTATCGGGCAATGCTATTTCGACATTTTTCGATTCATTTGTTTGATCGCTTAGATTTGCAACCAATTTTGTATCACTAATCTGCAGATCGTCTTTGAGTATTTCTTTTGCCATGTCTAGATTTTCCGCTTGGGCGGCACGGTTTTCCACTTTTTCAACGACTTCATCGATATTTCCGTTGATATTTGCCATAGCAGCTAGAAGTTGGAGTGCTCTCAACTGTCTTTCTCCAATGTTGCTGTCAATTTGCGCACTTCCCGTTTCACTGAATGCGTTTGCCAATTCTTTTCCTACGGACGAAACCTTTTCATCATCCAATTTCGAAAGCGAGGCGATGATAACAAAAAAACCAAACAGTAACGTCATCATGTCGGCATACGACACTACCCATAGGTTATTTTCTTCATTCGATGAAGTATTTTGATTTTTGCCTATTAATGCCATTTTTTTTAAGCTGCCGCTCTTTGAGAAGAAGATATTCCGCCGGAAACTTTCGGTCCTCTTTCACTGGGCAGCAAATAGGATTTGATTTTTTCTTCCACAAATTGAGTCGGTTTTTCAGCTGCTATTAACATAATGCCTTCAACGACGATTCGTCTGGCAATCAGATCTTCTTTACTTTGCTGAACGAGATTCTCTGCAATGGGAATAAAAATAAAGTTAGATAACACGATCCCATATAGTGTTGCCACAAGAGCAATCGACATGGACGGCCCAATCAAACTCTTTGCATCTGGTTTTCCAAGTGTTTGCAAAAGCGCAATCATCCCCAGTGTAGTTCCAAGCAATCCAAAAGCGGGCGGAAAACGGGACATCACCTTAAATATTTCAGCTTCGTTTATATAGCGTTCAAAATGTGTTTCAGCACGTGTTTCAAGCAAAGACCGCAATTCTGCAAGCGGGACTTCCGATTCCAACCAAAAAAATGCCTCGGATGCGTCTTTCAAAAAGGGATCTTGCAGGCCGTTCAAAGCAGTCTCAAAAGCTGCGCGCCCTCTTTGCCTTGACTCAGATAGAGACACAATCTCTTTGATGACAGCGTGGTAGTCTCGTTTGCTCTGTCCCAAAATTCTTTTTCCAAAGACACGGACTAATCCAGTGATTCTAGGTAACGAGAAACACACAAGACTTGCAGCGATTGTCCCCCCAATCACAATCAAGATGGCGTGAAAGTCTAAAAAGAGCATGAAGTTTTTAGAAGAGGTAAATACCGCCAGAATAAAGACGGTAAGCGATGCTACTAGACCTAATAGGGTTGAGAGATTCATAGGCACTCATTTCAATCATGCACAGCATCATGCTTGCATGGTATTACAAAATGTATATCGGTAGATTTTGAACTGTGCCTAAGGGATCATTTTTCTTTGTTTTTTGCTTCACACTTCCGACTGAATGAGTGCGTCATTAGTTACAAGTTGCTCCAGAGAAGCGAGATTTGAGGGCGTTGCAGTTTTGCGTTACTTCAGAAGAAGAGATCGACCTGTTATACAGCATGGTATTCGGTATAGACCCGTTAAGAAAGACTAAGTTGTTTGTTGCGGCTCCAACGGACCCTTGAAGCAAATTTGTGTTTATGGTTGTCGTGCCAGAAGAGTCGGCTACACCGTCGATATAGATGGCATAGTTTGAACCATCAAAAGTAACGACAAGGTTATGCCAACTTCCGTTGCTGAGGTTAGTTTGTGTACTATGGATTTCGCTGCCGCCCTGTCCAGCAATTAATCGTCCTGTACCGCTCTCTAAAGCAATGAGAAATCTTCCCGTTCCAATATTACCGTAATCAAATAAATATTGATCGGCACCAGTATACGAAGTTGCAAACCAGCTGGAATACGTGCGTGCCGCACTCCCACTGGGAAAACCAGAGTCCGAAAAGGTAACGATATCATCTGTTCCATCGAAAGTAAGACGGTAGGGATTACTTGCTGTTCCGTCTCCATTAAATCCACTCGAAGATCCACATCCAGAAAAGTTGCTGAGTGTTGCGGTGGCAGAGAGAGTTCCCAAATCAAACCAGCTAGTAATTCCGCAACCTGTCCCTCCAAAAGCTAGCCCTCGCGAGTAGTTTGCAGCATCTAGATGAAAAACAAGCCCGTTAGTCACAATATTTCCCAGGGGAGTTTCTCGGTACCTGTCAGCAGTTACGTCAAAATTTGTTTTGACAGTACTGCTTGTCCCAACGGCTGACCCATTGCTCGTACCATAAACTTTCAGTTCGTGTATTGCTCCTGGCCAGTAATAACTCCCTGTGTTTCCGCTTCCAGCTCTTAGATTTGTAGAAGGCGTAATGGAACTTGCGTTTGCTATAGTACTTTCTTGTATTCCATTTATGTAAAGTGAAACATTTGCTCCCGTGAGTAATCCGCTTACCATAACAGGTTGACCATTTACTAAATTTGAATTGCTCGTGCAGCGAATTCCTCGAATGCCATCGTAGAGATTTGTAACGTCGGAATCACTAAGAACAGAAGGAAATATTGCAACCTCATCTAAGACACCATTCAGTAACTGATTCGTATTATTGTTGCCGATATCCAAATTAGCTGTGCTATCGGGGATGGCATTTGTATCATTATTAGTTTGCACGTTTGTGCCGTTGATATAAAGTTTATAATCTCCTGAGCCACCATTGCGAGTGACTACCAGATGGTACCAAGTCGACGATGTAGGGGTCCAAGTATAACTTATTGGAGAACTGCCTCCTCCACCAGCTATGGAGTTATCTGCTGCATTAATATTAAAACGCAAGTTCCCATCATAATAGAATAGCCATTTGTTGCCTAGAGCGCCGTAAGCGTCGTCTTTTGCTAATAATATTTGAGTGCCAACTCCACTATTAAACTTTACCCAAAGCGAAATACTAAAATTACTTGTTCCAAAATTCCAAGCAGCACTGCTAGCACCCGTAATGTAACCTGTAGTGCCATTAAAAAGAGTAGCCCCATCCGCACTATCTCCCCTGACAACCGCGGTAGTACTTGATACGCCACCTACATAGGATAGATTTCTCCCGTTACCAGAACTGTCTAATGCAGTTCCGCCATCTGTAATTCCAACTCCTTCAGCAAAGCGCCAGTAACTAGTGGGGCTTAATGCTGTGACAGTAGTACTATAATTTGAACCTGTTATTAATTCTACTTTGCTACCATATTGTGTAACCGTAAAACCAGTACCATTATTATTGTTACTCGTACCAAAGATGACTCTATCATCCAACGCGACATTCGATGGAGTAATCCAACTTGTAAATAAAACTTTCGTTTGCGAACCAAGTACAGAAGATCCAAAATCCGTATAACCGCTTCCATCATAAGTTAAACGGTATGGGCTACTACCTGACCAAGCTGCGTGTGTTGAGTCGGAGTTTGTACCATGATAACCATTACCAGTTAAATCTCGCCACGTATTATTCGAAGAAAGATAAGGGGAACTGTAGTTAGCAAACTGCGCATCCCAATAACCGCGCAAGTTACTTGTCACATAACCAGGTTGAATATCTATTAAAAAAATGCGCGAGCCAGTTCCACTCACATTTGTCGCTGTGACTTTGAATTCATAAGCACCAATGGCGCTATTATCTGGTGTCCAGGCAAAACTCCCATTACTTGTATTAAAAGTGAGACCAGAGAGAGTCGAACAATTGCTACCTGAACTTACCGCGTCATCGACAATCCTATCATAGCTACACGCGTAAGAAGCGACACCTGAATCATCTGCGTAATTAGAGTTAGAAAAATTATAGGTAAATGAATTACCCACTAAAAGAGCGCTGCTAGGAAATACCTGATTGCTAGGATTGCTCACAACAGGAGTAGCTGGATTTACCGTAATAGTAAACGACACACTATTTGTTAGGGGAGAAGATTGCTGGTCGCTTGCGGTAACAACAATCGTATAAACAGTTTGGGCACCACTTGGAGCTGCCAAATGGCTTGGCGTCCATGCAAAAACCCCGGTAGCAGTATTAAAACTTTCACTATCGTTAGGAAGAGAGGTACAGGCAGTGCCGGCTGAAAATCCCCCACCAGAAAAAGTACAAGCATATAATAATGTGTCTGTGTCTCTATCCGTATCGTTAGATGTGTAAAATTCTGTCGCGTTTACACTACTAATAGCGCTTGTTGCTGAGACAGTCTGGTTTGAAATTGTGTTTAAAGCGGGTGCTCGGTTTGTATCTGTTACACTTAAGGTAAAACTCCTTGCGTAAGTTGTCCCATTTAGTGAGCAGGTAACACTGACAGAGCTTGTCCAACTTGCATGTCCAGTCTTGTAACTTGGTGTACAGCTAAGAGTGGTACCGACGACAGAGCAGTTCGCATCAAAATCGGTTACTGTTACATTAAATGAAGGAGAACTTGCATATTCATCCGAGCAACTGAGTAGCTGCGTGCTAGCAGTGCCCTCATTAGTCGATTTATCAGTTAGAGTTGAAAAGCTTCCTAGGTTTTTTGTAGTAATGCTGACATTTCTCGTATTGGGATCTCGAATTCCCGCTTTATCCACCGCGTGGACAATAAATGTGTAGTTTGTACCCGAAGAAAGCCCGCTCACGGTATAACTACTTTGTGTCGCATCTAAATCAGTAATCAACGTAAGTGCATTGCTAGCACTGACTCTAAACACCAAATAACGGATGCTCCCTGTGACACGCGCCCAGTTAATTTGAGCAGAGCTGGTAGTAATACCATCAATCGAAGAGATACCAGCAAAAGTTGCAGTTTGCGCGCCACTGCCAGCAACGGAAAGTGTGCTACTGGTAGTAGTAATTTTACTATCCGAAGATTTAAAATTTACCTGAATGGAACTTTGAAAATTTCCGACAATTTTAGGTGCAAAATTAAGAGCAAACGAACAAGCTTCGTCCGCAGCTAGTACCTTTGGGGGAACAGGACAAGTATTTGCGCCTACTGTGAAATTAGCATCGGCACTTTGAATGCTCGTGATCTCCATAGTCCCACTAGACTTATTCGTAAGTGTGATGTTCGAAGAGGCACTTGAACCTATCACTACTGTATTGAAATTAAATTCTGTCGGAGAAAATACAATTGTCTTAT
>CAYNEF010000020.1:23672-63570 GCA_964396165.1 uncultured Pseudobdellovibrionaceae bacterium
AAATACCAAGTGCTTTCGTTAATTTATCATCTGTATCGCCATTGCAGCCTGAGAAGAAAAGAAGGAGTGCAGTTGCTAAAAAACTCTTCTGTTTAAGATATGTAAAATATTTTCCTCGCATTACCTGTCTAGTTTAATGACACTTAGTGCAAAGAAGATGGCGCGAGAATGGAGTTTTCTTAACAATTAAAGCCAAAGTTTAAGGCCTACAAATAATTGAATCGGCATAAAACTATCTTTTGCGTTGGTTGCATGGTCTACGCGCAATCCTACACCGAGACAGGTGGGCTCAGAAAGCGAGAATTCATACTCTAAACCAGTTCCAATTCCAGGGAATGGTATTGAGGCGATGCTAGTCGTAACGAAATACTGGTGTAAATACAAATCCCAATACAATCCGCCGGTATTTTTATCTCGCGCAAGATAGGTGGATTTTCCAGCGATGGATATATTCTCCGTCTTTAGGATGGTATGTCCCATTAAGGCTATACGATAAAAAAGATCAATTGCAAAAAATGTAGGACTAAAACCGCTTAATGCCATCCCTTGCCTAAACTGCACCCCTGCAGCCATCGTGCTGGTCAAACCATATCCAAGATTTGCATTTATTGACAGGCTTGAAAGATCCACATCTTTAATCTTCATATTTACGTATGCAAGTGAAGCAGAAATGCGCATTTTTTTTTCGGTAAAAGTGGAAGCAACGTTTGAATTTGCCTCTTCGGCGACTAATACGTTTATACACGTAAAAAGTGTAAATACTGCTAAGAGATATTTATGCCGCTTTTGATGCATTAGGCACATCTTCTTTCTTTTCAAGCGCGCGCTTGTGAAGAGTATAAAAGAGCGGCAAATCTCTTCTCGGCTTTGTTTTAGCAAGGTAAAACTGCAAGAGTTCTCTTTTTTTCTCAGGGATGGCTTGCAAGAGTACACTCAATACTTCCTCAGGTCCGACCCATACCGAGGCTAAATCTTTTGGAGAATAATCTTCTAAAATAGAGCGGATAGTGTCTGGCTCCAGTTTAGAAAGCCATCCCAAGGACGGAATATTTTCCTTCATTTCCTCTGATAAATTCGGAAGGTTTAGCACTTCTAATTCTTCCTCGTTGTTAGAAATGTTTATTATCAATTGCTTTTTCAATTTTCGCTTTGCTGAGGCAATTTGATTTTTCCACTCAGGTTCAGACTTACTTTCTAAAGTTAGTGCCTTTTTTGTAATTTCTATTCGCTCTTTAGCAGTAAAATTGAGATTTGCTTTTCTGATAGAGGAAAGTTTATGCAAGATACCAGGGTATTTTTTTACAATTTCCGTCATTGCCCTTTTATCTAAAGGATAAGTGGGCGCAGGATTTAAATAAGCGGATTCATTTTCCAGCGCTAAATTCATAGAGGGTAAGGAAATGATATACTCGCTGTACTCTTCTAAAACAGGCCATTTGGTAAGCAATGTTCTTTTTCTAGCCTGTGGTATATTTTTCCACAAAAAGCTTGCATAGCTATCTATCTCACACCAGTAACAGTCTGATAAAAGTGCGATTAATCCATCGTCTGTAATGTCCTCATATAAACTGAGAGCCTTTGCCCCACCAGAGCCTGACTCTCCAGACAACGGCATCCCTCTATCATGAACAGGCTGTGGGGTGTTATTACTCCCTCCCATGCCGCCGCTATTTTCTACGGCTCCGGCAAGTTTTTGAAAACCGGCCACCACATTTTCAAGTTGTTTAGAACCGTTTCTAAGCATCAATACTAGCGCAAGAGAAAGTGCTACGAAGATAAATATCGTACCTCCTGCGATCGCAGCTAACGTCAGCCTATCTTCCACTTGCTTTCGCAACTTTCCTGCAAAAGTTATTTCCTCGTCCTTGATGTTTTCAGAAGTAAGTTTTTTTAGCGAAATTGTAGGTTTAATCTTGTACCTTTTAGTCGAGTTCTTCAGCAAGGTTGAAATATCTTCCGGCAATTGATCCATGGAAGTCAGAATCGTCACTTCTATTTTAGACAAGTTAGCATTACCGTAATTGTCCTGAATGGGCATACTCGGAACGATAAATGGAGTTTCAGGAACTTTAAATTCCGCTGTTTTTTGTTCTACATGTACGATAACTATCGCTTTTGCATCTACTGTTTTTACAATAGAAGACATGCGATTTTCTAATGATTGTTCCACCTCAAGCAGATAGTCAGAATCCTTAGCAAAGCTTATTTGTGAAACGAACAAGCTTAAAATTGTAAGAAGATAAATCAAATTAATTTCCTTTTGCCGCTGGTACTCTCTCCCCTGCACCTTTGGTGAGGGAGTCATAAAATGCTTTGCCAGATTTATTATCCGGGTTCTCTTTTATCGCAACATTTAAAATACTGATAGCCTGCTCGTTTTTACCAAGTAAGACGTAGCAGCTTGCCTTTAAAAATTTGAAATAAGTCATCGATGGGTATTTTGTTTCGAGCGCTGTAATCTGCGTCACAGCTTCCTCGAGTTGTTTTTTTGAAATAAGTACTTGTATGTTGTTTATTTGGGATACAACTTCATCCAAAACATCAGAAACTTGTTTTTTTACCGTGTCCTTCAATGAAACTTCAAAAGGCGTGAGAGCGACAGACAACTCCCCCACTCGATCTCTAGAAGGAGGAATAAGTAGAGGGACAAATCCAGGCGCCTCGATCAAAATACTTTCTTTTGCATCCGCCTCAATTTTATCGCCTTTTTTCTTCGAGACAGCTTCACTTTTACCAATGCGCACACTGGAGTCTTGCTCTAGTAAAAGAGTGTGAAAGGGTTGACTACTACAACCCGCAATCAAGCACACGAACAATCCCCATTTTAAATAATAGTTCATCATAAGAATTTTCGGCTAATCTCAATAACTTCTTAATATTGCCCATTGCATAAATGCGTATGGTTACTAGGGGGAATAATGAATTTATTTTGTGAAAGAAGTGCAAAAAAGAACATATTTATCGACATTAACTTATATTCGATTCACTAGGTACATTTGTGAGAAAAACAGCATAATCCAGTTCTTTCCTATCAAATTTCCATCGTATTTCGCTGCTAGTATCATTTATATGTTCGAACGCGGGTACATTCAGACCGTCACTTTATGCACACTGCTCTTGTCACTTTTTTTTACAGGTTGTACTTCGGGAAAACTCGACGAACTAGCGGATAAACTAGGAGTAAAAGAATCTACTATTCCACTCTCGGTAAACCCGAGTACCGTGGATTTCGGCACAATAGCTATAGGAGCAGAAAGCACGCCGACTACCATTACTCTTACGAGTAACTCCAATTACGAAATTACGATAACATCTGTTTCTTTGGAAGACTCTAATTTCTCCCTCACCGAAAATAATTGCCCTATCTCACCCAAACAGTTAACTACAAAAACTTCTTGCAACTTGCTTGTAAAATTTAATCCGATAAGTTCGGGCACTTTGAATAGCACATTAAAAGTAAAGTACACAACGCACTTCGAAGCTACAGAAAGTACAGTATTTACTACCCTCAGTGGCGTTGCGCGATCCGAGACCACATTCGCAGGAATTTCAGCAGCAGAAACGACGACTACAACTGCAACTCTACACTGGACGAAAGTAGATGGGATTGTGAGATACCAAATATTTGCGTTGGATAATGTCGGCACTCTAACTTACTTAACTGATTTGGCACCCACTATTGACGGGTATGTAGTCACTGGCCTTTCCCCTTCCACAAATTATACTTTCAGAGTCAATGCCATTGATAACAAAGGCTTTGGTGACGGAAATGCTAATGACAAAACTGTGACTACGAAAGACATCGGAAGTTTCGCAGCACTTACTTCGATGAGTGTAAACGAAGGTAGCACTCAGACAAAGGCATTGAATTGCAGTGATAGTTACGGCAGCAATAAAGTTTTTTCTCTCAGCCAATCTAACGGAACTGCAAATTGTACGCTTGTAGGAGCAAGTGTTTCGTGCAGCCCTGCGTACAACTCGGGCCATTCTAACTTCGACACAACCGTCACGGTGGAATGTGCTATCAATGACTCAACACTTACTCGCAGCTTTGTCGTATCAACTTTAGATGTGAACCGCACGCCTGCACTCAATTCCATTTCCAATCAATCCATCACAACAGGTAATGCAATCACGACGGTCACTCCTGTTGAATCAAACACTGGCACCACTTCCGACATAGATGGCGACAGTCTACTTTACTCTTGTACTTTTTCAGGCGGTGGAAACGCAGCTGGTACAGCATGCTCCTCGCTTCCAAATACTTCTCTCAGCTTTAATACTAGTACGGGCGCCCTAGCATGGACGTTGAATTATGCCTCTGCAGTGGCAAATAATTCTACGATTTATACAATATCGATTGTTGCATCGGATCAGCAGTCGGCAGCATTAACAGCGACACGCTCCTTTACAGTTACTGCTGTGCCAAGAGCTGCGCCGACAGTTACAAGTGTTTCACCTACAGCGGGTTCAATCTCAGGGGGAACTTCGCTTACAATAACGGGAACGGGATTTTTTGCAGGAGCTTCGATAGATATCGGAGGCGTGAGTTGCGGTTCTCTAGTTGTGGGCTCAGCTACTTCAATCACGTGTACAACGGGAGCAAGAGCTGCTGCGACCGTATCGATTGTTGCAACGAATGCCGATGGGCAAAGCGGTACGGGGACTAATTTATATACTTACCGCCCAGCGCCGACGGTAACAAGTGTCAGTCCAACGGGAGGCAACCCTTCAGGTGGAACCTCAATCACGCTTACTGGTACAGGTTTTGTCACAGGAGCAACGGTTACGGTAGGAGGCGTGAGCTGTGCGTCTGTCAATGTTGCTTCTGCAACTTCGCTCTCGTGCACAACGGGCGCTCATGCTGCTGGAACGACAAGTATCATCGTGACAAATACGGATAGCCAAAGCGGCACGGGAAGTAATTTGTATACGTATCAAGCTGCACCTACATTTACTCAAATAGCGCCTGCGTTTGGTACTTACATTGGGGGAACTTCTATCACGATTACGGGTACGGGGTTTCTCGCTGGCGTGGGAGTTACGCTAGGCGGAGCTTCTTGCGGATCATTGGTTCGAAACTCTTCGACTTCTCTTACTTGCACAACACCTGCAGCCACAGCTGGAGTCGTTAATATTGCCGTTACAAATTCGGATACACAATCTGTCACAGCAACAAATGCATTTACTTACACGAAACTTGGAGTGGAGAGTTGGGTTCCGACATCACAAGCTGGGGTAACTGGATTAAAAAAATCAGTTGGCCTGTGGACTGGTAATAAATTTCTCGTATTCGGAGGAGAGAATGCCATTGGTGATAGTAACAATGGATTTACGTATGATCCTATTTCCGACTCGTGGAATACTATTTCAACCACTGGTGCAATCACAGTTAGAGCTGAACACACGGGAGTCTGGACTGGGAGTTATGCAATTTATTTTGGAGGTTACCATGGAGGGTTCTTAAATACAGGAGGCAAATATGACCCAGTTGCAAACGCTTGGACAGCAATCACGACTTTAAATGCCCCTAGCCCTCGTCGCTTTCACTTATCAGAGTGGCTAGGAAGTAAAATGATTGTCTTGGGTGGACAAAACAATACGGGAGGTATTTATACTCCTTATGATGACACTTGGACTGCAACCGAAACAACTGGCGCTCCAACAATTTTTAGTGCAAGCGGATGGACAGGTAATAAAATTCTTACCTATACTGGCTCAAATCAGTTCCATGCTTATGTACCAGCCACAAATACGTGGACAACGTTAACAACTTTAAACGCGCCTAATTGTGGATCTGACTGTTATGGTATTTGGACTGGGAAATACTTTTTTGTAAAGGGTTCTAACATGGGAATCTACAATTCAGAACTTGATACTTGGAGCGCAGTTGCAACGACAAATGCTCCTACTGATACGTATGGTTTTGCATCTTTTTGGACTGGCTCGCGCATACTGATCTGGGGAGGGAACTTTGGGCCATCAAATACCGGGGCACTCTATAATCCCACCAGTAATACATGGCAGACAATGACCACTGTAAATACTCCTCGTACAGTATATTACAGAAACTATGCTTGGACAGGCTCACAGCTAATTGCATGGGGAGGAGGGCCAAACGGCTCAGGCGTTTACAACACCGGCGGCATTTACACGCCTCCAGCAGATCCCGCGACAGATTCGTGGACGAGTGTCACGACGACTGGAGCGCCACTGGCAAGCCAGTATACTTCTGCGCCTATTTGGACAGGTAACAGAATGCTCGTCTGGGGAGGAAAAGACATCGGAAATACTTACCACAACGAAGGTGCCCAATATAATCCTGTCACTGATTCGTGGACAGCAATGGAAACAACTTCTGCCCCACAAGCGAGGTACAATCACACGCAAGTTTGGACAGGCAAACATTTTGTCGTTTTTGGCGGCGCTGACGGAGGCGGACATTTAAATACCGGCGGTCGTTACGATCCAATCGCAAATTCTTGGAGTTCAACAACAACAACTGCGGCGCCGAGCGCAAGATCCCTTTCTCTCTCAGAATGGTCGGGATCGAAAGTCATTCTCTACGGAGGAACCGACGGTACAGATCTAAACACAGGTGGACAATATGATCCGCAAGCGGATGACTGGACCGTGACTACCACTGTCAACGCACCCTCCACGAGAAATACGATGACCGGTGTCTGGACAGGAACTAAACTTTTTGCATGGGGTTCAGGAGGTGGTACAGCCTACAACACCGGCGGACTTTACGATCCTTTTGCAAATTCTTGGAGTACAGTTACGACGACAAATGCCCCTAGCATTCGAGCTAACGATTCTAAAGTTTGGACAGGCAGCGAAGTCATTGTATGGGGAGGATGGAATAATCCGGTTTATCTAAACACGGGTGGAAAGTATAACCCCGCTACAAATAGTTGGACTTCTGTAACAACAACAGGAGCACCAGATGCACGTAATTCGCACTCTGCCACCTGGACGGGTGGGGAAATGATCATTTTTGGTGGAGATGCAGGCAGCTATATAAATACAGGTGGTAAGTACCAACCAGGATTAGATCTTTGGACAACAACAACTACAACTAGTGCTCCAAGTGCTCGCATCAACATACGAGGCATGTGGACTGGAAGTAAAATAATTATTTTCGGTGGGAATGGACCAGGCACCTACTTGAACAACGGCGGAGCGTATACGCCATGATTAAATTTTTTATTTCACTTCGACTGTGCCAATAACGTTCACCCCTTTTCTTGCATCCCAAAAATCAATCTTTTCGATTTTTATACTGTAAAGAGGATTCTCACTTAATGCGGGAGCAGAGTCAGGTAGTGCGATGGCTAATAAATATTTTCCTGCAGTAATTTTTTCAGAAAGAATTTGTGAAAGTTGAATGTGCTGCGTAGTTTTGGCATACCAAAACCGAGTGTCAGAATTCGTTACATCAAATTTTTGCATAGATTTATCATTATAAAGAATAACTTGTACTTTGCGTTGATTCATCGTTGAGGCAAATCCAGAATTATAAATACTAGCATTCACTTTGAGAATTTCTCCAAGGTGAATGAGTTTAGAAAAAGATACTTTTTCCAACTGAAAACGATATCCCAAACGGTTTTGAATCTCTTCCCAACAACCACCCTTCTTCCATGTGTCTTGATACAATCGAGAGGGGTAAAAAAAGCTATAATGAAACTGTTCCATTTCCTTCAACGCCGAACTGCACTCTAACCTTTCTGGAGCTAGCACTTGTCCGCACGCTTCACCGCCTACTAGCGTAAAACGAGAGTCAGATGCTGTGTATTCTTTCCATTTTTCGATAGGACTCTGAAAGGTACCAAAATCTGAATTGCTCCCTAAGAAACAATCATTGTGATGTCCGATACGCGCCACCGAAGTCGCCTTGAATGCTTCGGATTCTTGTAAATCATACTGGACATACTCTTTTTTGAAATGCGGTGTGCGAAGTTGAATCATGCGATCTAATGGTATCGTGCTTAATAGCTTAGTGAGCAATTCCCTTCTACTTTCGTAATTATTCAATCCGCTTGTGGAGCTGTGCCACTCGCCCCACGCCCCGATAAAACCCGCTTGCACTACAAAAATGACATCTTTATTTTTTTCAAACACTTGTTGCAGCTGGTGAAGATGGTAATCAATCCAATAGAGCGAAGTATCCGTATGCTTGGGGTCAAAGGGTTGTCCATAGGATTGATAGCTGGTTCGGATAATTACTTTAAGTCCGGCGTTCCTTACTTTTCCTAGTGAATCATTCAACACTTGCAAAAATTCATCCTCTATCGGCTTCTCTCTATAAGAGCCTAGATAAATCGGAAAATAACTGATTGAGTAGCCTTGTTTGCGGATAAAATGGTAATCCCACAAGCGGGAGGGAATCACCCACGGTCCCCCCAATCCTCTTTCAGGATTGATATGATTTTGTGCAGAAAGCGTAAGAGAAATAGTAAGAAAAATAAAATAGAAAAAATTATTCATTCTATTAATATGCCAAAGGAAATTACTTCTACTTTTAGCATACAAAGACAAACACTTAAAGGATCAGTTTATTTTATTATGCTATGAAGTTCCGAGAAGTTTGATGTGTGGGAAAATAAATTAATCAGCGTTCGTACACAGATCGGGTCGCAGGCTTAAGACCATTACGTACATCGAACACAAGCACAAGCTTTACAAAGCGCAGGTTTCGTTAAGAAAATCTTCCGCAGAACAGCGTTTTGCCACAGGAATATAATTCCCCTGGAACATGGTCAGTAGTTTGAAGTCTGGAGCAGGAATCATGTTTCTATATACTAGACCGTAAACTTTTTGGTTGGGTTCTCGATGATCTGGCAGATACGAGTAGCCTCGCTCCAGCGCTGCTTTTTTTACATCATCACCATGACCAAGAACAATATTTACATAACCATTAGCATCTATTCTTGCCAAGTGATCAGGCAAACACACCTTACTTACATTCGTCGGTAAACTAACCGCACACACCGACCAATAACGTACATTTCCACTAATGTGAAAACTGCCACTTCCACTTTGGGTATTGTTGAACGTGGGCGCTTTAAATCGAATTAAAAAGACATCTTCTGCGGCAAGTGCAGCTACACCGTACATGTACGTTATCGCCTTGTTCATCCCCATCAGTTTTGTATCTTTTTGGAGTTTGAAAGATAAGTCTGGATGAACTGTCGAGTAAATATCCGCCAAAGCTTGTGGAAAGAAAAATCTTTCCATATAGGGAGCGCGCATCGGACAAGAAGCTTCTTTTCCCGTAACAGCGTCATAAGCGTAAACTTTTGGCAGGTCTTTTTCAGTCAGCTTTACACCGTCGTGAGGAGTGTAAATGCGCATCATGATAGATTGAGTAAGGCCCTTGTGAGGAAGCCGCACGGTATTTACGTCGCCTTCTTTTTTATCTTCTAAAAAAGTAACTGTATAATTTCTGTTCTTAGTTTGAAGAGATGTTCCTTCTAAAAAGGGATTTTCTGATCCCTCATCCGGCACCATATTGTAATCAAACAGTGCATCTTCACTTAGGAAAATTTGTGTGTCTTGAGTTTCAAAGCTAAAAAATCTAGCGTATGGAAACGAACCTTTTATAACGAGCTTAAGATTCTTTGTCTGTTTGTAACTGAGAACTCCGTAACCTGTTGAAGTATCCCCCAAGTAAGCCTTATCGTGTAAAGGATCGGTACTAAAATCCACATTCCACATATCACTGCATTCTTGTGCGCGAGAAGCTGGGGTAAAAAAACTCGCTATAGCTAATAAAAAGATAAATTTTTTCACTCTAAACCTCCTAAGGTTCAGAATCCTTATCGACGCCAAGCAGCGCCAGCTTTACAAGATAATGAAGATCTTCACACAATTCTAAGAAGAGTTGATTATTGCAATGTTAATTGGCGTGAAAAAAGAAAAGGGGACCCCAAAAGAAGTCCCCCATTCACCCCCGAATCGAAATTTTATTGAAGCCTATTTAGACGGATACACTCTTAAATAGAAGCGCTTTTTAGCCTGGGGTTTTACTGTTTCCCCGTTGTTCCAAATCTGAACATAAGCATAATCTACGCAAGAGTTATCCGGACGGTTGATTTCATCGCAAACGCCTTTTGCTGTTAGCGGAATCGTTACCTTATCCGTTTCGTTTGCCAGCGTGTACACAAACGGGGTTTTGTCTTCATCAACCCATTGAATGCCACCCTGAAGTGGTCCGCCACGCAATGAAACTTTTACTGTTACCGGGAACTTGAAGTTGTATGTCGGGCTATTTTGTAAATTAACTTCGAGTTTGTAAGAAGCAGTTTCTGTTTCTTTCAGCGTATGCTTGATTGGCTTTGGACGAGAGCCAGGGCCTGTCGCCGTCACTTCTTCCGTACCATTTCGCATCGTGAACTTTGCGGGTGTTCCACCGTTAAAGACAAAGTTACGTCCGTTAAGAGCACGCATAATGAGATCTTTTAATTCGCCCTGCTCTCTCACACCACGGCTGCCCAAGGAATCAGCAAAGACCATGTGTTCAAACCAGTCACCAGCAGTTAAGTGCGGGTGATTACGTGTGAGTCTCATGGTTTCCAGAGTCAAGTTTGTGACTTTCTCAAGGCCTTTTCTCCCGAAGCGGGCTATAGCGAAACGTAAGATGTCATTCATGGAGCCGCCATAAGCTTCTCCGTCGTCATGCACTTCGTTTGTTAGTAAAAAGCCTGTCTGATTAAAAATACGTTGATCAAACTTGCCTGGGAAATTTGCTTCGCCTGCAACGTCAGTCAAAACCATCTGCGCTACAAAGTCAGCCATCCCTTCACTTAAACCGCCTGTGTCGGCAAGTTGAATATAATCGCCCATCAAACGGTCCATTACTCCGTGGCCCAGTTCATGCCAAATCGTCGGATTGTGACGGGCAAAGTTTGCTGCCTTTGGAGAGTAGGTTGTGAAATTGATCGTATCATCTGTGTAAAACGCGTTGTCTCTGTAAGAGATGTCTGGGTTATACAAGAATGCGTTGAATGGACGCGTGGATAAATCAGGATCCGTAAAGCCCATCGAACGGAGAGAATCAAACATCTGCGTCACTGCCCAATAAACTTGCAGTTCATCAAACCCGTCATTCAAGTAAGACTCTGGGTTGTGATCAGGCAAACGTCTTGCGACACGCATCCAGGCATCATCTAAGGATGTAAGAGGACGACCGCGAAGTGCAGCAAGAGGTACCATTTCTTCGTGATCTGGGTTGGTAGCCGATGTTTGGAATGTGAAAAGCATGTTCGAAGACATCGAAGGTGTGAAGCTCAAATTCTTAAATGCTTTTACAGCATCAGGATACACGCTGACAGTCGCGTATTTTCCCGAAAGAACTACACCACCGTTTTGAAAACCGTTTTCGGTTTCAGCGACCTGACCCAAAAGGTTTTTAGCCTGCTCTTTAATGTAGCTAGAAGCCCAGAAGCCTTTCGCACGGCCCATCACTGTTAATCCCAAGAGAGGATCGAACATATCGTCTTGGTAGCGTACCGTTCTTAAAGGAGCATAGGGATCGGTTACCGGTCTTTTTACTTTTAAATCGAGATAGCGCAGTTCGCTGTTTACGCGATCAAGTAATTGCGGAGTACTTCTTTCTTCTACTTCTTCATAAATAGGAAATACGCGTACGGGAATATTCGGTGCAAAGGCTTCATCGCTCTGGGGGAATTCTTCATAGGAAGATTCCAATACTTTTTTGGTTTCTAATGACAAGGTAACTTTGTGTTTCCCTCTTTTACCTTTTGCCACAGCTTCTCTTACTAAGACGCCGTTTTTCCAAAAGTCTTTAAATTCGAGATTGCGTACAAATGGGTCATCTGTATTAGCTTTGGCAACAGCCGTGACAAGCTTTGTGGTTTCGCGAGTGGAAAGTTCAGTATCAAAAGCGCCAGAAGTCAGCATGTCTGTTGCTGGAGGGACATCTACATTGGCTTCCACCTGTACGGTTTCACCTGTCTCTAATGATGTCCAAATTCTTAAGGATTGAGACTTAATGGGTACGCCGGCTGCAATTTGCTCGTACATGGCAAACTGGGTGTTAGCGAGTTTGCGGTTTTCAAGCGGCATAAAATCAGAAACAGAAAGCACTAGCCCTGTTTTTTGTCTAACGACATCTAGGACGTGGCCGAGTTCGGGATTTTTATCTTCAGCACCTGTCCAACGCACAAATTTGGCGTCGGCAAAAGCTACATTCAGACTGAGAACCGTAGTGAACAAAAAGTAGATATTTTTCATATCCCTAGTTCATAAACGCCTGGATTTTTGAATGCAATGTTCGTTTTTTTAAATGTGGCATTGCGTTAACAAAGGTTAGCAATGCTGTTAACGGGGGACTACTCCAACTTTAATAATTTTACGGGCTTACGGGGGGCTTTCCCGCGAGTTCCCGTTATCTTAGCCAGTTCTACTTTGTCATGCATGTCTTCTGAATCCCCGATGGCAAGATCAAATAAGACACTTACATTTTCCAATTTTCTGTCTTTGGATAATTGAAACCCTAGTTCGGCAAACATCTTTACTTCGCCCACACCGCTTACCTCTTTTTTCTCAGGGGGCATTTTAATACTGATGGGTTTTCCCGTAACAAAATCTTCGCGGGAAATAGTAGCCGCTAACTCTGATTCATACAGGTCCCCTATAATACGCACATTTAGCTGAGTAGGATCTTGAGGATTCGGTTCCAGTAGAAATCCTTTTAAAGGAAACTGTAAAGAATATCCCCCAGGCATTTTTGCTTTATTCTCTGCAATTGATTCATTATTCTTAAGAACCTGATTGATCGCAAAAGACATCATTTTTTGTTTAAAATTTTTATCAAATAAAACCGCAGTGGGGGCTTTTAGGTTTTCATCTAGTAAAGCAAAAGACTCGTATCCACTGTGAAAGAGCGCTTCATCTGATGAAGTGGGCGGCATCAAAAGGGGGTCACTATTCACATCAGAGTTGCCCATATGCATGTAGGCGGACAAGGCACCCACAATGCCGGCAACGCCCGTTCCAAGACCGATTGCAATCTTTTTAAAACTAAAACAGCAGGGACGCGCGTGCAGTTGCTGAAATCCGAAGGTAGTGAGAATCATTATAAGAACAACAGTTTTTTGCATGCTTTCATCCGTAGTTGTCATCTCTGTAAGAACTGTGCCTAGTTTCTATACATTTTCCCCTACATTAGAGAGGAAAATGCGACAACCTCTAGAGATCTTGCAATAGTTAGTCCTGTAAAAGCTGTATTCCGGATGGATACGCAAAGTGTTTTCCGTGCCAAATAAGTGAATTTAACCCCTTAGGGGAAATCTCTACTATTAAGGTTGGGGAGACAAAAGGGGATGAAAAAATTTAATCATGTCATACTTCGATTGGGATTATTTTATTGCCTATTTTGGATTCCATTTGCTTTTGCAAATTTAGACTCGAAATGTGCTACCGGCCTTTCTAAAGCGAATGCACTCACAGGCACGAGCCGTTCTACCTCCCCTGCCCCTATACACGATCCTTACGACTATTCCTGGTACAAAGGCGCACGAAATGAAGTATTAGAAAACTTCTTAAATACACCTATTGCAGAACGGAGCCCCAAACTATTAAGCGCTTTAAAGCACGGAAAAATGCATCAATGGGATGAAGTGATTACTGACGCAGGATTAAACCTAGAAAAAAAATCTGCGCCCAACCGCTCTAGCTTTTTCACTTTGAATGGGGACCCCATGCTTCAAATTGCTCAAAGAGCCCGCGCAAACAGTTCGGCTCCTGCGTGGTTTAAATTACAGTATCCCGAACTGGCGGAACAAATTGAAGTTTGGAGAAAGGCCTACACCACACCTGGAGCAGAGAATCCAGTACCAAGAAAAATAGTAGAAGAATGGCTTAGGTCCCGCCCAGAGTACGCGCGCGGTATTTTAGTTTTCCCACACCCTACACTTTGGAATCGGGTAGGCGAAGAAGTCGTAAAAAGAAATAAGCTGGATCGTAGCGGGACCGATGCGATAGAAGCAGCAAAAGAATACGATATCGAAACAATTGCAGCACTGTTTGATCCGAAGCTTGCAGAAGACCATTATGGAGAGCTTCACCAAATGCTTATCCAACTATCTGGGCCTCACGCCACTCGGCTTTCGCAAGAAGGTGCATTGACTACAATCGCACAGTGGGTACTTACCCAATATCCCGAGTTAAAAGAACTGATTGATAACCCTAAACTTCCCCGCGACAGAGATTCACTTGTCGATCGTTTCGGGGGAAGCCTCGGTGTTATACCTGTCGAATGGGCGACAGGGGATTTTCGGCAAGTTCTACTAAAAGAAAAATTAGAACCTTTACACAGTGAATGGGGACGTACAACGCTTCCTCGCATTGCAAACTTTGTTCGCGGTACAAGCGTGCCCGTTCAGAAAGTGAAAACTTTTCGATTAAAGGATCCAGTCACAAATAAAAATCGCGATTTAAAAGCGGGTGATGAAGTTGAATTATCTTTCGAGCCGGGTGGTAAGTTAAAAAATGAACTTTCTTTCTTAAACGAACTTAACATTAAAGGCGTCGTTCACGCGGTTATCGTAGATCAAGGAAAAGTCGTCGGAGTACAAATAAAGCCTAAGGTGAGATACGCCATTAACGGAGAGGTACATGATATTGTTGAAACCTACTGGTTATCCGATTTCGAAGTACGAGACTCTAAAATATTAAAAAGCCGAGAAGCCTTAGAGAAAAAAATCAATTTAACCAGTATATCTTCTCCTGAAGACTCCGGAGACTTGATGATTAAACTTGGAATGGGTGATTTCCAAGCGCCGGTATCAGTGGGAGATATCCTAAACATCGAAACGAAAGAGGACGGCCAGAAAACGAAAAACACAAAAATGGCCGTCACTGGGTTTGAAAGAGATGCAGAAGGCAAGATTACCGGTTTTCGCGGGTACACCCACGAATTTGCGTTTAATAACATCAATGAAATACATAGAGATGCGGAGGGACGGCCTGTCTCCATCGACGTTGATAAAACCGATGGTCTCGAAGAAAAATCCGTCGTTCTTAAAGATAAGTTTAAAGAACAAACGATTCCTCTTAAAAACATCGTGCGAAACGGTAGTACAGGTTTTTTCTTTAACTCATATAATCTAATCGGCGCGCAGCTTCCGCAAAGCAGTAAACGCAGTCTTTATGACTATCAATCCGAATGGTACCGGCCGAGTTCTAACCAGGTAGGGGAACGAGTAGACAGCCAAGGATACCGGTTGCGTATCGGTAGCCCGATGTCGAGTTCCACTGTCAGCGGGCGTGCCGAACAGACCTCTGTTTCTCCCGGTGATGAGCTCTTTCTTGAAATTAATACTCCAGGGCAAGTTTCTCGTTTTCGGTATGATCGCATTTTTGTAACTGGAATCGTATTTGAAGGAAAAAATGCAGTAGGAATACGCGGGATAACCAGTCCATACAGCAAAGAGCAAACGTATCCCTTTAGCTGGATTAATGCTTCTCATTCTTATATCGAGACTCGCCCTCAAGTTTTCAAAAAAGCAAATACGATTCCAGGCGCATTTGCGAAAAGAGTACCTTTACAAGAAACGTTTTCGAGAAGTAAGGCCTCAGCCTCTTTCGAAGATCTCTTCGGATACCGCAATACTGCATTCGGTGTTCCCGTTGAAACACCAAAGTGGGAAGGAAAGCCGACAAGCTTCGAAAGCTGGCTTGAAGCAAACAAGCTCGCAAAACGCGAGGATATAAAGATGAGTTGGGCCTATTGGGTATTAGATGCCGATAGGTCTATGCCAATCGAAGAACTTCGCAAAAAATACCAAAAGTTAGCATTGAAGTTCCATCCCGAGCAGGCAACTGGCGATGCCGAGACAATGAAAGTTCTCAATGAAGCATGGGAAACTGTGGATCAATCGCAGAATTAATTTCCGTGAAATAAAAACGGCGGGTCCGGTAAAACCAGGCCCGCCGCTATTCATTTTTTTGAATGATTATTTTATTGCACTTTTACGCGTACAGAGCTTTCTGCTTTGCCGCATGTGTTGCTGCCAACAACCGTATAGATTGTGTCAGCGGCTGGGGAGACATACATGAACTCTCCCTTGCCCAGTGTGGTTTTATCGGATGACCATACATAGTCGACTCCGCCTTCTGGCCGAATTCCCAGTCTGACTTCATCGCCTTTAGCGATAGAGACTTCGGCAGGAAGTTTTACTTTGGGTGGTTGGCAAGGAAGCGCGCTAGAAATGATGTAAGCGACTTCTTCACCGAGATTGTCACAACCTAATTTCATCATGTTGTAACCGCGTTCAGATCCTGGGCGACCGGCATCGGATCCCCACGATGAACCCCAACTATTTCTGATTTTAAAATACACTTTTCCGTTCACCGTTTTCCAACCGACAAGACCGATTGCGTGATTAGTACTGCCGCTTCCGCAAGTGGTATAAAGGTTATCGGATTTGGATGACATGGAACCCCAACGGTTGTTGGCGCTCACTGTGATCCAGGGAATCGTGTGACTTTGGTAAAGTGCACATTGAACTTCTTTTTCTGTAGCACGACGGTTTCTTTGGCCGACGTAAGCAAAGGAAGTTCCCTTCACGCCAGCTTGCAGACCCGCTTTGCACTTTCCGGTTTTTGCCGTGTAAGGAAAGTTTTCTTCGAGTGTTTGACCGACTTTGATTTGGTAATCAAAGTTGTTTAAGTTTCCGCCGTTACATCCATAATTGGATTTGTCACACGAGACTAGCTGTTGTTCTGCCAAATTTAGGACAGACCCGCCAGATGCAGCATAGGCACTTTCCAGTGAAGCTGTTTCAGAAAAGGCCCAGCAACTTCCGCAACTGCCCTGATCTTTTACACTAGGGACAACACCCAGATCTCTTAAATCAAACTCTTCTGGCAAGTTACCGCAATCGGCTAGCATCACGTGTGTTTCGCCGAGGCCTCGCATGTTTTTTGGTTTTTGGATTAGCCCAGTGTGGAACTTCTGTCCTCTGTTCTGAATCACGGTTAATTTCGCTTCGAGAAATGTAGTACTGATTGTACCCATCACTACGAGCGTTAGTAGCAGTTGCTTTTTCATTTATCCTCCTTGAGTGAGCATTCTCAATTTATTTTGCTCAAAGAACTGATCGGAGGATTCAAAGAAAGTACTGATACTGACAAAAAGATGACGTTAACAGGTGTGTTATAGGATTCTTAAGTGCGGGCAATTATGTTTGCGCGTTGCACAAAGATTCAATGAAGCTGACCACGTCGTGTAGAGGGCTAGAAGCTGTGAAAACTTCTTTTACGCCTAATTTTTTAAGAGCTGCGATATCGTCGTCAGGAATGATCCCGCCACCCATTACAGGAATGTCAGAGGCGTTTTTCTTTTTTAATAATTCAAGCACATCAGGAAACACTCGTTGGTGGGCGCCTGATAGAATGCTGATGCAAATTAAATCCACGTCTTCTTGGATTGCAGAATTTACTATCATCTCGGGAGTCTGGTGTAGGCCAGTATAAATGACCTCCATACCGGCATCACGCAACGCATGAGCAAGTACTTTGGCTCCTCTGTCGTGCCCGTCTAAACCGGGCTTGGCAACAAGAACACGTATGGGACTAGTGCGACTCACCTTGTTTACCCCACTTTTTTGGAAAGACGCAGACGACTTTCTTTTTTGCTTCTAAAAATTGCTTAATGTGATTGACCATGAGAAGTACGTTTTCATCTGTTGCAGGTGCAGCAGCAAGTTCTAAAAAGCGCACAGCGAACTGGTAATTCTCAGTAATAATTTTTCGGATGAAGCTTCTCCAGGGAAGGCCTGGGTACTTCGAAATTTTTTCGTCTGCACTTGCCGTAAGCCATTCTTCTGCCCATTTTTGTTCAATCTTGGCTTCGTTTTTTAAAACGGGCTGAAACTCTTGCGGAACCCATTCGCCACAGATTTCCATGAAATTTTCTACGGTCAATTGATCCCAGTCTCTTAATGTCGAAAAGAGATACTGGATTTCGTCGTCTTCTAAAAAATCTACTCCGCGTTTTAAATGTAAAAGCACTGATTTGTTCGAAGCGCGAAGGATAAGAAGAGAATTCTGAATGCTTTCCCAGTTCGTAATCGAACCCGACAAGTGAACGAGAGGTTTATCACTCTCCCCTGCTTTTGTGATTTGAGTGCTTAATACCCCAACTTCCATTCCATCCAGATTAATGTTTGTAAGGAGATCAGTAGACATAGACACCTCTTCCAGATTTTTTTCCCATCCAACCGGCTTCTACATATTTTCGCATGAGAGGTGCTGGACGGTACTTGGAGTCGCCCAAGTCGCGGTGAAGTATTTCCATTACTGACAAACAAATATCGAGCCCGACAAAATCTGCAAGCTCGAGTGGTCCCATGGGAAAATTGCAACCGAGCTTCATCGCCGTATCTATATCTTTTGGAGAGGCAAGTCCCTCTTGAAGCGCCACAAAAGCTTCATTGATCATGGGCATCAAAATACGGTTTACGGCAAAACCGGGAGCGTCTTTCGCTTCGATAAAAACTTTTCCCATTTGCTCGGCGACGGCACGAGTTGTTTTAAAACACTCGTCACTTGTCGCCATTCCTTTGATGCCCTCAACAAGTGTCATCAGCGGTACGGGATTCATAAAGTGCATGCCCGCAACAAGTTCCGGGCGTTTTGTCTGCTTTGCAATTTCGGTAATGGAAATAGAGGACGTATTGGAACAGAATATTTTACCTGGCGCTACAAGTGCATCGAGATCTCGGAACAGTTTGAATTTGATTTCGCGATTTTCGGTAGCAGCTTCAATCACAAAGTCTGCATTTTTCATGTCACTGAACTGTGTTGTGGCGTGGATGCGTTTTAAAATAGTGTCAGGAGCCTCGGTGATCTTCTTTTTCTCAGCGAGCTTTGCAAGTGACTTTTGGATGCTGCCCATGGCTCGTTCTAGTTGAGGAGCTGCGATGTCGTAGAGTGTAACGTTGAACCCGGCTTGAGCTGCGACTTGAGCAATGCCATTTCCCATGGAGCCGCTTCCAATGACACTGATGTTTTGTACCTTAGACATGATGCACCTTCCCAAAGCTGGAATTACTGTATGGTTAAAAATATCAATCGGTGAGCAGCACGTCAAACTTTCAGCGTAAATAGACTGCCGTCAACTTCTAGTTAATCAGCGTTAATTATAATGCGCTAATACAACGCGTAAAATTGTTGTATTCACAGTCTTGTGGAAATGAATCCACGAAAAACAAAGAGGTTTGTTATGAATAAATATTTTTTACTTGGGTCTTTAGCACTTTTCAGCCAAATGGGATTCGCAAAGACATTCGAATGCAAATTGATTCAGTATGGGGATCAGGGAACACTGGTTCAACACCACAATATTCAAGTTGTATCTGAAGGTCCGATGAAATCTGAAAAGTTTAATTTAAATGGAATCGTATTTGAGTTGCGTACGTTTGAAGGAAAAACTTATGTAAGGATATCGCCAGAATCTAGGCCTACCAGTTATTTTTACTTAAGTGCACTGGCAGAAGACAAGCACATGGAAACTACTTTTGCTCTCGATGTGAAAGACGGAAATCCGATTGTGGGTGCAGTCGATTGCAAAGCGAATTGAGAGTAGCGGGCGCTTACTATCCGTAAGGCAGCTTTCGTTTCTTACGCGGTTTGAAAGGGATTAGGACGGCCGTTTCTAGCGTATTTTGTTCAATGTAAGCTAATACTATTTTGAACGCTTGGCCCCACGCCACGATTCGCGAGTATATTCGATAGGTCCATAGTTTTTTAACTCTAGTTTGTGACTGGCGAATTATTTGCTTTGCCACTACCCCAGAGAAAGCTCTAAAAAAAGAAGTAAGCCCTCTTCTATCCGTGCCTAAGATACAAAGATGCAAGTGGTTTCGGTTGATCGAGATCTTATACACTTTGATTTGAAACTTTTTTGCATATACTTCCAGTATTTTTAAGATAGTCGTTTCAAATCTGACTAGTGATAGTCTCCCAATTGCAACATCGCTTTTTAGGACGAGATGAAGAGGCCTCTTAGTTGATAGCGGACGACTGACTTTTCGTTTACCTCTGGAGATGCTTCCCCCGTGTTCGTTTTTAATACGCAATTCTTTAAGTAAAACACTTTGCATTCAACAGTCATAAAAAGAAGATTTAAGTAAGACAAGAAAATAAATCGTCTCGTAAATTCGTTTTACGTGAGACTGCAAAATGAAATAGTACCGGTTCTTGTTCGTACTTTTCTAAGAGCGGGGCGATGGTGTGGAGAAGTTTAAAACGTGTAAATGATTGAGTGCTGAACGAGCAGAAATATATTCGTACTTTAAACGTGCTAACAAAATGACAATTCAACTAAAAAACGAAGCAGCTCTTCAGATGCAAAGCCGATCTCATTTTAAGAATGGATTTGAAGGGGTCAGAATCTGGCGCGCAAGACTGATAGAATCTACTTATTTATGCCAGTTCTGTAAGTCTCGGGATTCAAGAAACTACGGAGGCTCCGACGAAGCTCAGTGCAACTTCGTTTTTGTATAAAGACTTAAGCCTAACCATTTATGAGGACAAAAACGAACCCCTTCAAATCCATTCTTAAAATGAACTGTGCGTTTAATGTTCTACTGCAATAGTTTAAAAATGCCGAACTGCGCAATCACTTACAATTTAGATTTTAAAAGAGGCTCACAAAATAAAAAACGGGTTCTGAGATTACTCTCAAAACCCGTTCAAATTTAATTTCAACCTATCAACAAACAGTTAGCGTGTGCGGCTGCTTGTGGAACTGTGCGTGGAAGAGTTGTTCCAGAAGTTGCCTGAGCGACTTGCAGAAGAAGTTCTTGCGACACTTCCTGTTGTGGAGCGCTGTTGTTGCGATACTTGTTGACCGCGTTGTTTCAGCGCTTCTAAACCTTGAGCAGCATCGGTACAGTCATCCATCAACGGACGGATTTGTTGGCCGATTTGAGCTTGGATGCCTGCAATTGCTTGCATTGCTTCCACTGCTTTCACCATCAACTTCGTCGGATTCTTTTCAGAACGAATCTGAGTCAGTGTAGAGTTCAAATCAATTCCGCCAGTTTGGCTGTTGCTGTTTACTCCGCTCAGCATTGCCTGAACGTTGTCAGCGACATCTGTACATTGCAGGTTATTCGCTCTAGCAATCTGTGCTTGCGCATCGAGATTAGCTGCGTCTACTCCTACAACCGGCTCGAGAGAGCGGCGTGTTTTTTCAATTTCACTGTAAACTGCTTTTACTTGAGATTTGCAGTTGGAAAGGAGTCTGTCTACAGAATCCATACCCATTTGCAATGCTTGCTGTCTGGAGTTTTCGATAGAGTTAGCAAAATCGTTTCCGAGTTTCACAACTTCTTTATCGTTTTTACCGACTGCAGACATGGTGCTCATGAATTTGAACAAACCATCTACAAGTTCAGACTTCTTCTCTTTGTTTTTAGCTTTCAAAGAAGGAAGTTTATCTGTTTCAAGTTCTTTTACTCTGATATCTACGCCACGAGCACCTTTGATGGTGTCAGAAACAAGCTTTTCTTCGTCCACTTCGTCACGGCTTGCTAATTCTTTGAATTCAGCCATCATCGTGATGAGCTTTTGCTGTTGTTGCGCTTCGTTTTCTTTAATCTTGTCAGAGAGCATGCTGCTAGCTTGCGAGGACAAACGTTGTCCTGCTTGGCTTTGCATCATGTCCATCAAACCTTTGAACTGTTGTAAATCCACTCCCTTGCTGCAAGCTTTGGGAAGATTGGATGTATTAAAATCAGAAGGATTTGCAAGGCTCTGAGTTTGAGAAACTTGAGCAGCTAAACTTTCTGCTTGTTTCAAATCAACGCCTCTATCTTTGATGGCTTTTTGTTCCAAACCTTTTAACTGAGCGCCGATACCGTCAATCGCATTATTTTTCTTTACCCAGCTGGAAACCTTGCCGCGTAAATCCGTTTCTTTTTTGCTTTGTTCGGCTTTCTTTTGGATGTCCTGTAAAACGGCATCCACTCTGTCTAAAGTATTGTCAGATGCTGCACTCGAGATAGTGGGTCGGACAAGTGAGCCGACAGCAGCTGTATCTGCTTGTAATGCTGGCAGCGAATAATCTTCTGCTCGAACAAAACCAGGGATAATCAAGCTTAAGCTCAATCCAACTTTAATTAACGTAAAACCATTTACTTTTTTCATCACTCACTCCGCAAAAACAACATGAACATCTACTTTGCTTGCACCCACACTGGGTCCAAACTAATTCCATGCGCTAGGCACAGAAACGATAACAATTTGTTATTTTGCAAGGTTGAAGCCAACAAGGTGTTTATCTCGTCACGCAGTTTAAGACTGAGAGTATAGGGGGCGGTAACAAAAAACGCCGATGTGTTTCCCCGAAGTATTGTGATTTTGTGAATTCGGTAAGTGAAAAAGCGGCGTGACACCTGTCAAAATGGTAGTCACTTAGAAATAAAAAATTCTTAATTTTCACTCGAGAAATACTGAAAATGCGGCTAAATATTCTTAAAATAAGCTACATTTCAGAAAATTCTTTGTTGCCAAGTATAAAATACGGCCTTAATCTTCGTAGCGTAATGTTGTGTTTCCTAGGTAGGAGTCACAACTTAACTTAATATTAAGGAGAAATGATCGTGAAAAACATCCTCGTTGGTCTCGGCCTCTTGGCCCTAGTTGGTGCTAACTCTTTTGCAAACGAAGCTGCAAAAACAACTGAAACAGCTCCAGCTGCTGCTACAGAAGCTGCTGCAACTGCAGAACACGCAGAACATTCTGCTGATCATGCTGCTGCTGATGCTCACAAAGCTACAAAAACAGCTAAAAAAGCAAAAAAAGCTGCTAAAAAAGCTGCTGAAACAGCACCAGCTCCTGCAACAAACAACTAAGTTTTACGCAGAGAGTTATAAATTAAAGAGCTCAATTTCGAAGTTTTCTTCGGATTGGGCTTTTTTAATGCCTTACGCTAGACTCAACACGTCATAAAGACTCCTCGTTTAGCCTCGAATTTTTGCCGATATGTGAGAGGCAGGAGAATGACTTTTTGAGCACACCCCCTAACAATAAACGAGCACATACTTGGTTTCGTTTCACCAAAGTGTTCTTAAAGAATACGTACGAAGGTAAAAGCTCGGGCGAATTCTTAAGTGAAGAGTCCAGAATCAAACGCAGAAACATCGCGCGCTGGATCTACACGTCCGTATTTGCTTTCGCACTTGCGCTTGTGGTCTCTATCCCAAAAGGTGTGCGCTTCAACACAGGCCCTTTGAGAATTGGGGACATCATTGAAGAAGACATTACTTCTCCTATTACAGCAGACATTGAGCCGACAGAAACTTCCAATACCGACAGAGAAAACCTCGCTCGTCGTGTACCGCCTGTATACAATTACGACGATCATATTACAGAGAGATGGCTGAAACGTTGGGACAATGCTTTTTCACTGATTCGCAATGAGTTTTATCAGGGCGATAAGAAGAAAGCGAAGTACAGCTCCACCATTTTGGATCAAATCTCAAAGAAAGTTTATGAAATTACGGGCCAGTCGCTTCGCCCGCGAGACATCTTTTTTCTGCATGACAACCGCTTCAACGAAAACATTCAAAAGCTCTTTACTAAAATCGGACAAGAAATTTTGATCGGCAGAATCATTTCGAGCAGCGATCTCTTTCCGCTGCATTACAGTACGGGAATTATTGTAAGACAAATGAATCAGGGTCTTCACGAAACTCTCATTCAGGACGTCACACGTATCTGGAGTCTGGATCAGGCCAAAGAAGTATTGCAACATCCCCCTGGCAGTTTAAAAGATACAAAATCCCAGTTACTCTCCCGCGTTCTCGAGTTGACCAGTAATTTACTTGTCCCCAATCTTTCCTACGATGAAACTCTGACGAAAAAGAGAATTGAAGCCATTGTTGCTTCGACAAGACAACCCATGCTGTCACTTAGAGAAGGCCAAGTTATTTTACGCAAAGGCGACAGGGTAAACGAACAGCAGTGGGAACTTCTCAGACAAGTTCGAATCTTGAGTTCTTTAAAAACCACTTTAAAGAAAATTATATTCAATACCATCATCTTCTTCGCGTTTTTTGCGCTTCTGTTTAAAATTTCTATCGGAAGACATACGATTTGGGATCTGACCTTTAAAGACGCCGTGTTCTTTTTTGGAATCAGTGTCACATCCATTTTGTGCATCAAATACTTGCTGCCCTTTGCGCGCATTCTTTTTACGCAATTTAATCTGGCTAGCTCTGCAGAATATATACTGCCCTTCTCTTCAGGCGGCATTGTGCTTTATCTGCTGATGGGCAGCGAAGCAGCTTATATTTACGCTTTTGGTGTCAGCATCGTTGCTGGCTATCTTCTCGATCAAAACTTCTTTTACTCCATCTGGGCTTTTGCCTGTACTGCTACAGCCATTCAAAACATTGGAACTTGTAAAGAACGCGCAGACCTTTTTAAATTTGGCGCTTTCAGCGGACTGATGGGAGCATTTCTCATCCTTGCCTATTCCCTCTTGCAAAGTACCGGCTTGCAGCATGTGGACTGGACTTCCATCACAGCGACCATGGTTTTAAGCATCACCTCTGGACTACTCTCCACTGTATTTACCAGTCTTATCATTCCGTTTCTGGAAGTCGTGTTCGGCTATACGACAAGTCTTAAACTTCTCGAGCTTTCCAATTTCCATCATCCGTTACTGCATACTCTCATGATGAAAGCACCCGGCACGTATCACCATTCTGTGATCGTAGGAAGCCTTGCAGAAATTGCAGCAGACAATATTAAGGCAAATCCACTTCTTGCGCGTGTTGCCGCTTACTACCATGACATCGGCAAGATGACTAAGCCTATGTACTTTATTGAAAACCAATCACCCGGTAACAATCCACACGATCAGCTTTCTCCCAGCATGTCCGCGAAAATTTTATTCTCTCACGTTAAAAATGGCGTCAAACTAGGCAAAGAATATAGCCTGGGAGCAAAGATTGTAGATATCATTGAACAGCACCATGGAACAACGCTTGCCTCCTTCTTCTTTAATAAAGCAAAGTCTTTGGAAAATCCTGAATTGGAAATGGTAGAAGAAGCACACTTTCGCTACCCTGGTCCCAAACCGCAAACACGCGAAGCGGGGATCGTAATGCTTGCAGATGCTTGTGAGGCAGCTACACGTTCCATCTCGGAGCCTACCCCTGCAAAAATCCAGGCAATGGTGCACAACATTATTACGAAAAGATTTTTAGAAGAGCAATTCAGTGACTGCGATCTCACGATTAGCGATTTGAAAATCATTGAAGAACACTTTACCCGCACACTTGTTTCCCTCTACCACCATAGAATAGAATATCCTGGCCAGAAAAAGATTCTGGGGCAAAACCCTGTGGATATGAATCCACACAAAAAGATGGGCAGCTAGTGAAACTGGATATTAAAGGTTACCACATTGAGATTTGCTACGATGCACGGCCAAAATTTCCCCGTTATTTAAAAAACCACGTTCTTCTTGCTGTAGAAGATACGTTACATTCCTTACCAGTAAAATTATTAAAAAAGCACTTAAGCAAAGGCGAGTCTTACTTGCTCAACCTTTCTGTCGTTTCTGAAAAACAGATTAAAGAACTCAATTCGAAGTACCGCAGCAAGCATAAAGTGACAGATGTTTTGTCTTTCTCCCGGCTCGAGGGAAAAAAACTTATCTCAGTAATGCCTGATATTGGAGATGTCATCCTGTGTTTTGAAGTCGCAAAAAATCAGGCGAAAATCTGGCAAAATACAGTACCTGAAGAGATCAGACGACTCACCGTACATGGGATCTTGCATGTTTTTGGTTACGATCACGAAAGAAGCAAAAAAGACGAGAAAATCATGTTCTCGCTTCAAGAAGCCATTTTAAAAGAAATGAAAAGAAAGTATTACTCGCGTATCGCTTCAATCGGATCTAAACGCGAGGCTCTTACCGCTGGCAGTAGTGTCGCCAGAAAAATTAAAAGAGACGCTACAAAATAAACTAAAAACAAAGGAATGGGTCTTAATTCCACGGGAATGGACCTGTCATAGTAAAATTCGGGTAATTGAAAAGTAGAAAAATACTTTACATACACAACGAAACTTACGAACAAAACACTTCCAAGCACTATCCCCACAAGTCCCATCCAGGCCCCTTGATAGAGAAAAATCTTTCTGATTTGGTTCGCTGAAGCGCCCAAAGCTCTTAAAATTCCGATGTGCTTCTTCTTATTGGACGCGTTCATCATTAACGTGATGACTAGATTCATCACTGCAATCAAAATGGCAAAACTTAAAATCGCAAACATCGCATATTGTTCAAGCTTAAGAGAGTTAAATAAGGCGGAATTAAACTCAGTCCAACTCTGCGCTTCTAAATTTTCCGGTAAGAGTGTTTTAATTTGCGCTGCAAGACTATCGGCGTCTTCTAGAGTATTAGCCCAGACTTGAAAACCGGTTACGGTATTTCCAATTCGAATCATATCCTGAGCTTCTTCCAAAGGAACAAAAAGATATCCCTGATCAAACTCGTAATGCCCTGAAGTATAGGTTCCTACGACTTCAAATGTTTGCGAGTCAGGTAACATTCCCATGGGCCCGGACTTTTGGATGGGAGAAATCAACTTTAATTTTTGCCCTGTTGTAATGCCTAGCCGTCCTGCTAGTTCACTTCCCACAAGAGCTTCACTCAATCTTGAATTTTTAGTTGGAGCTTTACCGAGTGTGATATTTTTTGAAAGTCTTTGGAGCTCCGCCTCATCTACTCCCCAGACAACTCCACCCAGCGTTCTGTAGTCACTTTGTAGAACCATTTCAGCTTCGATATAGGGAGTGACTCTCTCAAGCCCCGGAAGTTTTTTAACCTCTTCCAGAATCTTTTCGTAATTCACAATAGGTTGAGAGCGCAGCTTGGATTTAATCATGACGTGAGGATAAGCATTCAACACACGCGCTTTTAACTCATGTTCAAAGCCGTACATCACTGACAACAAACTACACATTGCCCCAATCCCAATCGCAATCGCGGCCCAGGAAAACAAAGTCATCGGACTGAAAGTCCCCTTGTCTGTGCCTTTCATCATGAATCTTGCGGATGTGAAACGTTCGAATACCATGGGCGTAAGATAACTTATTCAGTGGCTGTTGGCGAGTTGGGAATTACGGAATAGGACGTGCTTTTAAAGAGCAAGAGCTCTCTACCCGACTCATCGCAGATACTTAAATCGCACTCAAAGCGGTTTTCTAGCTCTTTGGGGTTTTGCAGATAGAGATACCGGCAGTTTTCCATTTTGAAGTTTTTAGAAAAAATAGACTCTTTAAAACCACGAGGTAAGCATTTTTTATCAAACAACGCCCACGCCCCGATTCCCCCCAGTTGGAAGGCTGCGTCCATTAATTGCGTTAATGTTCCATACGTTCCTAATTGGCTAAGATTCGGCCAAAGGGTGGGAGAAATTTTAGCGAGTAAAGTATGCTCTGCTATCGATACCTCTTCCAATGTTTGAAAGACGGGTCCATGAAAGAGCAAATCAGGAAGATATAATTCTTTAGCTTTGAAACTGCGTTTTGCATTCAAATCAAATGCGAGTGTAGCCATTTCACACTCAAATTCATCGGCAACTGCTTCGGCGTATAAACCTTGGGATAAGAGATCGATCGAGAGCATTTCCTCTTTGCCTTTTAGCGCTAATCTTATTTGTCCGTCTTTGTTTGCAACAAGAGGTTTTACAATTTTGAAATTGCGTAAGCGTACTTGCTGTCCGTAAATAGCCTGACTGGAAGACAGACAGAGGCTTACTGCTCCTGCCATGGGAAAAAGTGCAGTATCTTTATAGCGGTGATCTTTTAAGTAAGCATCTTGACTGGAATAAGAGAAAACAAAGCCGGCACTGCCTTTTTGGTTTTCTATTGCGCAGTTCGCAATATTCTCAGCCGCTATCAGCGGAACTTTGTAAAGAGCTAGGTCATTACTCACAACAGCACACTGGGAACTAGGGGGTGAAAGAGCAAGTACTTGTTGAAAAAACTGGCTCCCCTCTGTTTTTCCTAGAAGATTTACCCCCGCAGTTTTTAAAAACAATGCCACTGTCTGTTTTTCTGTCATTCCAGTATCAAGCCAAGGCGGCCAAGCGACGGATGTGTATTTGTTTAAGCAAAACTCAGCCAACCTATTTGCAAGCGCATAAATACTTTGCCCCTGATTTCCGTATCTGCCTATCACGGAAGAGTGTTGAATGACTTGAGCGATAGAATATTTTTTTGCTACTTGAGCAATAGTGATTGCCGGAAGTACTTTTGACTTAAATTCGCTCCAGATTTCCTCATCACTTTTAGAACTAAATTCTCGGCTTGTTTCCACACCGGCAGAATGGATAAGGAAATCTACTTTACCTTCTTTGCAAATACGAGAGAGGGCGTCTTCAAGTAAGAGAGGTTCACTCGCGTCCAGGCAAAAATAGCTATAATTCTTAGCAATAGATTCCCACACACTTAAAGCGCTAGCTTTAATTTCTGATAGCGGCGTACGCCCTATGATGTACAACTGTTTGATTCTGTCTTTCGAAAAGCCTTTTAAAATCTCCAGTGTAATCCCGCTACTTGCGCCTATTGCAACGATTCGATCCGTGCGACTTGTCGTAGAGTCTTTGGGGTTTAAAGCGATAAATTTTTCTATTTTACGTTCGTTCTTTGTATAGAGGGCGGACTCCCCTACTCCGTGCGTGTTCTCCCGCTCTACGATTTCTAAGAGCTCCTCCTTGCAAGGGATCGTATCAAAAATAAGATGCGAAAAGCTTTTCAAGGCTGCTTCTTTTTTTAATGACCGAAAAAATGGAACTAGTATTTCCCCAATTGTGGACTCCCCGGCCTTTGAAACAAGGGTAAGTGAATCAACATGGTTAATGAATTTCTTAATTCTTGCACATTCTTCTAGGAGTACTTTTTTTATAGTTTCAGATTTTAAGTCATTGTCTATTTCCCCTTTTGGTAAAATAACTACTAAAGAGGAATCTCTGATTAACTCTAACGCTTCATGCTTGTTTGCTCTGAGATCTATTAGCTTTGCGTTAGTCTGGTTTTTAGAAGTAATTTTATAATCCATTAAGGGAGCAGACACCCATTTGTAATCACCCAGTTGAAACGGAGCTGGCTCTTGAAAAACAGGGGTATTTTTATCTCCGGCTGGTGTTTCCCCAGCCTTCTCTGCTAGCAATACGAGATCTTTTACAGTAACAAGTTGGCCTAGACGCGCTTCTCTTAAGGCAGACGGACTAACCTTCATCTCGTCCATGTATTCGAAAACAATTTCTGCCGTTTTTATGGAATCCAACCCTAAATCATCGCCTAACCGCTGCTCCAAACGGATATCCTCGATACGGTAGCCTGTGACTCTGGAGATAACTTTATTTACTTTCTCAATGGATTTCACTGAAAGTGGCAGAATGGCATTGGAAGAACTTTGAGTGCTGCTTGTAGTTTTCCCCATGACTTCCAAGGCAGATTCTACCCGCGTAGTTTCTTTATCTGTATTTGTTTTAAGTAACTGCGTGAGTCCAGAAGTAGGAGAAAAAACGGTGATATGCCTTAAGTCTTTCTGAAGTAAGGAAAGAGTTTTTGCAAAGTCATAGGGGTTAGCCAATTGTTTCATTGCAAATTCAGAGAGTACATTTTTAAAAAAACACTTTTTATCTACCCATGCGCCAAGTGTGGGGGAATATAGTGCGTTTCTCGGTGTATCGATACTACTCAGCGTAGAAGCAAATTCACCTAATAGGTGAGATGCTTGAAGAAGAATGGGCGAATGATAAGGTTGAGGGGAGAGCAATCTTTTACAAACTAATTTATTTTCTCGTAAAACTTCTTCTGCTTGCAAGAGTTCATGCCAGGACAAAGAAAGTACATATTGTGTTTCGTGATTTTTAACAGAAATGTTCTGTGCTAATTCGCCTAATACTGATTCAAGTAACTTTCTATCAGCTTGTACGACTAGCATATATCCTGCTTCGTTTAAGCTTGGACAAACTGCCTCTCTTTTTAAAACAAGTTTTAGTCCATCGGCAAAGGAAATACATCCCGACAACACCCACGTAATATACTCACCAAAGCTATGTCCGATAAAAAAATCCGGCAGTGAATGACTGGAAAGGAAAAGATCAGTCAGAGCCATTTGATAAACAAAAAGAGCTGCATTGCCTCGTTTTAATACTTCTACAGGTGATAAATCGCGTTTAGCATAGAGAAACTCCGATACCGGATCAGCAGAGAATTTCTTACAAAGATGGTCTGCAAGTTGAATTCTTTTATTGAAAGTGGCGTTTTCTTTAAAAGGTAATCCCATGCCTGCAAGAGAAGATCCTTGGCCAGAATAGGCAAACGCGGTTAGATTTTTCCGAGTCGTACTCACATCTGTTTCCAGTTCATTTGAGAGGTAATTTTCTCGAGTGACAAAATCTCACAACTGACAGTGGGACAACCTGTTAAAAAAGTGCCTTCTTTTTTTTTATGATTCGCTGTAACTACGATTACTGCCTGCGCCCTTCCCCGATTTAACTTTAATTTCGCAACTCGTAGTGCTTCTTCTTGTGAACGAAACTCGGCATCCAAATGAAAAGCGGCTCCTCGAAATCCAAATTCAGAAACCAGTCTTCCAGTAGTCATGGAGTCTAAAGTTCCGGGCGTATCCTCATTCAGTGGAAATATTTTCTTTCTCGCTATTTCTGCGTCTTTATCTAGATTGCAATCCATTTCTTTTAAGCGTGAACGTAGAGTGAATAGTTGCTGTGCTCCTCCCCCGGTATGAGCTGCATAAATTAGGAGTAATTCGAATGCTGGTATTTTATCGAAGTGGATCAAGCTTCTTTCTATCGCATCATTCACAGCCACTAGTGCAGACTTTTGTATTTCGTCTAGCATCAATGCTGTTTTTGGGGGAATTTGAAAAAGATTGTCCTCAAACAATGCCAGCGCTTCTTCCGTATTCACTTTAGAACGAGCTATCGTAACTATTTTGTCTTGCAGATTATGTTCTTCAGTAGTTTGCCATTCATAGGTTGCGCATTTTTCTACCGCTAATTGATAGTTACTTCCCCCAAATCCGCCGGAATTTACTCTTACATGCAACGTTTCATCCTTAGGATAAGGCGTGGGCTTTTTTATAAAACTAAGAGGTGAAATTTTTGAAAGTGCCGAGGAATTAATTTTTGATGAGGGAGCAATGAGATTCTTCTCCAGTGAGAGTAAGACCTTAAGCAAACTTGCAGCCCCTGCCGCTCCTTTTGTATGCCCTAAAATTGTCTTTACCGAACCCACTGGGCACGTTTCTTCTTGTTTTACTGATTCCACAGCCGCCATGAGTTCAGACAAATCTCCTACACGTGTTCCTGTGGCATGCGCTTCGATGTAATGTATTTTTTTATTTTGTACTTTGCTGTTTACTCGACGAAACAATTCTTTTTGAGTTTCAAAATCAGGAGACAAAAGATGGGAATGCTTCGCAGTTGCTATCCCCTCACATGCTGTGAGAACCCCATAAATTTTTGCGTTTCGCTTTATGGCGCTGGTAGCTCGTTCCAGAATAAATACGACGGCTCCTTCGGCCTGTACGATCCCATCGCTTTCTTTATCAAAGGGAATGGAGTTTCCTTTCGATAAAACACCCAGTTTTGCAAATGGCAGATACGTTTCAGGACCCAGCGACGCTTCTACACCACCTGTGACTACACAATCTTTCTCTCCACTTAGGAGTAAGTCCATCGCCAAATCAATTGCAGTTAGAGAAGACGAACACGCAGTATCTACAAGCAATCCGTTCGAAGGAAGCTGAAATTCAGCATTTAAGGAATTAAAAAGAGAAGAAGAACGGTAACTTTCATCTGTGTGTTTTACTCTATTACGAAAAGGTGATTGATTCTCATAGCCTTTTTGCTTTAAGACCAAAGCGGATGCGACTTCCTCATCCAGATTCATGCAACCTAATACGACTTCAGTAGAAGTGGGAAAGGTATCAATCCTTGCACACTCTTTCGCTTGCCTGAGAGCTTCTAGCACCATACGTTCAGATCTCAGGTATTTTTTTTCTGAGAAATTTTTGAGTGCTTCCTCCTTAACCCAGCCAGCAAGAAAAGATGGAATATAATCTTCCTCTTTAGCATCCATGAAGCTGGATTGCTGCCACCTTGTTTCGGGGAGTAAAGAATAAGCGACTGTTTCTGACTCGATGAGTTTCCAGTACTCGTCAATATCTGACGCCTTGGGTAAGATACATCCCAGGCCTGTGACCACAATACTATGAGAGGGGTACTTCATTGTTTTACAAATCGAATGAGTAAACGTTTATTTGAAATAAACTCCAAGGTATAGGCTGAAACAAAACTCAAAACAAACATGCTTGAAACGAAAATCAAAGTTCTAGGTATTACTGGATGAGCGAGTAACTTCTTAGCCAAGGGATATCCGGCAAACACATGAATTACAAAAACCCAAAATATTTGTCTTCCTAAAAGACTAAGTACTTTTACTACTCTCGGCAATTTTTCCAGTAAGAGTGCAGTTAAACTCAACATCAACCAAAACCCAGACAAGAGCATCAAAAATACTCCGAGGGGAGGATGATAGACTGAACTATTACGGTACCAAACGCTTGCGAGATATTCTCTACTGGATGGTAGCAAACATGCTAAGAAAATAAGGACGAGTGAAATAACAATTATTCCCTTTAGCGGCTTAGCAGGATTATTAAAATAACGTACCGCAATTCTGCCGTTTAGAAGCATCGCGAACCAAGGAAAAAGCGGCCAAAAGGTATACTCTTCACCGACAAGGATATTTTTAAATAAAGAGTGCTCTGGGCCAAACAGCTCTAGAAAATAACGGGAAGAAAACGCGAACAAAAATAGAAATAGCCAATCCACGTATTCGTTTTCAATGAAATACAGTGGAATCAGAAGAAAAAAAGACACACCTAAAAAATGCAATACATCCCAGTGACTCCAATACTCTGGTTCAAAAAGTAAAAAACTAAATGCAAAACCAGCAGATAAGCATAAGACTGCCAAGTCAAATATTTGGCTGGGCGTATTTTTTTTTAAATATAATTGTGCTGCTGCTAACCCAGGTAGAAACAAGGCAAACAAGGTGATGATTAAGCTATAAGACAGATAAGAATAGGGGAACTCTTGTATGTGGCTGCGTACTTCTTCCGAAGGAATAATCCAGGACAAACTATGAACGAGAACCATCGCAATTACACCCAGACCCTTGTCGACATCCAGCACGTTTTGCAGGCGATCCGTATTCATAGAATTTTTTTAGCGCATACGTTACAGCGACTGATTCTGGGGATATTGGACTGGTAAGGACTTTCGTTTCTCTTAAAGTTGGAAATATTATCTCTCGATGGATAGAGATTTGCAGAAGAAGGACTTGCAGTGTCCGCTAAACTTGCAAGCCACAATGTCCCTCTTTTTCCGGAGTTATAGCTGCAAGTAAATTTATTATTTGCTGCATCACACTCCATGGAAGGATGAGGGACAAAGTTCGGTAAACAGGAGCCCGTGTCCGATAACGATTGTGGTGACTCCGCACGAATCCTGTCCACGTTTAACGCTAGACTATATCCATTCCAAAGAGAAGTATAACCACTGTCGCAGGAAGGTACTGAACTTTGAAAGCTGTGTTTCACAAGAATAAAATAGTTTCCCGTACAGACCGAACACTTGCTCACCAAGTTTTTAATAGTGCTTTCATTCGTACTGTTAAATTCCAATGTTTGTTTGGTGCCGATGTCTTTTTTTACGAGGTAAGAGCTACGGGAGGTATTTTTGCCGTAAATACATTCTTTCGAATTACACGTATAGTTGATATTGGGATGAAACTGTTCGATACAGGAACCTGCTGTACTTAAATCCTGACTTGCTCCCACGTTTCCATTGTGTCCAGAGAGAGAGAGAAGACTGTAACCACTCCATAACTCTTCTAGTTTGATACCGGCAAATTCACACGCATTCTTACTCGTGTCTCGTTGGTGTTGCACGATCACACGTTGATAAGAGAATAGAGCGTTAGCAAATAATATTGCCGAAAGAAGAATTAATTTTTTGCGCATACCACACATCTGCTCACCATGGTTTGATTGCCACTCACTATTTTATCATTGGATACCGGATCTCTGCCTGCGATAGATCTCAGCGCCGCAAGCCAATTTGTAAGCTCGAGATTGGGCCCTCGAGCATGTTGGCAAAAATTATCATTAATACCGTCACCGGTCCAACAAGAGAGTACTGGATGCGGAATAAATTCCGGCAAACAAGATCCCGAACTTCCCAAATCCTGGGGAGAATCGGTCTTAACATCCGATCCACGCCAAGCACTGCCGGCATAACTATACCCTTCCCACAATTTTACCCACTTACTGGAAGGACAATCGGGAATACTATTACTCTGACTGTGCCTTGTAAGGATCAAAGCTTTAGTCTGAAATACGGAACAAGTACTGATAAGCCCTTTCACTGTAACGATTCCATTGTAAGTAACAACCCCTTTTGCGTTATATTTAATGGAATATTCTATTCTGGGGCTAGTAGTTGACTTTTTATTTTCTGGATTGTCGTTGGTAAGCCAATCGGATGTATGCATAGAATTGCCGTAATCACACCCGTTACGTTGGCAAATCGTAAAAGGAGTAGGATGAACATTTGCATCCGTAACACAAGAAGCAGCTTCACTTAAGTTTTTAAAGTCACGTCGATTGTACTCATGATACAATCCTAACTGGCTATATCCATCATATACTTTTACAAAATCCGGGGCCGTGATTGCAGGTGGAAGGGGTTTATTCTGGCTATGCCACACAAGAGTTCCGTAAGCTGCAAAAACCTGTGAAGAGAAAAGCACAAAAAAAGTAATGTATTTTTGTTTCATAACTATTTTTTTACGCAAACAGTGCATCTGGAAATGCGGTTTCTGTTCAATTTAATATTGTATCCGGAACTTTCATCGTTATTAATATATCTGCGATCTGTGTTTGCTAAATTCGTAAGAAACATGGTCGATTCCTCCGGGTGCTCCCAACTCCAATGACATTCCGAATCTGTGCAACGCACAAGCACGTTAAAAAGTGGCAGACGCATGCAGCTTCCAGTGTCATCGTCGCGCATTTTGAATTCGGCATTTTCATTCGCGAATAAGCTGACCAGACTGAAACCCGGCCACAGCATTTTGTATCCGGCATCACACGTAGGCCACACATCTACTGTTTCTATTTTGCCATTAACATTTTCCTGCTTCGTTACTGCTTTATAACTGTGGATTACTTGTATGGGTTTAGGACCTTCGCACACTCTACATCTGCTCAGTCGGCTTCGAACGTCTTCCCGATCGCGTTTGTTGTTCACCCACTTTGCCCAGCCGGCACTGAGTTTGCTTTGAGAAATTACCCAAAAAGAATAATAACTGCCATTCCCATAATCACAATTATCATAGTTACACTTTACCGTATTTGCCGGATGCCAAACTGGTTGGCAAGATCCCGGATCAGCGAAATCTTGAGGTTGGACACTCCACCCGTATGACTCAAATCCGCTGCCTGCAAAACTATATCCTTCATAAACGGAGTTAAATCCATAAGGACAAGGTTCCACAAATGTTTCCTGCAACGAGTGCAGTACAAGAGTTCGCCAGTACCCTTCTGACGTTTTTTCTGATTCTCCTGTAGTCGGATTGTCTTGCTTTACAGTACGAGCCGCTAAACATTTTTTTTTGTACTCACTGGAAAATGCGGTGGACGAAGGATCCAGAAATCCGACGTAATCTATTTTTCTAATGTCTTTCGACGGACACGGAATGTTGTAATTCTGAGTGAGTCCGAAATCGGAAGTTCCAACCAGTGCAGTCCTTCCCGTTACCAATGAGCGGCATACATCCATTTTAATATGGAGCTTATAATAGCAGCCCATTCCAGACACTGATTCCACCCAAACTTCAGGATTGGTTTCAGGTGCGTAGAACCCCATCACCGGTTCCACACCACTTACTTCTTTTGAGGCCGAGCCCTTAACCTGAATTTCAAACTGGCCTTTGCCAAATATTTTGTGGTTTTTTTCGGTAAATAAGCCCCCATTTTTCAACAGATGATCCAGCCCTCCTGTAGGCAGGCTTCCGTCACTGGGTTTATTTACTTCAGACGATAAAATAGACACACTTTTGGAAAGTACAGAATCAAAAACGGACTTGCTGCGATCGGAAGAAATTTGTTTATTCAGCTCAGAAAAAGCTTTGGTAGACATGCGGGAAGTAAATCCTCCCACAACTAGAGCAGCTACGCCGATAGTCATGATGACAACAACGGCGGCGCTACCATGATGAGCATTTCGTTTCATTTCGACAAATTTTACCATATAATTACTTCGAAACATCTAAAATGATTAATTTAAAAACACTCCTTCGCAACAAGTCAGGATTTACTATTCTGGAACTTTTTATTGCTGCCTCTGTCGGCATCGCTGTGCTTGGTCTACTCGGAGTGATGACAAGACAAAACAGCGAACTCTCCAAAAAAAATCGTATTTTTTTACGCAGCCAGATGGAACATTTCGCTTTCAAGCAACTTCTTTCTGGAGTGCCGAGCCGAGAATTAACTTCCATTTTCTGTGCTTACCCTCATCCCTATATGGAATATGATTCTGCAGCACAAAAATGCAAAAATGGAATCCGAAAAGACTTAAGTACCTATCCTGCTCCTACCGCAGCTGAATTAGCATCCTGGAAAAAACTTTCTGCAACTTATTTTGAATTCGCTTTTAATCACGTACTGAACCGTCACCGCACTCCTCTGTACGAAACTAATTTTAAGGCTGTGAAAGATGCACTAGTGGAAGCGAAATGCACGAGCTGTCATGACGGAAAATCTACCGCATTTAATGCTACCCTCACGAGAAATTTTTCCAGTTTCTCTTCCTTAACATCCAGCCCAGCCATAATTTCTCGTGATGCGATTGTCTCTCCGCTAGGTAGACGTCTTCTCCAAACATCGATGACATTCACTTCACTTCTTATGGGCAAAGTAAATCAGGCAGATGCAGGTACAGAGCAGGTGAACCACTCGCTAACTCTTTCTACGGCATTCGACGATACTTTTTGTGAAGCATCAGATAAAAATATTACTCACAAAGATGGTGTAGAGGCAGCCACGCTTTTTTGTCCGACTAGTTGTGATGCTTCAAATAATTTTTGTTCCTCCTTGTGCCCCTCTGGACAGTATGCAGACTTAACCACCTGCATTTATTATTGTAGCAACGTTAATACCGATACGTGTTCTAACGATGTAGCAGCTTGTTTAAACTGGAGACGCAGTTTAATCTGCATGGCTCCCAAATTAAATTGCAGTAATCCCAGTAATTTATCTTGTCCCGCTGGGACAACAGTGGTTAAGGACAGCTGTTTGATGAATCAATCTCATCCGCGTTGTGGAGATGGTTCAACAACATGGAAGTGTGCTGATCCAAATAACCCGCAAAAATACGCGGCAGGCATCATTCAATATCTTCTCAGTACAACGGTTACTCGCCCACTTACGGTGGAAACACCCGCTCTCACAAAGACTCTAGTGTCAGAAGGAGCATTACCATGAAAATCAAAAATGCCGGTCTGACTCTCATCGAACTGATGGTTACTTTGTCTGTCACAGTCGTGGCGGGATCTGTAATCGTTCCCCCGTTATTTCGTTCTGTTTCCAAGATGTATAAAACGTTGGAAGTAAATAATATGTATGGAACACTTCCCATGTTGCAATTAGCTGTGCGAAATACATTTGAGAGAGCACGTGCCATCAGCTTTAGTAGCTTGGGGGCTGCATCCGCCGGTTATCTTATTTCTGACAGAGGCGCTTTTGTTTTGAAAAGTGATATGCGTGATTGCGCGCAATTTGATCCTGCTACAAGTGATAAGCCAGAAAATGTCGCTTACACAGTGGTTTCCTGTTGTGGGGCAAACGAGGGAATAGCTGCAGAGACTCCCGATAAAGAGGTTCTCAGCGTGAAAAGTGCTTGTAGTGTGCGCGGACTTTCGATTGCTTCCTACACAATCCAATACAATGAAACAACAAAGAAAAATGATTACCTTTTAAAAACAAGCTCGTGTATCCCGGACGTTCAAAGGATGTCTGTGTTTCAATCGGGGCTCGATCAGGTAAACAGTTCACCGCTTTATTCGATTGAATTGACTTCGTGGAAATCCAACGATGAACTATCGGAACCCACAGAAGAGAACAACAAAGGACGCGTACTCGTTTTCGGCTCGCTCGGCTACTCCGGAAGCTCTCTCATAACCGATTGCCAAAGTGTTTCCAGTAAGTACTAAGAAACCAAAACTACTTTGCCGATATTTTTTCTTGATTCCAGACGCTGGTGAGCCAAAGCAGCTTCCTGTAAAGAAAACTCACTGTCCACTTTTGGGATAAATTTCTTTTCTTCGATCCATTTTAAAACCAGACTGGTCCATTTTTCCGTTTCCGAAAATCCACTTTTCCAGATAGAGAGCAGATTAAAACCCGAAACCGTAAGATTTTTTTGCAAGAGTTCAAACGTATCAACCATTGGCCACAATTCCGTCTCTTTGCCCTCTTCGAGCAAACTGGAGTTCCCAAAGGTAACGAGTCTTCCCAAGGGAGCCAGTAACTTCAAATTTGTGGACCAGTTTTTTCCTCCCACGGAATCAAAAAGCACTGTCGGATTTTTGCCGCCGAATGCAGAAACAATTGAGTCAGGGGATTTGGCTTCTTCTGGTGTCAAAAGCGCATGAAACCCTCTCTCTTTCAAATAGGTGTGTTTTGAAAGAGAAGCTACTCCGACGACAGTTGCTCCAATCAAGGAAAGTAAATCCAAAAGCGCTAGTCCCACTCCTCCGCCGGCTGAAAACAACAAAACGCGATCTTCTTTTTTCACACGAGCCGTTTCAAACACGAGCCCGTAGGCAGTCAGGTAATTTACGGGAATAGAGGCTGCTTGCGAAAAGCTTAAGCCGTTAGGAATTTTAGCGAGCATTTCCTCTGACAGAACAATTTTATCCGTGTACCCACCAAAAAGTGTGGGACCGAAAACGCGATCACCGATTGCAAATTTTTTCGCTTCATTTCCCAATGCTTCCACTACTCCGCTAATTTCATATCCTGGCACACAAGGTGCCGGAGGGGCTTCCGGATACTGACCTCTGCGAATCAAGAGATCTGCAAAGTTCACCCCACTTGCTTTGACAGCTACCAATACCTCATTGTTTTTGGGCACGGGATCAGGGGACGTTTTGGGAAGCAGTACTTCGGGACTTCCGTAACGGCTAACCCAAATTCGGTTCATAGTGAAAATCAATCCTCTGGATTATAAGGCTGTGAATAATTGGGATCGTTGAATTCCTCAGGCGGTTCAAACGCGGGCGGAGGAATATTGTTGCCGTCATCACCGTCCATTGTAGGGGGAGGAGGTGGCGGGGGCGGAACGGAATTGGGGTCAAAACCGGGTTCACTGTATGTGGGCGGAGGAAAGTTTGGTGGAGGCTGGTACGTCGGCGGCGTGTAGTTTTGTCCCGGATTATATTGAGGCGTAGGGGAAACTCCGGGGTATGTCGGGGAATTATTTGAGCCCTGTTCAGGGGCTTTTGGAGCTCCGTTATCGGGAACGGAAAGTGGGCCATTCCCTTTGAGCATATCTTTAGAGGGTGCTTGCTCGGGCATAGCGGTCGCAAAGGGTGTGGGTGTTGGAGTTGCTTCCGCTGGCGCTTGAGTCTTGGGGCATGCCCTTAAAATAAACACGCCTAAAGCAGCCGTTACAAAAAACAAAATTAACCAGGTCCATTTCATTCGTATTATTTTCTCGGATGTGGCGAAGAAAGACAA
>CAYNEF010000021.1:0-62187 GCA_964396165.1 uncultured Pseudobdellovibrionaceae bacterium
TAACGGAAGTATCTACCGCAACTTCATATTTCCCCTTGGGAGCTTCGAAACTCGGAGAAGGTCTTAACATTACCGCAGTAGCAGGCGTGCTTGCACCGTGCGTATTTGTAGAAGACACCCGCTCTTGCGCATATGCCGCAATATTGAACAGTGCACAAACTAATATCGCGTAAGATCGCAACTTTATTTTAAGTGAGAACAAGTATTCCACTATGCTTTTTGCATCGTTTTCATATAATCAAGCGTGAGAGGCAAACGATTGACCATATAATGGTTTTCCAGCTGCATTCTGGGCACTGCCATTTCTGCAAAAGCTAAAATCCATTTTTCGCGCTCCGGATCGCCTTTGTGGTGGTCCGTCATGCATTTTAGCGCGTAATAGTCGCAAGTGATGCGGCAAAAACGTTCGGCCACTAAAAACGGATAGGTCAAATCTGTTTTAGAAGAAAAAAGTTTCAACGAGAATTCTTTTACAAATTCCTGGATATTCTTTTCTTTTAGAACATCGATGTCATTTTTGAATTTATCTTTAATGACACTGCCAAGAATCGTGCGGATTCCCAAATTCAATTCATTGCGCGCTTTAAGTAGTTCGCGTTTTACCGGATCACGTGTCACTTTGGACATCGCAAGTGCACCAGCAAGGGAGCCTAAGAACCCGGTTGCTTGAGTAGCCACATCTTTCATCGTGTCTTTTAACACCATGAGCGACTGAATCTGAGAAGTGCCTTCGTAAATCGGGTAAATCAGAGATTCACGCCACAAACGTTCTACTGGGTATTCGCGGCAAACACCGTACCCGCCAAAAATCTGCACGGCATTTTTGGAAATGGTGACGGCTTTTTCTGAAACAAGATACTTGCAAAGCGGTGTGAGACGTCTAAATCTCTGCTTCCACTTTTTAATCATCTTTTTATCGCCTTTTTTCTCAGCGATTCTTAAAAAATCTGAAGCGGCCGCGGCTTCGTACACGAGAGCACGCATCGCACGCGTTTCAACTTCCATTTCAAAAATCATATCCGCAACCATCGGATGCTGGATGATGGGCTTTCCGAAAGTCATGCGTTCATTGGCGTATTTTTTCGCTTCTTCCATCGCGCCCATGCAAATACCAAGGGACAACGCACCCATCGCAAGACGGGCTGTATTCATCAGATCCAGCATGACCTTAAAACCCTGGCCTTCGGGACCAAACATTTCCCCAACGGAATTTTCAAATACGAGTTCGCAAGTCGGTGAAGAATGCAGACAGACTTTGTCTTCGATTTTAGTAACCTGAATGTTTTTCTTTCCACCGAAAGTTTTAGGAACGTAGAGTACAGACAATCCTTCTAAGCCTTTTGAGGCAGGATCCGTGCGGACTAAAGTAAAGACCGCTTCTCCGTGCCCGTAGGAAATGAACATCTTTGTGCCATTCACAATCCAGTTATCGCCTACTTTTTTAGCAGAAGTTCTTAAATTGCCTAAGTCAGAGCCGGCGCTGGATTCTGTAAGCGCCATGGCTGAGGGAAAGTCTGCTGTTAAAAGATGGGGAAGAAGAAATGCTTTTTGGCTTTCAGAACCCCATTTTTCCACAAAATTAATCATGGAATAAGCAGCAATCGTTAAACCGGTATTGGGACAAGCTTGTCCAAACATTTCCAGCGCTGCCACTTGCACAACGTGGGGCAGGTTAAATCCACCTGCTTGGCGGCTCGCTTGGCCAGAGAAAACTCCGAGTTCTGCGCATTTTTTAATATTAGACAAAAGAGTTGGAGACATTTGTACGTCTCCGTCTTTTAAATGGCTTCCTTCCATGTCTACTTTTGCAGCATTGGGACGGATTTCTTTTGCACACAGTTTGCCTAGCTCCTGCAGCGCCCCTTGGTACATTTCAATGGCTTCTTTATTGTCTTTAAAGGTGCCTTTTTCGCCAAAACACTCTTCGAGAGGCTCGATGAGCTCTTCCAATCGGGAATATTTTAGGAGTTGTTCAATACGTTCGGGGTAATCTGTGAAGTAGTTCTCTGCCATAGCCTTCTACTTTGCCCAACCACAGAAAATATGTCAAAGTGCGTGGCAATTCCGATGAGTAAACTTTTAACCGACATCAAGCTGGGCCTCGACGAGGTACTGGAAGAAAAGCTGAAGCTATTATCGCCCGGTTATTCCACTTTCAGGTTGCTTAGAAAATCTGTGGATGCCCGCGGCAAAAGACCGCATTTCATTGTGTCGGTGGAAGTATATGGACAGGGCGAAACTCCCAAGAAAGAAACTTTTCCCGTCCAAAAGGTAAAGGCATCCAGTAAACGTGAACCTGTGATTATCGTGGGAGCCGGGCCTGCCGGGCTTTTTGCTGCGTTAAGACTTTGCGAACGGGGAATCCCCAGCATTTTGCTGGAACAAGGTTCTGAAGCTGTGCCTCGCATGAAAAAAATCGCCGAGTACTGGCGTTATGGAAAACTCGATCCTAAAAACAACGTGTGTTTTGGGGAAGGGGGAGCCGGGCTCTACTCAGATGGTAAATTGATAACGCGGATTAAATCGCCTCATATCCCGTATGTGCTTAATCGACTGGTGCAGTTTGGTGCGCCCGAAGAAATCGAATACATTTCTAATCCCCACGTGGGATCCGACAAAATTCGTAAAGTGATTCCCCCCATGCGCGATTGGCTGAAAGCAAATGGCTGTGACGTGCATTTCGATACCAAGATGAAGGCGCTTGAATACCAAAATGAATCGATAACCGGTGTTGTTTTAGAAGACGGTAAAGTAATCAAAGGTAGTGCCGTGATTTTGGCGACAGGGCATTCTGCTTCCGATATTTTGTACCACTTAAAAGAGAATAACGTAGAGATGGAAGGAAAGTCTTTTGCTGTGGGTTTAAGAATCGAACACCCACAGAAGACAATAGATAGCATCCAGTTTGGAGATTTTGCGGGCCACAAGAGTTTAGGCAGTGCGAATTACAAACTAACCGATCACGATCATAACACTGGAATAGGCGTGTACAGTTTCTGCATGTGCCCTGGCGGGTATGTAATTGCCAGTAGCACGGAGGAAGACGGGATTGTCAGTAACGGCATGAGCAATTACGCGAGAAATTCTCCCTTTGCGAATGCTGCTGTTGTGGTCTCCATTGATCATGAAAAACGTTTTGGTAAAAATATTTTTGGCGGCATGGAGTTCAGACGCGAATTGGAAGTAAAAGCGAAGCAGGCGGTTGTAAAGGCCGGGGGCAATCGGGAATTCCCAGCACAAAGCGTTTTGGATTTTCTGGAAGGAAAGTCTGGAAAATTGCAGAAGGGCTCTAGCCCCTCAGGACAAATTCCTGTCAGACTCGATGAGCTTTTGCCTCTTGATTTGGTAAAACACTTACGGCGAAGTTTGCAGGCATTTAACCGCAAAATGCCCGGGTTTATCTCAAACGAAACACAGTTGTATGGTGTAGAATCGCGTACTTCCTGTCCCATTCGTGTTGTTCGAGATGACGTCACTTTACAGTCAAAAAGCCACAAGAATCTCTACCCGACGGGGGAAGGTGCCGGTTACGCAGGTGGAATCACAAGCGCTGCAGTAGACGGCGTAAAAGTAGCTGAAGCAATTGCAGAGACGTGGTCTTAAAATAAAAAAGCCGCCGGTATAAACCGACGGCCCTTTCAATAAATCAAATTAATTAGCGAGTTGCTTTACAGTCGATGGAGTCGTCTGAGTTATAAGCGACTACGTGAAGTGTCCCTTGTGTGAAAATCACGCCGTATGGGTTGTCGCCAGGGAAGTGGAGCACTTGGGTGAATCGTTGTTCACGGTAAGCAAAGTGTTCTACTGTTAGTGTTTTTGCGTCGCTATTGTGGCGAAGATATTCTACAGCTTCCACTGTGTTATGGATTTCGCCTTCAGAGAATTTTTTAGCTTCGTATTTAGCCGCAATGATGAGTTGTTGCTTTGTTAAAGTGGGGAGCGCATTGATTTGTTCTTCGTTTGCACGAGATAAATCAACCGATCTAGAGTGTTCCCAGTTGTCAGATGTTGTGTCTGTTAAGCCACATTTTGAACCTGGGATGTAAGAGCCAAATGCACTGAATGCAAAAGAGACCATTAAAAAGAGAACGGATAGTTGTTTCATGACGAACCTCAACATTAATTGTTTAACTTAGGCTTTTTTGGGGCCAAGTGGAGAGCCGAAGAATTCTGGGAGCGGGCCCTTTTGGGTGCTTCCGAATCGGTAAGAAGTGCTCTCTAGTCTGGTCTGGCGACCAGTTCTTAGGAAAACATCACCTGATGTTCGACTGGGTAATTAACTGAAATTGAAAATCGAGTCAATAGGGTTATTTACACGGAATATTTTTTTACCGATTTCATCAGGGTTTCTTGAGTGCCATCGCTTGTTTCACTGTAATCTCTTAAATAAGTTCCATCAGCTTGTAAGCTCCAACCCTGTCTTTTGTCCGAAAGCATGATTTTAATAATTTCCCAGAGACGTTTTTTGATACTGCTTTCTTCAACAGGCGCAATCGCTTCGACCCGTTCATTCAGATTTCGAGTCATCCAGTCAGCCGATCCAATGAAAAATTCACCTTCAGTCGGATCCGTCGCGGCATTTCTGAAATAGTACACGCGCGAATGCTCCAAAAACCTACCGATAAGGGAATAGACATGGATATTTTCGCTCAAATTCGGCACTTGTGGCCTGAGACAACATATCCCGCGTACGATTAGCTGGATGGGAACGCCTGCGCTAGATGCGCGGTAAAGTGCATCGATGATTTCTTTGTCTTGCAGACTGTTCATTTTAGCAATGATGCCTGAGGGCTTTTTCTGCTCAGCACTTAATATCTCGCGCTCAATCATTCGTAAAAATGTTCCGCGTAGATCAATGGGAGCGATGAGTAGTTTTTTGAAGTTCCACTGTAACGATCTTCCCGTTAAATAATGAAAAAGATGTACAACATCACTTGTGTAATCCGCTTTTGAGGTGAAAAGCCCGAAATCTGTGTACTGAAGAGCTGTCTTCACGTTGTAGTTGCCAGTACCTATGTGGACGTAGCTTCTTACTTTGTCTGAGTCTTGTCTGATCACAAGCGCCAGTTTGGAGTGTGTTTTTAACCCGACTATTCCATAAACGACATGCACGCCTGCCTTTTCGAGCGCTTGAGCAACCAGAATATTTCTTTCCTCATCGAAACGGGCCTGGAGCTCCACAAGACAGACGACTTGTTTTCCGGATTCTGCAGCTCGGATAAGAAGTGGAATGAATGGACTGTCTTCACCAGTGCGATAGAGCGTCATTTTGATGGCGAGTACATTTTTGTCTTCAACTGCGGTTCGTAAAAAACGCTCAACGCTGAGACTAAAACTTTCGTAAGGGTGGTGGACGAGAACATCTTTATGTTTAATCGTTTCAAAAATATTGCATTCGGGATCTGCGAAATCATGCGGCACTACCGGCATCCACGGTTTATATTTCAATTCACTTTTTTGCAGCTGCGAGATGGGCCGCATCTGGTAGTACTCGAGTGGTAAGCTGAGTTCATATATGTCGTCTAAGTGTAGATTTAATTCCTCACAAAGAACGGCAAGTATTTTTTGGTTTTTCTTGGGGCCATGTTCTAGTCTTACTACACGTGCAAAACGTCTTTCTTTTAACTCTTCCGCCACCATCGCAAGTAAATCTTCGGCATCTTCCGAGTCTCTCTCAATGTCTGCATTTCTTGTTACTCTGAACATCATGATGTCCAAAAGTTCCATGCCTGGAAAAAGGGTGTGTAAGTTATTTCCAATCAGTTCGTAGAGACTGGCAAAACGAATTTTTCCAGTCTGTTCTTCCGCTGAGATTCTAAGCCAAGCGGGAAAAATAGGCGGTACCTTTACGCGCGCAAAAAACTCTTCCGAAGAACTTCCGGGTGCTTGCAGTAAAATACCGAACGAAACAGATAAATTTGAGATGAAAGGAAAGGGGTGCCCCGGATCCACAGCAAGTGGTGTCAGTATAGGGAATATGTTTTCGAAGAAAAAAGAATTCAATATTTCTTTTTCTTCTTTTTTAATCTTTTCCCAAGGGACGAGTTCTATTCCTGCTTTTTCAATTTCCGGAAGTAAATCTTCTCGACAGGTTTTTCCGTATTTTTCTATGAGAGGAAGTACGGCTTTTCTTATTTCTTGGAGTGCTTGTTGGGGAGTAATTCCTGCCATTCCTGATTCTGCGACTTTTGCAATTAATTGGCGTTTGATTCCGCCCACGCGCTTCATGTAAAACTCATCTAAGTTACTCGAAAATATTTGAAGATAATTTAAACGTTCCAAGAGTGGATTTCTTGTATCCACAGCTTCTTCTAAAACGCGTTCGTTAAAACGAATCCAGCTGATTTCTCTATCAAAATATTTGGGATCCAGTGATTCCATTACGGCCGGCATTATACAATGAATTGAGGGGGGAGCGGATGCGAATGTGCTAGCCTAACTTATTCCTAATAATTGAGCGTAAGTTACTGTTTTTGCAGTATCTTTCTTAGTAACTGTTCTTGGGGCAGTAAGTGCTGTGCCTCATGTTCCTCAATAATTTGGCGGTAGACAAGGGAAGAGGGGCGCAAATTTCTCTGGAAAGTATTGTAGTCTACTGACAGTAGGCCAAAGCGGGGATCAAAGCCTTTTATCCACTCAAAATTATCTAGTAGTGACCAATAGTAATATCCGCGAATATCCGCGCCGGATTTAATTTCTTTTGCGAGTTCAATCAGGTGTTTCAAGATATAGGTGCTTCTTAATTTATCTGCGCCGTCGGCAATTCCATTTTCAGTGATGTAGATGGGCAGTTTGTATTGTCGAACAAATCGCAACATGCGACCAAGACCTTCAGGATGGATTGCCCAGCCCATTTCAGATTTTTCCTCATTCGGAGAAGCAAAACTGATTCCCACTGGAATGCCTTTTACTTTTTCAAAGTGGTCTGCTTTGGGCCGCCACTTCAGTTCCCCTTTCATGTAATAATTAATGCCGATGTAATCGACCGTTTTTTTTCCCTGAGCTTCACGTACGGGCTTTACGCTCGGTGTGATTCCCATTACTCCAAAATCTTGTGGGCCTCCCGTGACAGCGTCGAGCCAACTTTGGTTATAGAACTTCCAGAACACTTGAGAGAGCAGCCTTTCCATCGGGTGCCAATGTCGGGATGCATGAAAGTCGACCATATTGTGCGCAAATCCTACTAAAAGTGGATGCGCTCTCCACACACCTTTTCTTCTCTCCGTTTGGTTGTGGATCGCACGGTACGCGACGACATGCATTTTAAGAAGGTTTCGCATCACGGTACTTAAAATTTTGGGATTGTTTTCTTTCGGGGGCATGATGCCACCTAAGTATTGCCCGATCGCAAGCACCACGGGTTCATTGAGTGTGCACCAGAGCGGAATATGCGGTCCCATTGTACGCAACACTTTTTTTACAAAACGTTCAAAGTAATAACTTACTTCCTTATTTTTTAAACCACCTTTGTCTGCAATCCACTGGGGAAAAGTAAAATGGTGGAGTGTCAACATGGGAAGGAGCTTTCGCTTTTCACATTCCTGTATCAGATCGAGATACCATTCGAGAGCTTCTTTATTCCATTCTCCTTCTCTTGGTTCAATGCGAGACCATTCGATAGAAAAACGGTAAGAATTCAGCTTTAAATCTTCTGCAAGCCGCAAGTCTTCTCGGAAGCGGTTCCAGTGATCTGTTGCTTTACCGTTTGTTTGCTTGCGATCAACATGGCCTTGTTTTTCCCACGTCCACCAATCACTGTGTTTGTTGTCGCCTTCGATTTGATAGGAACTTGTAGCGGCTCCCCAAAGAAATTGTTTGTTGGGATTCATGCTGCTTTTGTCACCAGTCCACCCGATTTAATTTTTAACGGTGATCCGCGCCAATTAACGGTGGTGCTTGAGCAGGTATGCAGAAAAAGGGGAAGGGCAAGGAGTTCCCTCACTACCCAGGCCGACAAAATTTTCCAACTGAGTGTTTTTTCTGCTTTTAAAATAAGAACATCACACAGCGCCCAAACGGAAAAATGCGCAAAAATAAATAAGGGTAGATGTGTCCGCGAAAGATTTACTACGGCGAAGGCTCCGATGCACACCGACACAGTAGAGAAAAAAAGTGGTTCAAAAAGAGTGAGTAACGGGGATTGGGCACGGCGGATTCTTCCCCACCTTAAGTGGCGGTTCCAAAAATCTTTGAATTGATAATTTCCAATCCATTGCACAATCGGCTTGTGGCAAATACTGACTTCTTTACCGAGTTTTTCAAATGCCTGGCCAGCCATATAGTCTTCTGCAATGTAGTTTGAAAGAGTGGCTAGTCCCCCAAATCTGTCTGCTTCTTTACGTCGAAAAAGCATGGATTTACCGATCACTGCGGGTGACCCCATTTTTTTGCAGATCCACATCCACCTTGCATAATAGGTATTTAAGAAAACGCTTTCTAGTGCTCCACCAAATTGGTTTGCCCCTTGTCCAATCACGACTGAAGTAACGACGCCCACATCTTCTTTTAGGGAATGCACCATTTTCCATAAGTAGTCTTTGGTAACCCGTACGTTGCTGTCACTTATCAAAATCAGATCGTGTTTTGCGATTCGATAGGGGCGAGACAGATTGTTTACTTTGGGGTTAGGACCGATTTTTTCTTCTCCAATATGGAGAGATACATTACGGTTAGAATATTTTTCGGCAAATGCGTGCAAAAGCGGATAAGCAGGATCTTCTTTTGTTCCTAGACAAAGTATTAATTCATATTCGGGGTAATCTAAGTCGATAAAAGATTCTAAGTTGAGTTGTAAACCTTCTTCCACACCTTTTACCGGTTTTAAAATAGAAAGCGGTGGTAGTGAATGGGTGGCATGCGAATGGGTCAGCATGTTTCTAAGCGCCCAGAACGTTCCAACCAAGAGCATTCCAATCGAGAGCACCCAAAGACACACGGACAGGATGAGAAGGAACCACATTTATATTCGCCTCTTTATAGAAGGTGAAGCTTAGGTTTTGTTTTTTGATATTCTCAAGCACCGCTTCTGTTTTTCTCTCCCCATGGACTACTGTTTTCCAGGAGTGGATTTGTTCAGGGCGGTGCAAATCGCTGTTGGCAATTAAGGGAAGACGTTCTTTCTCTACTTCGTTAAAGAGGTGAGGGCCACTGGCAACTTCCCAAGCGTCAAATTTAGAGGCGAGCTCACTTCTTCTCGACCAGAGGTGGAAAGTTTGTTTCTCCATAAAACGCGTCCAGACAGGGTGTGCCGCTATGGTAAGCGCTCCTTGCGCGTGTATTTCGTCGAGGACGTTTGAAATATCTCCATCTGCAGAAATCCATTTCGTAACACCTAACGCAAGCACATGTGCGGATCTATGATTTGAAATAGAATTCTTGGTGATTTCCACTCCCGGTATCAGAAGCATTCTATATTGGTCCCAAGCGCGCATGGCTTCTGATTCCAGTATTTTTAAATAAATGGGAAACGTAGCTTCTGTGAGCGTGCAATTTAAATACGCTGATGCTTTTCCTAAGAAAGTAGACTGTTCGCAAAGATGGTCAGTGATTGCGATGGCTCCAAATCCTCGTATGCCGTAAAAATCAACGATTTCTGGAATCGACATCTTTCCGTCGCTGAAGGTGGAATGAATGTGAAAGTCTGAAAGGATGTTCACATATTTATTATCGGGCACTATTGTCAGAACAATTTGCGGGAAATGTTTAATTCTTGTTAGGGGACATAAAAAGTAGGGATGCTGAAGCAGAGCACGAGGGAAGTGCTCCAACCCCAAAGTCGCATTCCCTCATGCTCTACTCCAGCATCCCTACTATTTATTTGTGCCTGTCTCAAAATTAAATTTTTCACGAGCTATGTCATCCTGCGCAAAAAATTTTAGTACTTGGCTTTTGGATTCCTGTCGTAATCACAACCTGTTCCTGACAATTGGTGGCTAAGATTAGTTTCATGGGGGTGCTCATGCATAATGGATTAAAAGAATGGATTGGGCAGGTAAATAACCATATACAAGCTGCTAAAATGTCCCGCATTTTTAGGCCTAAAATTCATGTGCATATTGAAAAGTCGGGCTATATCGTAAAGACGATTGAAACGGGAGCCGAATTAAATGAAGTGATGAAGCTTAGATTTCAAGTCTTTCATAAAGAGTATCGAAAAACTCAAATTCCCTTTGGTATCGACGCAGAAGTGTTTGATTTATGCGCTGATCATCTTGTCATTCAGGAGGCAAAATCAAAACGTATTGTGGGAACTTACAGACTTATTTCAACACTTTGGTCTTCTCAGTTCTACGCTCAATCGGAATTTCATATCGCGAGTCTTCTCAATCTGCCTGGCGAGAAATTGGAATTAAGCCGTGCTTGTGTGCACCCAGAGCACCGAAAAGGGTTTGTCATGCATCTTCTGTGGAGAGGCTTAATGGATTACATCAACAAAAGCGGAGTTAAATATCTTTTCGGTTGCTCTAGCGTAAAAACTCTAAATCCGGAGCGGGTGAGTGCATTAGTAGATCACTTTTCAGAAAAAAAATATTTGCTTACGGAACTCGACATATTTCCCCGTGAAAGTTTTCGCTACAATACGAACCAGTACATCCTTCCAGAAGAATCAGTGGAGAATTTAACTGAATTGGTTCCACCCTTGTTGCAGTCTTATTTAAAAGCCGGTGCGAGAGTAAGCATGCAACCAGCGTATGATTTTGATTTTCAGTGTGTGGATTTCTTCACCATCTTGGATTTAAGCAAGCTAACTGAAATGTACGAGAGACGTTACGCTAAGTGCTAGTGTTATTTAAAATACCCTTGATCGTCTTAACCGTAGTTTCATTTTTTGTTTGCTCACTTTTTGTCGAGTTGTTTGTAGATGTACCTGCTACAAAGCGCCACCTGCATGCGTATCATACCCATCTTTGTAGCAGGGTTTTACTTCTTATCCTGGGGGTACGAATTAAAATGGAAGATCGAGAGCTGCCTCTCGATTTAGACCGTGTAGGCTCTTTGATTGTTGCAAACCATCTGTCTTATCTTGATGTGTTTATTCTTTCTTCCATAAAACCCTTGGTCTTTGTGACATCCAAGGAAGTCGAAAAATCAGGTTTTCTTGGTCTCATATCCAAAAGTGCCGGAGCTGTTTTTGTCGAAAGAAGAAGCCGTTCGCAAATTACCGAAGAATTGGATGTGCTCAGCCAAGTTTTAGAAGAGGGGGACAACGTGGTAATTTTTCCCGAGGGGACGACTTCCTGTGGGGAAAGTGTTTTGCCGTTTAAATCCACTTTTTTTGATGCGGCGGTACGAGCTAGAAGTAATGTACTTCCCGTTTGCATTAATTATGAAAAAATAAACGCTCAAGTAATGGCTTCTGAATGGAAAGAACACCTGTTTTACTATGGAAGAATGGAATTCACTCCCCATTTTCTAAAACTACTAGAACTGAAAACGATAGAGGTCTGTTTGAAAGTTGGCAGTCCGATATATGCTGGAAACAGGATCAGCAGAAAAGAACTTTCCCAGTTAAGCTATGCAAAAATCGTTTCTCATTACAGGCCTGTGGTGTAGTATCTGATTTAAATGAATCTGGAAAAAGAGCTGAAGTACCTATTGGACAAGCGTAGTTACACCAAGCTTATTAATTCAGTTCGGCCTTTTATCCGCGAACAAATTCGACAGGACAATTGCTATTTTGATACTCCTAACCTGATTTTACGAAAAAATAGATACGGGCTTAGAATAAGAATATCCAATGGGCGAAAAGCTTTTGTTACTTTTAAAGCCCCTGCAAAGTTTCCAAGCCACAGTGTAAGAAGTTTTAAAGTAAGACAAGAGTGGGAAACGCAAATCCCGCTGTCTAAAGCAAAATTGATTGTGGCTGGTAAAGTCTGCATCACGACATTACGAATAAAACCTATCCAAATTTTAAAAAAACACGTTAAAAAAGAAGATTTACAGAAAATCTTTTACATAGGTGCAGTAAAAACGCTGAGAACAGTAGCTGAAAGTCCAGATGAGTTAGCTTGGGAAATCGATAAGTTTAAGATGTTTAAAAAGAAATTTTACGAATTAGAAGTAGAAACTGAGAACCCACGTGAAACAGATCGCATGGTAAGGTATTTTCTGGCGATGAACCATATCTCGTGCATCCCTTCGGATAAATCGAAATTAGGCAGATTCTTTGAATTTTGGAAGAAAAAAAGAGTTGCGACAAAGTCGCATTAAAACAGGGTAGATTTTTTTGCTTTAAATTTTTCTTTTTCCGCTTTTACCTTTTCCATATCGAAAATAGTATTGGGATAATCTTTGGCTGCATACTTAAACGGCTCTTTGCCCATGTCTTTTAGTAAGTTAACTGATTTATTCTTATACTCTTCAAGAAAAGCGAGTATTTCTTTGAGGTTTTCTATCGAAGTGAATTTCTTCTTATTGTCTTTTAGTAGCTGCAAAATCAAAATTGTATCTTGTACATGCCCTGAATGATGGGAAAGCGCTTCTACACTCTTCAAATGCTCTTTTGATTGGGATTGAAGATAGGGAGCGAGAAAACTGATTTCGATATTTAAAAAGTTCAAACTTTTTCTAAAATCAATTAATTCTGCATCCGTTGATTTTTTGGAGACTGCTTTGTAAAGTTTTGCACATACACGGTAGGTGTCTTCGACTTCATTCAGAATAGGGTCCCATGGAGATGCTTTAAAGAGCATCTCATCTAAACGCTCGTAAGCTACCTGTAAATCGACAATGATGGATTTACGTTTTTTTTCGTCTTGTTGAAAACTTGCCAATGCCTCTTTTTCCAAGGAATCAAAAAGCGCCAGTACCTCATTCGTGTCACATTTGGCGATTTCTTGTTTTAAAAGTGGAATTACTTCCTTAAATACTTCTTCTGCTATGAAAATGTTTCGTAAAATTTTAAATTCGCGGGATATATCTTTCAGAATCTCTTCTTCTGTTTTGACCCATCCGGATTTGAGGGAAGACGATAGCAGTCTTAATATAGTACGTACTCGTTTGATGGCTTTTCTTGCTACTTTAATTTTTTCTTTGGATACATCCCCTTTGTTTGGAATGCAGGATAGCGCTTCGTGAATGTTTTTTGCCAAAAACTTGCGAAAAAGATGATCTACTGTTTCTGCCATAATGAGAAGATTTTTAACATTATCGTTAAAGCGGGTCACCTTTCAATGAAATCTTAACGAAATCCTAATACTACTCTAGCTTCTGAAAGACATTTTTCAGGCTGATTGTCTTGTTATTAGCTTCAAATTCTATCAAACCACCTTTACTCAGTCCGATCTCTGTCCCACATAGGATTTTCGTGGCAAAAGGGATCCAGTCACCATGTGAACAGACAACGATCAAGGGGGCGTTACTTTTGAGTAGTTGCTGGAGTATTTCCTTAATGCGAGATTTAAACTGAGTGATTGATTCCTCTTGTGTACATTCAGTGAGATTTAAATCCGTCTTAATTTCCGTTTTGGTAGCTTTAGCAATTTTTTCGAGAGTTTGTACACAACGTTTTGAGGGGCTGGAAAAAAGGGATGGCTTTTTAGATTTAAAATGCGAGCTGATGTATTTCTCTAGCTTATCTCGCTGTAGCTTTCCCTTCTCACTGAGTCCATTATCCAACTCTCTCCCTTTGGAAGTGTCTCTGTGTGCGTGCCTTACCAATAGCAGAGTGATCGATTCTTTCACGTGTGCGCTTTACTCCAAGCGGCAGAGAAATTCGTGTTCAGCGTATCGTAGGGCATTTTATTTTGTTGTAGAATTCCCTGGATAATACCAATGAGTCTATCAGCACTTTCTTGAATTGCTTTTGCAGTGCTTCTGTCTTCCAAGAGAATAATATTATGTAACACCCAGCTGTCCCCAGTTCTTTTCGCGTTTACAAGTGCCGTTCTTGCTTTTTCGGCCATCTCTTTAGGTATTTCTGTTCCCCATTTTGAATCATATTCGAGTCCCGCTTGAGTGAGAATATCCGCAATGTGAAATTCCACAAAGGGCACCCCTTCGTTTAATTTAATCCAACAACCGTTGGCATTTCCACGCACGTTTTTAACCGCAATTTTCCCGTTGTCATAGCGCAATTCTGCACGGCTGGCTAAAAGACTGGCAAAGTATCGATTGGGATTGTCTTTCATCTTTGTGAAATCGGGGGCACGACTCGATAATTGCGCAGGACTTTGGGAGAGCATTACTCGACCATCATGCTGCAGTTTTTTCCAAAATTCTATCGGCGTGAGCTTGTCCCATTTTTCAATAATAATTGCAGGCACAGTTTCGGCACCTACATACAAACTCATGAACGCGTGGTGGTGGCCATCTACTATGACGATAATGTTCTCTGGTCCTAGTACTGTAGTGAGTGCTTCTTTACGTGGTAGTAAGCTTTTTCCAGAATTGTGATTCAACTTCCAGCCATTTTGTTTGTTATCCCATCGCAAATTCCATTTTTCTTTAACAGTGCGAAGCTTTGCGAGCACGTTGTCGATGGAAATTTCATTTTGGCCGGGTGTTAGGTTTTTTAATGGAATATGAAATGGCTCGTCTATATTCAAAGTTTTTTGATCTAGCTGAGTTTTTTTTAATTCGGAGTAGTTTGAATAGACAATCTCTAGAAACACGTCCTTAGAGGGAGTGAGATTTTCTAGGCTTTTCATATTTATATTGTATCTGAATTTTAAGAGAGCAGTTTTAAAATGTCTTTTTCCAAGTCTTCGGGCTTTGTATTGGGTGCAAAACGCTCAACTACGTTGCCTGAAGCATCTACAAGGAACTTGGTAAAGTTCCACTTGATCATTTCTGTTCCGAGAAGCCCTTTTTCCTCTTTTTTCAAAAACTCGTACAAGGGGTGGGTGTTTTTCCCATTTACATCGATCTTTGCAAACAGAGGGAAGGTGACTCCAAAACTTGTTTCACAAAAAGATTTGATTTCTGTTTCGCTGCCCGGTTCTTGCGATCCGAATTGATTGCACGGAAAACCAAGGACTACGAACCCCTTGTCTTTAAACTTTTTATAAAGCGATTCGAGCCCACCATATTGGGGCGTAAAGCCACACTGGCTTGCGACGTTTACAATCAGCAGTACTTTGCCCGCATACTGCTCTAGGCTTACATCTTTTCCCTGAATATCTTTAACTTTAAAGTCGTATATTTTCATGAGGATAGGCTACTCCCCCTGCTTGCTGAAGACAAGCCTCTACCCAAGATTAAAAACATTTAACCCTGCCTTCATGTGAAAACTTGGTGGTTCTCGTATTGTGGAATCAGTGGATTGGTTCCACAAACAGTAACTATTAACGAGGAGTAAAATATGAAAACATTAGCATTAGCATTGGTACTTGCAGGACTCGCAATCAGCCCTGTTGTAAAAGCAAACGAAGCAGCCCCAGCTGCTGCCGCAACTAAAAAAGAAGTAAAAGTAGCTGATCACAAAGCTGCAAAAGCTCAAGCACGCACAGAGTGCTTGAAAGGTAATCCTGGCCTAAAAGGCAAAGAATTACATGAATGTGTAAAGTCTAAATTGGTGAAATAACTTTGCTTCCCCAAGGCGTTACAAAAATGTACGCCTTGGGGTTTCTACCACTCGACATTTATGAATGAGTCTAAGATACTTCCCCCCATGCATTTGCTCATTGTCGAAGACGAAGATCGCATCCGTGATTTTCTGGTGAAAGGCCTACAGGCCGAGGGGCATACGGCACTTGGAGTCGAAACCGTTAGTGACGCCCGCGACGCTATCCATGCAGACTCAAGCAATTTGATAGATTTAGTAATTTTAGACAGAATGCTCGATCAAAATGACGGGGCAGATCTCATCCCTTTTATCAAAAACAAAAATCCCAGCACACTCATTGTCATCTTATCCGCTATTGGCTCTGCCGAAGAGAAAGCAGAACTTCTGGATAAAGGCGCAGATGAATACCTCTCGAAACCTTTTTCACTTGTAGAACTTTCCGCTCGCATTCGAGCATTGACTCGTAGAAGACGCGATCAGCCAAGAAAACAACTGACGGTCAAGGATTGCGAAGTAGATCTGGTGGAGCACAGTGTGAAAATCAATGGAGAGAAAATGGAACTCTCCCAAAAAGAGTACCAGTTACTTCTCGTGTTTTTAAAACACCCGGGGCGTGTGTACAACCGCTTTCAGTTACTCGACCAGGTTTGGAATGCGCAGTATGAAGTGGAATCCAATGTGGTCGAAGTCACTATTAATAATATCCGCAGAAAATTGGAAGCCAAAAAAAGTGCTGTTCTTATCTCCAGTAAACGCAACGTAGGGTACTGGGTTGAAGCGTAAATTTATCATCAATATCTTTATTGCCTTGCTTCTTACCGTCGCTATTGTTTCGGCGCTGCACTACTATTTTTTACGCAGTGAACGCATGCGACTTATCGATCACGATTTAGAAACAACTGCGTCCGCGCTGATATCCTCGGACTTATCCCATCTTCCTCTGGATGACTTTGAAGAAGCAGAAGACTATTTGCACGAAGTTCTGGGCACTAAAAAAATCGCCAAGATTATTCTTTTAAAAAACGTCGATGGCAGTACCGTCTATTCCAATTCCAATGCCGTTTTCCTCTCCGACGATATGCCGGTGCTTTCTGACTGGAGTACTATCAAATCGGGCAACCATACAATCCGAGTGCTTAGTATTCCTGTAGCAGGGCGTCCCCAATTTTTGCAAGTGGGAGTGATACTAGACCGCGAGCAGTCTTATTGGAAAATGCTCGATTTAAGATTCGTGGGCTATTGCCTGTTAATTGCTCTTGTAGTTTTGGTGATTTCGTACTTGCTTGCAAGCCAGTTACTTTCCCCTTTACGTCAATTGGCACTTTACCTCGATCATGTAACAACGCAGATGGCGACTGCAAACCCCATCATTCATAACGTGGAAGGGATACTGCCTTCTTCTCGTTCCCCCGATGAGTTTTCACGTCTTGTGGGGGCGGTGAATCGACTACTCGATAAAATCAAATTAAACGCAAAGACTTTTCAGGGATGGACGGCACTGATGGCACACGAGTTGAAAACTCCGATGACCATTTTGCGTAACCAGCTTGAGGAAGCAAAAAGTAAAGAGGGGATTCAGGAAGTAGAACGCATGGGTAAACTGATTAACAGTTTTCTTGAGTGGTCTTCTTTGGAAAACGAAGTAAAAGCCCCTCAAGATATTCATGCTGTTTCACTGGAGTCTGTTGTGAAAGCTTGTGTTGCTAGATTTCCGAAAGTGCAGGCAGAGCGCGTGGATGTGAAAGTGTTCGCACCGGCTACTATTTTTGCGACGCCGACACATGTAGAGCAAATTGTGCAAAACCTGATTGAAAACGCACTGAAGTATTCTCCTGTCGAGAATAACGTTTACGTAGAAATCCACGATAATTACCTAAAGGTACTCGATTGTGGTGAGGGAATCCCGCAATCAGTCATAGACAAACTAGGAGAACCTTTTAACTTTCAAAAACAACACGGAGTAAAAGGGACAGGCCTTGGACTCGCCATGGTGTCGACCTTGTGCAAAAAATACGGATGGAAATTTACGCCTCAAAAAGAAGAGGGGAAGTTTTGTGCAAGGCTCGATTTCGTTTCCTAAAGCCCATTCGCGGCATACTGTCTGACAGTTTTACAGCTTTACTGAAGGCAAGAAGAATACGCCCACTTTCAATAAGTTATTAATTACAGGCAGCATTTTACTACACACAACACTTCGGCATTGTACTTGTAATAGTCGTCACACGAGGGATGGTTGTGCAAACAACTTCCTCATAAGGAGAGACTATGAGTGGTTTTATGTATAAGGTACGTGAGTTCCTGCAGAATTTGATTCCGGTAGCAATCATCGGGGCACTCGCAATCGGGGGATACCATCTTTACAAGCAAGGAACTTTTAGAAACGGGATGCGACCCGCAATGAGTTCTCTTGTGAAAAAAATTCCGTATTTCGGAACAAAGTTTGGTCACTACACTTCAAGCAATAACTCAAGCTCCCGTAGCTCGTATGTAGCTAGCACACCAAGGCATTCCAGTGTTTCCAGACGCCACCGTGCACCACGCAGACACAAATCACTTGCCCGTCGTGCACACCACAAGAAACACAGACGTCACCACCGTTAAGACAATTCTGATTTTTTTTCTGTAATTAAAAGCGCTGTTAAAGCAACGCACAAGATAAGCATTCCCCAAGTGGGAACACTTAAGAGTTCCAGCTTGTCATTGAGTTGTTTGCCCGTCACCCCTTGCGCCGTAAACGCAATCATCAGCACAGACAATACTGTCGACAATTTCACCCACCAGCTTGCTGTATTTTCGTATAGCACTTCTAAAAGTGCGCAGAATGCCGGTACATAAAAAATAAAGTAATGTGGACGTGTACTGGGATTTAAGAACGTCATCAACGCCAGTGCCAGTGCCCAGTAGCGAAGGGAATCTTTCTTTGTGACAGGAGTTTTAAATTTATTAAGTGCACTGATAAAGAATCCACCTGAAACAAGCAAGATACTGGATTTTGTGACAAGAGATATCTGCTCTGGAGACGCATTGGACAAAATTCTTGCAATCAGACTTGGCAGACACAAGAGATCTTGCACTTTGAGAAACGAGTTTTCTTCATTGTTATAAGTAAATAGATGCTCAAAGAAGCCTTTATATAACAGGAGTGAATCATTCCATCCAAATACAGCAAAGGGCACTACAAGCCAGAGTAATGCTCCAAGCACGACTCCTAGTTTCACTTTTTTCGGTTTTACTACGAAGTAGTAGGCTGCCAAAAATGCGGGGAATACTTTTATGAGTGCCGCGAGTGAAATCAGCGCGCCCGACCAAAATTGTTTTTGTCCGCTTTTTTCATAGCTCAGAAGTTCGGAATAGAGAAAAATCGCCATCAGCATCAGCTGAATATTATTACTCTGAAAATTGTTGTGCAGGGGATTAATCGAAACCACAAGAACCACTACCCACGCCCAATTTGCTTTTTTCTCAAGAAGAAAAGGATAAAGCTTGTTCAGCATTTTCCAAAAAGCGACAAAGCACACAGTCTGTAGCAGAATCCAAAAATATTTCACAACAACCCAGCTCATGTAGGCAAAAGGTTTGATGAGTACGAGTGATATCGGCCCGTAGAAATACCTGCCGTAGGGTTCGTTCTTCATGTAAGTGCGCGTGATATCCGTTACCAAAAATTTGGCTGTTACATAAATATTCACCAAATCGATTTCGTAATTGATCGCTGCGACACATGAGGCAACGAGCAGTGCCAAAAGGAGACCTATTTTTAAGTGCTTAAATTCTAGTTTTTGCATCACGGAAACATATAAGAAGAGAATTCGTTTGGAAAGCATTGCCGAATGAGAAATCGCTTTGTATATTCCTTTTAAATTCTAATCTAGAAGGGAAACAGAATGAATAATTTACGCGCCAAGTTAGAAGAAAAGATACAGCAAAAACACATGCTTGCTCACTCGTTTTATACACGTTGGCAGGCTGGAAAGCTCTCTAAAGAAGAATTACAGGGCTATGTAAAAGAATATTATCCCTTCGAAAAAGAATTTCCGCGCTTTTTAAGCAGCATGCACTCCCGTTGTGAAGACACCGAAGTAAGAAAAGGGCTACTTGAAAACTTGATTCACGAAGAGCACGGTCCAGAAAACCACCCAGAACTCTGGTTGCGTTTTGCGGAAGGTTTGGGTGTGACACGTGAAGAAGTAAATGGCCACTTTCATTCCGATGAAACTCAACATCTTTTAAAAGTAATGCGCAAACACACTTCCAGTGAAAATCTGGCGGATGGTGTTGCCGCATTGTATGCATACGAAAGACAACAACCTGATGTCGCTCGTCAAAAGATTGATGGTCTGAAAAGCTTTTACAATGTAACTGACGATCGTTCTGTTCAATTCTTCCGTGCGCATCAACACTATGATGTGTTTCATGCAGAAACAGAAGCAAACATTTTGCAAAGACTTTGTCAGGACGAAAAATCTGAAGAACGCGCTGTTGGCGTTGTCGGCGAAGTTGTCCAAGCTCTTTATGAGTTTTTGGATGGCGTAGAAAAACGCTACAAGCCAGCGCACGCCGCCGGTTGCTAAAGATTGCCCAATTTAGAATCCGACAATGTTCCCCATTGTCGGATTTGGGGGCGAAGTAGAATAATGAACAGAATCAAATCTCATTTGGGGGTAAACCCCCAGCAACTTCTACAAATATATTTTGTACTCTTACTTTTAAGCTTGCCCGCCTGTGTCACTACACCTGAAACAGGCAGGCAGGCTTTTCTTTTAACAAGCGAAGGCCAGGAATCCCAGATGGGGGAACAGGCTTATTCGGAAGTGTTAAAAAAAGAACGCGTTTCCTCCAATGCAAGATGGAATGAAATAGTAAAAAGAGTAGGGACGCGAATCGCCGCTGCCGCGAATAAACCGGAATACAAATGGGAATTTAAACTCATCGAATCCAAGGAGCAAAATGCGTTTTGTCTTCCGGGAGGAAAAGTCGCGATCTACACGGGCATTTTACCTGTTTGCCAAAACGAAGCAGCACTTGCCGCCGTAATGGGACATGAGGTGGCACACGCAACTGCTCGCCACGGCGGCCAAAGAATTTCAATGGCCTTGGGAACTCAGATTGGGTTAATGGGATTATCCGCTATTTTGGGTGGGGAAGAGACAAAAGAAAAAGGGATTCTTCTTGCTGCCCTGGGGTTAGGAAGCCAGGTGGGTGTGATGCTTCCGTTTAGTAGAAGCAATGAATCGGAAGCCGACGAAATTGGATTAGTGTACATGGCGCGTGCCGGTTACGATCCTGCAGAGGCACCGCGTTTTTGGGATAGATTCAGCCAAGTTTCTCAAGGGGCACCTCCGGAGTTTCTTTCGACCCATCCTGCGAGCAGCAGTCGCAAAGCTGCATTAGAATCCCAGTTGCCGAAAGCAAACGCCCTGTATTCCACTTCTGCGAAGTACGGCATTGGCGATAAGTTTTAATACGGATCAATAATCGTTAATTCAAAATTTTCGGGGTCTTCTCCGAATGTGACAACGACTTGCATGCTTCTGATGGAGATGGGCACTCGCTCAGGAGAAGTATATTGCACATTGGCAGAAAGAGTTTTTGAACCACGTTGAGCGAAATAATCTACGTTCGAAATGATATGATCTTTTTTGAGAGCTTCTCCTAGTAGTGCTAATTTTTCGTCATAACTTTTTGAGATTTTATCACGCAATGCTTGAGGGATTGCCGGATCTTCCAAAACGTCTCCTAAATTTCTTCCTCGGGTATCGCTGAGTTTTATCAGATTTTTTCTCACAACTTCTGCGTGGCAGATTTTAAAGTGGTTGCCAGGATTATTTGCAATGACACGATTCAATATCTCATACCCCTGGCGCTCGATATCAAACTTTTGTTCAACGATATAGTTCTTTAAAATATAGGGGGGAGTGTTTGGGTCCTTCGGGATTACTCTTAAGATTTTCTCACCCATGTAACCTGTTCCTACTTGATAGACAGTCTCTTCCTCATTTGATCTATTTATCAGCAGTTCTCCAATGACAAAGGCATAAGGGGAGTTTGCAGCATGTAATAAATCAATACAATGAGCGGAATTCGCGTGTAGAGATAAGGGGAGAAGTAAAAGTGAGAGAAGCAGAGAATAGTTAGACACAACTCTTCGCATTTAAGTAATCCCATCCCGAAAAGTCGTAGAAACTGGTCTTTAACGCTTTCCACCGGAAGATCGTTTTGGCATTTCAATTACTGTCGCGCCATGATGATCGTGTTCGTCGTAGAACTGTTCTTCTTCTGTAGAACCTTTTAGTGCTGCCGTTGACAGATTACCGCCGGCAATCACTTGTGCGATCTGATCGAAGTAGCCTGTGCCTACGAATTTTTGGTGCGTAGTTGCACGGTATCCTTTGCTTTCGCTTTGGAATTCTTTTTCCTGGAAGTTTGCATAAGCACTCATTCCTGTTTTTGCAAAGTCGAGAGCAAGTTCGAACATGCCGTAGTTGAGTGAATGAAAGCCAGCCAGTGTGATGAATTGGAATTTGTATCCCATTTCAGCAAGTTCTCTTTGGAACTTGGCAATCGTTTTATCGTCGAGTTTTTTCTTCCAGTTGAAAGAAGGAGAGCAATTGTAAGCGAGCAACTTGCCGGGGAATTTTGCATGCATTGCTTCGGCAAATCGACGTGCTTCTTCAAGATTAGGTTCAGATGTTTCACACCAGACTAAATCCGCATAAGGAGCGTAAGCAAGTCCACGAGCGATGGCGGAATCTAGTCCACCTTTAATGCCATAGAACCCTTCTACTGTTCTTTCTCCATTTAAGAATGGTCTGTCGTAGGGATCAATATCACTTGTCAAAAGATGAGCGCCATTGGCATCTGTACGAGCGATGATAAGAGTCGGTACTCCCAGTACATCGGCTGCGAAACGGGCTGCGACTAATTTTTGAATGGCTTCTTGTGTAGAGACTAAAACTTTACCGCCCATGTGTCCGCATTTTTTTGCCGATGAAAGTTGATCTTCAAAGTGTACTCCAGCGGCTCCGCTTTCAATCATGCCCTTCATCAGTTCAAATGCGTTTAATGTTCCGCCGAAGCCTGCTTCCGCGTCTGCGATGATGGGCACTAACCAGTGGATTCCTTCTTTGCCATCCATGTGGTCGATTTGGTCAGCTCTTAATAGAGCGTTGTTAATTCGTTTTACAAGATGAGGAACGCTATTTGCCGGATATAAACTTTGATCGGGGTACGTTTCAGAAGCCTGGTTATTGTCTGCAGCTACTTGCCATCCGCTCATGTAAATGGCTTTAAGTCCCGCTTGTACTTGTTGTACTGCTTGGTTTCCAGTGACAGCGCCTAGGCCGAAAACGCCTGGTTCTGTTTTTAAAAGATTCCAAAATCTTTCTGCGCCCAAACGTGCAAGTGAATGATCGATTGTCACGGAGCCTTGCAAGCGGACTACATCTTCCGCCGTGTAGTTTCTTTTAATCCCTTTCCAGCGGGGATTTGTGTTCCATTCGTTTTGTAATTTTAAAACTTTTTCTTTGCGGTTCATGTCGAGCTCCATTCATTAGGGCTAAAGTTACGATACCTTTAGACCTTTTCGGCACTTTGACACGATAGCTCGATAGGGGTGTATTAAGTGTTTGAAATTATTTACTTAAAGCACTGCAATGTGAAGATCTGAGGATTCCAAACTGCATGCTCAGTCGTCTCGCAACAATCGACGTAATTAAGCTGTGGTTGCCAGATGCAACTGTCACCAGATTCAGACTGCGGGCATTCTGTGCGTTTGAATTGCGGATTCCAAATCGCTTGTTCATTTGCCTGACAACAATCCGCGTGTTTCATCAGGGTGTTCCAAAGACAGCGGTTCGCAAAGGCGCTTGGGGTTGAGAATAGTACCGATAAAATTACTAGATAACGTAAGTAGCTCATTGTTTTTATCTCCTATGCGAGTTGTTCGTACGCATTTAGTGTTAAAAATTCGGTAAACGTTTCGTCGGTTGTGATTTTATCAAAAAGATTTTCTGCTTCTTTGAATTTTTTCTTTTTGAATTTTTCTTCACCAAGTTCTTGGCGGATTTTGTCTAGTTCTTCTTTTAACGTGGCCCGAAAAAGAGTGCTCGTGATACGTCTTCCATCCGAGAGAACTCCCTTGGGGTGTCGAATCCATTGCCAAAGCTGCGCGCGCGAAATTTCAGCAGTGGCAGCATCCTCCATCAAGTTAAAAAGCGGGACGCAACCGTTTCCACCTAGCCAGGACTCCAAATATTGCACACCGACACTGATATTATTTCTAAATCCCGCTTCGGTAATCTGTCCCTCAGGTACTTTTATGAGATCGCTTGCTGAGACAGATACATCGTTTCTCAATTTGCCGAGTTGGTTAGGAGTCGGCATGTTCTTGTCAAAAACTTCCCGCGCGATGGCTACCAGTCCTGGGTGCGCAACCCATGTTCCATCATGTCCTCCTGTGACTTCACGCAGTTTGTCTGCACGCACTCTTTCCATTGCCTGGGCATTGGCATTTTCATCATTTTTGATGGGGATTTGTGCTGCCATTCCGCCCATGGCGTGTGCGTTTCGTCTATGACATGTACGAATCAATAGTTCGTAATAGGATTTTAAAAAGTGTTGGTTCATCGTAACTTGGGATCTGTCAGGCAATACAAAATCCGCGCGGTTTCTAAACTTCTTGATGAAGCTAAAAATATAATCCCAGCGTCCACAATTTAGCGCCACAATATGATCTTTCAGTTCAAAAAGAATCTCATCCATTTCAAATGCCGCAAGTATGGTTTCAATTAAGACTGTAGATTTGATTGTTCCTTTGGGGATGCCAAGACGGTTTTCTGAATAATTAAATACGTCATTCCACAGTCTTGCTTCTAAGTGATTTTCAAGCTTGGGAAGATAAAAGTACGGGCCGCTGCCGCGTTTGATAAGCTCTTTTGCATTGTGAAAAAAGAACAGGCCGAAATCAAAAAGACTTCCTGACATTGGTTTCCCATCGACAAGAACATGTTTTTCAAGCAAGTGCCAACCGCGTGGCCGCACAAAGAGCACAGCTGTTTTGTCTTTCAGCGCATATTCCTTTCCTTCAGGATTTTTAAATGAAATTGTTTTTCGTACGGCATCGTAAAGATTTACTTGTCCTTCCAGTGTGCCTTCCCAGGTAGGTGCATGGGAATCTTCCAAATCCGCCATAAAGACATTCGCGCCAGAGTTAAGCGCATTGATAATCATTTTCCTGTCAGGGGGACCTGTGATTTCCACTCGTCTGTCTTGCAAATCTTTTGGTGTGGAAGTGATTTTCCATTCCGCATCTCGTATATGTTTTGTGGAGGAAAGAAAATCAGGCAAATAGCCCTCATCTATTTTTGCCTGTACTTTTACTCGCTCTGCGAGAAGAGATTCGCGTCGAGAATTAATTTCGCGCTGAAGTGTGACGACAAACTCTAATGCCTCTTCTGTTAGAATTTGTTCGAACTGAGGCGTCATTTTGCCCGTGATCTTGACGTTTTGCGGTGTGTTCATAAGTTGAATTATATATGTTACTCTTACCGTATGAAAACAAATCTGTGCTTCTTCGTTTTGTTTCTCATTTTCTCTCTCTCTTTACCGGCCGCGACTATTGAATGTAGCGCGCATGTGACGAATCGGCTCTTCCAAGTGACGCTCGATAAAGATACTCTGGATTTTACTGCACACTCGGATAATGGCTTTTTATATAAGGGCAAGGTGTCTTACCACTACGCGCCCACGGTGCGCTACCACACCTACACTTTACCTGCTGGGTTTTACAATACTGAGCTGACTCTGATGCAAGATGGGGACAAGCCAAGCTACGCTCTCTGTCTGAAACAAAACGAATGTTATACTTGTAAGTAAGTTTTTACTAAAAAACGTGGAGAATAAATGCATAAACTTATCATCCCTGTATTTTTGTTATTTTCGAGCCTTCATCTAACTGCTTCCCCGCATCTCGCACTTGAATTTGAATATACAGGAGAAGAATCTCAAAATTTATTACGCCAAAAAGGAATGGGACAAGTCCCCAAAAGCAGTTCTCTGACCCCTGTTATGGAAATGGGAAAACGCTCGCTGCAATGGTTAACCTATATCAATTCCTTTAGAACTCCAGCTAACCAGATTTCTTTCTCCTCGGTGGCGAATCAGCCTGCCTATCCTTTGGAAAGTCCGCGCGTCTCTAATCCGACATTGATCTTAGAAGAATACAATAAATTAAAAGCAGAAATGCCAACCTGGTTTTCACATGTGCTTTTTGAAAACGGTGCGTTTAGCGAAAACCCACCTGCGTCAGATGAAGAGTACAAAAGTTGGGGAATTAAAATAGATTTAAACTATGTGCGTGCTGCACGCTGGTTGTTACAAGAAAATTCTTTAAGTGCCTATGCCCAAGAAAGAAGAAACGATCTGAGAGGGTATTATTTTCTGGGTAAAGTAGCCGACTTAAAAACAGAACTCACAGATTGGAAGGGCTTGCAAACACAAGCACAAAAGCAATACGAGGAATGGCTTGTCGGTCTTTGTTACGTCAATGGCGTTTCTGAATCCAAATGTCTTTCTGACTTAAAAAAACTGTATAGTACACCGGATAAGATCTACGGTTATTACACAAAATATCTTCCAAAAGCCAAACAACTTTGGAATTCGTTTTTCTTTCTAGGCGCGGTAAGAAGAGACATCAGCTGGAACACACCGGACGTTGCGACAATTCCGTTCATCGATCCAAAAAACAATACGGTAATGGATTATCTCAAAAAAAATATAGAAGAAGAATGGCAATGGGGAAATTGGGGGTTAAAGTTAAATTTTTTGAACGGCAATCCCAATACCACAGCCCATATCGTATTTAGTGCCGGGGCCACTCCTAATGTGAACGGGCTTGCAGGCAATCAAATTACCATGGATAAAAATAAACCGCTCACCGAGTACGATGTGCAGTGGACTATTCGCCACGAATTTGGACATGTTCTGGGTTTCCCCGATTGTTACGTCGAATTCTATGATGACAGAAGCAAAGTGATGATTTCTTACCAGTTGGATATTACCGATCTGATGTGCAGTAGAAGAGGGAAGTTAAAAGAGCGCCATTTTGATGAGATGAAAAAACATTACTTCAGTAACTTCTGAACTGTTTTCATATCTTCCCAAACGATTTTTTTTGCAGAAGGATTAATGAGCAAATAAGACGGCGGGTAAGTGGCAATAAGTTCGATTTTATTATCCCAATGCAGCTTCATCTTTTTTCCACGCATTTGAGACAGATCACTGTCTAAACCACTCAGTAAAATGGTTGCTGTTGTACCGAGAGCCACCACAAGCTTGGGCTGTATATTTCCAATCTGAACCTTTAAATCAGAAAGACTCTGTTCGATTTCAGAGGGCTTTAAAAGAGTGGCGATAAAAATAGCATCGCGCGAGTAACCCATTGCTTCGATAATTTTCGTAAGAAGTTCTTCTTCTTTCGATTCGTTCTTTTCCCCGACAAAAATAAGTTTGGATTTCTGGTTCCCCGTACCCACCACAAAGGTCGAATCTGTCGTAGTAATCGGTCTGGGCTTAGGGAGATCTTCTATCCCGTACTCTTTCCATAACTCTTGGTATTCAGCTTGTATCGGATCTAGTGTCATATATTAACGCGTCGAATAATTGCTGTATCTTAAGGAATCCTCCTTTATTCGGCAATCGTTCATTGTTACGATGAGGAGAATGAAGAAAACAGTTGGAATTCTTATCTTAATTCTTGCAGCCTGTGGGAGTAACAGCACACACGAATTGCGTTTCACCGAAAGCGAAACTCTTTCACCGCCTTTATCCACAATCACGCTTACGAATCCGACCAAGTTTTCTTTCGCAATTGTTGGCGACACGCACGTTGGGGGCGGGGATACGGCTCGCCTAAAAACTATTTTGAATCAAGCTACAACAGAGTCAGACAGTTTCGTCATTCTGTTAGGCGATATTGTGGATACAGGAGAGCGCTCGGATATCGAAGCCGTGCATTCGGCGATTCGAGATACGGGTTGGACGGGAAAAGTAATTCCCGTGATTGGAAACCACGATGTTTTTAACGACGGGTGGAAAAACTATAAAGAACTGGAAGGCCAGACACATTTTACAGTGGATGCAGGCAATACGCGGTTCATGATCCTCGATACTGCCGATGGAGTAGTGGGAGATAAACAAGAAGACTGGCTAAAAACCGAATTAAATAAAGCATTGCCGGCAAATATCTTTTTCTTAAGCCACTATCTTCCGCTTGTGCCAGGCCAACGAACGTATTTGCGTTTGTCGAACGAAACGGAAGCCGTAAGACTCATGAAGCTTGCCTCCAACCGTCGTGTAAAGGGCTGGCTCGGGGGCCATTACCATGGATTTGGAATTGAAGAAATCGAAGGCGTGAAATACGTCGTTGCTGGCGGAGGAGGGGGAAGACGCATGCAACCTCTCGCCGGATTTTTCTTCGTGCAAGTATCTGTCGATGGCGAAAGTATTTCTTATGAGCTAAGAGAGATAAATTAAATTTACAAAGTAGTTCTGGCACCCATCGCGACTGAAAAAGTATCCAGTCTTCCGAATCCAAGTAGGATTTGGTATCTAACGTACGAAAATATTTCCCAATTGTTAAACCCTGTCTGCACACTCCCACCGACTTCACCGAAGGGGTTATTTAAATTGTAGACTTCGAGTTCTTCAAAGGTTGCCGCTTTTACATGCGCCTTAATATTTTCAGAGATGCGAAATTTAAACCCCAACCCTAAGGCAAAGTCGTGTTCCGAGTAGGAAGAGCGAAAAGAGGGAAGAATGGTGGCTTTCGTAAGTAACGTCAGCCTCTGGTACCAACCCGCTTCTGCAAAAAATTGAACCGTTTCAAAAGGAAGTGGGGAAAGAGTGAGCCAATACAGACCATGGTTTATTGTTGCGGTTGTTGTTAAGAGTGTCTCATGCGTAAATCGCATCGAGGCTTTGATAAAATAAAATGGCTGGTACTTCACTTCTGCTTTATAGCGGAAGGAATCAGGAGAGAATGTTGGAAATAATCCAAGCTTTGCCCCTGCATTTAATCCCCATTGCTCGTTGAAAGAATGATCGTAATAAGACGCCCACAGGGAGCTGCGCAAAGAATCTTTTGTCGCCGAAACAACAGGAGATTCGTAATTTAAACTTAACGTACTGGCAAATACCGGCAAAGCTACCAGTAAAAAGAGGAAAATCTTACTCCACACGCGCCACTTTAAAACCACGGTTGGTAAGTTGATGGATGATTTCGTTTGTGTGTTCGCGCCCTTTAGATTCAATGTCGACGTCGATATCCGCTTCACCAATTTTAGTGTGAAGTGTCGCACGTTGATGAAATATCTGGATGATATTAGCACCAGCACTGCCTAAAATTTCGGTGACTTTATTAAGTCCACCAGGGCGATCTGTAATGGTAATAAGCAGTCTCACCAATCTACCTTGGTGTACAAGCCCATGTTGCAGCACATGTCCCAGTGCCGGTAAATCGATATTGCCTCCGGAAACAAGGCAGGTCACATTTTTCTCAGGGATTAACTTGTTTAAAACTGCAGCCACGGCAATGGCGGCAGATCCTTCCATGACCATTTTGCCATGCTCTGCTATAAGTGAAATGGCGTGTGCTATGGAATTTTCTGAAATAGAAAAGACGTCATCGATAGATTCTTTTAAATGCGCGAGCATTATTTCATCTGTTGTTTTTGTCGAGACCCCTTCTGCGAGTGTAAAACTGGGAGTTTGAACCTGAATCTTACCTGTTTTGATGGACTGGTAGGTAGCAGGCGCACTTTCTGCAGTGACTCCGTAAATTTTAATCTTTTTATTTTTAGCTCTTAAAACTTTTGCGATACCGGATAATAATCCTCCACCGCCGATGGGGATAAGAATCGCTTCGCAGTCAGCAAAAGATTTATCGTTCATCAACTCTAAACCAATTGTGCCTTGTCCTGCCATAATATGGACATCACGGTAAGGGTGAACAAAGAGATAGCCTTTTTCTTTTGCCAATTTCATCGCGTGGTCAAAAGATTCGTTATAAACAGAACCTTCGAGCACCGTTTCAGCGCCCCATCTTTTTGTATTTTGTAATTTAATAGCGGGTGTGACAGTGGGCATGACAATCGTGGAATGAATGCCAAGCATGTTGCAGATTGCTGCTACGCCTTGTGCATGGTTGCCGGCTGACGCTGCAATCACGCCAGCTTTCTTGGCCTGCGCCATATTTTCTAAAATGCAGTTAGCTGCTCCACGGATTTTAAATGATCCTGTGACTTGTAAATTTTCACATTTCAGCAGAACTTTTTTTCCTGATTCCCGATTTAAAAAATCGAACGGTATTAAGGGCGTCGCACGCGCATACGGTGCAATTGTAGTTTGGGCTTTTTCGATGAGTTCAAGCGTCAAAGGTAGAGTAGCCATCAGGTACTAATGTACCACTCGTACTTTAATGTGAAAATCACAATTAATTTTCTCTGGAATAGAGGTCCAACGTCATCCAGTAAACCTGGTTTCTGCGCGCATAAGTTTGAAAGGCGCAGATGCTACTGGGGTCAACAGGCTTATTTTTTCTGTCTGTTGTCATATACGCGTCGTAATCCCCATTCAAAGTAATCTGGGATGCTGGCAGTTCTGGGTTTTCAACGTCAAAGGCGCTTCTTAAAACAGAGCCTCGGCAAACCAGTTCAAAGAATTTTCTATCTTCAAAGGACAAGGTCTGCAGACAAAGTTTTGCCTTAAATTGGTCGAAGGATTTAAACTCATCATCCGCTCCACGTACTCGGGGAGTAGTGAACAGCCTTGTGGGGTAAAGATCAGGATGCCGCATGCCGTAAAACCATGTACTTAATCCGCCGGTGAAGAAGTTTTCCCCGAAAGCCCATGCGCCTCCAATGGCGTTTTCAAAGCGTGTATTACTGGGGTTTACGTATCTCGCATACGAGTCACGGTACATGCGGTAGATAGCCTTTTTTCTCAAGTCTCTATCTGTAGGAGCCTTGCCATCTGCGATCATGCCCAATTCTTCAATTGTAGGATACAGGCTTTCTTTCAAAAGCATTTCAAGCGATTCAATATTACGCTTGTTTACCACTTGGGCGGCTGCCAAATCATCTTTAATCAGAGTGGGGTTAGTGCTCGTGACACTAGTAATGCGGTAAAGAAGTTCGTTACCTGTTTCAAGCAGGATCTCACGCTCATGAGGCGTCATCTTTGTATTAGATTTAATACGCATCACGTAATCATGCTGTATGAACTTTGAGACTCTGTTCGAAAGATAAGTATCTCGCTGCGTGATAACATTGAATTCTTTATAGGCTGCTTCAATGATGCTCTTATAGAGATCGTTTATCTGCTCAGTATCTAGCGAGCTGTTGGAATTGATGCTGTCAGTGATGTCTTTTTTCACTTTATCGTAAGTGTAGAGCACTTTTTGAATGTGCTTAGCTGTGTCTGATACGCTAGCTACAAGAATGATGTCGCCATTTTCATCCGCCATGAGTCTTTTTTGAAACGAAAGAAGATAGCTGTTGATTCTTCGCAAAGACGAAATCACAGTATGAGTCTGTCCCGTCACTGCATCCGTTACCAGGTCCGCCATGTCTACAATCATGCGATTTTGAAAGTAGTTGCTCGCTGCGATTTCGGCCGCAGCGATCATCGTATCTAATTGCTGACCGATAATTACGAGTAATGCATCCGGATTGTGAAATTCCAGCTGAAACTTTTCTTGATCTCTCATCCATTCATCCCAAGAAAGGACGTTTAGCTTATCGGGACGGCGGAAACACTCGTCAGGAATGGTGTTTCTGCCGATTAATTTAAAGGGCATTAAATTAGGACTAGTCGCAAGGGCAAAGAAATTCATCTTGTCTCTGTCATAACCTTCGCCACCACCACCGCCTAAATTGTCGAGAAGCTTAGTTAAGAGCCCGATGAGAAAGTTTTGTTTCTGCTCCAGGGTTGTCAGTGTGCCATAGTTGATTTTGTTTTCGGCAAAAATACCCTGAATGCGGTTGATGTCTAATTGTACTTGGTGGATGTCAGTTAAAATTTTGTTTTTGTATGTAGCATCGGATTGTAATTTCGGTTTGATCCCGAACATCACTTTTTGCAACCACTCTGATACGCGTGGAATATCGCGAGTTAAAACGTAATATCCTTCTAGCGGATTACTTGTTGTGACTGTGCCGTCAGATTGCGGCTTAAAACTCATGTTTTTAATAGAGTAGGTTAAAAGATGTTGGGCATCACGTGCAGCGCAGTAGGTTTGCGTTGTGGTTTCCATGAGGCATGACATCGATAGCCAGAATTCACTTTCATCCGATACTCTTAAGATGGAAGTGAATTTGGAATTACGCAAGTAGGTGACAAGATGAGAAATGGAATTACTCATCTTGTTTGCGATACCGTCTTGAGAAGACACAAACGCGGCAGTTAGTTTTACTGTAGCGGAGAGAATGGCTAACCCTTGATCAGGCTGTCCGACTAAACAACGATTATAATTAGGAAGTGTTGTGAGTACTTGATCCAGCATTTCCATTCCGATGCTGCTCGCCCGTCTTACACGGTTGTTTAAGGAACTTAAACCTGTGGCAATGCTTTCCGCTGGATTAGGAGCGGACGCGCCTTCTTTTCCGCCTGATTCTGCTACAAGAGAAGCGCCTTCAAAACTTTTGTAGGTTAAAAGTTTTAATACATCTTCTTTTAATTCCGGACTACCCACGACAAAATTTCTTAAGCTGACTAATTCTGAGGGTAAACTTTCCACACGTTCCGCACGCTTTGAAGCAGGAGCTCCACTTGTATCTTCGCCGATTTTGCTAAGTGCATCGCTTGCAATAGAGATTTTTGGAATGATGCTTTCAATCCCTTTACAGTCTGGATTATCTTTTAAGGACTGAACTACTTTTGCGATTGTATCGGCCTGGCTTAGTGCTGCTTTTGACCATGCTCCCAGTGAGGAACAGCCTCCGCCGAAGCTATAAACTCCTGCTTGCGCAGAAAATTGTGTGAGACACACTATGAGAGCGATGAACTTCTTCATGAAAGAACTCCAGACTTTTCTAAACAAATTTTAAATTTAAGTAATACTTATGATGAACTTGAGAGGGGTTTATAGAGGATTTGAAAATAAAAAGCCAGAGACAAAAATTGTCTCTGGCTTAACTTTAAGAGTGTTTAAAGCGCTTTTAAGGGCGAAACAGGATGTCTGCCGGAATTTGTCCGTATCCACCTGTAGTTGGACCTGCCCATTGCAGGTTAAAGGTCTGGTGTATGCCCCCGTTATAATAGGCGACATTTAAGTCATGCATGCCTTCAGACAAGTAGATAGTAGAGCCCTGTACGTTTGTAGCAGGTTGCATATCATCGGAAAATACAACCACCGTACCGTCTACCATGACTCGTATACCGTCATCGACTCTTGCTTTAAAAGTGTAATTGCCAGCCTTACCAGCTGTAATACGGATGCGAGATTTCATTTCCACAACAAACCATTCTTTGGTGGATGTGCCTGGGAAAGGAGTCGTGTTATTCCATTCAAAGATATGGAAAGCGCCCATTACGACACTTTGGATGAAAGGGAAATTAGTTATCCCGTCATTGAAACGGTAGCTCCATCCTCTGCTGTAGGTATTATAGAGATTGGCCATAATCCCGCTATTTTCGGTAACTGTTTGTTGGGCCTGACAAGTTTTAGTCGAGTTATCAAACAAGTCGACTACTGTTACACTGATTGTGTAAGCACCCGCTGTGAAATACGTTAAGCCCACCTGATTGGGTTGAAGTGGAACAATGTCTGCTCCGATAGAAGTTGCTGTGACGTTATAAGGACCAACGCCGCCAGACAAACTTGCTGTGACCGCAACCTGATCGCCTTCTTTGCTGATTCCAGATCCGTTAGAAACAGAACAACCAAGAAGTCTGTTTTTCACATTCGCAAATACTGCGGCAACTCTTCCATCACCATTGCAAAGTGCTTTTGTGGCTTTAGAGCGGACTTTAATGCCGTCTACCAGCATGTCGCCGCCTGATAACCATCTCGCGTAAAAGACATTTGCTAAAAGAGAGTCTCTCGAGAACAATCCCCCAGTCGGATTAAATTCGTAAATTTCTAGTGGATCTCCGTTTTGTGCTAAGACATCCATGCGGTAATCCACATTGGTAACTTTTTGTCCGACAGGCGGTACAATCAAGCACACTGGAGTGTTTGCCGTGAATTTAATTGGAACTGTAACGCTCGCCGTTTCACCTGTAGAGGCTGCAGCATTGATTACCAAGCTGAAATTATGAATTTCACCGTTAGAAGATCGTACCGTTAAAACATTGTTAGAGGCAGAGACGGATACTCCTGATTCGGTAGTCGAGTAGTTAAAATTAATGACTGCGTTAGATGCAAAATCTTTTGGCGTGACAGTTATCGTAATCGGATTTGCCACATCTGCTACAGCAGTAGTTGGGTTAGAAACAATTTCCAGTTTTGGTTGTCTCACTGTAATTTGAGCGGCGGAACAAAGTGCCGTACTCGCACCACTTGTGACAGAAGCGTAAGCGAAACGAGCACCGACAGTGTTGTAAGTATAAGTCGCTGTCGCTGTGTTAGAGCCATCTTGTGTTAAAGACACGCCACTCGAAAATGCTTCAGCCACAAAATTAGAGAATGTATAAGTGGAGCTTCCATTCACTGCTGTTACAGTAAAGGTAACCGGTTGTCCTACGATAGGACTTGCAGGACTTGCAGTCACTGCGCATCCTAAAAGAGAAGGACTTGCTTGAGACTGGACATTCACTGTGAAATTACAGCTTGTAGCTAACCCTGCGTTATCTAAAATAGTGACTGTGCGGGTTACTTGAATAGTGCCACTTGTTGAATTTGTATAAGGCTTTGTAGGACTGATTGTTGCCTGCGAAGAAAAGCTGGATACAAATTGAGGGATAGAATAAGGAGCCGTTCCATTAAGGGCTGCTACCGTTACGCTTACCACACCACCACTATTCACTGTGAGTGAAGAGGGAGTCGCAGTACAAGAAAAAGTAGAGGAGCCAGAAGTGGTACCTGAAGTACTTCCACTTGTAGTGCCACTAGAAGTAGAGCTTGTAGTGGAACCAGTAGTGCTGCCACTTGTGCCCGAAGTAGTGCCGCCTGTTGTAGAGCCTGTGTCTGACAAGCTATTTAAGTTTAATTTTCCGCTGGAAAGTTTCCCAGAGCAAGACGATAGAAGAAGTCCGGCAAATGCGGTTAAGAAAATAGAACGACTTACACTTTTCATAAGGTGCCTCAGTAGTAATGTGGGGTGTAAGCAAAGTCATAGAGATCTACTGCAAGCACCGAGCCCATAAAATGGAAGCAGCACATACGGATGTTAAATGCACTTATTTCAAACCCTTAATTCAGGTGTGTTGCAAATCCTGCAATTATGTTTTTTGTAAGGGAAGTAGTCGGTTTTGTCTCGGAAGTTTTCAATCTAAGCCACTAATCATGCAGTTATGACTGTATAGAAATTTGACAGCTATTTTGTAAGCGTTCAAGTCGATTTTTTTCGTGAGTCATTGCGAGGCCGTAAGGCCGTGGCAATCTTGTTAAAGAAGGTCAATGGGATTGCCGCGGGCTTAGCGACGGACGCAATGACTTCCTAAGGGAAAAAATCTGGTGGGCTCGGTTACTATTATATGTATGAGGCTTCGATTGTTTATGGCGTCACTTCCGCCCTCTGGTGAGCACAGTGGCTTAGCGATTTTGGTGACATTCGGTTGGAAGCCCACCAGATTTCTTCGGCAGTCATTGCGAGGCCGAAGGCCGCGGAAATCCCATTAAACGAGGATGTATTTTCGAAGGTATTGTGACATTTGCATCACTTCCAGATTCCACATCTTCCACTCTCTTTTTAATATCGCTCTATATGCCTTTTCTATCTACCCATTTGGAGCGCCCCGAGCAGCTAAATTACAATTCAAGAACGGCAGTAAAAAACAAAAAAGATTTAAATTAAAGCCCATAATTAAATCCACTTTTTCTCTTGGTGTTTGAGAATATCTTTTTTATGACAGAAAGAATGAAGCAGGCCTTATTATTTAAAGAAAAGAAAACATCCCTAGAGTTTGGCGGAACTCTTTTAAAGGGAAAAAGAAAAGGCAAAAGACCAATCACACTTTCAAAACCTTTACATCTTGTGATGAGAAGTGATGTAGCAGTTGGAACTTTATCCCTTACCCGTTTTGATAAGCTCATTAGTAGTAGGCTTAAAAGCTACGCTTTGAAATTCCACATCAAAGTCTACAAGCTTGCCATCAATAGAAACCATCTACACCTTTGCATACAGGGACAAGACAAAGAAGAAATCGCTTCTTTTTTAAAAGTTTTTGCGGGGATTATAGCTAAAAAGCTACTTTCTCATTCAAAAGTGAAGCTAAAGAAGTTTTGGACCTTACGGGTTTTCTCTCGTGTCGTGCACTGGGGAAAAGATTTTAACGGCGTACTTAACTACATCCAGCAAAACATCCTAGAAGCTAATGGAACCATCCCCTACAAGCCTAGAAATAGAAGAGCGAGAGTGCATCCTTTTTCAATGGGATTGCCGCGGCCTTCGGCCTCGCAATGACTGCCGAAGAAATCTGGTGGGCTTCCAACCGAATGTCACCAAAAGCGCTAAGTCACAAAACCCACTAGAGGGCGGAATGGATGCCATAAACAATCGAAGCCTCATACATGTAATAATTAAAAGAGCCCAGCAGATTGCTTCGGCTTCGTCTTGCAATGACGGCTCTGCGGTTTTGCAGTCATTGCGAGGCAGTAAGGCCGTGGCAATCCCCTTTCAATGACAGTCTACGTAAGCTTTTCAATGATCTGTTTCGCATCGGGATAGAGCTCTAATAGAGTATGTTTGTCGCCCATTTCAAAATCTCTGAAGTCAAAGCCTGGCGCTACCGTGCATCCAACAAACGCGAATTGAGAGCCCTCTGGTAGGTAGGATCCAAACCATCTGCCTCCGGGGACGACGTGCTGTAATTTTTGGCCTGCAATAAAATCAGGGCCTAGAATTGTTTCTTTCACATTTCCATCGGGTTCTATTTCTACTACTACAATCGGATCCCCCAGATAAAAGTGCCAGACTTCATCAAAGGCAATTTTATGTAGCTTCGATTTTTCTTGATTGCACAACAGAAAGTAAATCGCGGAGCTCCATAAACGATCTCCCTTTATCTGACTCGGCAGTGCACTTTGTGGAAGTGTTCCATTGGATTTGAAAGATTCCTTATAGTAACCACCCTCAGGGTGTTTCTCCATTTTAAAATGAGAGATGAGTTCATCAGACGTTATTTTTTGCATTGAAAAAGATTAAAACTTATCGATTCGGAGCGCAAGTTGCTAAGTTTTTTATTTCGCTGTCAGGTAGTGCTGCTTTGTAAAAGGATGCCAGCGCTATATGTCCTTCGAAGTATTCCATACACTTATGATAGCTCCCAGATACATTTTTACAATAGGTAGGATTGCTTGCAGCTCTACCTAAACTCACACCAGAGTCAGAACTGTCTATTAAACTCAAATACCTGTCACCTGGATCTTCTTCGTCATTGTAAAATGCGCTTTTTGAGATCTTTAAAACTCCATCTACGTATAAATTTACTTTGCCGGCATCTCGTTTCACCGCTATGTGATGAAATATTCCTGGTGTGAGCGCTGCCCCAGAATCAATAACCTGATTGGCTGCTCCACCTACGTATGCACCAAAATTTCCATTTTCCAGTCTGAACATCCCAAAACCAAACAGCCAACCGCTGTAGGTTGTTGAGTTGTCTATGTTAGATAAGATAGTTTCACCCGCATAGTCACCTGCAGTCGCTGGTAAGTCGTTAAAAACTCTTACCCAAGCAGTGACAGTAAATTTTTCACCGTCTTCTAGACTTCGTAAAAAGGTGTCAGCCTCAGAACTGATTTGACCGCCAAGACCTGTGCTGGGTTTTTGATAATAAGGGGAACCAATCAGAAGCGTATTGAGTGTTTCAACTTGGCAACTCAGACCTGTGTCTGGAAAGGTAACTGCCGTTTTTCCGACAGTACCAGCTAAATAGATAGAGATTGCCGCTCCCAATGTATCTAAGAAAACAAGCCCACTAGAAAATGGACCAACAGCGCCGGTATCACCTATATAGTGAGAGGGAGTTAAATTAGTGTAAGTTTTGTGTCCCATTTCGTGAGCTAGTAAAGCAATTTGTCTATAAGCAGAAAGTGCTTTTACGCTGGGTTCATGGAAGACAATACTGCCTTTATTGCTTAAAGCCGTTTTAGCCGCTAAATCACGAGTCGAGTCACTGGAGTTACCAGTTTTAATTGCTTCAGAAGTAAATTCAAATTTTATTCGGGTTTCTCCAGAGTTTAGCGCAATCATTTTTGCTGCATTTTGTTTTACAAAGTCTTGCAGAAAAGTTTTTTGTGCTGGGGTTATCCCAATTAAATAATTACATAGAATGGGCTCAGACACTGTGGAGCAAGCAGTACTAGTTGCAAAACTTGCTACTTCAAAACGATCTTTTAGTAGTGTTACTGACTTGATATAAAGATTTCTTGCATCTGCTAGCGGACCATCTCCACCGCCATAGCCTTGTCCATTTCCAGCATTTGTGGTCGAATCATTCGAACTATTTGTCACTTTAGAGGGCATATCCCCAGGGCTAAGCGTGGCAGAGCTTTTTGTCGCCTCTTCATCAGTAATGCCTGCTCTTTTACAGGAAGCAAAAAAACAGGTAATTAAGGTTAAAAGCAAAAGATTATTAAAAAGTTTCCCGACCCTCATAGGCTCACTAAGTGAGCAATAGGAATGCCAAAAAATTTGTGCGTGTTTTTTCTCTGTACAGGTGAATAATGTCTAAACAGTAGTCAAAATAATGTGCGGCTACTTTCTTAATTTTGAAAACATGAGTTGTTTTAAGCCTCTACACTGTCTACTTCTTAGATAGAATGAGCACTGTTTATATTGCAGCTAAGTTACTGTGTAAAAGCAAGTGGTTGGATACTTTACTGCATAGAGATTAAACACACTCCATAATCTTCATTATTTCTTATTTGTATTTAAACTCAGTAAAGTGCACTTTTTTAATCTTCTGTGCTTTCAACTTTTTTTCTATCGATGCCTTGATGTCACTTCGCAGTAAATCGATTTCTTCGGTGCCCCAGTATCCGTTTTGAGAATATTTTCCAAGAAGATTTCGAATGTCATGTCTGATGATAGATCGGTTTAACGCAATTGATTTTGCGATCGATTTATCCTGTAGTTCAAGCTCTATTTTTACCTCTAACATTTTAGGTCCGCGGTTACTGTTTACAAAAAGGGTGAATTTCTCCATGGGATAGAGATCGAATTCTGACTTTGCAACAGCGAATAGGGAAAAAAGTACGAGAGAAAGAAAAATAGGCTTAAACATAAGAACCTCCTTGTTCTTATTAAGGAGGTTCTCACAAAAGTATGAAGGAATTGACTTAGAAATTATGTACTACACCACAGAATTACAAACTTAATTAATACCGCAAATTCCATTCTAAAAACGAAGAAAAAGAGCGTTGCTTCTTTAAAAAAGGATTTTCAAGAAAACTGAGCCAGCACAGACTTTGTAGAGAACGATCTCTGACTATCTGTACAAAGTATTTTCTTTTTCGTATTCCCCAAACGAATTTATCGTGATGCCGAAGTTTTTATCTTTCAAAGGGGCATACGCACGCAGATTGTGCAGTTTTAGAAAAGATCGGAAGCTGTCGTTCCAGCGAATATCGTCAGAAGCGATAATGGTGCCGTCGCGCATGAGCGAACGTGCGGTAATGTATTCGAATGCTTGGTGCGTTGTCGTGTGAAGACTGTCGTGGATAAAAATATCCGCATCGACTTCTGTCAAAACTTTTGGAAGGTATTCTCTTGCATCTCCCATGACTAAACGCCAATTTGCGCGCAATTCTTGCGGAATCAAGGCGCCAATTTCGCCTTCTTTTACACCCATAAATTTTGCTTGAGATACGGTGCTTGCTGGGACATCAATTGAAATCAGTTGGCCTGAACCATTTTTCTGCAAGGAAGCCAGGATAAACGATGCCGATCCTCCCCACGCACATCCTGTTTCTACAATTACTTTAGGTTTTAGAATGCGGATAAGAGGATGGAGAATCAAGTGTCTGTCTCCGTACCAAAGTCTTTGAGAGGGGTTGAAAAAACTTTTACATTCTTCCTGGTAGTGAATAATTTCTTTTTCATCCACTTCGATATTTTTTGCCCTAAGGATATTTGCTACGACAGAATTAGTGTCGTCATAGACCAGACCACTTTTAATAAAATTCGCTGAAACAGCACCGCCGATTTTCAAAAGTTGGTTTACAATCCAGCTCGATTTAATTTTCGGGCTCAGTTGATAGATCAGTGCAGTGGTGTTGGTCATTTGTGACAAGCGGTCCCCCTTGTAGAATTGGAAAGTATTATTCTATCATTGATAGCGGAGCTGATTTAACTTGATGCGGCAAAATAGACGAAAGCCGACGACCGGACTTGAACCCGTCTTCGTTGCACTTCGCCGGGCGAGACTGCCAGAGTAGAAAAACTTTGCTTGTTGCGGCGTAGCGTAGCGGAGACGAAAGCCGACGACCGGACTTGAACCGGTGACCTGCTCATTACGAATGAGCTGCTCTACCGACTGAGCTACGTCGGCGTAAAAGTAGAGGGCTTAAAACTAATTCACAGGCTTGGGTTTGTCGAGAGTTGGCTTTAGCAAAAGGGCTTAGGCAGCCTTGGAGAGATGGGCTGTTTTCTTGTCTAAAAGGGTCTCTACCAGGTAGATAGGACGGCCTTTTACTTCTTCGTAGATACGGGCGACATACTCACCAATAATTCCCGTGCAAAGAAGCTGAATCCCCATGCCGAAGCTGATAGCCACCATGGTGGACGCCCAGCCGGGGATGGCACTATTCGTAAATAACTTTAAGTACAAGATAGTGATTCCGCTCAAAATAGAAATACTCGAAGCGCATAGGCCGAATAGGCTCACAAGCCTTACAGGAGTATTTGAAAAACTGACAAAAGCCGTGATGGCCAAGTTGATAAGCCCGAAAAAGCCCACGCGCGATTTACCGTGCTCTCTATTGTGTCTATCTACCTGCACAGCGCGGATTTCTTTAGAGCCAAAGGCAACAAGACCTGGCAAGTAGCGGTTTTTTTCCTTCATCTGCCTTAAACGCTCGACAACAGATTTATCGAGTAAAGAATGTGTCCCGAAACTAATCGGAGGAACGCTTTTCGCAAACTGGTGAAAGAAAAAGTAAAAAAGTTTGAAGAGAAGCTGCGTTTTTTCTCTGCGGCTCTTTCTTTCAGCAACAACGGTGGGCGCCCCTTTTTGCCAAGCCTCAAACATTTCAGGCAAAGCTTCTGGAGGATCTTGCAAGTCAGCATCCATGAGAAGAGCTGCGTCCCCACTAAAGTGATCAATCCCTGCAGACAGGGCAGCAGAGTGGCCAAAGTTGTGAAGCAAGTGGATGACTCTTACATCGTTGCGGTTTTTATTTAATTCATCGAGAATTTTGCGTGTGTTGTCTGAAGATCCGTCATTGATGAACAGATACGACAATGTCGCTTTGTCTTTCATCGTGCTTTGAACACTCGCCATTCTATCAAAGAGAATGGGAATGTTTTTTTCTTCGTTAAATACAGGTAATACGACTTCAATATGTGGGAGTGTTTTTGTCATTTTTTTGGGAGTATGCGTAAAGAAAGGATTAACTACATTTACTATTGTAGCGTGAAATGGATTCAGTCGGAAATAACTTCTGAGTGCAGGATCCCGTCAGCCAGGCGAGTCGTGAGTTTTTCCCCTTTTTTCACGCTCTTAACGCTGCGAATAATCGAACCATCCGTTTTCATTGTGAGCGAAAAACCACGCCCAATTACTTGAAGAGGCGAAAGAGAGTCGAGCATCTGGATGCGAGATTCTAGACGCTGTCTTTTTAATCTTAACGAACTTTGCATCGCTATCGTGAGCTTTACCATTAGCGTATTAAAATTCGCCTGCATTTGTCGGATGCGCTGTCTGGGATCAAGAAGGCGAGAGGTCAAATGCCCTAAGTGCAAACGCAATTGCTCGAGCTTTTTTGTCATCAAGCCGTTTAAACGCGTTTGGTGGTAGCCTACCATCCTCACCAGTTCTTCTTTTTTAGGAACGACCACTTCTGCAGCAGCAGAAGGCGTTGGTGCTCTTAAATCGCAAACAAAATCACTGATTGTAAAATCAATTTCGTGTCCGACTGCAGAGATAGTCGGGATAGGGCACGCGTAAAGAGCGCGCGCGACAATTTCTTCGTTGAACGGCCATAGATCCTCCATGGAGCCGCCACCACGACCGACAATCAAAACGTCTACTTTATCGGTAGGGTTTTCCGTATTCCAGCGTTCCGCTTTTTTAATTGCCGCAACAATTTCTGGTGCAGCCTTATCCCCTTGAACACTTGCCGGGAAAATAATTACTTTTCTATCCGGATAGCGTCGGGAGAGAACTTTTAAAATATCTTTTACTGCAGCTCCTGTGGCCGATGTCACAATCCCAATTCTTTTGGGAAGAGAAGGCAGGGCTTTTTTGTGTTTGGGATCAAACAGACCTTCTGCATTCAACTTTGCTTTCAGCTGCTCAAAGGCCAGTTGCAAGGCCCCGACACCCACAGGTTCTGCCGTATCGCAAACAATCTGGTACTCCCCGCGCGCTTCATAAACGGAAACAGAGCCATGAAGCAAAACTTCCATTCCTTCTTTTAACTGGAATTTCAGTTTCGCAAGCTGGCCTTTAAACATGACCGCTTTTAATTGAGAGGTATTATCTTTTACGACGAAATAAGCATGCCCGGATACAGGCTTTCTAAAGGTACTGACTTCCCCTCGGACCCAGACATCAAAGAAAGAATTTTCAATATGCCCGCGGATGCGGCGATTGACTTCACTGACCGTAGGAACTTTTACACGCCAATCCACTTCGACAGCGGGCGGGCTCGTAAAATCCATTAAAATCTGCGGTTCTTTGTCTTTGGTCATATCTAGCATTAGGTAAAAGGAACAATATGGGCCAGAGACTATCTAGGCAAGAAATTGTTGGGAGCATCCCTTAAAAAGGGCGCAAAATGACGAGGAGCACAATGCCTATCATCAGCAAAGTCGGAACTTCGTTTAAGAAACGGAAGGTTTTGGAAGATACCTTACAAGTTCCATCATTTAATTTGCGAATGAACATTTTCCCCATATGGGTAGAACCAATCAGGAAAAACACAAGAGTCAGTTTTGCATGCAACCAATGTTGCGAAAGTAGCGTGGGCTGCAAGTAAATCATCCAAGCACCGAATAGCAGGGAAAATAACATCGCGGGCATCGTGATGTACTTGTACAAACGAGTTTCCATGATGTGAAAGCGCTGTTTTACAACGTTTTCTGTTTCTTCCGTATGGTAAATAAACAGTCTGTACAGATAAAGAATGCCTGCCATCCAGCAGATTATGGCGATGATATGTAACGCAAGTATGAGTCTATAGTATTCCATCATTTTTTGTCGGTGTCTTTGCTTGTAGTTTTTTGATTAAAAATTCAACTTCGTATTTTTTAGAAGGCTGTTCGTTCATCACTTCTTTTACTTTTTCAAAGGCGTGGCAAACGGTTGCGTGATCTCTTCCAAATGTTTTTCCGATTTGCTCAAGCGAGTGGTGGGTGAACTTGCGGGCTAGATACATTCCCACTTGTCTTGCCCAGGCAATATTGCCTTTACGCGATTTCGAATTCAGTTCTTCTCGGGAAATTCCGAAGTTGTATTCCACAACCGCGATGATTTCATCGATCGTGACGGCTTCGGATTTGATTTCCTTGAACATGCCGCCTTCAGAAAGAAAATTTGCATCTAATGGTCTGTTTTGAATATGCGATTGCATGTGCGCGCTAATCAGCGTGCCGATGATTCCGCGCATATCGGAGTTGCTTTTGCTGGCCAGAATTCTTAATACCGGCATTTCCACATCAATCTGATTGGCGCTAGCTGCTTTGGATAAAATTTCGACTCGTTCTTCGAACGACGGATGTCTGATTTCCGCAACAATAGAAGAAGCAAGGCGAGATTTGAGTGGGATGGAGAAGTCGGTAAGTTGGTGAAGGGGAACGGAGGAAGTAAATAAAACTCTGCCGCCATTAGCGGTAATTTCGTTGTAAATGTGCACAAGTTCTTCTTGCGTCTTTGTGCGCTTGGTTAACAGATGCAAATCATCAAAGAGAAGTACGTCGGTGTCTCTTCTGTATTTCTTTTTGAAGGCAAAAGATTCCTGACCGGGTTGAAAGCTTTGGTACATTTCGTTCGTGAATGTTTCGGCATTCGTATAGCGGATGCGAAGGTTGGGATTTTTTCTGTAGATCTGGCTTCCAATTTCAGAAAGCATATGGGTTTTTCCCAGTCCTACTTGAGAAACCACAGTCAACGTATGGATGTTGGAGTCTCTATTCTCTGCGAAGAGCGTTCCAAACTTATAGGCAACATCGTTGAATCCACAGATAAAAAACTCATTTTTAAAAACAGGAAAGTTGGGTTCAACAGTATCAAATAATTCTTTCGTCGCTGTTTCATCTACAGTCGGCAGTACGACATTGGAGAGCAGGGAAGGCGTTTGGGGAAGGACTATCGATTGGGTAGGAACCTGAACAGACTTGGCCGCTTGTTCGTTTTCTTTGCTAATTAATTCAAATTCTAATTGGAGATCTGTGCCCGTGTGCTTGCGGATCGCTTTTTTGATAACGGACGTAAAACTTTGTACACGATCTGCGTGGAAGTTACTGAGCACACCAAGGCGCACCGATTTTTCATCGATATTAATGAACTCCAAAGGAAGAAGTACATTCTGGAAATGCACATGAGCAACTTCTTCCTTGATGGTTCGTAACGTAGCGTTCCAATCAAGATGAGACATAGTTTTCAAAACTCTTTTTATAGCTTTGAAGCTTTCTTCGCGGCAAAGAGCGAATTTCATTAAAACAGTACTAAAGTAAAACCTGATATCCACACGTTTAACGTACTGTAATTACAGTCGATAACTCTTCGCTTCCATTCAAGAGGTACTGTAGACAAGCTTATTGATAAACAGCATTTGAATTGCATGTGTATTTAATAACTTACCTAAGTTATCCACAGGTTGTTGATAATAGATCTGTTGCTGTTTTTGACGTTTTTTAGCGTTTTATTGATCTTTTTAATAAAAATAGGCCCCCCTAGAAGTGCTTTAAACAACGATTCGAGGCTGTTTATAAGTGGTAGAAATATGGGGACAGAACACTCTGTAAGACAGGTTAAATAGACGCGCGTGCTTCGAGAAAAGCAAAAATAATTTCGGCGGCAATACGGCTTGAGCGCTCTGTAGAATCTAAAGAAGGCGCCACTTCGCAAATTTCTAAAAACCGTACTTTCTTTTGGAGACCAGCGGCCTTTGCTATGAAATATAATTCCGTCGCAGTAAACCCAAGTACAGGAGCAGCACTGGATCCTTCTGCGCTCTCGCAACAGTCAATATCGATTGTCACACCGACAACGTCACTCACTTTAGAAAGTTTAGTTAAATAAGACGTAAATTGTTTTGCGACAGGTGTGGGTTTTAATCTGATTTGTTCCCAAGTAGAAATCTGAACTTTTTGTTTTTTGCACCACTCATAGTGGGATTTCGCATTTCTGTTGGAACGTGCACCAAACTGTACAAAGTTTTTCGGAGAGATTTTGCCGCTTTCTAAAATTTGCCTAAAAGGAGTACCACTATGCGGAAGGTTATTTTCCAGCTCTCGTACATCCAAATGCGGATCAATATTTATCAGGCCCGCTTTTTTTGTTTTTATACCGTCGATAAATCCCAAAAAGTTAGGTGCCGCGAAATCATGGCCCCCGCCGAGTGCAATCACCGTAGACTGATTTTCAGCATAGAGCTTTGCTGCATCGAAGGCGTTTTTATGTGTTTCCAAGATGGAATTGCTTACATCAATGTTACCCGCATCGAATAACGTAAATTTTTTTGTCCAGTCCATGTGCATGGACGACGTCATTTTATACAGGTGTTTTCGGATGGAGTCGGGGCCTTGCGCTGCTCCCGCTCTTCCACGATTGTGTTTTACCCCAGTGTCGTCAGGGCATCCGTATAGCACTAAAGGATTTAGGGCAGCTTTTAGAGACTTCAGAGTGTGAATAACTTGTACGCTCTCACCCAGTCTTGGATCGCCTTCTCTGCCTTTAGTAAATAAATCTGTCGGGTTAATGCTTTGCATTATCGTTCTCCCACTATTTAAAAAGCGTAACGTGTCTTCTGGGCTCTTTCAATCTATACTACCGTAAAAGTTGATTCGTTCTTTTCGGGGGGAAATTATGATCGACAATCAAACAATTAAATTACCGTTGAAGTGGGTTATCGCTGCATGGGCCGGCATTTTATTCATGCCGATTGCATTCAGTCTTTTTGGGCTATCCAATATTGAATTGGGCGGGAAGGGAATGGTCGAAGGAGCATTTCTCAACACTTCTATCAGAGCACTCATTTGTTTCTTTGCTATCACGCTCGTATTTGTCGGGCCTTACACGCAATTTATTCGTCCGATTTTTTTAGAAAGAACGGAAGTAGAAAGAGTACTGTCTGCGGTTTTCTTTTTAGGACTGCCGCTTTCTGCATTTGCGTATTATGAAGGAAGCATTAAAACCGCGATTGATTACCATGAATGGATGTTGATGGTACTGCCCGCGATTATTCTTTCCAGCGTATTTTACGAACGCACAGAAAAAATCTGGCTCTTTGCTACAACGCTTGCTTTAGGATTTCTCTACCCGCTGTACTTCTTAAATGATTTGATGGCACCGTTCACTACACTTTTTAATACGACGGCAAAAAGCGAATGGCTCTATTTTGGGCGGACAATAGGCATGACAGCACTGGTAGGAGTGATTGTTGCGTGCATCCCCAATAAACCCAATGCAAATAAAAAAAGAGAATTTCACGCGACAGTGTGTGTCTTGATGCTTACTTGGCTCGCTTTGGAATTTGTACTTCCGATTGCATTAAAATCCGCAATCCCCGAATTAAAAACGCCTTCGCACCAGTGGGAATGGGCGCTTCTTGTCGCTTTGTATCTCTTTATGTTTGCGCATAGGGAAATGGGTGAGCTTGCAGCCCTTGCCATGTCGGCGACATTGCTTGTGGCCAGCAGTTATTCGATAGTGGATCTGATGCATTCGTTTGAGAGAGATTTCTGGAAACTCACTTGGGCCGCATTCCATTTGTCTGTTCTTATTGCTTCAGCAAATATCTTTGTTCTGATGCGTGCAAGGGTGATGGAGTTAAAGCCCCTCTTTCGATTGAGAAAAGTGGAAGGGTAAGTATTACACACTGACAGCATTCAGATACTCGGTAATATGACGGTAGTTAATCTCTTCAGTTAAGGATAAATCCGGTACATCATGCGGGGGAAAGCAGCAGCTTCTCTTAAGTGCTCTAGTCCGCAGATCCAGGAAATCGTGCGTTCAAGCCCCAATCCAAAACCTGCCGAAGGTACCGAGCCATAACGACGCAGATCCAAATACCACGCAAAGTTTTCTTCTTTTAAACCGTGTTCTTCGATGCGTTTGATAAGCGTATCGACACTTTCTTCACGCTGGCCGCCACCGATAATTTCTCCGTATCCTTCTGGCGCAATCAAATCACACCCCAAAGCTAACTTCGGATTTGTCGGATCGTGCTTCATATAGAAAGCTTTGATAGCTGCTGGAAAACGGTGAATGAAAAAAGGTCTATCAAACTGTTTCGCAATTGCCGTTTCTTCAGGCGCCCCAAAATCACTGCCCCATTCGCAAGGCACATTGAGTTTCTTTAAAATCTCAATCGCTTCATCGTAAGTAATACGAGGGAAGGGTGCCTTCACATTTTTTAAGAATGTGGTATCGCGCTCGAGCACTTTAAATTCGTATTCACACTCAGTTAAGACACGTTGGATAACATACGAAAGATACTTTTCTGCCAAATCCATGTTGTCGTTGAGATCATTAAAGGCGACTTCAGGCTCCAACATCCAAAATTCCGTGAGATGGCGACGCGTTTTACTTTTTTCAGCACGAAAGGTCGGGCCGAAGCAATACACTTTACCAAAAGCCTTACTTGCCGCTTCCGCGTATAATTGCCCGCTTTGCGAGAGATACGCTTTGTCTTCGAAATATTGTGTTTCGAAAAGCGTTGTTGTGCCTTCGCATGCTGCCGGCGTAAAAATCGGCGTATCGACAAGCGTGAAACCTTCTTGATCAAAAAAGTCGCGAGACGCTTTCACAAACCGATCACGAATTCTTAAAATAGCGTGTGGGCGCTTGCTTCGCAGCCATAAGTGACGGTTCGAAAGTAAAAAATCCGGGCCGTGTTCTTTCGGGCCTAACGGATAGTCTTTTGCGATGTTTAAGATCTTTAAAGTAACGCCATCGAGTTCAAACCCAATGTCGGAGCGCTTATCTTCTTTTACTTTGCCGGTTACGATCAAAGAACTTTCTTGTGTGAGCGTATCGAGTTCTTTGAATGTTTCTTCGGAGTGGTTTCCTTTAAACCAAACTACTTGCACGATTCCTGAGCCATCGCGCATTAAAAGAAAGCGCAATTTTCCGGAGCTACGGATGTTATACACCCATCCCCTAAGCTCTACTTCCTGGCCTACAAAGTTTTTAAGTTCCCGTATTGTGGTTCTGACAGCACTCATGCAGTTTTAGTCTTTAATTTCTTTTCTTTACGTTCCATGAATTTTTCGACGTAAATCGTGAAAGGTGATGCGATGTAAACCGTAGAATAAGTACCTACGAAAATCCCAAAGCACATTGCAATCGCAAAACTCTGGATTTCACCTTTACAAAGAATCGCCAGTGGCACGACGGAAATCAACGTCACAAAAGAAGTGAGTAGAGTTCTCGAAAGTGTCAGGTTGATGGCTTTGTTAATTGTGCCCCCCAAATCATGCGTATCATCAGCACCATGTTTCATCATCTCGCGTACTCGGTCATACACCACGATCGTATCGTTCACGCTGTACCCTGCAATGGTAAGAAGTGCTGCAACTGCAGTGATGGTAAATTCACGTCCAGTAACCATATACAGACCAGTACACATAATAATATCGTGCACCATCGCGATAGTAGCACCGGGTGCGAATCGGGCATCGAATCTGAGCCAAATGTAAATCGTGATAAGAATAATGGAATAAAACAAAGAGCGCAGTGCTGCTCCTCTTAATTCTTCCCCAACTTTCGGACCGACGATGTCTGCAGAAAGAATGGTCATGCGGCTTGCTCCCACTTTTTCTACCAGTCTGTCTTTCAAGGGCTTAGAGTTCTTTTCATCCACTGTGCGGGTGGTGATGAGGTATTCATCGCCTTTATCGCCGATTCCAACCACAGAAGCTTCGTTATCGCCTAATTCAGTCATGATTTTTCTGACAGATTCAGGGTCGATCGCCGGGTTGAACTTTGCTTGCAACACAGAACCACCGGTAAAGTCGATTCCGAAGTTCAGCCCTTTCGTATTTAATCCCGTCACCACTGCAATCAGCGTGAGGATAGAAAAAGAGATGAAGATCGGAAATTTTCCGATGAAGTTAATATTGGTATTTTTAGGGACAAGGTGAAAATATTTCATAAGTTCCTTTAGATGCTGATGTGTTGTTTGCCTTTGTAGGTAACAAAATAATCAAAGATAAATCGAGTCACGAATACCGAAGTATAAAGAGATGCAGACAACCCAATTAATAGAGTCACTGCAAAACCTCTAATCGGACCATAACCGAAGTTTAAAAGCACAAGCCCGGCAACAATCGTTGTTACATGCGAGTCGATAATCGCAGAGAAAGCTCTTGCGTACCCTTCGCCTACTGCGTGTGCCAGTGTTTTACCTGCAAGAAGTTCTTCTCGCATATGCTCCAAAATCAGGATGTTCGCATCGATCGCCATCCCCAATGTCAGAGTAATCCCCGCTAAACCCGGTAGAGTAAGTGTTCCTTCAAATGCCGCCATTGCAGCAAGAAGAAGAATTCCGTTTAGAACAAGTGCTACGTTTGCGAACGTACCGCTGCGTCTGTAGTAAATGCCCATGAATACGAACACAAGAAGAAGTCCTGCGCCGAGAGAAGTTACCCCTTTATGAATGGCGTCTGCTCCTAAAGAAGGACCGACTACGCGTTCTTCCAAAAATTCCAGTCGTGCTGGTAATGCGCCGGATCTTAAAACAAGAGCCGTATCTTTTGCGTCGTTTAAGATGTCTGCCTGAGCACGGCCTGTAGAGCCCATTTCAATCATTGCTCTCCCACCACCAATTTTTGTTTTGATGCGTGGAGCAGAGTGCACGTTGCTATCAAGAACGATAGCCATGTACTTACCGACACTCTCGCCTGTTCCTTTTTCAAACTTTACGGCTCCCGTTGGAGTGAGCTGAAAGTTTACTTCAGGGTTATTGTTTTGAGTGTTGAATGTGTAATAAGCATCCTGCAAGTCATCTCCACCGACGATAGATTCTCTCTTTAGCAGGTAAGGCACATAAGTCGCTTCTTTTGTATTGATATCAACTTTTTTGTGGAAAAGAATTTCAGACCCGTCTGGAATTTTGCCAGCAAGCCAAGCATTAAAGTCACGCAAGTGCTTGGTGATGGGGTTTAAGGTATCCAAAGTCAGGTTTTTTTCTTTTACAAATTGCTGCACTAATTCGTTCATCTTCGCAGGGCTAGGTGTGCCTTCTGGTTCTTCAGGACCGCTTAGTTCGACCTGGAAAGTCAGTTTCGCCGTTCTTGCGATAATTTCTTTCAAACGTCCGGGCTCTTGAACGCCTGGGAATTCCACCATGATTTTGTCTTCGCCCTGGCGCGTGATGATAGGTTCTGCGATTCCGAATTCATCGATACGGTTTCTCAGTGTTTCGATGGATTGATCAATAGCGCGAGTATTAACCGAGTTTTCATACAATGCCGTCATTTTCAGCGTTGCAGAAGTGCCCGATTGGCTTTCGTAATCAATAGCGTCGTTTAAATGCTTGCCGATTTGGTCTTCGACTTTTTTCCATGTTGCATCGTCAGGGAACTTTACGAGAATTTTATTGTCGTTTGTTCCTTCAGCAGACACGCCTGTGATTTTTTCTTGTTCGCAAAATTCAAGTAGCTGGTTTTTCAGCTTGGTGATGGCGTCGCGGTGGACTTCGTTGAAGTCGATGCCGAGCTTCAAATGCAAGCCGCCCATAAGATCCAGCCCGAGTTTCAAACTTTCGGAGGGCAATACTTTGTAATACCAAGGGTCAGAGTCCTTTGGAGTTTTTGGTACCGTTACGCCGGTAGCAAACTTCATGTATGTGGGAATTAACAGGTATACGGAAAACAGGATGGTTGCGAGGATTATAAACCCACGCACTTTTAGACTTTTCATTTTTTCGACCTCACCTTGTTGCAAATCTAGGGACTTGGGCGGGACTTAGGTACGGCTTTACTTTGCCAAACGCAAAGTAAAGCCGTACCTAAGTCCCGCCGTTCATCTCAAGTTGTTGCTTCTTTTTGCTTTACGGCTACTTCTTTTAAAGTAGCAGCGCTTTCAGCAATTTGATTTTTCAAAACTTTCATACAAACGCCGTCGTCAATTTCGAGAGTGACAAATTTGTCACTGACGACTTTTACGGTTCCGATAATGCCGGAATTTGTGACAATCATGTCACCGCGTTTCAATTCGGTAATAAATTTCTGTGTTTCTTTTTGCTTCTTTTGCTGTGGGCGCAAAATCATGAAGTAAAAAACTGCGAAGATAAGAAGCAACGGAATAAAAGGGGTAATCCCTTCTTTCGCTGTTGCTACACCATCCGCGAATGCGGAAATACTGACAAACATTAACAGGGCTACTTTACTCATCACTCAACTTCCTTTCGTTCGACAACTCCGGGATACGCGGCTTTAAGTCTGGGTGACATCTCCTTGTAATACTGAAGAAATGTTCCCCTCTCCAAGTGCCCGCGTATGGTCCGCATGAAGTCGTGATAATAGTTGAGATTATGCATAGTTGCAAGGCGACATCCCAGTATTTCTTTGGTGTGAAAGAGGTGTCTCAAATAGGATCTGGAATAGCTTGTACAGCACTCGCACGTGCAGTTTTCATCGATAGGGCGCTTATCTAACTTATGTTCGGAATTTCGAATATTTAGAAGCCCGTCGTGGGTGAAAAATCCGCCGTTTCTCGCATTTCGAGTGGGCAAAACACAGTCAAACATATCCACGCCACGAGCGATAGCTTCGAGCAAATCTCGGGGAGTACCGACTCCCATTAAATAATGGGGCAGGGCAGGTGGTAGTTTAGGCGCCATAAACTCGAGCACTTCGATCATTTCATTGTGTGTTTCCCCCACACTCAAACCGCCAATGGCTAGGCCGTCGATAGGAAGTTCTAAGGTAAGCTCCAAACTTTTCAGTCTTAAACTTTGGTTCGTTCCCCCTTGATTGATGCCGAAAATTTTTTGTCCTTCTAATCTGGGGGCATCTAAAAAACGCTTTGCCCAACGGTAACTGCGCTCCACAGCTGCATTGACCACTTCCTCTTTGTTCGGTAGCGCCACACATTCATCTAAAACCATGGCGATATCTGAACCAATCACGCGTTGAATTTCTGCTGCAATTTCAGGAGAAAGAGTGACCAAGTCGCCATTTAGGTGCGAGCGAAAAATGACTGCTTCTTCTGTCATTTTTTTCATTTGGCCGAGGGAAAACACCTGAAAGCCGCCACTGTCAGTGAGGATAGGCTTGTCCCAATTCATAAAAGAATGCAGGCCCCCAAACGCATTTAAAATTTCAAGGCCTGGTCTTAAGTAGAGATGGTAGGTGTTACCCAAAAGAATCTGCGTTCCCAAAGCATTTAACTCTTTGGGAGAAACTGTTTTCACGGCGCCGTAGGTTCCGACCGGCATAAAAACTGGCGTTTCAATCACGCCATGTTTCAAACGCAGTTGTCCTCTACGTGCAAAACCTTCCGTGTGCGTGACAGTAAAAGTACTCATTCCAAGTAATCTCTTAGTGTAAGTCTTATAAAACTTCAAAGAAAAGTGCTATAAGGGGCCTTATGAGTGATTTTGCCCCTCTTTTAACGAAAGAAGTCGCCAAACGACGTACTTTTGCCATTATTTCGCACCCCGATGCGGGGAAAACGACACTTACGGAAAAATTACTCCTTTATGGTGGTGCGATTCACTTAGCCGGCGCCATTAAAGCCAAAGGCCAACAAAGAAATACAAAATCTGACTGGATGGAAATTGAAAAACAAAGAGGGATTTCCATCAGCACCAGCGTATTGCGCTTTGAATACGATGGCGTCCAGGTAAATCTTTTAGATACTCCCGGCCACAAAGACTTTTCGGAAGACACCTACCGTACACTCGTTGCAGTAGATAGCGCCGTGATGCTTATCGACGCTGCAAAAGGGGTGGAGCCTCAGACGCGTAAACTTTTTGAAGTCTGTCGCATGCGAGGGCTGCCGATTTTTACATTCATCAATAAATTAGATCGCCCTGGGCGTGATCCACTAGAGCTGATTGACGAGTTGGAACAAGTTTTAGGGATTCGTTCGTGTCCCATCAGCTGGCCGATTGGGATGGGGCCTAATTTTAAAGGGGTTTACGACAGGCAAAGAGATTCCCTACTTCTTTTTGAATCCGCCCAACGTGCAAATGCACAAAAGCAGTTAAAGCCTGTACAGTTTAAGGGAGGAATTAACGATCCGTTGCTCGCGGAAAAACTCTCCACCATGCCCGAGGGGAAAGAACTTCTCGAAGAATTAAAGACTCAATTAGAGTTACTAGAAATAGCTGGTGACCCATGGGATGAGCAAAGAGTTCTTTCCGGCAATTTGACGCCGGTATTTTTTGGAAGTGCGATGAATAACTTTGGAGTACAGCACTTTTTGGAAAATTTTATTAAAGTAGCGCCACCGCCTCAAGGACGGATGAGTACCGAGGGGATGATAGAACCCACAAATACCAATTTTTCAGGAATGTTTTTTAAAATCCAGGCGAACATGGATCCTCAGCACCGCGATCGCGTTGCCTTTTTAAGAGTGTGCTCGGGAAAATTTACTCGCGGCATGTCGGCGAAACATGGAAGACTGAAAAAAGAATATAAATTGTCTCGTCCGTTGCACTTTTTTGCGCAAGAACGTGAAATTATCGAAGAGGCATGGCCTGGGGATATCGTAGGCCTTGTCGATACGAGTGGGGATTTTAGAATTGGTGACAGTTTGTGCGAAGGAAAACCGCTTGAGTACCAAGGCGTGCCCCGGTTCTCGCCGGAATTTTTTGCAAGTGTTGTTTTAAATGATCCGATGAAGCGCAAACAATTGAAACAGGGGCTCGATCAATTGACGGAAGAAGGGGTTGTACAAATTTTCTTCCCCAGTGGCCGTGGTGAAACACAACCGATCTTGGGTGTTGTGGGTGCCTTGCAATTTGAAGTTTTAGAACACCGAATAGAAGCCGAATATGGTGTGAAAATGCGCTTGGAGCGCATGCCTTACATCCGAGCACGCTGGATTATGCCGGTCGACAACACGGTGAAATTAGAAGAACGCATTAAACTTTTGGGTGGTAAGAGCGATATACGTTGTGTTGTTGATCGTGATGGGACCAATGTGGCTTTGTTTGCGACTGACTGGAGTACGCGCAGTGCAGAAGAGAATTTTAAGGATCTGAAATTCCTCTCTACAGCCCCTTTTTGAACTACGTTTTCCATAGCGCGCGGCGCGCTAAATCTTATGCAAGTTCATGGTAGAATAGATCTACTCCCTATGCAGCCCTTAAAACTCATTACAGAAGATTCTCCCGCCGTTTTTTATGCGCCTAAAGCGAAAAGCATTCGCATTGCGGTGAGACGTACTATCCAAAGTAAATATCCTTTTGAACTTGAAGCGGAACTGGCAAACGACTGGACGCATTTCTTATATCTGCACCGAAAGAGCCACTTGGCTTTTCAACTTCTCTATAAAAAAGATCGTCGCGAGATCTTTTTGTATAAAGCACGCTTTCTTTTTCCTTTTCCTTTTTATGCCACTTACATTGTGTTTCGGGAAACTAAGCCCGAGCAGACGGGATATTTTCAAACTTATCTCAATGTAAAAACAGGACGTGTAAACACCTTAAACTCTCGGATGGAAAGAAATGGCAGCACTGGGACTATCATCGGGGATTTCGTGTTTGAAGTCCCTCGTTACTGGCGCTTTATTACGCCTCTTTTTTACGCGCTTTTTAAACGCAGAATGCGCAGTGTGATGCATGAAGATAATAAGTTGATTGATGATAGGCTTGAGAGAAAAGTAATTGATACAGAAGCGTGCGCGCCTTTTTTTCCCGAAGCTTTTGATTTTCTGCAAAGTGAACTTTGTAAGACAAAACCGGCTCCGGACTTTTCATTCGAAGACACTGTCTATGCTTCAGGACAGGTTACATGATTCAAAGAATACTCTTTGCGTTGAAGCACAAAACACTTTCTAAAATCGTCGTTAATCCTGCGGATCCCAAAACCGTTTTGGTTTATGACAAAGGTGCCACGAAAAAATCCCAGAGGTTTTGCCCCCACCAAGGTGCTCCGATGGAAAAAGGGTATGTCGAAGACGGCAAACTCGTTTGCGGCTGGCATGGCTGTAAGTTCGATTTGAAGTAAGATGTACGCTTCCAATCCCAACTTGTCTTTTCTTTTTGCAGGAGACTTAGGGGACATCACGCGAGTGATGTTGCGAATGATTTATTTGAAATAATAGTTGACAGAATTTTTCAGAAACTTTTTCTATCGACGATATATATTTGAACATGCTGCTTAATCACCTCTGCGGCCCTCGCGTTTGCTTATATACATGCGCTCCCCAAGACACCTGTGGCACCTTTCAAATATATCGTTATTTGCTTCCCTAATCAGCTTCTAAGGCCATCAAAAAAGCCGTGGTAGAAGAAAAATGAATTGGAGTTTAGCTTTATGGAACTTAAAACATTGTCAGATGGAAAATTACTTTCGGAATTAGTGGAGCTTGTAAGGATAGAGAAAGAGACAACTCTAAAGGTTCTAGAATATTTAAGTGAAGTGGATTCTCGAATGCTTTGGAAGGTCGAAGGCTATTCCAGCCTCTTTGATTTCTGTGTAAGACACTTAAAGTATTCTGAAGGCGAAGTACAAAGACGCATCCAAGGATGCAGATTGCTTGTGAAGTTTGATGAGGTACGACCTCTTCTTGAAAATGACGAGTTATCTCTTACAAGCCTCTGTCTTCTGTCCCCACATTTAACCGCAAATAATATTGCTCCCCTACTTAATGAAGCAAAGAATCAAACGACAAGACAGGTAGAAAAGATAATTGAAAACCACTTTCCTGATACAAAGAAGAAGGCAAAGCTTCTTGTAGTCGAGCTCGATGAGGAACTAGAAGCCTTAATGGAAAAAGCGAAGCTTAAATTATCTGAGAAGATGCCAGAAGTAGTGCTTAAACGAATATTAAGAGATTACCTAAAACCCAAAACAGTAAGAACTTCGAATGTGAAAAAACATACCCAATACATCCCGGAACACATTAAAAGAGCCGTTAGAATAAGAGACAATGACACATGCACCTATAAGAGTACCAATGGTGTGCACTGTAACCAAAGATACCACTTAGAGTACGACCATATTATTGCATATGCGAAAGGAGGCAGTAGTCATGACATCAATAATATCCGCTTACTCTGCAAAGTGCACAATCTGATGAAAGCAAAACAAGACTACCCCAACTACATCCCGCGCGAGATGCACAGAGAGCAAGAGCTAAAGGGGCAATTCCAAGCGGCTATGGGATAACGTAGAAACTACTTCCCTAACTTCCGCGCGGAATGGAGCAATAAAACCGTAAAGGCAATCTCAATAGACTTTAGATTGCCCCTTTAGCGGAATGTTTAATTGAGAAGGTGTTGCCAAAAGCAAAAAGGCACGCACATGTGCATGCTGCCATTAAGTAATCAAACCTTTTCCAAATCAATCGTCATTTCATTACCAAGCCAGCGGTGCAAAGGGCTTGTCACAAATTCTATCCAGGGAATTAAAAAAGCACACACCTTTGGGATAAAAGGCTTAAACGCCATTCCCCCACTGATAAAATAAGCAAGCATCGTGTGGAAGCGGAGGCGTTTAAATTTAAAATTAGGAAACTCTGTTTCAAAGCGTTTTCTGTCGCGGATGAAAACGATTGAGGCAAGAGCGGTATTTGCATTGGAAAGCCGGCCTGAAGCACTTCCTTCCCAACCTTTTACTGTATCGTCGTGAAATTCGTATTTTCCTACTTTATTGATGATGAGTTTGTTTAAAGGGGAATTTGTCGGCTCTAAAAGCACCAGTCTGCCACCCCGAGCCAAGCATCTGTCGGCTTCTTTTAAAAAAATGACAGGATTTTTAATGTGGTGAAAGACTCCCAGAAGAAAAAGGGCGCGCACACTTTCGTTTTTAAAAGGCAATTTTTCACAGTCGATTACTTGTTGAGTGTTTATATGTTCTACTACATCGGATTTGATGACCGACGGAAAAAATTTCTCGATATAACTAGCCCCGCAACCCAGCTCCACCATTGGAAGTGAAAGGTGTTTTGTTTCATGAACGGCAGGTTTCAGTTCTGAGTACCACTTATCATATACTTTTTGTAAAACGGGATTTGATTGCAGCGTTTGTTGATGCGCTTTCACCGACTCGGCTGAATCAATCGCCCCATATTCAATGTCGAGCCTTCGTCCATCCAGTATTTTTTTTAGAAGTTGTATCATTCGATGTTAAATTGTTTAGAGAGTTCAAGCCATTTTTCTTTTTGGCATTTTGCTACATGCCGTTGAAATAAATCTTCGTGGTTTAACCCGCGTTTGGAAAAAATGATTGCTTGATAACAGTTTCCCTCAGGGTCATTTTCTCCGAGAAGTTGTAAGTACCCGATAGCTTCAGCGGGTCGGATGAGTTGGTAGTAGATAAATCCAAGTTTAATAAGATTTTCGCGGGTTAAATTCGATTTCAATGCAGCGATTTCTGCTTCGTGCGGAGCTGCCATCTTTTCATATTGCATATAGGGATTATTGGTTTCACTCGAAGCAAGCAAGAAATCAAAATTATCGAGATCAATTTGGTTGAATTTGTGAATCATCCACGGAGAACTGATACCGGTACTGCTTGTCACAACGGAAAGGAAAAAAAGAAATTTTACTAAAGGAGTAATGCCTACTTCTTTGTAAAAATGCCAACTGAATAACATTACAAGGGGCATCCAGATGACCATATATCTGAAACCAAAATTCGAACCCCCAAAAGTAATAGGAACAGAAATCATCAGAAACGCCTGCAAAACGATGAGGGAGATGAAGATGGCAAGAGAGTGTAAGAAAAGTTTATTTTCTTTCTTCGCGCAAAGAGTAAGTCCCCAGAACCCAAAAACAAGAGCAATCGAATGCGAGAATAACCCTTTGTATCCTACAGTCGCATGCCACAGATAGATTAAGTAGTCCTTAATTTTAAGCGGATTATCATCGTAACCGCCTTTTAGACTGAATCGGGGAATCACGCTTCCTTGATAGAGAAAGAGATCCACTTGTGAAACAAAGGCTTCCCATTTCCCCGTCACCATCCAGAAAAAATACCAGGTAAAAAGAATGGGGAGGCCGAGAAGCACAAGATAACTAATACAAGCTAGGAAATCTTTTTTATAGTTGTTCCATAAAATCAGTGGAACAAAAGTCATTGCAAAGAAAACAAGATTCAAATCTACGCTGATCCCTAACCCCAATGCGAGCCCAGAGAGTGAGACTGCTTTCATTGGTTTCCAATGAAGCGGATTTTCAAGGCAAAAATAACTGGCAAGTAAGAGCGCTGCTGCTGGAACATGGTTTTGGATCGTCATGGCGAAAGGAAGAACTTGAGTCGCAAGGATTGCTCCCCCGTAAACCCACCATTGAATCATTAGTGGTACAGCGTGCGCGTTGAGATAAAGATGCATTAAATACAGAATAAAAAGAATGGGAAGAATGACTAATACAAAATCAATGCACCTATAGACGATTGCCAAATCTTTTCTGATATCGAGCCCTATCAGGTTAAGAGCGTAATATACGCCAGCGCCGATAAATGTAAGCACGGGAGGTTTATCAGAATAGTATTTTCCTCCCTCACCATGTGCTGGAATTCTAAACTTGTCGCATGTATTTACGAACATGGAATCAGAAATTTCAATCGTATGTCTATGCACGAGCGATTCCATCGTGGCTAATCGGGTGCCGTCTGTGCAAAGCACTGGGTAGGTTTTTCCAAAAGTGATCCAAAGAAGAAGTAAGCAAATTGCAACGCCAGTTGCTGGATATTTAAGTAAGTTTTCTTTGGTGAGCGTCATTGTTGGTTACATTGTGTATGTTATTGCAGTTGCAAAAGCTTGTCCAATCTATAGCACTTCATGTCATTTGCGATTCACTATCGATTAACATTGACGCTCCCAATAAACTAAAACAAAATCACTTTCGATGACTCGTATTGTTCCACTTCCGGCTGTTAATACAGCAATCATTAATTCACATGGTGAAATTTTACTTTCTCTCCGTTCTAAAACGGTGAGAGAGCCCCTGAAGTGGTGCTTGCCCGGCGGTCACCTGGAAATAGGAGAGACCTGGCAAGAGGGCGCGCGAAGAGAAACTCTCGAAGAATTGGGAATCAAAACAAAGAACGAAATTTTTTGTGGCGTGTACTCTGATCCGGCAATCACCATCACTCAAGACGTCATGGCAGAAGGCTTTCGCGGACAATATGTAGTGGCTGTGTTTATCGCGAAAGAATGGGACGGGGATTTTAAACCCAATGACGAAGTAGAAGATTACGACTGGTTTAGTCTGGATAATCTTCCTGAACCCATTATCCGCTCGCATCCCATTCGTGCAATAGACGCTATCAATTTTAAGGGAGTTCCTTTTGTACGCTGATAAACAACATCCGATACCTGCAGTAAGCGCTGCTGTCATAAAAGATGGAAAAATTCTTGTTTCTTTAAGATCCGACTCTGTGCAGTTTCCCAAACAGTGGTGCCTGCCCGGAGGCAGAGTACAAGGCGGGCAGGACTGGCAAAAAGCGATGGAAACAGAACTCGAAGAAGAAGTGGGGCTAAAATGCAAGTCTTCGACTCTTTTAGGCATCTATTCCAATGCGCAAGAAAATATTTTAACCGATGAAACAACCGGAAAAGTTTCTGCGTTTGTCGTTGTCGCCTTCATTGTGACTGAGTTTGAAGGAGAGCCTCGCACGAGCAGCGAAGTGTCTGAGTTTAAATGGTGTGATCTGAATTCTCTTCCGTCTCCCATCCTCAAATCAGAAAAAACCAAGATTATAGATGCTTTAAATTTCAGCGGAAAAGTTTTTGTAAAATAATGGAGATCAATATGGCTTTTATCGTAGTCTTTGGAATTTTTGTCGCACTTCTTTCATCTTGTTTTGTAACGGTTGCTCAAGGGACAGTGGCCGTGATTACCGTATTTGGAAAATATAAGAGAGTAATGCCTCCCGGGTTGAATATGCGCATCCCGTTAATCGAAACCGTATTTCGCAGAATCTCGATTCAGAATCAGGCAGAGGAGTTGCAGTTTCAGGCAATTACAAATGATCAGGCAAACGTTTATTTTAAAGCGATGATTCTTTTTGCCGTTTACGATCAGCAAGATGAATCTATTAAAAATGTGGCGTTTAAGTTCGTTGATTACTCAAACTTCATGCGTGCCCTTGTCAGAACCGTAGAAGGCTCGGTGCGTAGCTTTGTGGCCACGAAAAAACAGGCAGAAATTTTATCGCTAAGAAGTGAAATTGTAGCTGCCGTAAAAGGACAATTGGATCACGTTTTACTTGAATGGGGTTACCATTTGATAGACTTGCAAATGAATGACATCAGTTTCGATGAAGAAATCATTCGCTCTATGGCAAAAGTGGTTTCTTCCAATAATTTAAAAGCCGCAGCAGAAAACGAAGGGCAAGCACTTTTGATTACCAAAACCAAACAGGCAGAAGCAGAAGGAAATGCCATTCGCATCTCTGCAGAGGCGGAAAGATCTGCTGCTCAGTTAAGAGGGCAGGGGATGGCTTTATTCCGTGAGGAAGTCGCGCACGGGATGTCCAAAGCGGCAGAAGAAATGAAGGGTGCAGGGCTTGATGCAAGCGTTATCCTTTTTTCGATGTGGACGGATGCGGTGAAACATTTTGCGGAATTTGGCAAAGGCAATATGATTGTGCTTGATGGCAGTACAGACTCGATGACAAAAACATTGAGACAAATGATGCTCCTCTCTCAAGGAACATTAAATGAGCCGCTAAAGCCTGAGTAATCTTAAGATGCGCAATAAAATATTTATTTTTATAGCACTGCTTTGTGTTTCGCTGACGGCAAATGTTTGCGTTATAGAACTGACGAAAATTGGAAACCGTATTAATCGCAACGCGTTTGAAATACGTCGCGGGATGGGAGAGTACCGAGTTAACTTTGGAAAAGAATTTGAAAAACTGGTAAGTGAATTAACGAAAGACGATTTGTGGATTGATTCTGGCGCTGGAGCCTCTTTGGCCATTGCCGAACGTTATATTGAGTTGGAGGATTTTCGCACTTTGCCCGACAAGATTCCTCATACACTTTCCATTACAGTAAAAAGACCGACAATTGAGGAGTTGATTGAGAAAGAAAAACAGCTTCAAACAATTCCCTTTGATTTTTCAGAGAAAACTCGCCGCGAATATTACAGAAGACGTTTTCAAAAATTAGATAACTACACGGAGAGCGGGCATCACGAATTTAAAGAAGGCTATTTAGAGTCGATTCCCAATGAATCGATTAAAAAAGCAAAGCTTATTACGGATTCCATGGGGCCCTTCAGTTATACGAAAGATATGCCTGGCACGATTCGAAAATATTTGCAAATGTTACAAACTGGCGGGAGTGTTTTAATAAACACAAACCAAAATAAAACTTCTATCTTTACAGATAAGCCAGAATTACTTTTTAATTGGATTAGTAAAAATGTGAAAGGAGCAGAAGCAATCCAGCTCACGCCTTCTACTATCCAGCTAAAGAGAAATAGTGACGCCATCGAAGTGACTGACTTGCATCTATTTCAAATGAATGACGGTGCGCCACCGTCACGCGCGTATGAGTCAGTTAAATAACTTCTTCGGGCTTTACTTTGCTTTTTGCCATGTAGAAAAAAAGAATTCCGAAGAAAGCACCGACGCCTGTACCCACCAATTGCGCAATCTGCAATTTTTGCAATGCCCATTCGATGGGTGCCTTGCAGCTGACGCCGAATCCTGCTGGCGGATCAAAATACCAGGCAATCATTTTTGGCGAAAGCCAACTTGCCAAACTTCCACCGCAGAGTGCGCCTAAAACAACAGCCCAAAACAATTTAGATTTCATCATAGGCCGCGATTCTTACCTTTTTTGTGGGATGTGGAAAGAAAAAAAGTGAGAGTGCATTTTAAGCCGGATTCTGTAGAAAAAGTTTTCACTCTTTCGATAATCATTCGTCTGGGCCGATTGTTGCCAATCGGCTCGAGCGGTCTACCTGGAAACAGCTTCAGCGAGTCACCGAAGGCCTTCATGAG
>CAYNEF010000022.1:0-6921 GCA_964396165.1 uncultured Pseudobdellovibrionaceae bacterium
TTTGGTGGGGTGATGTAAACATTAAGTTGGACACCCACACTTTTAAAATCAACCGTGAACGTGCAGTGGATTATTTGAACACCTGCGATCCTGTGTATGTTGTCGATGGTTATGCTGGTTGGGATCCAAGCTACAGATTAAAAGTGCGTGTCATCTGCTCTCGCGCTTACCACGCGCTTTTCATGCACAACATGCTTATCCGTCCCACAAAAGAAGAACTCGAAAATTTTGGCGAACCAGATTTCACAATTTACAACGCCGGACGTTTCCCCGTGAACCGTTACACAACCGGGATGAATTCGACTACCAGTGTCGACGTTAGTTTTGATGAAAAGCAACTTGTCATTCTAGGTACTGAATACGCCGGAGAAATGAAAAAAGGCGTATTTACCGTAATGAACTATTTGATGCCAAAGCAAGGCGTGCTTTCCATGCACTGCTCGGCCAACGTGGGCGAAGACGGCGATTTAAGTTTGTTCTTCGGTCTTTCCGGCACGGGAAAAACCACTTTGTCTGCAGATCCGCTACGCGAATTAATTGGGGATGATGAACACTGCTGGAGTGACAAAGGGATCTTCAATATCGAAGGCGGTTGTTACGCAAAATGTATTGATCTTTCCCGCGAAAAAGAACCCGAAATTTTTGATGCTATTCGCTTCGGAACGGTACTGGAAAATGTCGTTTATAACGAAGAAACTCGTGTCGTTGATTACTCAAGTAAAGCAATCACGGAAAACACACGCGCTTCCTATCCGATTGAATATATTCCAAACGCAAAAATTCCGTGTGTCGGACCGCAACCCAGAAATATTATTTTTCTTACCTGCGATGCGTTCGGAGTGTTGCCTCCAGTCAGCCGCATGACGGCAGATCAGGCAATGTACCACTTCATCAGTGGTTACACGGCTAAAGTAGCGGGAACAGAAATGGGCGTGAACGAACCTCAAGCAACTTTCTCTGCATGTTTCGGCGCAGCCTTCATGGTCTGGCACCCAAGCAAATACGCAGAACTCTTGGCTGAAAAAATCCAGAAAAATGGATCTAAGGTTTGGCTTGTGAACACAGGCTGGTTCGGCGGAAGCCACGGCGTTGGCCAACGTTTCCCCTTAAAGCATACACGTTCCATCATTGACGCTATTCACTCTGGCGCCTTGTCGGATGCAAAAACAGAAGAAGATCCGTACTTCGGCTTCCAGGTACCTGTGGAATGCCCGAATGTGCCGTCTAATCTTCTTGTTCCAAAAAATGCCTGGGCCGATGTGAAGGAATACGATCAAAAGGCGCGCCATGTAGCCGGTCTTTTCAAACAAAACTTCAAAAAATATGAAGCTGGTTGTTCTGACAAGATCAAAAACGCGGGACCTAAATAAACCTTAAATGAATTTACTCGCTCCTCACACGGAAAGAATCGCGACAGTACTTTTTCTGCTTGCGCTGATTCATACTTTTTCCGTGAAAAGGTTTAAAGCACTGGCCGAAAATTACAAAGAAGGCAGCTTTTTAGAAAATCTTTTTCATGTGCTGGGCGAAGTAGAACTCGTCTTTGCGTTGTGGTCGATAGTCTTCTTGGCGGTACTTCTAGTAGTAGAAGGGTTGGATGTCCCTGGCATTTACATTGAAAACTTAAGTTTCACAGAACCTTTGTTTGTATTTGCCATTATTGTTGTCTCAGCGTCTCGCCCTATTATTTCGCTCACCTCTTTATTGATAAAAAAAATAGCTAACCTGATTCCCTTTCACGCAATGAAAAGCAGTTTTTTTATCACTTTGTTTGTAGGGCCTTTGCTTGGAAGTGTGATTACCGAACCTGCGGCGATGACAGTAACCGCGATGCTTCTAAAAAAACTCATCTATGATCAAAAGCCGTCGCGAAAACTTGCTTACATGACCTTGGGTGTCTTGTTTGTGAATGTTTCTATCGGTGGAATGCTCACTCCGTTTGCTGCTCCGCCTGTATTGATGGTCGCAAAAACTTGGGGCTGGGATACAAGTTACATGCTGACTCACTTTGGCTGGCAAGCGACTCTGTCCGTGTTTTTAAATACGCTCATTGTACTAATCGCGTGTCAGAAAGACTTAAACGAACTTGCGCTGCCTAAAAATGAAAAGACAGCTTATTCTCTTCCCTGGTGGATGTATCTTTGCCACTTGCTTGTTTTAGTCGGAATCGTCACAACGAGCCACCACCCAGCGATTTTCTTAGGCATCTTTTTGGTTTTTGTCGGTTTTGCTCAAGCGACAAAAGAATACCAAGACGCACTGAAATTCAAAGAAGGCATGCTTGTCGGATTGTTTTTAGGCGGGCTTGTGGTGCTGGGAAAATCTCAATCGTGGTGGCTTGAGCTCTTTTTTGAAAACGTTTCGCACTTCACTTTGTATCTGGGCGCCACGGGACTCACTGCTGTAGTCGATAATGCGATGATTACTTATTTGGGTTCTCAAGTATCAGGTCTATCGACAGAGATGCAGCACGCCCTTGTAGCTGGGGCAGTGACAGGGGGTGGGCTAACCATCGTTGCAAATGCTCCCAACCCTGCTGGTTTTTCCATTCTCCAAGATTCATTCGGCGAAGAAGGTATTAGCCCGATCGGACTATTAATAAATGCATTGGGACCCACACTCGTTCCCTTTCTTCTTTTTTGGTTTTACCCATGAGCAAAATCATTCTTGCGAGTTCCTCAAAATACCGCAGAAAATTATTACAACGCATCTTAAAGAAATTTGATTGCGTAGCTCCTGATCTGGATGAAAAATCCTTTCATTCGCCTACAATTTCACCCAGAGCCCTTGCAGAGTTACTGGCGAAAGAAAAAGCATTAGCGATTCACAAAAAGTTTCCGGACGCGATTGTGATTGGATCAGATCAATTGGTCCATTTTGAAAATCAGATTTTGGGCAAACCCGAGACAAAACAAAACGCGGTTGTGCAACTTGAAAATTTCTCAGGTAAATCCCACGAACTGATTACTGCGGTTTGCGTTGCGACCAAAGATACCTGTCTTGTCGAAACCAATGTGACACGTCTTACGATGAAAAAACTTTCTCATGACAGTATCCAACGTTATGTGGATGCGGATCTGCCACTGGATTGTGCGGGCAGCTACAAGATAGAAAAAATGGGAGTCACACTTTTTGAAAACTTGGAGACAAGCGATCCCACGGCGATAGAAGGGCTGCCACTGACAATCGTCACTCGCCTTTTATCTCTCGTAGGAATCCAAATTCCCTAAAGGAAAAAATATATGGCACTGAAAGAAGATTTTGATAAAGCAGCAGTCGACGTTAAATCTCTCACCAAACGTCCTTCCAATGACGAGCTTTTGCAACTCTACGCTTTTTTTAAGCAAGCTACCGAAGGGGATGTCAAAGGCAGCCGCCCCGGAATGTTCGATTTAAAAGGACGCGCAAAATACGACAGCTGGGCAAAGCTAAAAGGCAAAACCCCAGATGCAAGCATGCAGGACTACGTCACTCTCGTCAGCTCACTTCTTACTAAATACAAATAATAATTATTTCTTTTTTTCGCGTTTGGCCCAGAATTCCTGGTATTCCTTTTGGCCTTTTTCAAACCAGTCTCGAGGCATGCCGTTAGCGTAGAGCGCGTCTTCTTTTTGTTTTTCGCACTCTTCCTGTTTTGTTCCGCCTTTTAAGCATAGCTCATGGCTTTTCGAGATTTCTGCAATCACCTCTTGGAGTTTTAGCCGTGCAGGTGTCGGATCTATCACAGTTTGAGTGGCTGCAATTGCCAGTGCGGATACGAATAGTAAAACGGCCTTCATAATAAACTCCTGATAGGCTCAAGGTCTAACGAGACTAAGAATATTAGGCAAGCAAAAAGGGAGAGTGGTAGAATCTGGGGCATGTCTAAAGCAGCCTTATCCGAATCTGCCGTCCGAGTGCTGGAAGCCCGCTACTTAAGAAGAAAAAAAGACGGCACTTTATACGAAAACTTCCAACAAATGATAAGGCGCGTTTCCAAACACGTCGCGAGCGTAGAAAAGAAATCTCTCCAGAAAGAATGGGAGAAAAAATTCTTTGATCTCCAGATAAATCGGGATTTTTTGCCAAACTCTCCTACGCTCATGAATGCGGGAACAGAAATGAAGCTTTTAAGCGCCTGTTTTGTGCTTCCTGTTCAAGATTCCATGTCGGGCATTTTTGATTCCTTAAAACTCATGGCGCTCATCCAACAAGCAGGTGGCGGCACCGGCTTTTCATTTTCATCACTTAGAAAAAAAGGGGATGAAGTCAGCCAGAACTTTGGCACAGCTGCGGGCCCTGTTTCGTTCATGCGCATTTTTGATGCAGCGACAGAAAATATCCGCCAAGGGGGCAGACGCCGTGGCGCGAATATGGGAATTTTGCGTGTCGATCACCCCGACATTTTGGATTTCATCGAAGCAAAACAAGACGGCAAAAGCTTTCAAAATTTTAATTTATCCATCGCTGTGACAGATGCTTTTATGAAAGCTGTATCAAGCAATTCTGAATACGCGCTTTTTGATCCGCGCACCAAAAAGAAAAGTGGTTCGTTGTCTGCGTTGCTGGTTTTTGAAAAAATTTGCAAAGCAGCCTGGCAAACAGGCGATCCAGGTCTGATTTTTATCGATGAAATCAACCGGAAAAACCCGACCCCCCAAATTGCTAAAATGGAAGCAACCAATCCCTGTGGCGAAGTTCCTCTTTTACCTTTTGAAGCATGCAATTTGGGCTCTCTCAATTTAAGCCACATGGTAAAACAAAGCGGCGGCGAATTCTCCATCGACTGGGAAAAACTATCGACGACGATTCATACTGCCTGCCGTTTTTTGGATAATGTCATCGATGCGCAATCTTGGCCGAGTGACTCCATCAAACAAATGGTGACGGGAAATAGAAAAATCGGTCTTGGCGTAATGGGTTTTTCTGACATGCTGGTGAAGCTGGGAGTCTCGTACGGGGATGAGACAAGTTTGAAACTAGCAGACACCTTGATGCGATTTATCCAGAAGGAATCTTTTGATGCATCTGTTTCGCTCGCAAAAGAAAAAGGAGTGTTCCCCCATTTTAAAAAAAGCATTTACGCAAAATCGAAAACAAAATTAAGAAACGCCACCCGCACATCCATTGCTCCCACAGGAACAATCAGCATTATTGCCGACACGTCCGCCGGCATTGAACCTTTGTTTGCCCTCGCCTATGAACGCAATGTTCTCGATGGGCAAAAGCTGACGGAGTTAAATCCACTTTTTGTTGAACACTTAAAACAAAACAATCTCGATGTGGAACAAATTAAAAAAGAAGTCTTAAAAAAAGGCAGTTTGAAAGACGTAACTGGTGTTCCAGAGGCGACTAAGAAGCTCTTTAAAACAGCACTCGAACTTTCGCCTGAAATTCACTTGAGCATTCAGGAAATATTTCAAAAACACACGGACAATGCCGTCTCAAAAACAATCAATCTGCCTGAAACCTCGACGGTAGAAGAAATCAGACATATTTACTCATCTGCCTGGAAGGCACACTTAAAAGGCATCACAATTTACCGCTATGGAAGCCACGATAAACAAGTACTGACACTCGGAACTACCGAAAACCCCATGGATAAGGAGCACTTCGCCCGTTGTGCCCCTAACGACTGCAAATTATAATTACTCATCGCGTTAAATCACACTACTGAGGGTGGTAACATCCGTCTTAACTTCACGACTTCTCCCCTTCGATCTCCATTGACGGAATTTTCCATTGCGATAGACCTGTAGACAGTTTGGGGGAAACAAAAATGAAAAAAACATACTTGGTCTTAGCAATGCTGTCCTCATTAGGATTAGCAAACGAATTACTCGTCAAACTCACATCTACTGACGAAGCTACTGTAAAAGCTTTCGTACAAAAAAACGGAGGAGACTTAAGCCTTGTGAGTCGCGCAGGCAAAGTTTTCTTGTGGAAGAAAGCCGTAAATAACAAATTGACTAGCCTTGCTACGGCACGCTTGGCAGAAGATGATTCTGTCGTAGTTGCGCAAGAGAACAATACGATTTCTCTTCTTTCCAATCCTTCCTTTGAAGAAAACCGAGCAGAACTTAAAGAAGCGCTCAGAACCGGTACTTTAAATCTTACCGATGAATTTCCGTATCAAGATAATCCAGATTTTGTAGCTCCCACACAACCGAAAGTAGGAGCAGATCCGCTACTCTCCAAACAATGGGGATTTTTTCAAATTGATGCCTTAAACGGATTTAAAGCAACACAACAAGGTAAAGATATTGTCGTTGCAGTAACAGATTCTGGCGTTGACTACACGCATGAAGACTTGGTCAACAGCATGTGGAGAAACACAAAAGAAATTCCTGGTAATGGAATCGATGACGACAATAACGGTTACATCGACGACATCGTAGGATGGGATTTCGCCAAAAAAGACAACAAACCTTACGACCTGATGGTCAGTAAAACCGCACTTATCACTACTGGCGGTAATCCAGGACACGGCACACACGTATCGGGCGTGATTGCTGCTACTCAGAATAACAGCTTAGGCATTGTGGGTATTGCACCAAAAGCTAAAATTATGGCAATGCGTTTTATTGACGAATCTGGACGCGGTACAAGTGCTGCTGCTATCGGCGCTGTCGATTACGCTGTAGAAAACGGCGCGAAGGTTATCAACGCAAGCTGGGGGGGAGAAACTGCGAGCGGAAAAGAAAACCCACTACTGATCGAAGCGATTGAACGTGCACGTGACAAAGGCGTATTAATTCTCGTTGCTGCAGGCAACGGCCGTTATGATAAGGAAAAGAAAAAAGCTATCGGCTTTAACAATGATGAAGATGACCATCCGGTCATGCCAGCTAGTGTGAAAAGCGATAATATTTTCGCCGTTGCGGCCGTCGATAAAGATGGTTCACTCGGTGCATTTTCCAACTATGGTCCTAAGAGCGTACG
>CAYNEF010000022.1:7021-56968 GCA_964396165.1 uncultured Pseudobdellovibrionaceae bacterium
CCTGTTTTTAATATTAGAAAAAGCCTGATTGTAGAATCAGGCTTTTTCTTTTTGGATGAGTTGGGGTATTCCCATACTACCTATGAAAAGCGCCGCATATCGTTTCACAGCATTGATTTTGACTCTGTCTCTGCTCTGTCCCCCTGTTTCTCTTTACGCTGATGATAAATTGCCCGAGCCGGAATATACGCAACCGGTCAAACACAAAAGAAAAAGAAATTACTTCTTTCCCGCTCTCGGTACTTTTTTTATTCCCGGCCTGGATCAATTTATTAACAAACAACCTCTCACCGGTGCTGCTTTCGCCACATTGGGTGTTGCAGGTTTGGGCGTTTCATATCTTTCTTCGCGAACTATCACGACAGGATCTACTGACCTAGATTCCAAAGATAATAAAGCCCGCTTTTCAATGCTGGGTTATGAAATGTACTCCGTCGCCGGCGGATTAAGCATGTACCACAGCTTTCGCGACGCCGTAGACACGAGAAAAGAAGATTTTCCTTTCTTAGGAGAAAGAGACAAAGATTTAGACTTGGTGCTCTCCCCCTTCCGGATGGATTACATGCTCCGTCCGACTACTTTTGTACCCTTGCTTGTACAAGCCGGACTTGTGGGCCTTCTCGTGAAAGAAGGACACAATGAGTGGCAAGGGTTGACGCTTGCCGATGGATTTTTTGCCACCACTTTTTCAGTTGGGGCCGGCACATGGGAAGAAAGCGCTTTTCGCGGGTGGATGATGCCTGTGTTTCGCAAGTGGGTCGGGTATGATTTTTTAAGTAATGCAATGGCTGCCACAGTCTTTGCTGCTGGCCATTATAGTGCGCAAAATAAACTGCCTATCTACCAGCTTATTACCGGTTGGTATCTCGGTTATGTCACGCAACGCAACGACTGGAGTATTTCAGAAAGTATTTTTATCCACACCTGGATAGATATCATCGCTTTTACGACAGCTTTCGCCTTCGGAAAAGACAAAGAAGCCAAGATACAACTCAGCCCGATTGTCCTCAGATTTTAAGAGTGATATAAAGTATAGATGAATACTTTTGACGCTAATAATAAAGTCACGCCCGCAAAACAAGGTCACGACACAGATGCACCGCCTAGTCTTATCAGCTTCATGCTGAAAAACTGGAAGCCATTGAAGGTAAATGCCAAGCCCATCAAGAACGCGAAAAACCACGCAGAGCGCAGAAAGATTTTATCAAAAAAATTTCCGGGTGAAGTTTTAGTGATTCCCACAGGACACTTAAAAGTGCGTGCGAACGATACGTTTTATCCGTTTCGTCCGTGCAGTGATTTTTATTATCTCACAGGAAACATGGAACCCGACTGCGTTCTCGTATTAGTCCCTGAAGGCAGTGGCCACCGCGAAATCCATTTTGTAGAACCGAATCCTGGCAAAACAGACATCACATTTTTCACCGATAGAGTGAAAGGGGAATTGTGGGAAGGCGCACGTCTTGGCGTACCAGGAAGCATAATCAAATTTGGAATCCAAGACACAAGAGGCATTAAAGAATTGCCGGCACTTTTAAAAGAAGAAGCAAAAGACAAAAGTTTTAGAATTTTAAAGGGCCACTCTTTACAAACAGAAGCACTTTTTGAATTCAAACCTCATGAACAGGCACAAAAAGACAAAGAGTTTGCGACGTTTTTGTCTGAAATGCGTCTTTTAAAAGATGCAAGTGAAGTAAAAGAATTGCAAAGCGCAGTAGATGCAACAAAACGCGGTTTTGAAGATGTCATCAAACGCGTTAAGACAGCAAAAACAGAACGCGAACTTGAAGGTGTGTTTTTCACTCGCGCACGCATGGAAGGCAATGATGTGGGTTACGGTTCGATTGTTGCTTCCGGCCACCATGCTTGTACTTTGCATTGGAAACAAAATGACGGCGTTTTAAAAAAGGGCGATCTGCTCCTTCTCGATGCAGGCATCGAAGGCAATTCCCTATATACCGCCGATATCACGCGCACGTTTCCGATCAGTGGAAGATTCACTAAAGAACAAAAAGAAATTTACCAATTGGTACTGGATGCACAACAGGCTGCGATGAAAGAAGTAAAACCAGGCAATGACTTCTTGGATCCTAACCGGGCAGCGATGATTGTACTTGCGCAAGGTCTTGAGCGCTTGGGCATTCTTCCCACAACGGCAGAAGAAGCTTTGCATGAAGAAAACCAATTCTACAAACGCTACTCTCTTCACAATGTCAGTCACATGCTTGGGTTAGACGTACATGATTGCGCACAAGCCAGAGCTGAAAACTACAAATGGGGCAAACTGCAAGCAGGTATGGTGCTGACGGTAGAACCAGGTCTGTACTTCCAAATCGATGATTTAACTGTGCCGGCAAAATATCGCGGCATTGGCATCCGCATCGAAGACGATGTGCTTGTCACTGCAAAGGGCTGCAAAAACTTATCCGCACACATCCCGACAGAAGTAAAAGATATCGAGTCGTGGATTAAAAAGCTCTGGAAGAAGTAGTTTTAGCCTGCATCGCGGGCTTTTAAGCTGTCTATTCGATCGATAAGCCATGTTTTGATAAGTGACTGACGAGTAATCCCTCTTCGATCCGCTTCGCGATCGAGTTCCTTTATTGCCCAAACAGGAATATCCACATTTACACGCTTTGCCCATTCACCTCCAGATTTTAGAGTGGTCTTCTGATCTTCTTTTTCATAGGACTCTGCTTGTTTTTTATTACGCATTGTAAGCTTCCTTTTCATCACTACGCGCGGGCCTCACCATAAAAATTCTGATTCCACCTGCACGATAAGTAAACCCTACTGTCCATATCTTTTCTTCTATTGTCCCTACTTTTAACCAACGTTCCTCACCATCTACTACTGTCGCGGGTCCTTCGATCGCTTCTGGATCTTCCCATGCTTTTCTAGCCTCAACAAAATCAATTCCACGCGTCTTTTTGGTCCAATGACTCTTAGACCTATCAAATGTCTCATCAAACATATAACACCAATTTAGGTATAAAATCTATACATTTTTACCTATAAATAAGCGTGTGTTTGAGTATTATCTACTCAAACACACTTTTAACTGGTGATACAGAATTAAACGTGAACTGAAAAGACTCTTAGGGGCGCACGTTTTTTGCTGATTTTTTTCTTAATTTACTAATGTGCAACGGACGCGGTTGCGCTTTAAAATCAGTTGCTGATGATTTATTTCTTCTTCTATTACCGGCACTACTTGCTTTGCGAATGGCACGACAACGGCTGTAGCCGAAAGGTAACATTCCACATGCGTGTATTGTTCAGAGCCTGCTAGTACAACCGTATAGTTTGAATTCCCTGCAAAATCTGCAAAACCACCCTCTTCTTCAGAGAATTTTCCGCGTCCCATAGTAGCTTGAGTGTCGGTGATATAAGAGCGCGCTTTATGTGGAGGCAGAGCGCGAAAAACTTCGTCTTCTGCTTTTTTATCTAAAAACACTTTCACTTGTTTCAATGCATATTGAGCGGGGGTTACATTCGCGTGAAGGGAAAACCCCACTAACATTGTCAGTAAACTTAAATAACCTGTATTTTTCATATCGACTCCTTTATTAAGAGCCAACTTAGCAGGTCTTGGGGAATGCAAAAGTGATATGAATTCAGTAAAACCGTTCTCTGTTTTAGTGCGATTAGCGAAGTGCTTGTAATGCTTCAATGACTCTTTTGCAGCCTTCTTTGATATCTGCTTCGGATGCCGAGAAACTTAGTCTAAGGTAGTTATCATTGCCGAAACCGCTTCCTGCGACAGTAGACACATGCCCTTTTTCCAGGAGATAAAGCGAGAGATCTTCGCTATGAGAAATCTTTTTACCGTCTGCTGTGGATTTACCGAGCACTTTGCTGATATTCAAAAAGAAATAGAATGCTCCTTCAGGCAGCGAAAAAGAAACAAGTTTACAGTCAGAGAAATAGGCCGCCATCTGATTACGGCAGCGTTTCAACTCATCAATAATGGGTTTGAATTCTTCAGGCTTCATATCCAGTCCTGCGAGTGCTGCGTACTGAGACACGGAATTCGCACCAGAAGTAGATTGCCCTTGGATCAAGGTCATCGCTTTTATCAGTTTAGTCGGACCTGCAGCGTAGCCTAACCGCCAGCCTGTCATCGCATAGCTTTTAGAAAATCCGTTAATCGTAAGCGTTCGATTAAAAGCGTCTTCAGAAAGAGCGCCAAAAGAAGTGAACTTTTTATCACCTAAGAGCAGTTTTTCGTAAATTTCGTCTGAGCACACAATCACGTTTGTACCCTTAAGAACATTCGCAAGAGCCGCTAATTCTTCTTTGCTATAAACAGATCCTGTCGGGTTAGACGGACTATTTAAAATAATCGCGCGAGTTTTATTTGTCAGATGCGCCTTCAGTAACTCGGGACTCAATTTATAATCGTTTTTTTCTTCGGTTTGAATGATGACAGGATTTCCTTCTGCCATCTTCACCATTTCCGGGTAACTGGTCCAATAGGGACTTGTGATAATCACTTCATCACCTGGGTTTAAAACCGCCATCATAAAATTATAAAGCGCCTGCTTTGCTCCTAAAGACACTACGATTTGATCCGTCGTATATGTCAGTCCGTTTTCCTCTTTTAATTTTTTGGCAATTTTTTCTCTCAGCTCTGGAATTCCAGGAACAGGAGTATAGCGGCTCTTGTTTTTTCGAATCGCCTCGATTGCAGCCTCTTGCACTTTCATCGGTACTGGGAAGCTTGGCTCGCCGATGGAAAAATTGATGACCGAGTGGCCCTGAGCCATAACGGCCCTAGTGGCTTGCGCCATTTTGAGTGTCGCACTTTCTTCTACTCTTGATAGTCTCTCGGCTAGTGTGATATCCATGTTTCTCTCGTGTCTTTAGTAGTACAAAAATTTGGTGGCACTTCCGTTGGAACTGTAGAGCGCATTCGTGCCGTAGCTCAATTGTTAGCGAAATCCCAACAAGATGGCAACGAAGTCGTTGCAGTTATTTCTGCCATGTCTGGCGAGACAAACCGGCTTGTGCAACTTGCAAACGCCATTAACCCCATGCCTTGGTCTTTGGAATACGACATGCTGCTTGCTGCAGGAGAACAACAGGCAATTGCTCTAGTGGCATTGGCTATCAACTCTATCGGCGCCAAAGCGAAACCTCTTTTAGCGCACCAAATCGGAATTAAAACCGACAGTATTTATTCCAAAGCCCGGATTTTGGATATCCAGACTGAAGAAATCAGAAAGTTACTGAAAGACAACATCATCCCTGTCATTGCTGGCTTTCAGGGCGTCGACTCGGATAATCAAATCACCACACTCGGACGTGGAGGCAGCGACACTTCTGCCGTTGCCATTGCCGCTGCTTTAAAAGCCGACGATTGCGAAATTTATACGGATGTAGATGGAATTTATACGACTGACCCACGCCTCTGTGCAAAAGCAAAAAAACTGAACGAAGTCAGTTACGATGTGATGATCGAACTTGCAAGTCTTGGCGCAAAAGTACTTCAGATTCGCTCAGTAGAATTGGCGGCTAAATACAAAGTACCGCTGCATGTGCGCTCATCGTTTGATTTAGTTCAAGGAACAAGAATTGTAGGAGAAACCAAAGCTATGGAAAATGTACTAGTCAGCGGTGTCGCAGCAGAAAGCGATTGTGCGCGGTTCAGCCTTTCAAACTTGCCAGATTCGACTGACACTTTAGTTGATGTCTTTGGTCCGATCGCTGATGCGGGCATCGTAGTCGACATCATCACTCAAAACCGTGCAGACAATGGCTCTTTGAAAGTTGTTTTTACAGCGAGCGAAGTAGAATTAGAAAAAACAAAATTTTTGATAGATACCAAACTAGCCACTCGTTTTCCTGGCCTCACTCTCGAATCTCAAACGGGGCTTGCAAAAGTAAGCATCGTCGGCGTGGGAATGAGAAACCATCCCGGGGTTGCTGCCAAAGCTTTTAAAGTACTAGCAGAAGCGGATGTGAAAATTGTACTGATTGCCACAAGTGAAATCAAAGTCAGCATGGTAGTAGACAGAACCAAATTACAAACTTGCGTAGAAAAGCTCCACGACGCGTTTCATTTGGATAGACTTTAAACTGCTACTTGATGATCGCGTAATGCATCATTCAAGGATGTTTTTAAATTCGTACTTTGAGTTCTTGTGCCAATAATAAGCGCACAGGGAACTTGAAATTCTCCTGCTGCAAATTTCTTTGGCATTGTACCAGGGATCACAACACTGCTTGGCGGAACATATCCTGTTGTAATCGTCGGACTGCTTCCTCGTACATCCACTATCTTCGTACTGGCAGTCAAAGTAACACCCGCACCTAAGACAGCTTCTTTGCCAATGCGCACTCCTTCGACAACTATCGCACGCGATCCTAAGAAAGCACCGTCTTCTACAATCACAGGTTTTCCTTGCGCAGGCTCAAGCACTCCACCAATGCCGACGCCTCCTGAAAGATGCACGTCTTTTCCGATTTGCGCGCAAGATCCGACTGTCGCCCAGGTATCGACCATCGTTCCCTTACCCACATAGGCACCGACGTTCACAAAGCTCGGCATCAAAATCACACCGGCTTCGATAAAGCTTCCGAAACGAGCAATAGCACCTGGTACGACTCTTACGCCTTTTAAATACTCAAGTGATTTGACTGGCATCTTGTCAAAATACTGAAAGCATCCTGAATTCATTTCTTTCGCGGTGGAATGTTTAAAGTATTCCATGATGGCGAGTTTAAAGGGAACATTCACTTCGTCGTTCTCAGGATTCCAGATGCGCGCCTGGCCTGAATCCAAGTAGGAAAGTGCGGCTGAGGCATATTCAAATAAGATTTCTTTGCTGATTTCTTTTGGCGCAGTCATTAACTCCTTAAAAAAGGAGCTTACGTTTTCAATGCTTTTCATTGTTTAACCTCTCAGACCAATAAACCAGAGTTTCGTGTAGTACCGGCAAGTGTAATTCCAAAACTTTTTCTTTGGAAAGTCCGCGTTCAATTTCGAGTGTGATTGTAGGAATCCCCCACTCTTTACCGGCGTAAGTTCCCAGACATCCGGGCGTCGGATAACCGATGTCTTCTGTCACAGGATAGCCACATACTTTAGCAATGCGCTCGGCCCATTCTTTTGAAGGACCGTTCACATTTACCTGGAATTTTGAAAACGAATGGGCAGAGAGAATTGCAAACGGCTTACACTGCTCGATGAGTTTGATAAGGCCGATGTTCTCAGGCTCACTAGCAGCTACCGTACCGGGTGGGTATCGTGGATTTTTTACTTCTGCTGTCCAATCTGACGTCGGTAAATTACGATTTAGATCCACGCCCCTGCCATTCAAACGTGTATTTGCCGCTACTCCATCCGGATTTACTTTTGACCAGATACCGATACCGAAAGGAATTTGAGGAAGTGTATTTTTCCACTTCTTCTCTACTTCTTCCATCAGCCAAACGCCTTCGATTTCATCTCCATGCACTCCACCTAAAAACAACAACCAAGGCCATGGCAAATTCTGCACACTTTTGGGTGCTGCTGCGAGACTAGATGGAACTAAAAAATTTATTTCAAGGGGTCTTCCCTGAATCGACTGTCGTAACGACCAAGTAGTGCATTTAGCTTGAGTACTCATGCCTGCTCAATTTCCAATACCTCTTCCAACCTAGCGGGAAGTCTTGCAGCTTTTAGCGGGTTAAGACTGACGCAAACGAGTTTGATTTTGGCTTCGTACATGATTTTTTCTGTACGCGAATCATCCCAGTTAGAAACAAAACCCGTTCCGATGCGTTCACTTGTCATAAATAATTTTTGTTCCACAAATAAACTCACACGCTGAGATTCCAAAAGCCTTGTCGAAATAGCAAGAGATTGTCCCATCATGGCGGGATTTTTATATTTGGTCATTGTCTCAACAAGAGCGAGCGCAAACCCGTCGTTCCACATCACGCTGGAAGGATACCCGGCATCCATCAAAGCTTGCGTACGGGCGCGATCACACAAAACCAGATAATTGGGATGGTAAACAACATTGCCCGGATCCAGTAAATCGAAGTCGATATTAACCGGGCATAAATGGACTTTTCCTTTTACCATTGTGTCAGCTCCTTCAGCCCCAAGAGACTTTTAAATTCCTGTACGCGTTCGTCACGGTAAGTATCTTCGCAACCCACTTCATTAAAATCGTTTTTAACGGCAGGGTGAACGATAAACTCGCTCTCGGGTGACAATTTTAAAAACGAGTTGAGTTCTTCGGTGCTGGAATGCGCATTTTTTTGCGGGTAAAGACAAGAGGTAGCTTTGATCCCACGCTTCTTATAACTTCTTATTCCGACAAGGCTGAGAAGATTGATGGCAAATTTTTTCGTCTGCCAAAGTCTGTGCGAATAGGGGTTTCGTACGGTAGAAACGCCAAATTCTTTCATCGCAGAAGCAACCCCCGTGGCTACAAACGGCAATAAATGCACATGCTGGTGCCCGTCGAGATAAGAAACAGTTACACGGTGTTTTTTTAAGATTTCCAGTTGGCGAAGACACTCTTGTTTAAAAGCATTTACTTTTGTTTGAGGCGTTTTTTTAAGGTCGAAAAGAGTAGAAAATAAATTTGCTGCATTAAAGGGATTCACTTCAGTTTTTCTATTTTTAAGCGTCAGATCAAAATGTAATCCGCATTCAATGGAATGGTTCAGTAGTTCTGAAAGTTTGACCTCTAAAAAAGGCGCATCTGCAAGCATCGACACTCGTTTAACGATTCCTTTTTCCACAAGCTGTAAAATACCTTCATTTACCGCAGGCGACATTCCCCAATCATCTGCTGTAATACGTGTGTAAGGAAAAGTGTTCGCCATTATCAAGATACCGTCGAAGGAGAAAAAGATTCTGTCAGTCTGTATTTACCCATTAAACGTCTGACAAATAAAATACTGAACCACGTAAGAGAGTTCTTTGTTTCTCTAAATAACCGCACAGTGGATTTTTCGTTATACAGATAAAACTTCACAGGAATTTCTTTATGCTTAAAGCCGTTTTGCATGCAAATAATGAAATATTCGACGTCAGCCAAAAATCCCGAGCAAGTCTGCAATCGAATCACAGCTTCGAGCATTTTACGTGAAAACGCTTTAAAACCAGCCTGCGTATCCAATGTTTTTAACCCGAAGAGAGTTCGCGCCACTTTATTAAACATGAGTCCATAACGGTGCCGTCTGTAAACGAGCGGTAAAACTTGTACCGAACAAACAAACCTACTGCCCTCAATTCGTCGGTTGGCTGTAACGAAATCAGCACCGGCGTCTAAAAGTTGCAAAGCCTCAGAAATGCAGTCGGTATGGTAAGGCAAATCGGCATCGGTAAACAAAATGTGTTGACCCCGCGCATTTTGCATCCCGGTTTTAAGCGCAGCCCCTTTGCCGACAGGGCCATCATGCAAAACGACTCGAACGGCAGAGTTGGTTTTCGCAATCTCCAAACACTTTGCATCCGTGCCGTCATCGAGATCGTCTGGGTGGTGGTTTGGAACCAAAAGGATTTCAAATTCTTTTCCCGATTGAGCGAGCGCCAAAGTTAATTGATTGATTGTCTTGATTAAAACATCATTCCCGTGTCGAACGGGGATAATAAAACTAAGGCTTGGTACGGACATCGGGTAAACATACCGTAGGCATCTCGTCATAGCAACTTAGCAACTTCCATACCAGAAGTCCGTCCAACCCCTTGATTTATTTTACAAATAAAGCGTTTTTTTGCCCCGGCCGCCATTGAAGAATTGCAAACTTTTCAGTAAGCTCGGCCTCGATATTAATATGCATGTGTGGATAAAAGGCCAACGAGTCGTGGCGGAGCTGGAACCAGAACTGGGACTGGGGCTTGTCATTGAAATACACGGCGGTAGGCAAATCGAAATCTATTTCCCGGCAGCTGAAGTCAAAAGAAGATACGCTTCTCAAGGCGCACCCTTGCGCAGATTTATTATCAGTGCCGGACAAAAAGCAAAAATTGAAGACGGCGAAACGTTTGTCATTAAAAGCCATACAGAAGAAAAAGGTCTTATCCGTTACAAAGGCGACAAAGTCGAAGCATGGGAATATGAAATCGAACATGTGGTGCATGATTCGACTCCCATGGCGCAGTTACTGACAACGCATTCGGATTCTCCACTCGCATTTAATTTAAGAAAAAAAGCCTGGGGACTAAAAGCAAGCCACTCAGATCCAGAAACAAAGGGATTACTTGGACCCCGTGTCAGTTTGTTGCCGCACCAGTTTTATGTCGCTCGAGAAATTGCCCGCAGAGAATTTCCCCGTGCCCTATTGGCAGACGAAGTGGGTTTGGGAAAAACCATTGAAGCAGGACTTATTTTTTCAAGCCTTCGTTCGCAAGGAAGAGCCGAACGCGTTTTGATTCTGACGCCCGAATCTCTAAAGCACCAATGGCTGGCGGAGATGTACCGACGCTTCAATGAAATGTTTGCTGTGGTCGATGAAGAAAGAAGCACGCAAGAAAAAATCTCGCAAGGCCACACCGCTTTCGAGATGAATCAAAAAATTATTTGCTCTCTCGATTTTTTAACCGATTTTCCAGATGAATTTGAAGAAGCAACCGATGTGGAATGGGATCTCATCATTGTCGACGAAGCCCATCATCTGCAATGGGCAAAGGACGTTCCTAATCCCCAGTGGGAAATGCTGAAAGTCTTAAGCGCGTGCACCAAAGGGCTCTTACTGCTTACGGCAACTCCTGAAAACCACGGAATGGAAACTGAATTCGGCCTTTTGACCTTGGTCGACAACGAACGCTTTCCAGATTTTGAAAAATTTAAAAAAGATGCAAAAAAAATGCATGACACTGCAATACTCGCAGGCGGCATTTTTAAAGGCGATAAAACTCCTCAGTTCACTAAAGAATTGGCTGTGGCCTTTAAAGGCCAAAAAGATCTCGAAGCTTCTTTGGAAAAGTACAAAGAAAAAGGCTCTCCTGATGAATTACTCAAGGCACTTATCGATAGACACGGCACAGGCCGCGTATTAACGAGAAACAGACGCAGCCGCTTAAAAGGTTTTCCAGACAGAAAATTATTCACGCATAAGATCACGGCTCCCAAAGAATGGAAGCAAAGACTTTCGCAAATTGACCCTGAAAAATTTACGGAAGACCAGCTTTTAAGACTGGCTTGCGGGCGTGAGCGCGTCACTGCTGATCCGGCGCTAGCGCACTGGTTTAAAGCTCGCAATAAGTGGCTTGCTGGTTTTCTCGCTGAGTTAAAGGGAGAGAAAGCACTTCTTATCTGCTCGAGCGCCAAACGTGCAATTGATATTCAAAATGCGTTAAGAGACGAGTCTTCTGTGCGTACTGCGATTTTCCACGAAGGTTTGGAAGTAGTGGAACGTGATAGACAGGCTGCCTGGTTTGCCGAAGGCACGGGCGCGCAAGTGCTTATATCGAGTGAAATTGGGGGCGAAGGCAGAAACTTCCAGTTCGTGCACCATTTGATTTTGTTTGATATTCCTCTGCACCCCGATGTCATGGAACAGCGAGTGGGACGTTTAGACCGTATTGGGCAGAAAGAAACCGTCAAAATCCACGTGCCTTTCTTCGAAGACACCCCTGAAGAAGTAGTCATTCGCTGGTTTGGAGAAGGCGTTGGATCGTTTGATGAACCCTGGAATGGCGGAGACGCATTAGAATCGTACAATGAAAAATTAGTCGCATCTTGTAAGTCTTTTTTACCAAAATCAAAAGACTTTGAAGCACGCCACAAGAATCTAACAAAGCTTCTGACGGCAACTCAAAAAGATGTAAAACAAATCAAGGCGCACTTAAAAGAAAGTGTCGATATTCTTGTCGATTTGAATTCCTTCGATGAGAAAAAGGGAAATGATCTTGTAAAAAGAATCCATGAGCTTGAGTCTAAAAAAGACTTAAGAGAATTTCTGGATCAAGCCTTTGATTTCTTCGGTGTAGAAGTAGAAGATTTGGACAGTCAGGGAACGCAAAAACTCGTCGCACACAGTCTGACTTTTGTAGAAACATACCCTGGATTAACAGCGCAGGGCGAGCAGGCAGTGACGTATGAACGTGAAGTCGCATTAAAAAGAGAAGAGCTCGCATTTTTAAATTGGGATCACCCGATAGCGCAAGGAACGATCACCCTCATTCTCGACGGTAACCGCGGCAAGGCATCGATTGGACTTGTGCCAAAGGCGCAGGTAGCAAGCCCGGTAATCGAATTGTTATTTGTGGTGAGAACGACTGCGCCACAATATTTGGAAGCGGATTTTGATTTGCCTGCAACGACAATCCATTTATTGCTCGATTTAAAGGGCAGAATGATGAAGAATTTATCGCCCGAGCAAAAATTCACTATCTCGAAATGCCCGCCGAATCGGATGGAAGAAATCGTAACGCCGCTGCGTTCGATTCTACCTCCTATTGTTGAAGAGGCTGAGAAAATGGCGAAGAAAGAGGCTAAACCTCTAGTGATGAATGCGCTTGAAAAGTATCAAAAGCGTCTGGAACTGGAACACAACCGTCTTGTGTCCCTTTCAAAAATCAATCCATTGATTACAAAAAAAGAAATCGCCTTACACAAAGAAAAAATCCAACTCGGTCTAGCCGCAATCCACAACGCAGATCTGCAACTAGACGCAATCCGAGTCCTCATCCCCGTCTAATAGGTACGGCATTCCTTATAAAGTAATAATTGACAGCGGAGACACACACTATTGGCAGGACTAAAAACGAGCGGAGATATTTTACTTGGGTGTAGGGGGGACGCGACTCGGGGTTGGAGCGCTCCCCCCCTACACCCAAGTAAAATATCTCCGCGGGCGTTAAGGTAAATACCTGTAACTAAACTTATTCGTCGTCGGAGGTGTCTTCTTCGACTTTGGTGATTTTTTTGTTTTCTAGTTCGTTCGTGGAAGGGTCCATTTTCCAGCTCTTGGTTTCGCCATTTTCTACGACTGGAATCATTTTGCCTTGAGCCAGATCGTCCTGCGAGCGCGTATCGGTCGCAGCAACTTCACCGGCAAATAGGGGCACAGCCATCAAGATTAATAATGCATATTTCACTAGAGTTCTCCTTTTGAATGAAGATCAAGGATACCAGTTTAAAGGCATCTTTCCATACGCAAAGCTTACTTTTTACTTGAAGCGCCGTGTTTAACAAAGTAATCCATCTCTAACCGTGAAACTCAGTATCGTAAAAATTGGAAAGCCTTCTTTAAGCGAAACCGCTGAATTAGCAGGGGAATACCTAAAACGCCTGAAAATATTTACGCCCCTTGACGCAATCGAACTTAAAGAATCGCAAGCAGATGCTTATTTTGCCAAGCTCGCAAAAGGCTCACTTCTTGTTTTATTAGACGAAAAAGGAAAAGAATTCACTTCCCTCAAATTTTCCGAGCAAATTCAAAAATGGATGAATGATCCTGGTGTCAAACAGCTAGTCTTTGTCATTGGCGGTCCTTATGGATTTAGCGATGCGACAAAAAAACTTCCCCACACAAAAATTTGCCTGTCGCAAATGACACTGCAGGGGGATTTGGCCTGGGTCGTCCTTACCGAGCAGATCTACCGCGCATTCACTATCTTAAAAAGAATGGATTACCACCACGAGTAATCAAATTATCCTGTTATAATATTTTCATGGATAAAAATGAGATAGACTCAAAAATTACCGAGCACTATCAGACTTTTCCTTATCCCAATATTCCCCTCTTTGCTTCTGTCCCCAAAGAACAGCTGTGGCAGATTAATTTTGAATGGCTTGCGAAAAAAAACGGCATTGCCACTCCCTCGCGCACACCTTCCATTTGGATTGCAGGGTGCGGAACATTTCAACCCTACACTTTATCGCAGGCAAACCCGCTCGCAGGGATACTTGCGACCGACATTTCAGACTCGTCTTTAAAAATTGCAAAACAAAGATGCTTTCTCCATCAAAAGAGAAATGTAGACTTTGCAAAATTAGATTTAAATCAAATCGAATCGTATCCAGATGAAACATTCGACTGGATTGAATGCTACGGCGTTTTGATGTCGGTAAATGATCCACTGACAACACTCAAAGAATTTACGAAGAAATTAAAACCAAACGGCTTTATCCGTATCATGGTCTATCCCCATTACGGACGCCAAAGAATCTTTCAGATTCAAGAAATCGCACGCCTATTAAATTTAACGCTCTCAAACCCCAAGTCGCCCCAGAGACTAAAAAAGCTAATGGATGCCTTGCCAGAGTCGCACCCACTTAAATACGCTTTTTTCAGTTACGAAGATACTCGCAACAACGAAGGCATCGCCGACGCTTTTTTACACCCAAACGATCGCGCCTTCACCGGAACAGAAATCTGCGAACTCATCGATGCATCAGGGCTTGAGATCAGCAGCACTTTGCACCGCCCTTGGGGTCAACCCAAAGAGATGGCTGCAAAGTTAGACTTACTCGCTCACTCGCCCAGTGAGTGGTTGCATTATCTGGATCTGTGGCAAAGTCTTAAATCGAATTTTATTTTTTGCTTAAGAAAAAAAGGCAGCGCCTATATCAATCAAAAATCAGATCGCCATGCGCTACTCGATTTTAATCAAAAAGGTGCGGGCTTTAAGCACCGAATGCGGCTAGCACGGATGGCGATTACCGGTTCTCGCTTGCAAACAAGAACTGAAGCAAACCAACTGGATCTTTCCGCAAGTGAAATACGGTGCATTCTTTCTCACTCGCCAGAAAAATTGGAAGAAGAAAAACGCATGCTTATCCCCGGTTTCTCTCAAACCGAACCTCTAACAAACCTGATGGGAAATCAGGGGAGATCCCACCTTCCCTCACCTCATTTTAGGCCTTATCCCTCAAAATATGGGGTTAACCCGATTTATGACTACCTTTTCGATGCCTATACGCTTTCAGGTTTTCCTCCTTTAGAAGAGCAAATTAGCCGCTGGACCAAGCACGGCGCTCCGCTGGAAGATGCCCACATTTCTTTTGGGTTAACGCCGCTGGGAACCTATGTTTCCAAGAGGCATGAAGTAGAAATGCTTCTCAATCACCGAAGAAAAATGGAATCTTGCAATTGGGATGAGGTGGAACTTGAAAACGAAGATTCCAAGTTTAGAGAATTAAATAATTTGCTTGGTAAACTCGGTTTTTCCACTACATTAGATGCAGTAAATAGCAGGAAATTATGGGTTTTACTGCTTTCCTACCCAGATCTAACTCTCTCTTTCCGGTATTCTTAGTTTCGAGACTAGCTCTCCTTTCCTAATCCCACTTCTTAAACACTACGCCTCACCTCACGCACGAAAAATGCGGCACGCCTTTCGCAATATAGGTATGTCGGAGGAACTGTATGGAACAAATTATCGAATCAATCTTGGAAGAAACTGGAACACTGGACCGCGTGCAATTTGAATATCTAATGGAAGTTGAATCTGACGACTCCCTATCCTAAAGAACAACCGGGCGAGAGAGGGGGCTCTCTCGCCCACTAGTTTTATGCACAAAGTCAATTTCAGCGCTTTGCGTTTAAAAAAAAATCTGTACAATGGCCCTTCTCAATTAGATGGAGGATTTTAAATGGGTCGAGTTACCAGAAACGAAGAAATTTCACGCAAAAGACGCCGCAGAGCAAAGATTGCGAAATTAAAGAAAAGAATTCAAAAAGCAAAAGATCCAAACGAAGTGAAAAAGCTCGTAGAAAAGATCTACCGCGTACATCCTTTTTATCCAATGAGTGAAACTGGCGCCAAGTAATTGCCGCGCTGCTTTACCTAATTTAATAAAAATTTTTTAATTTAATATGTATTTGCGTCCGAAAAGAGTGCGTAACTAAAACACTCTTTTTGGAGGTATCTACGTGAAGTACTTAATTTCAACAGTAACAACCCTGGGCATTATACTTGCCCTATTAAACGGCTGCGGAAGTTCCACATCGTCTTCTTCTGCATCCCCAGACACAAATCCATCATCTACTAACCCACTTGCAGTGTCTGCATCCACAATCCGTGTAGCTAACCCAGCTGCAACAACAAGTTCGAGCAACGCGCTTAACTTTAAAAAATACGGAGTTCTTTACAGTTCATTGCAATTTGCTGGTCTTTCATTCATTGCTAAGTTTTTTGGACTGAACACTGTCGAAACATCTCACGCAGAAACAACGACTGCACCGACAAACGACGCAGCAAAAGATCCAGACGTAGTAGTAACAAAAGCTGTTGCCGATTTGGATGGTAGCAAAACAGCAGCGCAAATTACTGCTGATCTCGCAAGCTTTACAACAGGTAAAGTAGACTACCGTGCAAGTTGCTATGGTCCAGGTTGGACAGACGATGCACGTACACCCGGTGGTGCAACAGTCAATCGCCCTACAGGTGACTTAGGAATTGCATCTGCAACTGCAGACGGCACAACAGACACCACAGCTTGCTCTGTTGCCGAGCTTAAAGCTTTGATGGGCGGGTATCCTGACTTGATGAACAAGATCCTAACTTTCCAAGCTGCGCTAATAACTGCTGAGTACAAGGCAGGAAAAAGCTTGCCAGCAATAGGCGGAGAACTCGATGGAAAAACAGATCTCGGTACCATCACAGGAGTAACAGTTACTTCTGCAAAACTACAAAGACTGGATAACGACACCGATGGTAATGCAGTTTACAAGACAACCATTCTTGGAACGGAAACCAGCAGTGGAAAAGACATCAAGATCTACATCTGGCACACACCACAAAATGCGGACAATACGAAAAACAAAGGGTTGGTTCAGGCGTTACTTCCCCACACAGCAACAATGGGTGGTGCAGGAGACCAAAAAGGTTTGTCCATGGTCTACTCTGTAGATGCCGGAACTTATACCTTCTTGTTAAAAGCAGCTGCAAACAGAGCGACTGCTAGTGAAGACTTCTTCAATGCGACAACCGGACAAGTGGATTTCACAAAAACCACAGCCTTCGGTGAAGACGGTCATGTAATGCTTGCAAAGTACAACCCTACAACTAACTTAGGAACTGTACATTATGCATGGCAAGCAGGCCAAGCAGATGGCGCAACAAGAACATTCTCCATCAATGTACCTGCAGGTACAGAAGGCGCATTGACGGGCGTTGCATACTTTGGGTTCGGAAGTGACATTGCTTCACTTACGACCACAAGTGCTGGTGGAAGTAGCATCTGGGGTACAAAAATGTACTGCGACTGGTTGCAAGGTCTTTCTGGCGGTACTGCACAATCTGGCAAATTGCAAAAGCAGGTGCTAACGCAAAATACTTCTGGAGTCTTTGAAGCCTCCACGAACAAAATTTATTTTGCGCCTGCACCTAACTGCAATGCAACGGCTACATGGACGGTCACTGCAGCAACACCAAGTTCTTTGAATGGTGCTAGAACAACTCTTACAAATGATCTTGCTACTTACACAGCAAACGACGTTGTGAGCGTAACGGCGCCTACGTTTTCAAAACCCTAAATAAAAGTAAGCATTTTACAGAATAAAAAAAGCCGCGGTCTTCATAGACCGCGGCTTTCTTGTTCTTAACTGACGCTATTCACTATTACTTGTCGCTACGGTAGAAAGCAGAAGCTGGGATAACTTCGAAAGAAGTGCTGCCTGCTTTTTTCCAGTACATGATAAATGTGTATCCACCACCACCTTGCATAAATTTGGCTCTGATCTTATGCAGACCAGGTTTCAAATATCTTGTCACACCATTATTGGAAGGATGAGCCAAGTTGTTTGTTGCAAACCAGGTACCTGGCAATACGCTGTCTCCATAATACCCGTCGTGCAACATCAACGAACTGTCATCCAAGAAAACCTGAATACCATCGTCAGACAGTTTGTTGAAAGTATAAGAACCTTCCACATCGATCTTGATATAACCGTCAATGCTCATTGCCCATTCGTCATGTCTATGTAAACCGTTAGGAGCAGTATCTTTGAAATTGATGGAATAGATCGTTCCTTGGTTTGCCATCGGCGCTGTATCCGGATTTAAATTGGCAATTTTGGAAGGGTAATTAAAATCGTAGTAACGAGCTTGAAGTCCTGCTTCAGGAAGCGTTACTTTAATCGTTTTTTCGCTACAGACAATCGAAGCATTGCTTTGCTTGTCTTTGATTGTGTAACGAACCCAAGCGTTACCTACTACGTTAAATTTCCAATCATATTTAAGAACATCGGATGTTGCTGTCGAAACGGCAGCTGTACCATCAGCTTGTTTGCTTTCCAGAGTGACAAGGTATCTGCTCGCATCGAGTAAGCTTGTTTTAAAATGCGTAGCAACTTGGATGGATTGTCCATACACTACGCTGTCAGAACTTGCATATTGGTCGCAGGAGTAAAAAATGCTGCCCATGGAGAATCCGATAGGCACTTGTACATCACTGTTTGCAGCCAAATCTTTATCCACGCAGTTTGGAATATCAAGACCTAACACTGCATCAGGATAGAAACATACTCTTGCACTGTCCGCTGCACCAGCAACAACTTCTTTTTTGTAAGTGCCGTCAGCAGCTAAAGGAATCGTAAAATTTTTGGACGCATCATTTTTAAAAGTTACTTTAACAAGTGAATTAACATTGAATGGAATAACGGTAGTAAGACCAATCGTCACTGCGCCAGTAAACGTCCATGTTTTTGTGGCATTTGTTCCAGCAGTCAAAGCAACTGATCCTAACTGAATGTTTTTACCCTTTAACAAAGTAACTGTTGTGCTAGCGCTGATATAACCAGAAGCTTTCACAACAACTGTAGCAATTGTTCCATCATTAATACCAGCAGCTCCGAATTCCATCGTAAATTTGCCATCAGCTACAGAAGTAGCGACATAATTAAGTGCTGTTGAAGAACCTGTAACAGGTACGCTTACAGAAACTTCTGCTCCGACAACTGCGGAAGATGTGCCCTTCACTATTCCACTCAGTCCGAAAACATCGGCTGAAGAGGCATTCACTGAAGTGAGTGCGGACATCTTGATTTCTGGGAAAGTTACTCTGATTCCTTTTTGTAATGTAAAGTTCTGGCAGTTTTCCTGAAGATTAGAAGCTCTTACGCAAATTTTTGCAGTGGTATTGTCTACCGTTGTGACTGCGTTGAAATCCATGGAGAAAGAACCATCTGTGATGCTGTTTGTTTTGTAGCTAGCATTTGCAGAACCAAGCACCGCAAAAGTTACTTCGATTTCTGCGCCTGAAACAGCTACAGAATCTTTTAATACTTTACCACCTACGCCAAACTTATATTGAGCAGGTGTATTCGTAGTTGTGTCTTCAGGAATAAATGTAGGTTGGGGTAAGCCCTGGACTACCGATGAAGCTTTCGCTGTTGGCTTGATAGAAGTAGATTTTCCACAACCAAATAAAAAGAGAAACGTTGTAATAGAAAACAAATATCCAAAGAGTTTCTTCATGTGGTCTCCAAATAGCGTCAAGTTAAGCGTCAAATAGTGTGTACACTTAACAAGTGCAACGCGTATGCCACTTGTCTTCAGGCTAAACATCTGTCTAGACAGGACTTTTTGTGTCTAATCTTTATACAGCTGGATAAGGTGTATTCAGCTGGGCTACGGATAGTACAAGAATGGGGCAAACGGTACTTGTAGAGGGATATAATTCTAATTCAGATTCGCTTTCAAAATATATTCCGCAACCGCCTGTAGTTTCTCCTTACTAAGGTAATTTTGCGGTGGCATAGCCGGGTACTTGGATCGTACTTTTGAAGGAGCATATGCGAACTCCACAATCCCTCTCGGATTTCCATGATATTTCTGTTTGAGTTCCTTTAATGGAGGGCCAATCAGTGTGATCTTGGCAGCATGGCAACCTGAGCAAACATTTTCGTATACCATTGTTCCCAAATCGCGCGAACGGCCTTTTTGTATTGAGGTTAATTCTTTTTTCTCTAGAACAGTTTTTACTCCATAAGTCGTCTCGCCTGTCTTACATTCATGAAAAGACTTAATCCCAATGACTTTGGCTCCAGAGTCTTTTACCAGGCAATTATTTACCCCCTCGCCATTGGTCAAAATATCTCCACTGGAAAGAGTTAAATGTTTAGCAGCAAGTAAAAGCTTTACCATTTTACCTTGCGGAGCATTTCCGTTGTCATAATAAAAATTCTTCAAAATTTTTACTCCCTTATATTTAGGATCTACTTCTGGATCTGGCGCGTTGGTTTGTTCGACAAAACTCATATCACTTAAGATGATTCCTCCAGTCACATTGTTACGGATTATATTATTTTCGATTTGTACATTCGTGCCCGCTAAAACGACAATTCCACTTCCTGCTGGCAGAGTCCCTACGGTTGAAGAGGGTGCGCCGAAATTCGCTAAGTTGTTGTTTTGCACAATATTGTTTCGAATGATTACACCATCGCTTTTTTTAACTGGTAGGCCGGGCAAAGTAAAAGCCAAGATCCCCCCCGTATTGTCGTGTGCGTTGTTGTCTTCGACAATTACTTGTTCTGAGTTTTCCACTTCAATTCCGCCAACGTTTGCAAACACCTCATTGCGGCGCACTTCGGTATGGCTGCACATACCAATATAAATTCCGGCATCCGAGATTCGACTCGTAACGGTATCTTCAATTGTGATAAAACTACCTCGCGTTGGGTAAATCCCGTATAGCCCCGTGTTCTCGACTACCAGATCGTGTAGATAAACATAATCTGCCCCTTGTGTTGTAATCCCATTGCCTTTGAAATTGCGAATGAGAAAATTTGCAGCTTCGAAATGTGAGCCGCTCGCGATAATGCCATCGTTCTTTTTATTCTCGCCATCAAGGATGGGCCACTCCCCATTCACTTTTTTTCCAAGCAGTTTGATGTTTTCTTTATCCACGATGACAAGTTCATTGTAAGTGCCAGGATATACTTCAATTGTGTCACCTGGCATTGCCTTTTCAATCTGCGCTTGTATCGATGCACCGGACTTCACTATTCTTACAGCCGAATATGCGGATAGGTTAAAAGCAATTAGTAGGAAAAAATATTTCATGGCAACTCCTCTTTTGTTATTGGTTTAAGTCCAGAAGGTACTGTTAAAGGGATCTCGGGTGCGTTCGATTCATCTTCTAATGAACCTAAAAAAGCGACTAGTTGGTTTTCTTCCTGCGTCGTCAAACCAATTTTTCGAATATGCCAGTGAATAAAAGGACTGGAGCTTCCGCCCTCAACCCTTCCTCCACCTGCATTATAAAATTGTACAACATCGTATAAGTTCGAAAATACTCCAGTATGCATATAAGGAGCGGTACGCGTGATATTTCTCAAAGTTGGCACTTTAAAAAAATAGCGGTGTCTTTTCTCACTCGTTATTCCTTCTAAACCTATATCCTTTGCCTCTTCTCCCTGTAAGGGAATACCGATATTAGCCATCTGTGAATTAGTCATCAGCGGTGGCGTATGGCATTCTGTACAACGGGTAACAAACGACCGGAAGAGATTGTGTCCTTCCACTTCAAGGGGAGATAAAGCGTCCGTTTTTCCCCAGACAAATTGATCATATCTGCTATTAAGGGAAACAAGTGTTCGTTCGAAAGTTGCAAGAGCCCTTGCGACAAAGGGATAAGTAATTTTTTTTATTCGGTAGACCTCGTAAAAAAACTTTCGATATGTATCAATCTCGTTTAAGGACTTTTCAAGCAAGACGGGCGTATTACCCATTTCATTTTCTGAAAAAAGTGGCCCAGCCAACTGATTTTCTAACGTTTTAGACCTGCCATCCCAAAAAAAGTTCTCTAAGAAAGCAACATTCCATAGTGTTGGAGCCGACCGAGACAAAACGACTTTGCCGCGACTTGTCTTTAAGCCATCTGAAAAGCCTTTAGATGGAGAATGGCAGTGGGCACAACTTAAATCACCTTGTTTAGATAAAACAGGGTCGAAAAAGAGAATTTTTCCTAATTCAATTTCCTTTGGGTAAAAACCGTCTTGTAATAAATTAATCCCCTTTTTTAGTCCGTGAGAACTTTTTTGAGTTAAATATGAAGAAGTATAAAAACAGCGCCCATTACGTTTCAGGAATCCCTTCGGGCAATGTTCAGGCAGGGAAAAAACAACTGTGCTCGTGAAACAAAACAATAAAAACAAAAAATGCATACGAAATTCTTGTCTTTGCGCTTACAACTGTCAAACGGCTTTAGTGAAGATAAACCTTATTATTTGAAATATTTGAGAGTGACGATAAGAAGCGTTATTTATATACTTAATTATTGGAGCGAATATGACTAAATTTGTCTTTCTATACACTTTTTTCACAACTCTTATCTCCTACGCCTTACCTCCTATGCTTCAAATTCCTGATGCCGTGAAGCAAAAATATGCTTCCTTGTATGAGATGCAGACGCAAACTCTCCCAGACGGCAGTCTTTCCTTTCACAACGGCCGGTTGTTTGAAAGAAATGGAATTCGCGTACTTTCTTTAAAGGGAGACCGTTTTGAAATGGCTTTCCAACATGGAAGGCTTTTGGCAGAAGAGATTAGAAATGGCTCTATACCCAAAGCGGCTCAAATGCTGGGGAACTCGGTAAAAACGACACTGCCAAACATACCGGTGATTTCCGAGTGGATTATTACAAAACTCTACGAACTTGTTCCCGATAAAATGGTGAACACAATGCAAAGCGCATACCCTGATATTTTTGCAGGCCTTCAACATGATGCTTGGGGACTCTCGGAAGCTAGCGGGCTAAGTACCGAGCAGGTAGTTTATGGAATGCTTGCTCCTGAGTCTGTAATGGTCCTATACGGGAAATTATCGCAAGGGGGATTGTTATCGAGACCTAACGGCAACGCGTGTAGTGCTTTTGCCGTCTGGAACAGCAAAACTAAAGACGGCAGTATGATTATCGGTAGAAACACCGACTTCGGACTGAACGGATACTACGATAAGTACCCAACGGCAGTTTATTTTCAACCTACCGATGGTGGGCAAAAATATTTAGCATTGGGATCGGCAGGTGTGCATTTGAGCGGAATCTTAGGTTACAATGAATCAGGAATTTATCTTGGTGTTCACTTGATTCCGACTAAAGACGTCAGCGCTGATTCGCTTCCCATGTTTATAGCGGGGCAAGAAGTCATCAAGCGTGCAAAAAATTTTGACGAAGCAGTCGAAATTCTCAGTTCATTTCGGCCTGGCTCAGGCTGGATTTATCTATTAGCAAGTACCAAAGAGCGCAAAGCCGCAAGCATTGAGTTTAGCCATAACCATATGGGAATACGCAACAGTAGCGGTGACTTTCATATCCAAACAAACCACTATGAAACTCCACAACTTGAGCCTTATAATTTTTTCTCTAATCACGCCATTTACGAAGACAGTCATGCAAGAATGGACAGAATCAATGAAATGATTAACAGTACAGATATAGTCTCAACGCAAACCTCGGCAGATATTCTTTCGGACAAGTGGGATCCCTATCATAAAACTATAAGAGGTGTGGGCAACACAGTAAGTGTGCATACGACGATGACAAGTGCAATTTTTGATGCGGGCCAAAATAAACTATACATGGCAAACGGAATGGCGCCAGTTTCTCAAAACGAGTATATCGAACTCCCGTCCCCTGACCTATTTAACGCAGACACTTTCTCAGAAAGTGGATCGCAGATTATTAGCTCTAAAAGCTATGTCACAGAGCACCCAGCCAAAGCGCGCGCAGAGAAGAAGTTTATCGCTGCAAAAATCGCTTATGAAATCGACATGAATACAAAAGAGGCAGAACAATTAATGTTGGAAGCCCTGAGAGCAGACACTTCAAATCCCCACTATTACATGACACTTGCTGTATTTCAGTTGAAGCAAAATAAAACCAACGACGCACTTTCGAACCTTGAAAAGGTGACAACGATGTACGACAAACATTTAGCGAACGTAGCTCAGTATTTCATCGGAAGAATTCACGCAATGAATGTTTTCTCTAAAAAACTGGCACTTAATCACCTTCGTCTTGCATTTGAACTGAGTAATTTAGAAACTGAAAAAAGCTTGAAAGCTGCCGCTGAAAAATCCATCCAAAGCGTAACTATTGCTGGCTATGTAACTTTTAACCCTTCTAAAGTTTCCTACTTAATGCAAGAGGGAGATTTTCTCAGTTATTAAACGCCTACGTTATAAAAACTGAGAAGCCATTATTCCATAAGCTGCAATATTAATAAATTTCAGCGGTGCAATGAGTGAGGTATATTTCGTTCATAAGAGACGTCTTGATTTAACTTCTGTTGCAAACTTTTTATCTCTTCTAAACGTGATCCGACGTATACTGCTTTACCTTGACTAGAAGTTACACCGAGTAGTACAGACTCGCCATTTGCTGTCGTACAGATAGTGGCTCCTCCAGAGTCCCCTATTTGAATCACAGGAGCACCTGGAATTTGCATCACTCCGCACTGGTTCACCCATGAACCATTTGAAGCAGGCCAGGGACTTGGTTTGAAGCTTGCTCCGTTACTCTCTCCATACATTCCCTGCTTATTCTTTCCCCAGCCAAAAACTCTGCAAGAAGGGTTACTCTTTAGAATATTGTTAGCCTCTTTTTCAGATATCGGCAGTCGGATGGGTTGATGGGGTAATTCCTTTTCCACTTCCACAACGGCCAAATCGTACGGATTCTGTGCGCACATGATTTTTTTATTCGCTGAGAATGAGAATAAATTAGACAATTGCTTTTTCTTGATTCTTACTTGATCCATCCCAGGACATCTGAGTACTGGTGTCTCAACCTCTGCCATTAAAAAACAATGAGCTGATGTAAGAAGCTGAGTCTTTCCGATGATAGTAGCGGAACACACCTGGTATTTTACATCGTTTAATGGAGTAGATACGGGCTGGCCTTTTTCACGCATTATCAGCATGCAGCTTTGTTCTGGAATATCTTTTACTGCTATATCGCCCTGTAACCACCCAAACAAAATACTCGATAGAAGCGCTAATGATGTAATAATTTTCATTCTGACTATTATGTTGCAACAATAAAGCCTGCTCGCAAATACAGCTGTATTCTTGCTGTTTATTGGTTACAAATTTTCTATCCCTTAGACGTTCACAAAACAGATACAAGACAACAAACGCGGTAAGTAAAGGATTTTGAACGCGCTTCGTAGTTTTGCTAAAGCAATCAACTGCATCCAAATCTTACAATCGCTAACGCTTAAATATTTTTATCTTCAATCGTAGAGTTACGCAGTAAACTTAGCTGGCACTACTTCTGCAATTGTTAAATACGTACTTTTTATTTTTATGAGGTAGTTGTATGAATCGTTCTATAAAGATATTTTCATTCTGTTTACTTTTACTCTCTGTCACTTCTTTTGCGGAAAAAAGAAGCACTGAGAAAACTAATCTGGATTACGATAATAGAAGCATCAAAGACATTAAGGAACCTGATTTCTTCAATATCGCAGTTAAAAACGGATTTACAGTACCACCCAACCGTGGAGAACTTTGCTATCAAGATGGCAAAGAGATCACTCATCCACAGATGGAAAAATATAATATCGCAAACTCGTGCTGCCTTTTCATGAACAAGCAGGAACAATCCTATGAAGTCTCAGAAAGCATGAAATTAAACGTGAAAAACGAAGTAAACGGTACATGGAATACCGCTGCGGTTTTGAACACGGTTTGGACTCGTAAAGAAAAAGGAGTATCTGGCGAAGGCTCCTTGTCAGGTAACGATAAAAAAAGTGACTTTGAAGCTAGCTACCGCACGGTACGTGTAGCACGTGGTGCACTATCCTTTAAAGACTCTGGCCCATTCACGGGGATTATCTGCTGGGGACTTCCCTTCACTGATTACGAAACAAATGTTGCACATGTTCCAGTAGAACTTGTGAAGAAGCATTTTAAAGGCATTCTCGAATATAAAACTAAAAATGCCAATCGCGTTATCTATGGAGACGGTGTGGAGCGTATTAAAAGCCAACCATCCGATCCAGGCATTAGCCACTAAGTCTCTCACATAACTTTTAATTGGGCGGGATTATGAACTATAAAAAATATAAAATCGCAGTCTTTATCACACTGTTTAGTATCAATGGTTTTTCTGTGGAGAGAGACCCGAAAATCGACAGCTTTGTCAATCGAATCTGGGAAAGATTCATGAAAGTGGTAGACGGTACTAAAGTTGAAAAAGACGAAGACTTAAAATCTAATCTCGAATCGATACGTGACTTCGGAAATCAAACTTCCGTTGAGTCAGCACAATTTATGCGCGACCAAATTGCTGATGCCAAACGTAGTGTTACTGGAGGCTCGCCAGATTTAGCCGGTTACGTAAACCATGTAACCACAAACAACTATCCCGGAGGCGGAAGAAATTTTGCTGGCCGCAACGGTGGGATAAATACCGGCAGTAACCACGGAGGTAATTCACCAGGAAGTTTCGAAGCCATTCGTTTGGGCCATGGCAGTAGGTACATTGCGCCTCCACCTCTCATGGATCCAGGTGGCGATAGAAACATCATGACAGGCTATACAAAGCAATTTCCAGCGCTAGCAAATGAAGTAGCGATTGCTGCTGAAGCGTTGAACCAATACCGCATTACTCATGGTGATGAATCGAGCAAGGTAAATTTGGGTATGATCAAAGACGAAGGTGTTTTCTTAAATTTGAAATTAAGTCCTTCATCGTACAACAGTGCTGAAGTCATAAAAAGTGATTTAAAAGACAGAGGGATCAATGGCATTACAGGTTTTAATCCAGAAAACGGTACTCTGTTTATCAAGATCATGAATCCTTGGACAGAAAAAGGAAAAGCTGTGCCCACAAACGCAGTAGCTAGGTTAAATTACACGCAGAAATTACTTCAGGCTGGGGATGTTGCAAACTTCTTCGCATCCACCCTTTCATCGAAACTGGATTCAAAACTGGCTTACTCGCATTACGCAATGGAAAAAGAAGTGTTTCCCAAACTGCGATTTACTGCAGAGTTTTCTAGACTTGGTAACGGCGACACCATGAAAAGACTTGAAAAAATGATGGCAGAATCAAACATTCACGCAAGTAGTTTTGAATCTCAAGGGGATAATACTTTCGACAATACATCTAATATAAGAATTAATCTGATGCCTGATTGGCGCTGAGGCGCATTGCAACTGCAAGCGTGATAGTTCCTATACTTCTCAGACTAGAACGGGCCCTTGAAGGACTCTTCGTATGAGTAGAATGTTTCTTTGGAGATATCGGAAGTTTTTAGACCCAGCATTTTTTCCACAGCGCGGATAATTCCAGGAGCTGCCGGGTAAAAGAGATTTTCTAACGGTCTTGTTGCAGGACAAGGGACGGGTTGAAAGCCCATACGTTCAACAGGAGATTTTAATTTACCAAAACATTCCTTAGAAATCTGCGCTGCCACTTCTGCAGAGAAACCACAATAGATCCAATCATAGTCTGCCACAATGCAACGGCCTGTTTTACGTACAGAATCCAAAATGGTTTTAGAATCTAAGGGAGCAATCGATCGCACATCGACTACTTCCACATTTACACCGTGTTTTTGAAGCACATCTGCTGCTTTCATCGCTTCGATAGTCATCCAGGAAGTGGAGACAATAGTAATATCATTTCCCGTGCGTCTAACTTTCGCTTCACCTAACGGCGCTTTTTCTGTTTTGGAAACTTCGCCCACGATGTCGTACAACCAACGGTGCTCTAAAAATAAAACCGGGTTGTCATCTTCGACAGAAGTTCTCATCAAACTATACGCATCTTGGGGTGATGTCGGCATTACTACTTTTAAACCCGGAAAGTGTGAAAAAACACCATGCATGGATTTACTATGTTGAGCGGATTGTCCCCACCCTCTTCCGATAATAGCGCGGATGACCATCGGTACTTTTAATTTCCCACCCGTCATATAGCGAAGAGAAGAAACCATATTAGCTATCTGGTTCATTCCCAACAACATGAAGTCTGTACGAATATGGACGTGAATGGGACGCAGACCAGAGATTGCAGCACCCAGTGCCACACCTGTCATCGCATCTTCGGATAGCGGAGTCCCGAAGCATCGCTTTTTGCCGAATTTTTCGAGCAATCCTTTGGTGCTTCCTAAAATACTTTTGTGATCGGGAACATCCAGCCCAAAGATAAAAACATTGGGATCTGCTGTCATCGCATCTGTTTGCGCATCTGCCAAAGCTTGTCGGAATGTAATCATCTGTTGACTCATGTGATGCTCCGTTCACCGGGGAAAAATTGAGATCTTGTTTCGCTATCCATTGTGTTTAGTGGCTCAGCGTAAACATCGGTAAAAAGTTCTGTCGCTGCCGGAAAAGGAGATTTTTTTGCAAACTCGACTGAAGCATCGATTTTTTTAAGGACTGCGGTTTTGCAATCAGCAAGCGTTTGTGGAGTCGCCCCTTTTTCAAGCAGCTTTTTTTCCAGCCTTAGTACTGGATCCATTTCATCATGTGCTCTATCCGGTTTAGTGCGGTAACCAGCTTTAAAATCTTCGTTGGTTCCTACGTGTTCCAAAAAGCGGAAATACGGAACAAATAAAAAGGCGGGTCCGCCTTGCGTCTTCATTGCTTCAGCAAGTTTTAACGTCGTCTCTTTGATCTCATCTGCTTCCCATCCCGGCACAGTCGCGTAACGGATGCCAAAGCCTTCTACAATCGGTTTGAGTGTTGGGTGAGCAGTTCTGTCCTTTTTATGACTGTGTATGGCAAGTTCGTTGTCTTCACAGACAAAAAGAACAGGAAGCTTATGTAGAGAAGCAAAATTTAAACTCTCCCAAAATACGCCTTCTTCTGTTGCGCCATCACCAAAAAACACACATGAGACATCTGACTTGCCCTGGTATTTTTGCGCAAGGGCTGAACCTACAGCGAGTGGAATTGTGGTTGCGACAACGGCAGAAGTCGCAACTAATCCCTTGTCGGGAGCAGTCAAATGCATGGAGCCTGCTTTGCCCTTTCCACACCCGGTTGCTTTGCCATAAAGTTCTGCAAAAAAACCGTCTGTATCGTGGGAGGCCGCAAGATAAATCGCGTGATTTCTATAGGTCGCAAAATAAGAGGTTGTTTTGGGAAGTCCCTGACAGACACCAACGGCAATTCCCTCAGCCCCGATGCTTAAGTGCACGGGGGTTTTCATTTCGTCAGAATAATAGTCTTTGCGAATGCGTTCTTCGCACTCGCGCGCAAGTAATAGGTCACGGTACAACTCAATCAAATGGTTTAGAGGTGCTGCCATGTTTCCCCTTAAAATGTGTGGTGAAGCTTTCGAAGAAGTACCTATAAGTCTACAAGATGCGGGGTAGTTTTAAAAGCGGGGATAGCTGCTTGCGTCAGGCCTGAAATAAGAAAATCTCCCGGGAGGAGTAAAGCTATTTTGATAGCCTCACGCCCCCCGGGAGAACAGGGATTTTGGGGGAAGATGGCTGCGGTTCATCTTAAAGCCTCTTGAGTAAGAGACGTTGGTTTAGAACCGCGGCTAGAAAAACTAGTTTAGACCGCCCATCGTCATGATGGAGTAAACTGCTGTTGGGTTACCAACAAAAGTGCGGTGAAATTTAAAACCAGACTGCTTCACAATCCATTTATAGGGTTGTAAGTCTCTGCAAATTCTTTTTGTGTGATCGACAAGAACAATTGTGCTGCCTTCTGTGTGGTTCACGTCTTCTTGCGCTGTATATTCCACTGTTCCGCATCCTACTTTCGTTACCGTAACAATTTTGTAATTGCTGATTGTTTGTGGGCGTGGGCAAGGTGCTTTCACACAGTAAATGACCTTTTTTTCAGTCAAACTCATGGAAGTTGGGTTAGCGGAATCATCTCTTTGATTTAGAGTCAGAGAAAACTCGGAATTGTTTGGATTGGGATTACTGGACTCTTGTAACTTCAAATCTGCCTGATAAACAGGGCGTTCAAAACCGGGGATGTAAATCGCAAATGCTGAGCTTGTAATTGCCAGAATTGCTACCAAGATTGCTTTACTCATATAAATTCTCCTAAAAAATCTTCTGCCATAAGCGGCGATTACCCTCCCCATGAGCAACCTTTATGCCAAATTTTTTAGGCACAAATGCAGCCTAAAATCCTGGTCCATTTTGGAACCAGTCTCTAAAAGGAACCTCCTTTTCAATTGCATCCCCCCTTGCTAGGCTGCTGCGTCATGAGAAACAGCCTCCAAAAACTGGGGATCTACCTATCCATTTTATGTGGATTAGTGGGCTGCAATTACGAAAGAAACAAAGAGATTGGCCCGGAAGCAGAAGTAAGTCCTGTCCCCTCTTCTTCCCCGCTTGCGACAGCTTCGCCTGCTCCCGTTCCCGCTCCAGAACCTAAATTCAGTGCACTAAATAAAACAATTTTTTCTGTGAAGTGTTTGAACTGTCACAACTTTCAAAAAGCCGCGGGGGAAGTAAACTTTGCAAACTACCGGGAGCTAAACGACTCTATCGGGCTAAAGTATTCTCCGATCGTTCCTAAAGAACCGCAAAGAAGTGGTTTGGTATTAACACTTGAATCCGATAAAATGCCTCCCGGGAATGAAAAGCTGACGGCTGAACAAAAAAATGCTGTAAGACAATGGATACTGAATGGAGCGGCAGATGATTAAAGTATTTTTGACTTCACTGATTTTTCTTACACCCCTTTTTGCAAAAACCATCGAAGTAAAAGACAAAGCACATGTCTCTTTCAACACGACGGCTAGTCCGGGAGGAGTGCGTATCGTTGGGGAAGCAAATAATTATAAGGAACCCCGAACAGTGAAGGGGACATACGAACTAAACCCAAATGATCTCAGCGGACATTTCGAAGTCAGTCTAAAAAATCTGGATACGGGCATCAACATGCGTAACCAACACATGCATGAAAAATATCTGCAAACAGAAAAATTTCCGCTTGTTGTACTCGACATTTCTACGACGAAATACAAAATGGGAGAAGAAGCTTCTTTTACAGGTTTCATCCAATTGCATGGAGTCAAAAAACCCATCACGGGAAAAACGACTGTGAATGACAACAAGCTTTCTTTAGATTTCTTTGTAAAACTCTCTGACTTCAACATTGAAGTGCCCAAGTTTATGGGCATCACCATGAAAGAGGACATCCATGTACTGGCAGAAACAACTGAAGTTCTTTAGTCTCTTAATCGTTTTATTTTCCTCCATCGGCTTTGGCTACCCTGAGATGATCAGACACAACTACACCAGTTGTACTGCCTGTCATGTCAGTCCCAATGGGGGCGGAATGCTCACGGGCTATGGGCGCACACTTTCCTCAGAACTTTTAAGTCAGTTTGGATCTGAAAAACAAGCTGGCTTCATGCATGGATTTGTAAATACGCCTGAGTGGTTGGGAGTGGGCGGCGATGTGAGATGGGCAGAAACTTATTCCAACACTCCTACCGTCGAAAAAGCACGGTTCATTTTCATGCAGGCGGATGCGGAACTTGCTGCCTTTGTAAAAAACTTTACGGTTGTGGCTACTGCAGGAGTGCAAGAAGAAGATAGTTACAACTATACGGGAAGTGCGTTTATCAGCCGCAGACATTACGTAATGTGGAATGCGAATGACAATATTACTTTACGTGGCGGAAAGTTTTTAACGGCTTACGGAATCAATACTCCTGATCACATGATTACCACCCGTAGAAATTTGGGTTGGGACGAAGGAAGTGAAACGTATAATCTGGAAGCTTCTTATTCTAACGATGACTTTGATGTGTTTTTGACGGGCGTTTTTGGACGTCCTGAGAATAAAGATCTACACAAAGACACGGGAGTCGCGCTTCGGGCCTCACTGAATTTGTTTAAGAGTTCTAAAGTGGGTCTAGGTTATTATTACGGCAAGAATGACAATGAGATCAAAAGACATCTTGCTGGGCCGTATTTTATCATCGCCTTTTCCCCGCACTTTTATTTACTGGAAGAAGTGGACTACCAAAATACTTCTACTGCGACGATATCCGGAACTTCGGGAATCGTGAACTATACAAAGTTGGGTTACGAATTTTATAAGGGTACTCACGTTACACTGACGCAAGAATATTCCAAATCCAACTTCAACAACGATTTGTCGCAATCACAGGCGTATGGGTTGGGGCTGCAATATTACCCAATCCCCCATGTGGAAGTGGGCCTGACTTACCAAAAGCGAAAGACCGATGCACTGTATTCTACTTTTTACGACTTCGCCTGGTTCCAATTTCACTACTACTTATAAAAAGTATTTATTAAAGAACGGCGGCGAGACCGATGAGGTGGTACTCGTTTGAGCGGTTTGGGAATTCTACGTGTTTAAATCTGTAAGAAATGGCGAGCGTTCTTGAGACAAAAACATTCGCAAGAATTCCGAAAGAATCGAGTCTTCCTTCGCTTTTTAATCCGCCCAGGTATTTTCCCTGTATTTCAAAAAAGTGTGCAACATTTACCGTGAGATTTAAACCGGCAGATGCATAACCAGACTTTTGTGAAATGGGTGACGTTCTTTTCGTGGGAGGTCCCATGGGGTCAATTGCCACTTCGCCAGAAACAGTTTCATAGGTTGCGCCTACATAGGGAAATGCGGTCAATGCAACCAGTTCATGTACTTTAAAGGGAGCATTTAAACCCACGCGCGGCATGAAAGTCCCTACATCATTAATCAGATCAAAACTCTCTAAACCCGGCAAGGACCCTGTCGTGTGGATTTTAATAAGCTCCACATCTAGTCCCGTGACCAATTTGCCGAAAGAAAAATCTACTGGGTAATAATCTGCGTTCAGATGCGTGCCGGCGACATCCGTCATCTCTGCTTTTGGGGCGAAGTAAAAAAAAGCATTCGCCTGAAAGTATTTTGGGTCAATCCATTGAGCAAATGCACCAGTCATCACGCCGGACTCTTTTAAATCCAAACGATAAGCAGAATTAGAATACTCACTTGTTAATCGCCCCATGTAGGGAGCAATCACCCCGAAAGACTCTCCTTCAGAAGCAAAAAGGGAAATGGATAAAAACAAAGACAAGAAAAGATATACTTTATTCATTCCTAAAAGGTACGGCATTCCTTTTGTGAATTCAAGTACAGCTCGTCAGTTTACTTTTGGGGAATCCACGGGACATCTGGAACTTGATCGAGTTGGTTGGCTAGTCTTGCGAGAGTGAAAAGATAATCAGACAAACGGTTCATAAAAATGATGACCCACTTGTCTACTTTTTCATTGGGAATTTGCGTAAGCGATACAACACTTCTCTCGGCACGACGGCAGACCGTACGCGCAAGATGTAAATAGGCGGAAGTTTTACCTCCACCAGGCAATACAAAATGTTTGAGCGGTGGAAGCGATTCACTGATTACGTCCATTTGTCTTTCAAGCACATCCGATTGCGCGGATGTTACGACCTGCACATTTGGGTTACCAGACGGAGTAGCAAGTTGAGCCCCGATCGTAAAAAGCGTCGATTGAATTTCCGTCAGAGATTTACGAATCGGTTCATGCGTTGTTTCAGCGATGACAATTCCAATGACAGAGTTTAATTCATCGACATCTCCGTATGCCGCAATGCGAGGAGCATTTTTTGTGACGCGCACTCCCCCAATTAATCCAGTTAAGCCCTGATCGCCTGTTTTTGTGTAGATTTTCAAATTCACCTCATGACGCAATGATTAATCAACTCAGAGCGTAAGAAGATCTTAGAAATTCTTCACACTAAATGCAAGTCTTCTTAACCTATCCACCCATAGTTCCGATACAGGAAATGGAGAATCCTTCATATGATCCGTGTAACTAAATTTGATGGTAAGCAAATGATACTTAATGCTGATTGGATTCAATGTATCGAGGAAACACCAGACACCTTGATTACACTCACTACAGGTACGCAATTTCTTGTAAAAGATCGCGCCGACGAAATCGTCAGACTTTTTTTAGACTACAGACAAAGAAGCAAATTTTCAGGTCAACTTGAATTAAAAAAGGAAAACACATGATACTCAACTGGGTTGGATTAATAATGGGGATGGGGGCAGTGGTTGGGGGAGCCGTACTCGAAGGTCTCCACATGAGTGCACTTATTCAGCCAACAGCTGCCATCATCGTATTCGGAGGAACCATCGGTGCAACGATGCTCGCAAGCGGCATGCAAGACTTCAGTGGAGCGCTAAGAGCTGTACCGAAACTTTTTCTCAAAGGTAGCCCGGATTACACGGCACTTGTGAAACAAATTTTGGACATTGCAAACCTTGCTCGTAAAGAAGGTATTCTTGCTCTTGAAAAATCCAAAGGTTCCATCACAAACCCCTTTTTCGCACAAAACTTAGGACACATCGTCGACGGTTACGATCCAGCGGTTTTAAAAGAAATGATGGAAGACAGAATTTTCAGAACTCTCGAAGAGAAAAATGCCATCGGTAAGGTGTTTGAAACTTTCGGCGGGTTCTCTCCTACTGTTGGAATCATCGGCGCTGTGCTGGGGTTGATTCACGTGATGGGGAACTTGTCTGACTCCAGTAAACTAGGGAGCGGGATTGCCGTCGCGTTCGTAGCAACGGTGTACGGAGTGGCCTCAGCAAACTTGGTCGCTATTCCCATGGGAAATAAATTGAAAAAAATGGGACAGGAAGAAGTCCATGAAATGGAACTTATTTACACAGGTCTCGTCGGTATTCAAAGCGGCCTAAACCCACGCGTGATCGAAGATAAGTTAAACAATATCCTTGGCGATCATGGCGGCGGACACGGCGATGAAAAGAAAGCGGCTTAATTAAATGGCAAAGAAAAGACCACATGAGGAGCACGAGAATTTGGAGCGTTGGCTGGTTTCGTACGCCGACTTCATTACTCTTCTCTTTGCATTCTTTACGATTCTTTATGCGCTTTCTCAAACCGACAAAGCCAAATACAAGAACGCCATTGAAAGCATTCAGCGGTCCTTTATGTCATCAGGCGGTGTGTTTCCCTTAAGAGGTTCGCCTTTTAATGCTTTTGATAAGCCACCGGATAAGGGTTCACTTGCTCCTACAGGCCCCAAAGAATTTGGTCCCTTCTCCAAAGCAGAAGCGGAAGTGTTAAGCAGAGTTGCCGAACAAATTCGCGGGATTTTTGAAGCATCGACAGGTTTTTCTGCCAACTCGGATAACATCGACGTCGTAAAAAGTACGGAAGGGTTTAAAATCCGTATCGGCGAAGCCATGCTCTTTAACGAAGGCAGCACAAAACTCCGCAAGGGAGAAGTGGGTTTTCTGTTAGAGCTCGGAAAACGCATTGCTAAACTCGGTATTGCTATTCAAATCGAAGGCCATGCAGACGGCGAAGAAACACGGAACAGAAAGCTTGCCAGTGTAATGGAATATTCCGCGTGGGATTTATCCGTGAAACGTGCCTACAATATCATGCGGTTCATGGTTGAGGGTGCCGGAATACCCAAAGCACAGATTTCCATTGCGGCATATGGGGATTCACAACCTCTTGCAGAAAATACTTCGCCCGAAGGACGCGCAAGAAACCGCAGAGTTGAAATCTCGTTCATCACACCTGATCATGAAGTTAAAGATCTAGACTTGTAACTACTCATCCACTTCTTCAGAAGCAGTGCCTGTTTTAAATTGCATCAACTTGCTTTGCAGTTCTTTGTGGGTATCTATCAACTTCTCCCCTTCTTCATTGGGGACAGTCAAAGCAGTTTCGTTTTTGGCTTCTTCTTTTACTACCGAAGACAATTCTCGCGTTTTTGATTTGACGTCACTTCCGTGCTCTCCCGCGCGGACAAAACTGCCCGCGAGAAAGAGCACACAAAAAGTGACAAGAAAATACTGTGCAATCGTACTAATCATGCTGACGTCTTAAGAAAGTAGGAATGTCGTATTCTTCTGTTTCAAAGAATCTGCGGCCAATTTCCCGTGCAATCTGGCGAGCCGATTTGATATCGCCACTTGCAGGTTCTTTCTTTTGTTGAGCAGGGTTTACGATATTCTGTGAAGAAGCTGCCTCTTCAGACATTTGCACAACGGGCATTTGCGGCTCGATGTTTTGTGGAATCTGTGTTTCCACTTTTGCCTCTTCGTGAGAGACAGCCATCTGCACAACTGGGTTAAAGCCTGTCGCGATAACAGTCACTCGGACTTCATCTTTCAAATTATCGTCAATCACAGCTCCGAAAATGATTTCTGCATTTTCATCTGCTTCTTCTGTGATAAGTGAGGATGCTTCATTCACTTCGAATAAAGTTAAATCCGCACCGCCTGTGATGTTGATGATGATTCCCGTTGCTCCGTTGATAGAAACATCTTCAAGTAGCGGAGAGGAAATTGCCATGCGGGCCGCTTCAATTGCGCGGTTTTCGCCTTTAGCAACGCCTGTACCCATCAGCGCCAAACCTTTGTTCGACATCACGGTTCTGACGTCGGCAAAGTCTAGGTTCACAAGACCTCTGACATTGATTAGGTCTGAAATCCCTTTGACTGCCTGATGCAAGACTTCGTCTGCTTTTTTAAAGCAATCAAGCATCGTCGTGCTTTCATTTGCGATGTAAAGAAGTCTTTGGTTCGGGATGCAGATAAGTGTATCTACAGCAGCTTTTAATTCTTCAATCCCTTTATCCGCGTTTTTCTTTCTCTTCTTTCCTTCGAAGTTGAAAGGCTTTGTCACCACACCGACTGTGAGTGCGCCAGCTTCTTTCGCGATGTTTGCAATGACCGGTGCACCGCCAGTTCCTGTACCGCCGCCCATACCGGCTGCGATAAAGACCATGTCTGCTCCATAAAGAGATTCTGCAATTTTAGAACTGTCTTCGAGCGCCGCTTTTTTTCCAATTTCTGGATTAGCGCCTGCGCCAAGACCTTTTGTCAGCTCTGTTCCCAACTGGATGTGACTGGGTGCTGGATTGCTATCGAGCGCCTGGTTGTCAGTATTTGCAGCGATAAAATCAACGCCGCTCATCCCGAGCGTCATCATCGTTGCAATGGCGTTTGTTCCCCCGCCCCCAACACCAACCACTTTTATCTTTGCACCTTGGGAATTCTGTTTTTCTACGATTTCAAACATGGATTATCTCCTTATGGATTGATTTTAAAAAACGTCTCCCAACCAGGTCTTCATACGGGTCATGACCTTGTGGTAAACATTTTCGTTGGGTTCTGCAAAATGGATTGCTTCTTTTTGATTCTTCTTACCGTATTGCAAAAGTCCAACGGCAGTCGAATAAATGGGAGAGCTGACGACATCGAGTAGTCCCCCCACTCCTTGAGGAGCACCAAGGCGTACAGGCATCTCAAGAACAAACTCACCGATTTCGGCCATCCCTTCGAGTTGGGAACCGCCACCTGTGATCACAACACCCGAGGACAACAGATGTTTGAAACCGCTGTTCGCAATTTCTTGTCCGATGAGTGCGAAAATTTCTTCTACACGAGGTTCAATAATTTTCGTTAAGACGGAGCGTGATACTTCACGTGTTTTCTGTCCACCGACAACAGGCACTTCAATTACCTGATCGGAAGGAAGAAGTGAGCTCATCGCGCAACCAGAAGCAAGCTTGATGCTTTCGGCGTCTTGAATGGATGTTCTTAAACCCACTGCAATATCGTTTGTAATGTGGTTGCCGCCCATTGCAATCACGCCAGTGTGTACGACACTGCCCCTGACATAGACTGCGACATCTGTTGTGCCACCACCGATGTCTACGAGCACCACTCCCAATTCTTTTTCATCGGGCGTGAGTGCAGCATCGCCAGATGCAAGAGGTTCCAAGATAATGTCATTCACCTGAATGCCTGCTTGTGTGGCGCACTTGATAATATTTTGCGCAGAAGCAACTGCACCTGTGACGATATGCACTTTGGCTTCGAGACGCATACCGGACATACCGATAGGATCTTTTACGCCTTCTTGATCATTGATTGTAAATTCTTGGGCAATGACATGGAGCACTTCTCTGTCTAAGGGAATGGCGACAGCTTTTGCTGCATCTATTGCTCTATCCACATCAGACTGTGTAACCTCGCGATTTTTTACCGCGACAACACCTGTACTGTTAAATCCTTTGATGTGACTTCCTGCGATGCCACAAAATGCATTAGAGATTTTGCAGCCGGCCATTAGCTCGGCTACTTCGACAGCTTTTTTAAGAGCGTCGACAGTGGAGGGGATATTTACCACCACCCCTTTTCGAATCCCTAAGGAAGGTTGTTTACCTATCCCTATGATTTCAATTCCATCAGGAGTGGATTTACCGACGACAACACAGATCTTTGTCGTACCGAAATCGATACCTACAAGGAGATCAGGCTGCTTAGCCGCTTTTTTCAAGCCAGACATAAGGCATTCCCTCTAATCTACTAACTTCTTGCTGTTTGACTGCTTCGTTTTTAAGATTGGGCCGAAAAAGAGGCCCCTAAGGGAAATTTAGTTGGAAAGTAGTGAACTGACAACTGCTTTTTTTGGAAATATGAGATTAATTTTATGGAGTTGTCCTAATTGACTTGGCGGGTTACGAAGAATTGCGTTTAAAATTTCTTTTTGTTCTGACCAATTTTCAAGATTAAAAACGATTTCTAAACGAGGACGGACGAGGAAAATTCTGAAGTAAGGATAGATACCTAGGTACAATTCTGAAATCTTTACTTCATCCCCCAAAGTTTTCTTTAATGACTCAACAGTTGTGAGAACTTCGGTAAAAGGCCACTCCGCTAATTCCTGTTCATTTCTAAACGAAACAAAAGGCAAATCCAGCGACTCAAAACTCGAATTTGTCGCTTTTTCGATCATTTTGCCGTTCTCGTCCATAAAATAGGACTGACCTTTGTGGATTCCAATCGCGCGTGCACGCTTGGTTTCAATCTCCACAAACAACTCATCCGGGTACTGTTTTTTTATAGAAACATTTCTCACCCAGCTGTGGTTTAAAAGGCTCGCCGAAACTTTTGCAGGGCTGATAAGAAGAAGACTTCTGCCTTGAAGCTCAGATACCCACGCCTTTGCGGTAGCTGGAGTCACCGGCCACTCTGATTTCACGTCGATTTCTTTCAACTGAAAAAATTTAACTTTGCCGAAGAATTTTTCTAAGTCAGCATGCTGAAAGAACCAGATAGTAGGCCAAAGAAGCAGAGCGGTGAAGGAAATCGAAACAAACATTTTTCTCAAGACGGGCTTTAGACGTTCGGTTTGTGGTAAAGGGAGAACTTCCTCTTGCATTATGCAGCCCTCAATACTTTAGGTTCTTTCGCACTCACGCCAAAAAACAATTTTTCATATCGGGGAAGAATTCCACCCCACGAAAAACTTTCCGAAAGAGTATTTTTTAATTTTTCTCCCAGTGCGCTAGCCAAAACCTTGTCTTCAGACAATCGGATGAGAAGTTCTGCAAAAGCTTTGGTTTCGTTTACCGGTAATACAAAACCCGTATGTGCGTCATTGATGTATGAGTGAATGCCCACACCTTCACTGGCTATCACGGGCTTTCCCATTTTTGCCGCATACAACACGGGAAGAAAATGATCTTGGGTCACTGGCAGATGTACGAGTACATCGACATCCTGAAGTGCCTCGACTTCATTTGTCTCAATGACGGCGACAACATCTTCCAAATCCATTTCCCAAACTTGAACCGCTAAATGACGATACAGTTCGCCTGTACCAAATATACGAAATTGGACTGGGATTTTTTTATGTTTGAGGTAATGCGCGATACTCATCAAGTGGCTTAAGTTGCTGGCACTTTCAAATGTGGCAAAAGCCCCAACGGTAAACTCATGCGCTTCATTTCTGCTGTTTAGTTCGACGTTGGGTACGCCAAAAGGCAAAAGATGAATTTTGTTTTGGGGAATCCCTTCCAGTTCAATCAAATAGCGAAGGCTGAATTCACTGTGCACGATAAATTCGATATTTCTGGGAATCTCGCTGACAAACTTACTCCACAAAAGTTTGGACCAGGAACGGTGGTAGTGGTGTGGGTGAATCACTGAAACAAAAATCGGATTAGAAGTATTGTACGCCCCTAAAAAATCGAGCGTATCTCGCCACCTGTTGGATACAATCCAGGTCACGCCCTTTTGATTCGCTAGACTGCCTCGACGAGAAGGAGTGATTTCACTTACAGAAAAAGAATGGTTGCGCGACAAGAATCCTGAAACGGATTCGATCGCTTTACGTTCCCAAGGCAATACCTCGGGTGAGAATAAAATGGTCAGTGATGATTGCATGGATTGTTTATTAGGACTTAATAAACATTATACCGCTTCTTCGTTAAGGAAGTCGATAAGGCGCCGTAAAGATCCGAAGTCTCGGCGATTAAACGGAAACACAAGCCTTGGAAGGTGCGTCAATTCAGGCTCATTCGACTCTTCACTTAATGCGGGAGAAGAATGAATTTTTCCATGTTGAGTCAATTCCGGGAAATGCTCATTAATGCGCTTGAGATTGCCGCTGCTAATAGGATGTTTGGTACGTATGACTAAATTGTCTTTAACATAACGCATCGAATGGTAGTTACGGTAGAAATAGTCGATATAATCCAGCGCTTCATCGGCGCTGTGAAAAATTTTAAATAAATGGGAATCTTCTTTTGAAACAAATCCCTTTTTCAACATCACATTTTCAATCAGCCTGACCACTTCCGTCCAAAATCCAAATCCGGGAGGTTCTAAAAGAACTACGGGAATCGGATTTGTTTTTCCAGTTTGAAGGAGCGTTAATACTTCAAATGCTTCGTCGAATGTACCTAAACCACCGGGGCAGAAGGCAAACGCAGAGGCTTCTTTCACTAAAAAAAGTTTTCTTGTGAAAAAATACTTATAGTTTACGAGCATGCGTTTGGGATCGATGAATGAATTTGCGCTTTGCTCAAAGGGGAGTCGGATATTCAACCCAAACCCGCCCTTGTCTGTAGCTCCTTCATTTCCCGCAGCCATGATACCAGGACCGCCGCCTGTGATAATCATGTACTGGCGCTCGACAGCTTTCGCGGCAAATTCTTTTGCTAAATTATAAAGAGGCGTACCGGAGGGAACGCGCGCTGAGCCAAACATCGTGATCTTTGGCATCGTACGAAAAGGGTAAAAAAGGCGGAAGGAAAAGCGTAGCTCCTTTAAAACAGTAGCTACAATTTTTAAATTAAGGGTCCCGGGACTGTCCTGAGCCAGCCTTACCACCACTTTGAAAATCTCAGTGAAAATTTTCAGACGTAAGGGCTTCTGCTCTCTTGCAACCGTGTGCAGCTTCTTCTCCAGCTCGGCCCATTCTTGCGCTGTATCTACCTTATCTTTTTCGTTTGTGTCGTTGGATTTCAATTTGCCTCGCCCGCTACTTTAATTGATAATGAACCTTCATGAAAATTTACTCTTCCAATTCCCAGCTACGTAAGAAACAAGTCTACTACACTTGGCAGCTAGTTGCAGCAATCTTAGGTCTTGCGGCAAGTCTGTATATGTCGATGCAGCATACCCGATTGAAATTGGGGATTCAGGAAGGCAAGAGTTTTTGTTCGTTGGGTGGCTATGTTGATTGCGACGTAGTGAACAGTAGCCAATATGCAGAAGTATTTGGAATTCCGCTGGGCACCATTGGCGCCTTGTTCTTTTGTTTTTTACTTTTCATAGGAATTCTCTTTTCTCCAGAAGATAAAAATTTTCAGTTTGGTCAAAGAGTCATGGCTTGGCTCGCGGCATTTGCACTTTTCATCGATTTTGTTCCCTTGCTGGCAGTCCAAATTTTCCTCATCAAGACATTTTGCATCATGTGTCTTTTTACTTATATCGTTACTCTCACTCACCTCTATTTGAATGCAAGAATAAGTGGGGAAAAAGGATCTATCCTTCAGTGTTTGCTGTCGAGCCTTACGAATAAATCCAAACTCAATAAAAAACAAATTTCTACACCCAAGCTCGCACTCAGCATTGTATTCATCCTGATGTTTTTAGTTATCTTGATACTGCTCCCTTCCTTTATCAAAGGACAAAGTAGTGACTACGCGATGGTGGACAGTACGGTAGAAAAGTTTTTCTTAACCTGGAAAGACAAACCACAAAAAAAATTCCCTGTGGAACAAACCGACGGCACGTACGGTAACCCAAATGCAAAAGTGCAAGTTGTTGAGTTCAGTGATTTTGAATGTCCCTTCTGCAGACGCATGGCATTTCAAATCCACACGTTTCTTCCTTCTGTGAGGGAAAAGGTGCATTTTATTTTTAAACATTATCCGCTGGATACAAACTGTAATCCGAAACTGACTTATCAAATGCATGCGCATGCATGCAAACTTGCAAGAATTGCAACATGTGGTGTGAAAGACGGAAGGTTTTGGGACATCCACGATAAATTATTTTTAAATATGTCAGACGAAGACATGAAAGCGGGCTGGGATGAAATTGAAAATCAACTCACCAAAGTAATGCCCAAAGAAGAGCTGGAGAGCTGCTTGAAAAATCAGAAATCTTCTGAAGCAGTTGCCTCCAACGTAAACCTTGGTAACCAATTGAATTTACAAGGGACTCCTACAATTTATATCAATGGAAAAGAAGTCACCATTCCCAAGTCTCCTGAGAATTTAAAACGGCTGATAGAGCTCGAACTCGAAATCCAGTAAAGCTGTTTACAACGAAAACTAACGCTGTTACATATCGCGTCAAACACTTTACAGGAGTCTATATATGAAATTAGTCTTTAAACTACTTTTAGTACTCACATTAACTTTCGCAGTTTTTTCACCAACACAAAAAGCTAGCGCAAATCCATACCAACCTTATCCGATTGTTTTTAACACGGGCTGGTCAAATGGTTTTCCTTACGGATACGGATTTTACAACTACAGTCCGTTTTTTCCTCCGGCACTGGTCGCTCCTTACGGCTTTTCTTATTACACTTATTACTATCGCCCTTCTACTTATGCAGCGATTGTCTACTCAATAAAGGCAGATAAAGGTGCTTATTCTTTTGGAGAGGATTCCGCAACTGCAGCGTTTCGTGCTGCTAAAGCACTCTGTGCTGCAGATGATTGCGCACCGATTGTTTGGGTACAAGACGGTTGTGCCGCACTTGCCGTTTCTAAAACGAATAACAGAATCGGTTGGGCATATGCTCCTACTCGTTACGCAGCTCAAACTGCAGCAATGCGTTCTTGCCGCCAAGGTCTTGCCGTGCATGGATGCGAAGGCAAAGCTTGGGTTTGCACAAACTAATTTTTATTTAGTCTGAAAAAATTAAAAGCCGGAGGAGAATTCTCTCCTCCGGCTTTTTTATTTGATAACACAAACTAGTGCGCAAGATGGAATTGCTTAAGTGCTTGCCTGACAGCTTTTAGATGCGGATGGCGGGCGTTTTTTTCGAGTACACAGAGACAAATACTCAAACTTCCAAAAGCAGACTTCTTGGGACTGGGAAGTTCTATTGCTCTTAAACGGTTTTCCATTACATCTTCACTGACAAGTGATCCGGGTAAAAGTGCCACTCCCAATCCCTTCAGTGCTAGACTTCTCGCTACATTAAAAGAATCCACATCCCGCCCGCGCTTCATCAATTCCGTTTCATTTTTCAAGACTAGTGCAACGGTTTTATTGTTTCCGCACATTGCATTGTGAAAAAAATATACTGGGAGTTTTAATACTTTATCCAGTGGAGTTTTTTCAAAACATTCCTGACTGATATAAAAAGCAAAATCATCTTTGAATAATTCGTAGGAAATTACGCCTTCCATTTCAGGAGGGTTCGGTATCAGAAGCAAATCAAACTTTTCTTCTTTGAGCTGCTTGATGAGTTCTACGTTAGATCGGTTAATTTTTAAAATGAGTTCTAGGTTGGGAAAAGCAGCTTGTAAAAACTCCATGTACCTTGGCCACTGGCTAATGGCGTAGGGTTCTTTGGTTCCAATTGTGATTGTGCTCACTTCCAACTCTTCAGTGAGTTTCAGCGCATGCTCAACTTGCTCAGCTTCTTTTACAAGCTTTGCGCCAAAGGAAAAAAGATGTTCTCCTGCTTGGGTTAGCGTCACTCCCCCTGAAGAACGGTGAAACAACTTGAGTCCCAATATTTCTTCCAGGGTTTTCAGCGAATGCGAAAGCGTGGGTTGAGATAGATGAAATTTTTGAGCAGCTTTTGCAATCGATCCTTCTTCAGCAATGGCCACGAAGTAACGTAACTTTTCCAAATGTTCGATTAATGTAGATGTCACCATACGAGTTTCCCTTACCCTTCCATTTTCTACCCTATAGAAATTTTCTATGTGGGCAATAGTTTTAATTTTTCAAGGAAAGTATGTCAGTCTTGCTTTCTGGTTTCCCGTTTGAGCAACTTCTAGACAGCGATAAAAGCTTTCTACCTTCTAGAAGTGTATTCTTCAGTATTCTTGCTAGTGCTACTACTGGCCCTTTGCTTGCACTTCTCTTGCTGAATAAATTGTACTGGGGGAAAAATTGCACACCATTTTTAGACTCTTTGTATTGCTCCTAACTGCTATGCCCACAGCACGAGCTGAAGATGGTGAAATGCGCATTCCCACCACACCGCACTCGGAAAAGAGCATCTTCGAGCGAGTCGATAATCCAGAGTTAGCCAGAAGACCTACAAGGCATGGAGATGCTCTTCCTACTGCAGGGGAAGAACCGATTGGCAATCCCCACCCCCGTTATCTTGCAGATGAAACCGCAAAGAAAATCAATCAGCAACAGTATTACTGGACGATAAATAATTACGATATTCCTACCGATTATTGTTACGTAAGAGCAGCGAGACTTACAAATGGTTTATGGAATGAAATGATTGCTTCTGGAATGGATCCTAGAGGTCCCGATGCAACGATAGGAACATCGGATGATCCCCTATTTAAAATTATTATTCGCTACCCTCAAGGTGACAAGTGGAGCTATCACATCGCGGCCTGCTATATGTCCCAAAACGGAGTGCGCATTTGCGATCCGATCGAAGGACATGTTGAGCCTTACACTGAACTAGAATGGATGCGACGTCATGCGCATGGCAATTGGGTGCAAAAAGTTGCAGATGTCACTATCACGCCCCCCAAAGGGCTTTGTTACTATGGGTATTTTCCACCCACGAGGTATGATCTCATCAATCAATATCCAGACATGTGGAAAGCTGCAGAGAGAATGAACGCTGACAAGTATAATCTGGATTTGGAAATCAATTCGCATTTACGTAGAGGAAGGCAGCCGTATCCGACAGGCTCCATCACACCGAATCTAATTAATTGACCTTGATTACTGGGGATAAAATACCTTTTTCAGGTGAATACATTGTCTAAATTTTAGACAGCTGTTGTATACAGTTCAGAATACACATAACCCATACAAAATGCCGTGAATTGTCCCTTGAAACCATTGATATTTTAGCTTTTTTTTCAGGCATTCCGATTGCACTTTTAACAAGACAGAAGGCGAAGAGCATTTTATGGTTTCTCCAGTACGACATCTTCAAGCAGTCTTTTTAATCCTGTTTTTAAGTGTGTGCCCTCTTACGCTTTCCTATGCCGATCTTGCCGATGGCGAAAAAGCCGCAGAACAAGCCCGCAAAGAATTTGATAAGCGCTATAAAGAATTTACTCTAGACAGAAATGTCATGGGTAAAGCAAAAGACACAAACGGCAAAGTTGTTCTCGAGGGCAGTAAAGTACAATTCGATAAAGACGATGGAGTTTCGTACAAAAGTTATCTCACCTACCATGATTTTTCTTACAACTCAGAAGATGAAGCATTTAAACAAAAACAAGGCAATCAGCCGCCGCCGCAACCTGGTCAACCGCCTCAAAAAAATACACGTACTTTAGTACCATTCGTTTCTTCTCACGGTGCTCAAGAAGGAGATTCTTCCCAGCTCGAAAAAGCCATGTACAAGTTGCATGACAAGTATTCCGAAGAAAAAGAAGATCCCAACAAAAAAACAGAAGAAGGCATTGAGTACAAATCCGTATTTAAAATTGAGACAAAAGAAGTAAAAGCAGATCAAATTCAACAGGGAGCAACAGGAGGTTCCACAGGTGGAGCAAGTGCGGGCACGACAGGAGGCGCTACAGGCGGATCTACTGCAGGTGCCAATAAACCCGAAGACAAAGACGAAGTCACTGCAGTACAAAGAGCATCGCTCAGACCCGATGTACAGGAAGAAGCTCAAAAAATCGGTAAAAGCTCTTTTGAAACGATTGATCAAGCCTCTAAAGAAGAAGGCAAAAAAGACGATCCCAAACAAATGGGTAATATTTTATTTCTGCAAGATGCGGCAGGACGCGCTACCGAGTCCTGGTGGAATTCCACTCTATCGAATTTAGGCCAACGAATTGCGCGTACTTCTTTAGGCCCCTTATTCGCTAACAAAATACAATTGAGCGAAGGGGTTGCCACTTGTGAAGCTTCTATTGCGCAACTGCAAGCCGAAGTAGCAAAACTCCCTCCTGACCAACAGAAGAAAAAACTGGAAGAGCTTCAGCAGATGACTCAGTCTTGCAAACAAGTCACACAACTTTCCTACAACACCGTTAACCCGGAATTCAAACAACAGGATAATAACGGACAAAAGGAAATGAAACTCGAAACTGGTAACGTGAAAGAAGAAGATGGTTACCAAAGAGACTTAAGAAACCAACTCGAAGTTCTTAAGGGAAAATCAGTGACAGAAGTTCCAAGCAACTGGAAGTACGATCCGAAAGAAGACAAAGCTAAAGTGGTTTTAGAGTATAACGAAGATGGCACAGCCAAAGATCCTGTGGAATTGACCATGCAAGAACAGGCAGATGAGTATAACAAGCAGCTCGAAGAATCTATGGCAGGTTTTAAAGACGTTAAAAAACGATTTACCAATATCCAGATCAACGAAGACGAAATCGGAAAAGCCTTTAAAATAGAAAAAGTGGATCCGATGGAAATCAATAAGTACCGAAATACCCAGCTTCTAAACGAAGAATCAGGCGGCCAGTTAAAAGATAACGCCCAAGCTGAAAACTACGACCAATTGCTCGAAGCCAGCCAAAAATAACTTAGCCTTTTCATCCAGGTACGTGTCAGGTATAAACTTGGCATGTCGAATACTGTCTCGGAAGAACATTACGAAAAATTACGGATAATTTTTGATAGGGATGTCTGTCAAAGAGCTACAAAACCCTTAAGAGACGGTGTGAAGATCGCGATATTCGTAGGAGAAGACGGTCCTCTCACCCTTAGCCATCAGGGAGGCCGTACTGGCATTTTTCGCACCGCTCCGACATCTCCGGATATGACCTTTCATATTCCCCCGCGTGCCATTGAGGACTTGGAAAAAGTACAAACGGATGACATCGGAGAAATCGGAATTGCCATTATCCAGCAGATGATGAGTGAGGAAGCAGACCGAAAAATTTTAGCCAAAGTGCATATCGGTACTTTTGATTTGTTAAGAAATGGCTATCTGGGAATCATTCCCCTAGGCGGCGGTACCGTGATGAAGTTTCTTGCCACTAAAGGATTTGCCAGTATCGGAAAAATCAAAGACGCTATCAGCAAAATGCGTGCATAGAGGAACTTATGAAACTACATCCGTTTATTACCGCTCGTGAAATTGATTTACTGAATCGCGAACTGGGAGAACAGATCTCGCGTGATTATAAAGAGCTAATGAAGCCTGATGAAGAGCTTTTGGTCATTGTCACATTAAAAGGCGCAATGCTATTTGCGGCAGATCTGATCCGTTACATTACAGTGCCCATGAAGCTGGATTTCGTGAGACTAGCAAGTTATGGAAGTGGGACAAAATCAACCGGAAATGTGCGAATTTTAAAAGACATCGAATCCAATCCAGAAAATCAGCATTTACTTGTTGTGGATGAAATCGCAGACTCCGGAAGAACTTTGAAATTTTATGGAGAAAGACTCCAGTCTCAAAACCCCAAATCGCTGAAGCTTTGCGCGCTTCTAAGCAAGCCTTCTCGTCGTGAAGTAGAAATTGAAGTCGATTATTTGGGTAAGGATGTCGAAGACAAATTCCTCGTCGGTTACGGCCTTGATTTCAACGAGCAGTTCCGCAACCTAAAAGAAATCTATTACGTCGAAAGTTAATTAATCAAGTAAAACACGGGTCCTGTCACCTGCATGTTAGACTGTGTCGCTCTTGGCGCGCCACAGCCCAACATTCCGGCGCCACCCGTTTTTGCTTTTTGTAAACCTGTGCACTCTACTTAAGATTAATTCTCTATATCCTGCGAAAAAATACTGGAACACTAAATGAAGTACGGGTGGCGCCTGCGTATGGGGTGATGGCGCGCCAAGAGCGACAGCATCCCATACGCAGGTGACAGGACCCGTACGTACAATTTATCGGTACTAGTGCTAGTGCTAGTGCAGTGCTAATAGTTATTTTTTGGGGGCGGTAACGACTACATTTAAGATAGCGCCGGCATGTGCTGGATGAAAGTGGCAGGTGATTTCGTAATCGCCTGGTTTCAATGTTTTTGGAATAGTGACTTCTTGAGTAAACGGTTTATGTCTGTCTACTTTCGCTTGCACTTTTAAAACAGGAATATTTAGTCCGTGGAAATCAAAACCACCTTCTAAATCGTGTTTAGCAACAATCCTTACAGTTTCGCCCGGAGTCACTTCAATTTTTGCGGGCATCCAGTGCATTACATCGCCGACTTTCTCGGTGTGTAATTGTATTTCTCTGGAGCTTGAGAATACTAGAGTAGAAGAAAGTGCCAAGATAGTAAGAAGTAGATTTTTCATAAGGGAAAATTTAACACACAAAGAGTATAAATGAAAAGAGCCCGGGTTATTCACCCGGGCTCTTCATTAAATTAATTTAATATTAGAAACTGCTCAAAGGAATTATCTTCCTTTGATGTTAATTATTTCATCCAACATCTCGTTGGCCGTTGTGACGCCCTTGGCCGATGCTTGGAATCCACGTTGCGCTTTGATCATTTCTACGAATTCTTTTGCCAAGTCCACATTGGACTGTTCAAGAGATTTCGTCATGATGATACCGCGACCATTTGTATTGGCTTTACCAATTAATGGCTGACCTGATTCAACGCTTTCACGGAATTGGTTTTCACCCAATTTAGACAGACGCTCAGTTGCTTCAAATCGGGAGATAGCAACTTGACCGAGCAGTCTATTTTGTCCATTGGTGTAAACACCGGTGATTGTACCGTCCGCATCAATACCGACGTCAGCAAGAACACCAGCCGACCATCCGTCTTGAATATTTCTGAATGCGGCACTCTTGGAACCATATTGAGTGGTTCCTTTTTCACCAGTACCTCCGCCGTCGATCGAATCCCCGAATGAAACAAACAGATTTTGATCGGGAATTGCACCATTAGCGAAGTTTGCATTGGTAATTTGCTGTGTTTCATTGAGCAAACGGCCACTGGGATCGAAGAGAATCGATCCGCTCATTACTTCTGCCGGTTGACCTGCAGTACCGCCGGTTAAATTAGCGCCGTCAGTCATTGCATGCCATTCCCAGGTGGAGTCTTCAGTTTTGTTAAAGTACATCGTAAGTGCCTGAGCATTTCCGACGGAGTCAAATACCTGTAAACCCGTCGTGAATTGCGCTGTTTCTTCCGGCTTCAAGGGATCCAGCGGAAGACTTTTCGGCAACCGCGCATCCAAGTTTACGTGTAAATCAATTTTGTTTGTGGCTCTTGCTGCGATCGTATTGTACGGAACGCGCACGTCGGAAAGTTTCCCCGTGATTTGTCCCGTCGGTGTGGATTCGTATGCTTGCACACGGTGTCCACTCAAGTTGACGAGCCATCCTTCTTTATCGAAACGGAAACTTCCATCGCGAGTATAGGTTTGTCCTAAGGAATCACTTTTCACGACGAAAAAACCGTTACCACTGATCGCGAGATCCGTGCCACGGTCAGTTCTCGTAACAGGCCCTTGTGTGAGCAAGTTCGTGATACCAGACATATGTGCACCACGGCCAATCTGCCCGCTGCCCCCACCGCCGATTCCGATATCCTGTGCAAGGATATTTCCGAATTCAGCGCGAGAGGCTTTGAAGCCTACCGTTTGTGCGTTTACGATGTTATCTGAGATTACGGCTAATGCCTGGCCGTTTGTTTCCA
>CAYNEF010000023.1:0-56928 GCA_964396165.1 uncultured Pseudobdellovibrionaceae bacterium
AGCAAGAAGCTCGTACCCAGATTCTTAACTGCCCTTCTCGCGAAGAGCTTGAGAACCTACGTGTCCATTACATGGGGAAAAAGGGAGTTATCACAGCTCTTCTCCATTCTCTAAAGGATCTCGAAGCGGATAAACGCCGCGAAATGGGTGCTCGTTTAAACCAAGTAAAACAAGAATTCGAAAAAGAACTGGGGTTGAAACAATCCGAGTTTGATCGCAAAGCAGTCGAGAAGGAATTAGCTTCTTCTGCCGGTATCGATCTTACTCTCCCAGGACTATTCGCTACCGAAGCGGGTTCCTTACATCCTGTCACTTTAGTGATGGATGAAATGGTTCGCATCTTTAAAAAAATTGGATTCTCTGTCGCCAGTGGTCCTGAAGTAGAGCTTGAGTATTACAACTTCGAAGCTTTAAACACTCCAGAAGATCACCCAGCGCGTGACTTGCAAGATACTTTTTACGTTCAACAACCTGTACTTTTGCGCTCACACACATCGCCAGTACAAATCAGAACGATGAAATCCAAGGCACCGCCTATTCAAATTATCGCTCCTGGAAAAGTATACCGTTCCGACTATGACATTACCCACACCCCGATGTTTCATCAGGTGGAAGGGTTGATGGTAGACGAACATTTATCTTTGGCAGATCTTAAAGGCGTATTGCAGTATATGGTGAAAGACCTTTTTGGTGCTCGCCCTTTACGTTTTCGCCCCAGCTTTTTCCCCTTCACAGAACCCAGTGCAGAAGTAGACATGTCGTGCATCGGTTGCAAAGGGGAAGGGCTCACTGATTGCAGACTGTGCAAAGGCACAGGATGGATTGAAATTGGTGGCTGCGGAATGGTTCATCCCAATGTATTCAAAGCAGTCGGCTATGACTCTGACAAATACAGCGGCTTTGCCTTTGGAATGGGAATCGAGCGTATTGCGATGCTGAAATACGGAATCGATGATTTGCGATCGTTTTTTGAAAACGATTTGAGAATGCTAGAGCAATTCTAAAACAGGAGATTTTGATTCATGTTACTTTCACTGCACTGGTTAAGAGACTACCTCGTAAAACCTGACGTTAAAATCGACACAAAAGAATTATCGGAACAACTGACGATGCGCGGGATTCATGTCTCGGCAATTAAAAAGCCCCACGTAAAATATGAAAACATTGTGGTCGGCAGAATTGAACAGATTGAAAAGCACCCTGATGCAGATAAATTGCAGGTAACTCAAGTTACGACGGCTGAAGGGGAAAAAAGACAGATTGTTTGCGGCGCAAAAAATATTGCAGTCGGAGATATTGTTCCAGTTGCACTTCCAGGCGCGCACCTTCCTGCTGTAAAAATTGATATTAAAGTTGCAAAGGTCAGAGGCGTTGAATCGCATGGAATGATTTGTTCTGCAAAAGAACTGGGCATTTCCGATGACTCTGAAGGTATCTTGCAACTTCCAAAACACGGAAGCACCCCAGGCCAACCGTTGTCTTCGCTTTTAGGTGGCGGATCTGACGACCAAATTTTAGAATTTGAACTGACTCCTAACCGCGGGGATTGTTTGAGTGTGCTTGGTCTTGCACGCGAAATTTCGCCTCTTATTAAAACAAAATTAAGAGAACCAAAGCCTGCTAAGTTCAGGGCCACACCCCATAAAACTTCTACAATCTTAAAAGTCGAAGTCGAAGATGAAAAACTTTGTCCCAGATACGTGGCGCGTGTCATTGACACGTTAAAAGTTGGCGAAAGCCCAGAGTGGATTAAGCAACGTGTAGAAGCGATTGGCTTAAGACCCATCAACAACATCGTCGATGTCACAAACTTTGTAATGTTCGAGTGCGGACAACCTCTGCACGCTTTTGATTTGAAAAAAGTCACTTCGGGTGTTGTGCGCGTCGCTCCTTGCCACTCTCACACGGAATTTACTTTGCTTACCGGCGAAACTGTAACGCTCATCCCGGGTGATATTGTGATTTGGAACGGTGACAAGCCTATTGCACTCGCAGGGATCATGGGCGGACAAGACTCACAAGTCACTGCGGATACCACTTCCATTTTGCTCGAAAGTGCAGCGTTTAATCCTATACAAATTAGAAAAACAGCTAAACGTCTAGGACTTACAACCGACGCCTCTAAACGCTTTGAAAAAGGCGTAGATATGTTGGGAGTTGCATTGGCTTCTGAACGTGCTGCTGCACTTATCCGCGACATGGTGAATGCGAATGTTTACCATCCGCCTATCGACACCAAAGAAGAAGCGGGAAAAGAAGAAACAATTTCTGTCGACATGAGAGATATTCGAAAACTCACTGGGCATAAAAATATGTCTACTGAGGTCGCAGCCGAACTTTTGGAATCGATTGGAATTCAATCGACAAAAAAATCCATTAATATCTTGAACGTGAAACTTCCTTCTTACCGCCCTGATTTGAAAGCGCAAATCGATGTAGTGGAAGAAGTCGCAAGATTGAATGGGTATGAATCCATTCCACAGCACTACCCCATTTCTGTATCGTGCTATGACAAACTGGATGAAAGCCAATTTGAATTTGAAATCCGCGCGAAAAAGATTTTGTGCTCTGTCGGATTGCACGAAGCGATTCATTACAGCTTCACCAGTGAAGAACAATTCCGCAAATATGGTTTTGATTTAGGAAATGCTGTTTCCTTGCACAATCCTATCAGCGATGAAATGAAGGTTTTAAGAACCAGTCTTTTACCTTCCTTGTTGCAAAGTTACGATTACAACCGCAACAGAAAAGCAGCGAATCAAAAGTTATTTGAAGTTGCACGTACCTATCAGACTGATCCTGAATCTGAAACCAAGGTAAAAGAAACACCGCACGTAGCCGCACTTTTGTCCGGCAACTTGAATCCACAAAGTTGGAGAGGATCTGAAAATCCGGTCGATTTCTTTACCATAAAAGGTTTGGCAGAAATTTTAGTCGGTCAGTTAACCACTGTCTTTTTGTCTTATGAACCTGTGAAAAATTCGGTTCTCTTTCACCCCCACCGAGCGGCAACGATCAAGTTGGGTTTAACTGAAGTGGGAACAATTGGTGAAATTCACCCGTTTATTAAACAAAACGTGCTCGATACGACCGAAAACGTAGTTCTTTTTGAACTGAATTTAGAAGCATTAAAAAAATACGAAAGAAGCGGCGTAAAATACAAGCCACTTTCTAAATTTCCAAGCGTCGATTTGGACTTGGCACTTCTTGTAGATAAAACTGTTACAAGCCGTCAGCTCACTGACAATATCAAGCATGTAGCAGGCCCATTGCTTGTGGATCTGCGTCCGTTCGACCTCTATGAAGGGGAAAATATTCCTTCCGGCAAAAAGAGTTTGGCTTATCATTTGGTATTCCAATCTCCTGAACGAACGCTTCAAGATGGCGAAATCGTCGAACTACGTACAAAAGTAGTGGGCGCACTAAAAGAAAAATTCAACGCCGATCTCAGAGCCTAAAAGGTACGGCATTCCTTTTATCATTTCGCGCTTCTCAAAAGTTGGTAACTTTAGGGGAGCGTATATTTAAAAAAGGAATGCCGTACCTTTTATAGTACCTTTTATAATCGTCCCAAAACTGTCAGTCGATTCAAAATAGGCATTTTGTTACTTTGGTATAAACAGAGCGAAACGCTTCTGCGAATACACCGAAGGGATAAAGACAAAATGCAAATACACTCTTTTGAACACAAGTTTAAAAAAATTGAATCTATTGGTTTGATACTAATTCTCACCACAATGTTATCTGGTTGCTACAGTCCGTTTAAATTGAAAACAAAAGGAACAGCACTGCCTGCTGGATTAAGCGGGCCTAGCAGCTCTACAAGCGGAAGCACGGCAGGCGGCACTTCAGATTCCGGATCGACTGGGTCCAGCACTGCAAGTACCTCAGGTAGTACTACTGGGGGTACGACGGGATCTACTTCTTCGGGAACTACGGGTGGCACAACAGGTTCAACTACTTCAGGTACATCGGGAGGTACTACAGGATCCAGCACTGGCGGGTCTACTGGTTCTACTACCGGATCGACTACGGGCGGAACATCAGGTTCGACAACCGGATCAACTACAGGATCCACAACCGGTTCCACAACGGGATCGACAACGAGTGGTACTACAGGAACAACTTCGGGTGGGAGTACTGGTTCTACAACTGGTAACGGAAATACATTCTTGCAAACAGGATGGTTTAAAAAATCCGGAAGCGAAACGATTATTACCTTAGGTACTTATCCGGCAAATTATGATGGAACTGGAAATCCCGGTAGTCGCGAGCGCGCTTCCACATGGACAGATACCGCAAATCAATTTCTTTATCTTTTCGGAGGAGATGGACTTGATTCTGTATCTAATCAATCCAATTCTATGAACGATCTTTGGCGCTACAGTATTGTAAATAACACTTGGACATTTCTCGCCGGTTCTAAGCTCATGCAACAAGATGGATTGCTGACAGCAACTTCAACAGAAAGAGCTACCCCAGGCTGTAGAGATGGCTCCGTAAGCTTCAAAGATAACTCTAACAATCTGTGGCTCTTCGGTGGCTATGGTTGCGGTCTTAGTGGAAGTAAAAATTACCTAAATGATTTATGGAAATTTAATACAACGACAAATATTTGGACACACGTTGCAGGTCCAACTCAAGCAGGACAAGCAGGTAACTGGGGAACAAAAGGTGTAGCAAACGCTGCGAACGTTCCTGGCCCCCGTGTAAATGCAATTGGTTGGGTAGATTCTAGCAATACGCTCTGGTTATTCGGTGGAAAAGGGTACGACTCTGCCTATGACGGTGTCGACGGATTCTTAAATGATTTGTGGAAATATACACCAGCGAACGGTTGGGTGTGGGTCGCAGGCGATAACACACGCGATATTTCTAACGTAAAATTGACCACAGATATTACGGCAACAACTTCTCCAGGCGGAAGAGAACGGGCAGTCAGCTGGTATGATTCTGCCCATAATCTCTTGTACATGTACTCAGGTTACGGATACGGCTACAACTATTTCGGTTACGGCATATACGCACCTATCGCGTCTGTGGGAAGCTTGATGGATCTGTGGAAATTTGATCCAACAACAAGCAAGTGGACACTTTCTTCGGGCAATCTGAATACCGATCAACCTGGAGTTTGCTCCACAAAAGGGACATCGAGTGCCGGAAATATGCCCGGCAGTCGTCAGGGAGCAATGGCTTGGACCGATAGCTCAAATAATTTATGGATGATGGGCGGTGACGGCTACGCTTGTAACGGAATTGCTAACTATCGTTTAAATGATATCTGGAAATTCGACGGTTCTAGCTGGACTTACGTTTCAGACAGAACACCAAACTCCAACTTCCAAAGATACGGTGTATACGGAAGTACTGCAAACGCGACAAATACTCCGGGTGGTAGAGAAAGCGGCGCTACCTGGATTGATAGTTCAAACCACTTCTACCTCTTCGGCGGCAGTGGCTATGACGGCAGCGGGAATAATCCAGAAGGTTTGTTAAACGACCTATGGACTACGGTACTTCCTCAATAACACTTTTATTTTTAGGAGAATTATATGATTAAACTTTTTATACTGGCGATAGCTTTATGTCTGGCAAGTTTTAACTGCTATGCACTGGAAGTAAAAGCTGTGGATAAAACGCAACAATACTTTGCAGTAGAGCAATCAGGCAAAGCAAAGTGGAATGTGAATGATGGCGTTTGCGTTTACAATAAAGGAAATAAGGTCGGATGTGGAAAGATTGTCCGTCTTCGCGATTGGGGTTTTATGGCGAAGTTGGAAGGAAATTACTCTCTTATTAACAAGGGGGATAATGTAAAGAAAATCGTCATCCGAAAAACCGCTTCTGTATCGCAAATGCGTCGGAGCAATATAAAAGATGTACCTACTTTTTCTTTTGCGTTGGGTTCTCATATCGCCTCCAGTTATGTGATGCCGACACTTTCCATCCAACTACTTGTCGCTGATCATTTTGCGATGGGGATTAGTCCGATTATCAATTATGCAGGAGATGAAAATGGTTCTGCTTTCGGTTATGGACTGCAACTTTCCGGAAACTTTTATTTCGGAGATATGTTTGACGGTTTGTGGTTAAAGGCCGGTGCGGAATACATCAGCACTAAAGCGAGTATCGGAAACTATAGCGAGTCATTTAGTTCTGTAGGCGGTATTTTCACTTTCGGGTACCGATTTTCATTATCAAAAAATGTGCACTTAGGTCTAGCAATGGGCGGCGAATATCTAACAGACCCGCACTTCACCACAATTGACGCTGGCTATGTGGGAGCACACGGCATCGGCTATTTCGACTTCGGTTTCCGCTTGTAATTCCCTAAATTGAGATGAGTTTAAAAAACACGGGTCCTGTCACCGAAGTATGGGATGCTGTCGCTCTTGGCGCGCCAAGAGCGACACAGTCCAATATGCAGGTGACAGGACCCGTGATCTTGTTATGGGCATGCTCTCAAAACAAACGCTGTGCTCACAAAGTTGCGTAATTGGCTAAAGCGGTTGTATAATTTAGCTATCTTTAATTCGTAGCATCAAAATTTATTGAATAGGGGGCAGTATGAGTGACGATAACTCCTTCGAACTTCCGAAAGCGACCGAAAAACTTTCGTATAAGTTTATTCTGGACTCTGTAAAAGACCGCATGTTCAAGAACCAATATGCGGAAACTGTTCAAGAAGAACAACCTGAAGAAAATATTCCGCCCGCTGAGCAACAGATGCAACCTGAAGCACAGTGTGGTGGCCAAGCTGAGCTCCCTTTAGCAACTGAAATTCCCGTGGAATCAGGAAATAATGAGCCCTTAAAACCGTTGGCACTGGAGCCAGGCAAAAAATATTTTCGCATCGGAGAAGTATCAGAAGTAATCGGTGTAGAACCCTATGTATTAAGATACTGGGAAAGCGAATTTTCTAGCATTCGCCCTATCAAGTCGTCGAGTGGACACCGGGTGTACAGCCGAAAAGACGTGGAAACACTTTATTTGATAAGACACCTTTTGCATGTAGAAAAATTCAGCATTAAAGGGGCAAAAAAACGCCTGCACGATAGAAAAAAAGAAGTCGTGCATGTGCAGGCAACAAATACCGTGCCTTTAAAAGAGATTGCTTCCGAAATCAAAGACTTGATTCACTTGATTCGACAGCCTTATTGATGATTTCAGTAGAAGTGTTTGTGACTTTTTCTGGCTGATGATGGCCTAGCGCAAACAGAACACCTACAAAAATAACACTTAAGAAAAGTACGCTTACGTATCCGAGTACTAGGTCTTGGGTTAAATCTATCTTTTTAACTCCCATCCGGTTTTTTATCCCAGTAAGTACTCCTAAGATTAAGAAAGCATAGAATGGCCCAGTAAAAGATACGGCAACACCGTGCCATTTAGACTCATCCGACAAGTTACCGAAAGTATGAATAATAGAAATAATAAACGCTAGAATAGAACCAAGTAAAATAGCCTGCATCAAATGCTCTATTTTTTGTTTATCTTGGATCGTGTCTTTTCTTAGGTAATACAAAAGACCTGGCGCACTCACTACAAGCAAGTTTGCAAATACACTGTTAAACAGCTTTGCATTTAATAAATTCGATACCAATACTATCGTTGAAACTAAAGCAATCCCCGACAAAAAAAGTGGCAAAAGCACCGTTGAAAACTTCTTTTTGTTTTCAAATGTATATTGCTCGTTACATAAATTTTCTAGTGGCAACGCGATAAGTAATTTGCTACATACAGCATAAAAAATTGCTACAATTCCTGTCGCAATTCCACTCCCTAACTTTTCAGATTCACCCATATTATAGAGCAAGTACAGAATGCCAATCATGCAACAAAAAACACCCGAGACAAAAAAATACTTCCCGAGATTTTGAAATAGCTCACGTGCTTTCTGTCTGTCTTCTCTTAAAGAATGATCGTGGAAAGCACACCGGAGGGCCAGAATGAGATCGGAAAAGTTATAACGGGAAATAAAAAATGCGAGCGTAAAGCCTACTACTCCGAAAAAAGAAATGGGCTGTAAGAGCGAGGCTAAACTAAGGCCCTGTAAAGCCGCAGCAGCAAATATAGAGCTCAAAGCAAGGCTAGAGAGAAATAGATAATTTAAGAACTCCATCTTCAACTCCTTTTGAAGTTCTTTTAATCCTACTCAAGAAGAATGGAGGAATGGCTTCCAAAACTATGGAGTTAAATTCATAGTTGTTTTTCGAACCACGAGTCGCAGCCAAAATGGCCGGTGTTGCCTAAGGGTTTGGTACGCTTAGTAAAGCCGGCAGAATTGTATAGTTTTTTTGCACGATGCATGTTGGTTAGTGTTTCTAGGTAGCAGGTTTTGTAACCCAATTCCTTTGCAGACTTCAGACACAAATTGAGAAGTTCTTTTCCTTTGCCTTGGCCTCTTAGCTCGGGCAAGAAGTACATTTTTCTTAATTCGCAGATACTTTCATCCGCGCCTTTCAGTTGGGCGACTCCCCCTCCGCCAAGAATATTTTTTCCGTCTGTTACGACATAATAAACGGCTTTGTCCTGATAGGCTTCAAACATGGCTTCCACTTCGGGATCATTGATCGCAAACCCATCTCCACAGGCACCAAATTCAGGCATTACTGTTTTAATTAGGTGTTTTACTCCTGCATTGTCCGCTTCAGTAATTTTACGAATGAGAAGATTCATTTTCCATGTCCCGTTTTAATATCTTGTCAAAATAGAAAGTGCCAAAGGGAAGTACGGCACCGAGAAAACCGGTGAGTGCTTTTTTTGTGGGCCAATTGTACTCAGAAGAAATATATGCGAGCTGGCCGACATACAAAATGAAAAGTGCCCCGTGAATTGCGCCAACGATGCGAACCGGATACGGATGGCCATAAATATGTTTAAGCGGCATCGCAATAAAAAGCAGTACTAAAAGGGAAGTGCCTTCCAGATAACCTACTTTTCTAAAGTAAAAAATTTTCTTTTGAGCTTTTTCTATTTTCATAATCTTATTCTCCCTTCCAATGGCTGCGGGTATTTAACGGAGTAATCGTAAATTACATCTCGTGCTTCTTTCAAACTTTTTGTTTTCATCACTGTTTTCCAAAAATCGTGTCCGAATAAAAGCCATTTATGTCCTACTCCGATATGGTACTGCAAACGAAAGGTAGATTGTTTATTGTCTCCGAAATATTTTTCGAGAAGATCGGCCAGTCGCAAAATGGACTTAAAGTATTCTGCCCCTTCCTCGTCTGGAGTCATGGGAACGGCAATGTCTCCTGTTTCCATTCCCAACTTCTTTGCAATCTGCAATAAAATCCAGGGGCGTGCCACAGCTCCTCGAGCAATCATAGCACCACTTAATTTAAATTCTTTCAACACGCGGATAGCATCGTCTGCCGTTTGCAAATCGCCATTGCCCACTATCGGAACGGATCTTTCTTTCGCCAATTTTTCGACGATATCCCAGCGCGCAGGGCCTTTATGGCGTTGTCCACGAGCTCTGCAATGAATGGTCATCCAGTCAGCACCTGCCTGTTCCAATTTCTCTGTAAAAGAAAGCAAGTAGTCCAAATCCACTTCATCCCCAAAACCTGCCCGCATTTTTACACTCACGGGCACAGGTGAATATTTTTTAGTAAATCGGACAACGTCTGCTGCGTATTCTTTATCACCCATCAACAGCACGCCCCAGTTATGCCCAAGTGTTTTCATCGAAGGGCATCCCATATTGATATCAAATCCCCAGGGTTTTAACGGCATCAAGCGATTAATACTGTCGCGAATTAAATTTTCTTCATTGCCTAAAAGTTGTGGAATAAAATATTGCTCGTTATCTGCACAAAAAAGTCTATCGGCCAATTCCAAATTTTGATTTGGAATACGGCGAGTGGAGAGCATTTCGGTAAATATAATCGGGTTGAAATCTTTCGGTGTGTAGTACCTGACTAGTTCACGGAATGCGACATGGCTAATCCCCACCATCGGAGCAATTAAATATGGGGATGGTAAAAACACATTTACTACCGATTTAAATGGTAACGCACACTCGTGACCACTTTGCCTTTTTCAAAAAGTAATGCGGCACGAATCCAAAAGGCAGTTTGGTTGTGATATATATTTTGCCACCATTTTGCAGGAACAAACTCAGGGATTACTACCGTCAAAATATCGTCGTGAGATTCTTGATCGACAGCTCTAATGTAGTCCAAAATGGGTTCGATAACTGATCGGTAAGGTGAATCTAAAACGACCAAGTTCAAGCCAGTATTAAACTTTTCCCAACTGTTCTTTAACCTTTCCGTCATTTCAGGATCCAGATCAACAGAAAGCACTCTTACATCATTCGAAATGGATTTTGCGTACTTGATGGCATCGATGACCCCATTGTGCACACCAGAGATCGGGACAACTACTACATGTTTTACAGGCTTTTTAAAATCGATAATCTCAGTAAGTGCCAGCTGTACTCCCACTTTTCTATAATGATCTCGAGTTGCTTGAAACCAAAGTGAAATCAAGGGAATTAAAACTACCACTATCCAGGCACCGTGAGTAAATTTCGTCATCGTAATCACGATCAAAACGACAGCGGTTACTACAGCACCCATCCCGTTTATCACGAGTGAAGACTGCCAATGCGGCTCACGAAGTCGCCAGTGGTGGATTACCATCCCTAATTGCGAAAGGGTAAATGATAAAAACACACCAACTGCATAGAGCGGAATCAAATAATGTGTTGTACCTTTAAAGATAATTAACAAAACGGAGGCGATTATTCCCAAAAGCAAAATGCCATTGGAGAACACAAGCTTGTCTCCCATACTAGAGAGCTGTCGAGGCATAAATCTGTCTCTAGCGAGAAGTGAACAAACTCTGGGGAAATCGGCATAGCTTGTGTTCGCTGCCAGAAAAAGAATCAGTGCTGTTGAAAATTGAACGAGGTAATAAAAAGGGCCACCACTGAAAATTCTTCGAGCAACCATGGAGATAACAGTTTCGGTTTCAGAAGGCACAACTCCCATCATATGAGTCAGTGCTGTAATCCCCAAAAAGGAACATCCCAAAATCGCTGCCATCCAGATTAAAGTCAGACGCGCATTTTTAGATTCAGGAGACTGAAACGCCGGCACTCCATTTGATATTGCCTCTATACCTGTAAGTGCCGCGCACCCAGAAGCAAAGGCTCTTAAAATCAAAAACAAAGGAAGTTCGGGGTAAGTTTCATGCGCGATAGGAGCCTGCGCAGTAATAGTTCCGTTTCCTAATTTATAAAACCCAACGCAAATTAAAACAAAGATAGAACAAATAAAAAGATACGTTGGTAAAGCAAATATGCTTCCAGATTCTTTTACTCCACGTAAATTAACGACAGTGATAAACCCAATTGCTATACAGCCAAGAATCACTCTGTGCTCAAAAAAGAACGGAAGTGCTGATGCGATCGCTTCCACACCTGCAGCGATAGACACGGATACAGTTAATACGTAATCGATCAAGAGTGCTGCGGCAGTAATTAAGCCTGCCTTTGTACCCAAATTATCCATGACGACGATATAAGCGCCACCTCCATTGGGGTATGACTTGATCGTTTGCCAATAGGAAATAGAAACAACAAGAAGAAGAACACCAATCCCAAGACCTATGGGCAATACCCAATTCATAGCTACGATCGAAACTAAAGAAAGAGGAATTAAAATTTCTTGTGTAGCGTACGCAACAGATGAAAGGGCGTCTGAAGAAAAAACAGCCAACGCTTTCCATTTTGGGAGTCGTTCATGACTAGCTCTGTAAGTCTCAAGCGGTCGGCCTAATAAAAAAGCCTTAATAGAACGATAACTCACGTCAGCATCTCCCTGAAAAATAGAATACTAACTAGATTACTCCTGACCTTCTAAAGGGGTCAATTTATTATGACATCACCAATAATTCATAGCGTCAATTTCATCTTCGGGCATGTTGCCATCGATCCAGGAAACGATACGTTCTAGTTCCAAATCGGTTAAGGTAGGGGCATTAACCGGGGGCATCTTTTTCTTTTGTCCTAAAATACGTTGTTTGACTTCATTCATTAACGCCTGAGGAGTCGTAAATATATCCGAGTAAAAAGGATACTTCGTAAAATCCAGGTAAGGCCCTTTGTGGCAAACGGCGCACTTGGATTGAAAAAGTGGTAAAACCTCACTCAATTTTGCGGGTTCAGCATTGAGATCAAAAGAAATAAGAAACAAGAAAACAAAATACTTCATCTGACTATCCCTTACATGCTCTGCTTACTTTGCAAACTTATCCTATGAGAAAGCGTTAACATCCTGCTATTATACGTAGCGTAAAATTAGTTTTAGCTTCGCTTTCTTCTTTAACTACATACGGGTATGATTATTCAGCTTGGAGGCTACTAGTGCTTACTTCATTTATCGGCGTCATTGTCCTTTTAGGCGGACTAATCTTTTTCCACGAACTTGGCCACTATTCAGTCGCCAAATTTTTCAATATCAAGGTGGAAGTTTTTTCGCTGGGTTTTGGTAAAAAAATCTTCAGTAAAAAGTGGGGAGAGACAGAATACTCCCTTTCCATTATTCCTTTTGGTGGATACGTAAAAATGATGGGAGATGATCCCTTTAAAGGTATCCCACCAGAAGAAGTAGAACGCTCTTTTTCCACCCAAAAACTTTATAAACGCTTTTTAGTTGTAGCTGCAGGGCCCTTGGCAAATTTACTTCTCGCCTACGTCCTTTTCACTGTCATTTTCTGGACTGGACAACCCACTCTAGGAACTAAAATTGGTACCGTTTCCGTAGCGAGCCCCGCTTGGGAAGCAGGCATTCGTCCAAAAGACCGTGTAGTTGAAATCTTCGGTCAAAAAATTTCTACCTGGAATGAACTAGAAGAAATTTTAAAACCGAAAATCGGTGAAAAAGCAGACTTGAAGATTGAACGTGAAGGCACCGTGTTAAGCTTGCCTGTCGTCGTTTCAAAAGTGCGCATCCGAGATGCTTACGGGGAAGAAAAAGAAGCAGGCGGCATCAAGGGAATCACTCCTTATCCGCTGGCCTCTGTTATCGGAATTTCCAACTCTGAATCTTTGGCTGCAAAAGCTGGGCTTAAATCCGGCGATCAAATTACTAAAATCGAAACACGCAATATCGTAACTTACGAGGATTTAAACGAAGCCTTCAGAGCCGTTTGGGAAGAAGCCAAACCCATCGCCATTTCGTATAAGCGCAAAGACGAAAAAGGGAAAGATTTGGCAGAGGCAACAGTGTCTATCAAACTTCCAAAAGCGGAAAAACAACTCAGCCCCTTTGGCTCGGCAGAAAGTTTGGGAATGTACCCAAGCGAAGTTTTCATCCGACAGATCAATCCCGACAGCCCAGCTGAAAAAGCGGGTTTAAAGGCAGGCGATCGCATTACAAAAATCGGAACTACCGATGTATTTAATTTTGATTCTATCGTCGATACGGTTCAAGAGAGCGGATCAAAAAGCGAAGCCATTGCTATGACAGTGGAACGCGACGGGAAAATTTTAAGTTTTTCCATGACGCCGATACATACGACGCTAGAAGATCCCATCACGCACCAGCCCTACAAGAAATATTTGGTCGGTTTTTCTCCCAATACGTTTACTTCTGATGCGGATTCCACAAAAATCCAAATTAGAAACCCGATTGATTTGCTTGTCCGTGCTGTTACAGAAACAAATGAGCTTGCAAAAAAGATGGTCATCAGTCTTGTGAAGCTTGCCTCTGGACAAATCTCGGTAAAAAACTTGGGTGGACCGGTTCTTATCGCCTCAGTTGCCGGAAAAAGCTTGGATGCGGGAATCATCCCGTTTCTTCAGGTCATGGCGCTTATTTCTATTAACCTCTTTTTGCTGAATTTGTTTCCGATTCCAATTCTCGACGGTGGGCATTTGCTGTTTTTCACCATCGAGGCGCTAAAAGGAAAGCCTGTATCTGTCCGCACAATGGAGATTGCCAACCAGGTGGGGATGGCTGTTATACTTATGCTAGTTGGGCTAACATTATTTAACGACATAACCCGGATCATCTTACGTTGAAAAAAATATTCGTCCTAGACACCAGTGTTATTTTGTACGACCCCCAGTGTATCTTCAAATTTGGAGATAACCAGATCGCCATCCCGATCACTGTTTTGGAGGAGATGGACAAGTTTAAAAAGGATCTCACTGAAATCGGCAGAAACGCCCGCCAATTTGCCAGATACCTGGACGGCTTTAGAAAAAAAGGCCCGTTAGCTACAGGCGTGCAAATCAACAAAGGCCAAGGCACGATTGTTATCGACCTTTTTCGTGATTGCGAAAAGTATTTACCCAAAGATTTACCTGCTGAAAAAAACGATCACAAAATTTTGGCAGTTGCACTTCGCTTCAGACAAGAAAGACCTAATGTTCCCGTCGTTTTTGTCACTAAAGACGTTAATCTAAGAGTCAAAGCGGACGCCCTCGGTGTTACTTCAGAAGATTATGAACCTTCTCGCGTTACGATTGAAGAATTGTATAGTGGTGTTACCACATTCGATGTCCCAGGTGACGTCGTTGATACATTCATGATCGAAAAAAGATACCCGATTCAGGATAAGGGACTTCTTCCTAATACCTACGTGGTCTTAAGAGATCAAAAACAACCCGAACACGAAGCTTTGGGCAAATTTTCTGCAGACGAAAAAGCGATTATTCCTCTAAAAGTTCCACCGGAAGGTGTTTGGGGAGTAAGACCCAGAAATTCCGAGCAAGCTTTTGTACTCGACGCACTTCTCGATGATTCGCAATCACTCGTCAGTCTTGTCGGTAAAGCAGGTACAGGGAAAACTTTGTTGGCGCTTGCTTGCGGATTGCAAAGAACTATCGACGATGGAAAATACCAGAAGCTTCTTGTATCGCGTCCAATTTTCCCACTAGGAAAAGACATCGGATATTTACCTGGCGAAGTCGAAGAAAAGTTAAATCCTTGGATGCAACCGATTTTCGATAATATCGATTACATCGTTTCTTTCACGTCGGGTGAAAAAGCCCAGCAGAAAAGACCGAATCGCCGTGCTTGGCAGGAACTGATTAATCAGGGCATGCTGCAAATCGAGCCGCTGACTTATATCCGCGGAAGAAGTTTGGCGCACCAGTATTTGATTGTGGATGAATCCCAAAACTTAAGTCCGCATGAAATCAAAACGATTATCACTCGTGCCGGTGAAGGCACAAAAGTCGTTTTGACCGGTGACTGTTACCAGATTGATAATCCTTACGTCGATTCTTCGAACAACGGATTAACTTATGTGGTGGAACGGTTCAAAAATGAACGCATTTCTTCCCATATTACATTGACCCGCGGTGAGCGTTCTCATTTGGCAGAACTCGCGACGAACTTGTTGTAAATTCTAACCCCTAAAATTACACAATCAAAAGGTACGGCATTCCTTTCGTGAATGGAGAGATTCACGAAAGGAATGCCGTACCTATCAAAAACGGTACCTATCAAAAACGAAATGCATTGAGTTAATGCCTATTTAGTTAGGAAGTACTCCTAAAACAACCATTTTTTCGCAGGCGCGTAAGTCCCAATTAGTTTGAGAGACCAGGTTGTTTTGTGAGTTTCTTACCTGCCAAAGTGTACCCGATGCTGTTCTGTCATATCCTGTGATAATCGCGATATGGTTAGAAGGCTTATCCCGATAGTGGTTGATAGTTTTAGTATTCACATCCCAATTGCCGGCGCACGCGAAAGGGATTCTTTTAGAAAGAAGAGAGTACGCCGTTTCTTCGTTCCAGTCGTTAGAAGTAATGGACCACTTTTTATTCAAACATTCTTTTAAAAGAGGATCTTGATCGCGAATCACCGGGCCATATCCGTCACGGTGATCTACTGCATCAATAGCAAGTAAAACAGCATCAATTCTTTGCACCATCTGCGCGTAAAACTGCACAATAGCGCTATAGTCTTTACCTTCAGTATTTTTGTAGTCTCTTTCAAATTCTTCGGAGAAGTTATACCAAAAGTTAAGATTTTGGGTTTTGAAATACGGCTTTTCGATACGGCAACTTCCGCCCGTAATGCGCTTAAGGGTTGAAGTGACTGAATCCGCTTTTACACCGTCAAAGGGTGAGATAATTCCATTTGAATTTAATTGAAAAATCAGAAGGCGAAACGCCTCTACCAATTGATTCTGTAAAGTGGCAGGTTTTCTAGACTCAATTATAAACTGCTGCCTCAAATGCCTTAACATTAAATACGTTTCATCTAAATCCATCCACTGCCCGGTTTGCCGGAAACACGCATGTCCGAAAAGCCCTGTAGAGGCGTAAACATGACAAGAGCCTCCTTCTTGATCCTCTTCTCGTGTTGGAAATTCTCTGGAGAGATCTACCGTCGTAGGATAAATCCCGCTACCGAATCTAAATGACCCAGAACTGGTATAACGACGCTCGACTGGATTGTTCGTGTGCGTCTCGGCAAAACTGGATGCGGTTAATAACAAGAAAACTAAAAGTACGTTTAAAAAATAGGCCATGCTCTCTCCGTTTAAGAGATTTCATCTTAAGTTTTTCAAGAAGGAGATTCGATTCATAAATTTGGCAGGTACTCCAGTAGAATACAAAACGGATAGGACGCAGTAACCATTTATATATAAATTGATGTTTTTTTTCGTGCAACAGTCTGTATCATCAATAGGTACGGTATTCCATTGTACCTATTCCCAATTAAGTGCCCTCTACAGACATTTATCCTATGGTGGATCTAAATTTCCAGAATTGAAAAAGAGGCTTATATGGAATAAATATACAATATGATTAAAAACAATTTTTTTTGGTTTGTTTTATTTACTCTCACATTGACCACAGGAGTTCTCTATTGTGATGCTCAAGACGATCAAAATGAAGATTACCCTAGAGGTGGCCCAGGGGGCTCCATGGTTCAGCTGGGCCCAGTTATATTGCCAACTTGGTTGACTGACAAGAACACGAAGACACAAACGCCTTTGAAAGGGCGTTGTGAAATTATTCCTTCTGTTGATTCAAATATTTCTGTCCCTTGTGAAAATGTAAATTTAGCGTTGCTGGACAGTAGTGGAAAAGAACTGGAATCAGCGAGAACCCAAAGAGGAAAGTTTTCATTTAATCGTCCTTCTATGAAGGGCTACAAACTTGTCGTATCCACTCCCAAATATAAAATCAAAGCACAGTCTTCAAACGAACCCAAGGAAGAATTTGTCCTCACACTGATAAGAAAGTAACGCCACGCTATTGGATGGTCAGTGCGAGTTACGACCGTTCCCTAAACTCCCAGAAGGACTCGCTAACGACTCTAAGCTTTGCTTTTTTAGAAGGCGGCAAATGTCTTTTCTTTCATAATAATCACCATAATAATCATCGCGCGAAAAACCTTTAAGTAATTCCCTAAGTTCGGGATCTAACTTGGAAAGCCCGAATTGAAACAAACTGTTCAGCCCTCCATTCCCCCAAGAAAATCTCTCTCGCGAATTAGGAGGGAAGATTTTTGTTTTGGCCGCCTCTTGTTCATCTCCGTTAAAAACCAAACTCCAGTTATCAAAGCGATTCTCAAGATTCGAATGAAAGTAGCGTAGGATCAAGACGAATCCAGCTGCTGATTCGGAGAAGGGGTGTTCTAAAAGGTATTTTTTTCTAAATTCTGAGTAACCTTCTAGGACTGGGCGGAAAGGGGATTCGAAAGGTACGTATTTATCCAAAGTGTAATTGTTTTTTTCAGGGTCGCCGAAAGAATTTTCGCAACCTAAAAGAGCTGCAGAAATGAGATATTTGTACGAAGCATATTCTGGCAATGCCATAACTTCCGGAGCAATACGTAGAGCGTTCAGCGAATTGAGACGTACACCCAAAATAGTATTGGTTTCCGAGTTATCATACATAGGCATACCAAGTCGCGTTTTGAAATGAGCTGCAGGTGAATAGCTCTTCTCTAATCCAATTAGATGCCGGTATCTTGAAAGAGTTGGGCTTTCTCGAAATAATTTTTTTAAGCCCAAATCTTGGGGACTACCTTCAGGTTCCACACCATTTTGAAGTTGACCAAAAACACCTGGCCAAAAGTCATAGGCCTCCCAGTTGGGCCGGGATTCCTTTTGGTGGCAACCAATACAGCGTTTGGGATTGAGCAAATGAGTAGGAAGCGTATCGCTATCGCCAAAGGTCAGTTGGTGGAATTCGAATCGATTGGTTTGATCCTTAAATTGAATCGCTTCAATTGTATCATTGCCCCTTCGATTCGCATCTCCACCATTGAAAGTAATAAGAAGCTTCCCATCCGGGCTGTACAAGATAGTTCGCGGTCGATCGGCTGTCGCTTCTTGCAGGCTTTGGCTTTCAAAGACTAGGGCGTAATGGCTTCGGAGACTCTCAGGCAAAACACCAATGGCTGTATCAATATCAGTCACGTGGGCTGTATTAAGCCGGTTTAGAAACTGATCAAACGTATAGGGCGTATCAGAAGCAAAAATGGAAACTCTAAAGAAAATCAATACAAGTGGAATTATTCTTAACATCATAGGTAAAACCTCCTTAGCAAAGGACCAGAGTTACTACCCCAATTGAGTTAAGAAAACAATGCAAACCAAGTGCTGTCTATCTTGTAGCAAATGAAACTTAATTGCATCGTTACTTTTGATGTTGTCTACAGAAAAACATCTGAAATTAAGAAAGATCTATTTGAAAGAGTTGTAACGAATGAAACATTGGTCTTTTCTACGCAATTGGTAAGTTGATGGCATTTTTAGGAGTCCGCAAGTTCATCGAAAAAGACGAAAAACCAAATACTAGACCCCGCTAACCGATAGTCTGTATCAAAGAATGCTCCTTCAACAATATTCACTACTATGCAAAGAAGTAAAATTACTTCCCATCACTCCCTCTAGACACGGCCGCGTTGACATATATATATGGTCATGTATTGTGGTTTATAGGGGAGAGTTATGGAGAGAAAGAAGATTTCGACCACTGTGTACATCACACCGGAACAAAACGATCTTTTAAAGCAACTCAATCAAAAGACCAAAGTACCCATCGCAGAATACATCCGCGAAGGAATTGATCTGGCTCTAGAGAAACACCGCGATCAATTACCAGGGCAACTTTCCCTGTTGGGAGATGAACCAACAAATACACCAACAAGAAGTTTTCTCGACAACTAAACGAAATTGACTGATCCAGCCCGCATTCGAAACTTCAGCATTATTGCTCACATTGATCATGGTAAATCCACGCTTGCAGATCGCTTGATGCAAGTGACAGGCGCCATCAGTGATCGTGAGGCGATGCCGCAGTTTCTAGACAAACTCGAAATTGAACGTGAACGCGGCATTACCATTAAAGCACAATCTGTCCGCTTAAAATTTAAAGCAAAAGATGGACTCGACTATATCTTGAATTTAATTGATACCCCGGGACATGTGGACTTTGTGTACGAGGTTTCGCGAAGTTTGGCTGCCTGTGAAGGCGCGGTACTTATCGTCGATGCCTCTCAAGGGGTAGAAGCACAAACTCTCGCCAATGTTTATCTTGCGATAGACAGTAACCTTGAAATTGTTCTCGTCTTAAACAAAATCGACCTTCCTGGCGCAGATGTTGAGAACGCAAAAAAAGAAGTCGAAGAAATTGTGGGTATTACCACTGTCGACGCTGTACCTATCAGCGCAAAAGAAGGAACGAATATCCGGGAAGTACTCGAGCAAGTCGTTTTAAAAGTACCACCGCCAGTTGGAAATCCAACGGCACCATTGCAAGCTTTGGTCTATGATGCCTGGTTCGACGTTTATCAGGGAGTTGTCGTACAGGTGCGCGTGATGCATGGAGTGTTAAGAATTGGCGATAAAATTCGCATGATGTACTCCAATCAAGAGCACGAAGTTTTAAAACTCGGAGTATTTACCCCGCATCCGCTAGAAGTAAAAGAAATAGGCGTTGGTGAAGTCGGATTCTTAACAGCGAATATCAAAACCGTTCGTGACGTAAAAATCGGGGACACGGTTACCTGGGCAAAAAATCCCGCACCTGCACCTCTGTCTGGATTTAAAGAAATCAAGCCGATGGTGTTCAGTGGAATTTATCCCGTCGACAGTTCTGATTATACGGGTCTTAAAGTCGCGATGGAAAAATTGGCGCTAAACGACGCCTCTTTCACGTTTGAAATGGAAACATCTGTCGCACTTGGCTTTGGTTTTCGCTGCGGATTCTTAGGCCTATTGCACATGGAAATTATTCAGGAGCGTTTGGAACGTGAGTTTAATATGCTCATCGTGACAACGGCTCCGACTGTTGCCTACAAAGTTTATACTTTAAAAGGCGAAGAGATTTCAGTACACAACCCGTCACAGCTTCCCCCGATTCAATTCATTGATCGGATTGAAGAGCCCATCGTACACGTTACGATTCATACGCCGGAAGAGTACTTGGGAAATTTGATTAAGCTCTGTGAAGAACGCAGAGGCGTGCAAACTAAACTGCACTACCACAGCCCAAAGAGAATTTTATTAGAGTACGATATTCCGTTCAACGAAGTCGTCTTGAACTTTTATGACAAATTAAAAAGTGTCAGTAAGGGTTATGCGTCGATGGACTATGAAGTCGTGCGCTTTGTGCCAAGTAATCTTGTGAAACTGGATTTGCTGGTGAATGGCGAACCTGTCGATGCGCTTAGCTGGATTATCCACAAAGACAAAGCTTTTTACCACGGCCGAGCACTTGCTGCGAAAATGAAAGAACTTATCGAGCGTCAGATGTTTGAAATTATTATTCAAGCGGCTATAGGCTCCAAGATTATTGCCCGAGAACGCCTTGCTCCGATGAGAAAAAATGTTCTCGCAAAATGTTATGGCGGCGATATCAGCAGAAAGCGAAAACTTCTTGAGAAGCAAAAAGAAGGTAAAAAGCGCATGAAATCAGTCGGTGCGGTGGAAATTCCTCAAGAAGCATTCCTCGCTGCACTCTCACTGGATGATTGAAATGGCCGAGAGAATAAAATTTTTCTCCAGACTTTTTTTAATAGCTACACTTTCTGCATTACTCGTTCGTTTATTTTTAGTGGAAGATTACCGTATTAAATCAAATTCCATGTTTCCGACACTCTGGGTAGGGGATCTAACTTTTGTTTCTAAATCGGCGTTTAATATACGAGTTCCTTTTTCGACATATGAAATCATTAAATTTAAACGCCCGGATAGAAATGAAGTAGTTGCCTTTACACTGCCGGATAAAGGAAATGATACTTTTGTAAAAAGAGTTATCGGATTAGATGGCGATGTGATTGCGATTAAAAACAATCAATTGCTCGTAAACGGTGCTGTGGTCCCAAGCCCCTTCATGCAAGATTCCCAACTTGTCCCTGATTACGGCCCTGTCGATGTGCCCAAAGATCATTTCTTTGCAATGGGGGATAACCGCGCTGATAGCATTGATAGTAGAAAATGGGGACCTGTCCCTTACTCTTGTCTGAAGGGCCGTGTAGTTATGGTATGGCTGTCGCTCGCAGATAACGGAACACTCAGAGCCGACCGCTTTGGAACTATCGTTAGATAAAACGCTCTTTCGAAGTAAAAAAGCAGGATCAAGGTGCTTGTTTCACCCTAACCCTGCCTAAATCTCAATCTAAAATTGTAAAATCAGCTTAGTACTATTTCTTTTTAAACGGTAAAACTTTTCCGTCTTTTTTACCGGCAAAAGGACCTTCGCATTCAAAGGTACGGCCGTTTAAATAATAATGAAAATGTCCGTCGTGTTCGTAGTCGATGTGACTACCGTGTACGTAAGATTTGTGTCCGCAATTTGCAGCATGAATATGTTCGTGGCCTTTGACTTCTCCAGCAAAGGTTTCTTCTGCTAATTTCTTCTTTGCATCTGCTTTACTCATGTTTTCTTCTCCTCTTATAGATTCGTTGTAGCTATGAGGATACCGCTGAATTGTTAAGGCATTTTAGGGGGGATTATGAAGAAATGAGCATAATTAACACATCCATGAGGAAGACAATACCGACTTGGGCTCGCGTTGTTTTTGGGGGATTTTCCGTTTTTTACGCTGGCACAGTTTATTTACAGCAGCATATTTGGTGGGGGAAAGCAGGTAAACAGTGGTATTTTTTTCATCGAGGACTTTTTGATAAGACTTTAAACTGCACTTTTTGATTTCTGATTTTTTGTCAGACTTGGGAAGCCTGCCAACGCATACAAGTTTTTTCATCGAAAAAACTTATACCTTGATCCAAAGAAGAGAGTGAATGATATGAATTTAACAAAACCGCTGAATTTTTCTTAATGGTGCCAGTCTCCCAGACACTAAGCTTCCCAGCAGGAGACTTGCCAGGCGGCTGTGTCTTTTACATTTTCCAGACGTGGAATTTCTTTTTTGCACTGTTCAGTCGCGATAGGGCAGCGTGTATGGAACGTGCAACCTGAAGGCGGATTAATGGGAGAAGGAATTTCTCCGATTAAAGGAACCCTGACTCTATTTCTTTCCGTTTTGGGATCAGGAATGGGCACTGCTGAAATTAATGCTTTTGTGTACGGATGCTGTGGATCAGCAAAAATTTCTTCTCTGGAACCAATTTCCACAATCTTGCCTAAGTACATTACCGCAATTCTGTCAGAGATGTATTTCACTACTGCCAAGTTATGTGAAATAAAAATCATGGAAAGATTTAGCTTTTGTTGAATGTCTCTTAGTAGATTTAAAATCTGTGCTTGAACAGAAACATCGAGTGCGGATACGGGTTCGTCCGCTACAATAATTTTAGGTTCCAAGATAAGCGCACGCGCGATGCAAATTCTCTGCCTCTGGCCGCCTGAAAACTCGTGCGGGTATTTTTTAAGCGCTTTAACCGGCAAACCCACAAGCTCCAGATATTTTTGAATGCGTACTTCCAATTCTTTCTGAGACAACTTCATGTGTGCATTCACTGGCTCTGCTAGCAAATCATAAACCGTCATACGCGGATCCAAAGAAGCATACGGATCCTGGAATATCATTTGGATATCGGGACGTTTTTTTCTTAAATCTTCCCCCTTAAGTGCTAAAAAATCCGTTCCGTGTAATTCAATCTTCCCGGAAGTTGTATCGATCAGTCTTACAATAGCTCTTCCTAAAGAACTTTTTCCGCAACCGGATTCACCGACAAGGCCTAATATCTCACCCTTTTTCACTTCCAAGCTGATCCCGTCAACTGCTTTTAAAGTTTGCTTCGGGCCAAACGCAAAGAAACCAGTGCGAATGGGGTAGTGTACTTTTAAATCAGAGATTTTTGCTACTACTTCATCACTCATGATTTCACCTCGGCATAGCAGTAAGTCTCGTGCGCACTTGTGATTATTTTCTTTTCTGGAAACGCTACATTGCATTTATCCATCTTGTAATCGCAACGATCGATAAAGGGACAACCAGGGGGAAGTTTCGAAAGATCCGCAATCGTTCCGCCAATCACCGGTAACTTTAACTGGGTGCTATCAATGCGCGGAGTGGATTTTAAAAGTGCGCGTGTATAGGGATGTTCGGAACGTTCAAAAATATCTGTCGCAGAACCCTTCTCAAATACTCGTCCTGCGTACATGACAACGACATTGTCTGCCAAGCCAGCTATTACTCCCAAATCATGGGTAATAATCAAGATGGCCATCTTAGTCTGTTTTTGAATGTCTTTAAGCAAATCGAGAATCTGTGCTTGCACAGTGACATCGAGCGCTGTTGTGGGTTCATCGGCAATCAGTAACTCGGGCTCGGTCATCAGCGCCATTGCGATCATCACACGTTGCCTCATCCCGCCGGAAAATTCATGCGGGTATTTACTCATCGCTTTTTCCGGATCGGAAATCCCGACACGTTTTAATTCCATTATGCCTTTTTTCCAGGCCTCTTCTTGAGAAGCGCCTTTGTGAATTAAAAGCGGCTCAATAAGTTGTGTTCCCACTTTCATGTAGGGATTTAACGAAGTCATCGGTTCTTGGAAGATCATGCTGATTCTATTTCCGCGCACCTGACGTAATTCTTCGTTCGAAAGCTTTAAGAGATCTTTTCCGTGAAAGAGAACTTCGCCCCCAACAATTTTAAGAGGTGGGGAAGGAAGAAGTCTTAAATAACTTAATTGAGATACCGATTTTCCGCTGCCGCTTTCTCCTACGATCCCTAGCGTTTCTCCAGGAGAAATCTGGTAGGAAATTCCGTCAACGGCTTTAACTATTCCTCTACGGGTGTGAAAGTGTGCTTGAAAGTTTTTTAATTCCAAAATAGGAGGCATTAATCACGTGCTCCTTTCGGATCAAGTGCATCTCTTAAGCCATCCCCTAAGAAATTTAAGGAAAAAAGTGAGAGTGCTAAAGAAAAAGCAGGGAAAAATAAATTTCCAGGGGCAATTTCCATTACGGAAACACCGTCAGAAATCAGTGTTCCCCAAGAAGCCATCGGAGCCTGGACCCCAAGACCTAAGAAACTTAAAAAAGCTTCTTCCAAAATTACGGAAGGAACAGTCAATGTCAGATACACGATCACAGGACCGATGCTGTTAGGCACAAGATGTCTCAAAATAATCGCTGACTTTGAAATTCCCATCGCATGTGCAGCTTCGATAAATTCTTTGTGCTTTAGTGACATCACCTGACCGCGTACGATGCGCGCCATCGTGAGCCACTGTGTAAGTCCCAATGCGACGAATAGAAGCAAAATATTTCTTCCAAAGTACACCATCAAAATAATCACAAGAAAAATAAAGGGTAGCGAGTAAAGAATATCCACTATTCTCATCATTGCGTTGTCAGTTTTACCGCCGATAAATCCGGAAACAGCTCCATAGATCACGCCTACGATCACACTCACTATCGATGCTAGAAGACCTACGGCCATGGAAATTCTTCCGCCATACAAAACACGGGTAAATAAATCTCTTCCCAAGCTGTCCGTTCCAAACCAATGCGGGAAGGAGGGGGGAAGAAGAGTATTCTCCAAATTTTGCACTTCAAAACCGTAAGGTGCTATCCACGGAGTCAGAAGAAACAAGATACATTCAAATAGAAGAAAGTAGGCGCCATAACGAGCGAGTTTGTTTTTCTTTAACCGGTAAAGCGCGTCTTTCCAAAGACTCGTACCGACTTCCAATTCTTCTAAATTTACTTTTGCCACACTACTCATACTTCACCCGCGGATCCAATATGACATAAAGAATATCAACCAAAAGATTACATGCAAAAATGAGAGTGAAATACAAAAGAGAAGTCCCCATGACTACGGTGTAATCGCGGTTTGTTGCACTCTCTACGAAAAACCGACCTAATCCCGGGATTGCAAAAATACTTTCTGTAACGAGTGCTCCGGTGATAATTCCTGCCATCGCGGGTCCCAGATAAGATACTACAGGTAGAATTCCGCCGCGGAATGCGTGCTTGATAAGCACCATGCCTTCGCTTAATCCTTTGGATCTAGCTGTACGAATAAAATCCTGACTCATAATTTCAGCAAACCCACCGCGTGTGAGTCGAGAAATATAAGCAGCATACGCAAACCCTAATGTAAGCGACGGCAACACTCTGTCTTGCCAACTATCCCAACCTGCGACTGGCAACCAACCTAGCCATAAGGAGAAGACCAAAACCATCGTAGGTCCAATCACAAAGGTGGGAAGACATATACCCAATACTGAAATTGACATCGGTATATACTCAAACAGCGTATTGGGTCGCAAGGCTGCAAGCATTCCCGCAGAGATTCCGATCAGTAACGCCCAGAACAAGGACAATAGCCCAAGTTCCATCGATACAGGTAAGGCTTCTATAATAATTTCATTTACAGTTCTATTTGCATGTTTAAAAGAAGGACCCAAATCAAGATGAACAAGATCATTTAAGTAGCGCAGATACTGTTGCAATAGAGGCTCGTCCATATGGTACTTGGCCTCCAAGTTTCGTAAGATTTCGGGAGAGACCTTTCTGTCTGAAGAGAAAGGTCCCCCCGGTGCAAAACGAATCATGAAGAAGATGACTGTTACCACGAAGAAAAACACGGGTACCATCAAAGCCAATCTTCGAATGAGGTAACGAAAGCCCATCTTATTCTCTCTTATTTGATAGAAACGTATTTTAAAGAGTGGATATCTTCCACGTTGTCATCCCAACCCACTACATTTAACGCGCGCAAGTAATTGCGTGTGTAAATATAAATAGGAAGGATAGGAAGATCTTCCATCAACATATTTTCTGCTTTTTGGAAAATCTCGAGACGTTTTTTCGCATTTTTCTCCACTGAAGCAGCAGCTAAAAGCGCGTCATATTCCTTGCTGACATAGCCCGCTTTATTATTCGGGTTATTACTCATTAAAAGATCCAAAAAGGTATTCGGATCATTGTAGTCGGCAATCCAACCTTGTCTGCCCAAAGTGTAGTTTTTCTTCTCAAGAGATTCCAAATACACTTTCCATTCTTGGTTGAAGAGCGTGACTTCGACGCCCAAATTTTCTTTTAACATCTGCTGGATCGCTTCCGCCACTTTTTTGTGGTTTTCACTTGTGTTGTAAAGAATTTCGAGTGGAGGCATGCCTTTTCCACCTGGGTAACCAGCTTTTGCGAGAAGATCTTTCGCTTCTTTCAAGCGGCTTAAATCTTTTGGCATGATTGCTTTAGGTTTAAAGCCACCTGCTCCCGGAGGAGTCAGCATTTGACCGGGTAACTGGCCACCACGCATGACGAAGTTCACCAGCTTCTCTCTATCGATTCCCAGCGCTATCGCTTTTCTGACAAGTTTATTGTCGAGAGGTTTTTTCGTCATGTTAAACCAATAGAAGTACGTCCCGAGCCAGGGATTGGAATGATAAACCCCACTTGTGTCTTTCTTCCAGAAATCCACTTTTGCAACAGGTATTTCATCTGTGATGTGCAGTTGTTTGGAACGGAACATTTTTTCTTCTGTATCTTGTTTATCAATAGGATAAAAATTTGCAGTTTGTAGTTTTACATTGGCTGCATCCCAGTACGTAGGGCTTTTTTCCAAGGTGATTACTTTATTCATATCCCATTTTTTAAGAATGAATGCACCGTTACCGACGAAATTTTCCGGGCGTGTCCACTTTGCACCAAACTTTTCAATCGTGCCTCTGTGTACTGGATAGAGTGAGTGGTGGTAAAGAAGACCGAGAAAAAATGGAGTCGGGTTTTCAAGTGTAACCACTAACGTATAGTCATCCGCCGCTTTAAAACCAAGCTGACTTGCATCTTTGAGTTTACCTTCGTTGTAAGCTTTACCATTTTTAAAGTAAAAACCTTGTGCAGCATATTCAGAAGCAGTTTTTGGTTCTAGAAGTCTTGTCCAGGAATAGACGAAATCTTTTGCTGTAACAGGTTCTCCATTTGACCATTTTGCATTTTTTCTCAATTTAAATGTATAAGTCTTTCCATCTTTGGAAATAGACCAACTCTCCGCAACACCTGGAATGGGCTCAAGTGTTTTGGGGTGCTTCGAAACAAGTGCTTCATGCAGGTTGTGTACGATATGGAATTCAGGAACCCCAGTTATAATATGAACGTCCAAATCTTTCGGCTCGCCCCCGTTACCGATATTAATAACTTGTTCAGGGGCAGCGATCGCTAACCCTCCAAACACCATCAAAATTAAGAAGCTTTGCGTCAATTTAGTAAATCTTTGAAACATCATGTTTCCTCCTCCATGTGGCTATACTGCAATCATTTTGCCACCACTTTTGTGCCTGGCAGGTGCGGTAAGTAGTGAAAAGTTTAGCCCTTATTCTACATGGAACCAAGCCATTTTGACACCACCCCGCGCTATCCAAAAGGTACGGCATTCCTTTCGTCACTTCACGCTCCCCTAAAATTGAAAGCTTTGGGTAGCATAAATTAACGAAAGGAATGCCATACCTTTTGGGGATGGGGGGTTCTGATACAATTTAGGTATATGAAAAATTTAATTTTGCTTTTCGTCAGCATGAGTTCGTTTGTTTTCGCTAACCCGCAAATCGATAGGCTCTTTTCGGAATATGACAAACCGAATGTGCCCGGGGCAAGCGTTGGTGTGTACCAAGATGGAGCCATCGTTTACGAAAAAGGATATGGGCTCGCAGATGTAGAAGCAAAAACTCCCGCCACTGCTTTTACCAATTACCGACTCGCTTCTGTTTCAAAACAATATACGGCAACGGCAATCATGATTTTGATCGAACAAGGAAAACTATCATTAGATACGAAACTTACAGATGTAATCCCCACTTTCCCTGCGTATGGAAAAAAAATCACTATCCACCACTTACTGAATCACCTATCAGGACTTCGCGATTATGAAGACCTCATTCCTTCATCACAAAAAGACCAACTGTCGGATTATGATGTCTTAGACATCTACAAACGGCAGACCAGCGGAAAATTTTCTCCCGGCTCGCAGTACAGCTACAGTAATGGCGGTTTCGTTCTTTTAGGTTTAGTCGTCGAATATGTCACCCACATGGGCTTCTCTGAGTTTTTATGGAAAAATGTTTTTCAACCACTGGGGATGACTCACACATTGATGTTTGAAAAAGGCGCAAGCGTTGTTGAAAACAGAGCGTATGGCTATTCTCCCAACGGATCTAAATTCAAACGCACCGATCAAAATATTACCTCTGCAACACGTGGTGACGGCGGAGTTTATACGTCTGTACACGAATGGCTCTTGTGGGAAAATGCGATTAACAATAACACTCTCGTATCAAGTGAAATGCAAAAACTCGCTTTCACTCCTGGAACTTTAAACAGTGGCGCAAAAACAAATTACGGATTCGGCTGGATGCTAGGCACTTACAATGGATTCATCAATCAATACCACACAGGAAGTACAATCGGTTTCAGAACCGCATCCCAAAGAAACCCACAGAAAAAACTCTCGGTCGTCGTACTAGTAAACCGCGCCAACTCCAGCCCGTGGGAAATCGCCAAAAAAGTAGCCGACCTATTCCTCTAAAAAGTTCCCTGATTCAAAAACTTTTCTCAGGAATAGATAAACTCTGGTTGATCACGTAGGCAACAAAACCCGCGCGCTCGACACAGACCCACTAAAAATTAATCTACAATATTAAATTATTCGATTTTAGTACGTAGCGGCTTTGCCGGCTTTTTGGAAGTAATCGAAAAGGCTTGCGCATTCTGTTTGCATAATACCGTCTTCCACAATGAGTTTGCTGCCGCCTTGACGAGCAAGCTCTTTTGCAGGGAATTTTAATTCCTGAAAATTTGCTTTCGCAGCGTCAGCGATTGTAGCGCCGTAATATACCTTATCAATTTTCGCCCAATGAATTGCAGATAAACACATAGGACATGGTTCGCAAGTTGTGTACATCACAGTTCCGCTGAGATCGATAGTATTTAGATTCTTTGCGGCTTCACGAATTGCATTCACCTCTGCGTGTGCGGTGGGATCGCAGGTCTTCCAAACGCGGTTATGCGCATTGGAAACGACTTTGCCATCTTTAACAATGACGGCTCCAAATGGACTTTGTCCACTATCAATTCCTTCTTTAGCCTTGGAAATTGCTAGGCTCATATAATCTGAATGTGTCATAAAACCCCCGTGTCGACTATGACACCATACCGCGGTTTTTTCTGAACGCAACTGTCATCTGGGTTCCATAACATCGAGTTCTTTAGGGTAAAACCCACATCTTTTGCAATTTGTTTAACGATTTCAAACTCATCATCACTTGGAGAACTGATAAGTGCAAAGCCTGATTTCGGTTTCAGCAATTGGTATAGATGCTTGAAAATTGCATATGGTTGCAATTTAGCAAGTGGTAATCCCCACGCCAGAATAGGATGTTCACTCACAAAAGGATTCAGCAAAAATGCAATTTCTAGCGGCTTGTTCCATTCTAAAAAATCCATTACGTGAAAATTTCCACTGCGAATTTTTTTGGCGTAAAAATCACCGTAGTTTTTTCGCGTTCTAAAATTAGTCAGTCTTCTATATGCATCGAGTTCAATGCCGTGGATCTCTGCATCTAGCCCATAGCTACTGAGTAAATTATCCATGACAGGCGCAAGGCAAAAATTTCGCGCGCCGATATCTGCGACTGTAATTTTTTTATCAATGGAAAACCGCATAAGCAGTTCTTCCCACGGAAAGCTGTCCAAAAATTCACTACTCTCATTTTGAAAGTTTTTATCCAGAAAAGGAATTGGCGAGTCTATTGGTACCTTGCGGCCAACACGGATGCGGCTACGCAAATAGAAGTCCAACGAATTTCTGACATTTTTGATGCTCTTTATCAATTTTGACCCTGGGGATTATGAAAATAATAACACAACCCTCACTACAAATCTTTCACACTATTCGTCTAACTTAATATTATGAAAGAATACCTAGGGATTGGGTTTGTTATATTGATTTTTGCCTTGAGCTTTATGGCCACTGTGCAAATGTATGAGATGCGGGCAGAAATTGCCGCTGTAGAAAAGAGTTCTGCGCGCCAGGTTCAAATGAGCGCACCGTTATTTCAAAGCCTTCCTTCCAACACAAATCGTCGTTAATTTTAAACCCGAGAAGTGCACCCCAAGAGGGTTTCAATCTCAAGGGGTGCCTCCCTTGATTAACTTTTGGTGATTATTTTGTCACCGGAGAGTCGCGTTAGAGTTTCAATAAACGTCCTTTCGTAACGTGAAGTTCGGTGGCCTAGATAGTTGAATAGAATGGCCGCCAACGTACCTCGGTTTCAACTAAATATAAAAATAGCAGTAGAGTGTTTAGCAATTATAGAGGAATTGTGGAGAGATTATGTTGCAAAAGGGACAATCTGCTTAAGTGGTTATTGCACGGTCTCTAATATCCCATTCCTTATCATAATGTGAAACACCGAGGGCATAAAAAAAGCCCGGAAGATTTCTCTCCCGGGCTTGATCTAAAAACTAACTAAATTATTTTACGAGCTGTTTCAATGCATCGACACGGTCGAGCTTTTCCCAAGTAAAACCTTTGGAAGAAGTTCTACCGAAGTGTCCGTATGCTGCAGTTTCTTCGTAAATTGGTCGGCACAAATCAAGAGTCTTCATGATTTCTGCAGGTTTCAATCCGAATACTTCGCGTACTGCTGCACAAAGTTTTTCTTCAGAAACATTTCCTGTACCGTAATCTTCGATCATCAAAGACACAGGTTCAGCAACACCAATCGCGTAAGCAAGTTGCACAAGGCAACGTTTTGCAAAACCAGCAGCAACAATGTTCTTTGCTACATAGCGAGCCATGTAAGCAGCAGAACGATCCACCTTTGTCGGATCCTTACCGGAGAAAGCACCACCACCGTGAGCACCATGACCGCCGTAAGTATCGACGATAATCTTGCGACCTGTCAGACCGCAGTCTCCCATCGGACCACCGACCACAAAGCGGCCAGTTGGATTGATGTAATATTTTGTTTTGGAATCGATCATCGCAGCAGGAATCGATTTCTGAATCACTTCTTCCATCACTGCCTGTTTCAATTCATCGTAGCTGATATCAGGGCTATGTTGGGTAGAAACGACAACAGCGTCCACTCTTTTCGGAGCGCCATTTTCGTAATGAATCGTGACTTGCGATTTACCGTCAGGTCTTAAGAAGGGAAGAGTTCCATTCTTGCGCGTTTCGCTTAATCTTTTTGTGAGTCTGTGAGCATATGCCAATGTAGCTGGCATATATTCAGGAGTTTCGTTGGAAGCAAAACCAAACATGAGACCTTGATCTCCTGCGCCTTGTTCCTTGAACAAACCTTGTCCTTCAGTCACGCCTTGAGAAATATCTGGAGATTGTTTTCCAATCGCAGTTAAGACGGAGCAGGTTTTGTAATCAAAACCCATGTCATCACTGCTGTAGCCAATTTTTTTCACTACGTTTCTTACAATTTCAGGAGCATCAATAACTGCTGTCGTTGTAATTTCACCGCTCACCATACAAAGACCAGTGGTCACCATGGTTTCGCAAGCTACTCTGCCTCTTGGATCTTGGGATAAAACTGCATCCAGTACAGCATCCGAAATTTGATCAGCCATCTTATCCGGATGACCTTCAGTCACGGACTCAGACGTAAATAGACAATTATTCAGTTTCATAGTCACCCTCGCTAACAATTAAAGGAGACAAATTCGCGTGGAAAGACTCAATTGTCAATTTAAAGGACTGAAACAGAAGTGGTTTGCGCAGCGCGCTAGAATTATCCGCGTTTGGATTTGCTAGATGGCATTTCATCAAACTCTTCAGTCTGTTGCTTTGCCATTTTACGTCTGCGGACTGCTAAATATGCTGCCGATAAAATCAACACGCCAGCCAAAATTACGGCGGCAGGGAGATTCTGTTCCACAAGTTTGGAAGAGTCGACAGGTGGTTTAGCTTTTGCGACTGGTTTAGGAGCCTCGGGCTGTTGAGCTGGAGGTTGTACTGCAGCGGGAGCGGAAGCTTGTTGTGCCGCATTTTGCACTTCTTCCGGAATATGGGCCGGAGGAGTTTGACCGACTGGAGCCTGTTCATGTCGCTCTGGAGCTAGTTGCGGTTGTGGAGTAACTGGCTGAGGAATCGGTGCAGCGGATGCTACTTTTACAGGAGCAGGTTTAGAAGAAGCGAGTGATTCTTCTCCACCAAATTTGGACAAGTCTTTTGGATAAATAGCGATGCGTTGACCGACTTCGATTTTATCCGGACGAGACATGCCGTTAATAACAGCAATTTCTTTCCAGCTTTCTGGACTACCCAATTTTTTGAAAGCAACTTTGGAAATCCAATCGCCTTTTCCAACAGTATACTCTTCAGCTTCCACTCCGTTTTCTCTGTAGAAAGATCCAATCTGATTGTCTTTTGGATTTACGGGAGAAGAATAAAACACGATTTGTCCCGGGCTCCATTGAGAAGCAGGATTCCATTTTTTCAAGTCAGATGCGTGGGATTCGGATCCATAAATCATTTGAGCTACGGAAGCGGGCGTATCGCCTCTTCTTACAAAGTAAAAGCGGTTTAACGACGTGCCATTTTTAACAATGGGCTTTGCGGGAATTTTGGGAACCTTGAAGGAACCTCCACCGGCAAAACTCTTTTTAACGTGAACGGGTTTAGAAACAACAGGTTCATCCACGATAGGTTTGGAAGTTTCTTCTTTTGCTTCTGCAAATTTTTCTGCAGAAGGAGCAGAACCTTCTAATTCAGCAAGCGGATCAGAAGAAGGCAACTCGTTTGTATTTGTTGCGGTGCTTGCAGCTGGATCAGAGTCCATACCAAGCATTGCTAAATCGCCTTCATCCAATTTTTCTGTGGAAACTTCTTCTGCTTTAGCTTCCACTTCTTTTTTTGTTTCTTCGATTTTCTGTTCTGCAGAATCGCTGCCTTCACCCATGCCCATTTGGGTCATGTCCACATCATTAGATGCGGTTTCGGTTGTGGCCTGTGCATTTTCCACACCTTCATTGGCAGTATTTTTTACTTCATTTTCTGCCTGCTGAACGACTGTGTCTTCATCCGCAGCTACATCCAGTTCATCTTCTACCCGGTTTTGATGGGCACAAGAATAAAACACCATCATTCCCAGAATGGTTAGAGTAGATACAGACGGCAAAAATAGATCTCTTTTATTCATACACATGTCTCCAATTGTATTTGTCGGTATCTTCTCCAATTAAATGAGATGAATTCTAAATAATTTAAACAATCCGGCTACCGTTATTTTGCTGTTGCGCGTATAATTTTTCCAGCTATAGTTTGGAGCAGCGAGTTATCTTATGTCAGATCAAAAACTTAAAATTCTTCCCTTAGGCGGCTTGGGTGAAATCGGGATGAACTGCATGGTTTTTGAATGCGGTGAGACAATGGTCCTGATTGACTGCGGATTGCAGTTTCCAGACAGCACTTATACGGGAATTGAACTTCTTCTTCCGGATTTAAACTACATTATTAAAAACATCCACAAACTCAAAGGTGTGATTGTTACACATGGTCATGACGACCATATTGGGGCAATTCCGTTCCTCTTAAAGCACACGGAACTGGATGTCTATATCACTCCCTTTCCAAAAGGATTGCTGGAAAACAAATTAGTGGAATTTCCGGGCCACAAAGAAATTCGCTTTCACGACATCAACCCGCGTAAAAAATTTAAGGTCGGTTGTTTTGAGTTTGATCCGATCCCTGTACAACATTCCATTATTGAAGCTCTGGCGTTTGCCATCGAGACACCACTGGGAATGGTAGTGCACTCAGGAGATTTCAAACACGATCCGCATGAGACATCCCAGGGGCAAATTGGTTTTGAACCATTTGAGGAAATTGGGGATAAAAACGTTTTACTGCTCATGTCTGACAGCACCAATGCGGAGCGCACAGGCCACACACTTTCTGAAATGGAAATTGCCGATTCGTTTCAAACTTTGCTTGAAAAGCAAACAGGAAGACTTCTCATCGCGCTTTTTGCTTCCAACATCAAACGCGTGGAAAAAATTCTAGGTATCGCACATGCACAAGGAAAAAAAGTTGCCTTTGCTGGACGTAGCATGCACTCGTACACACGGCTTGCACACGAGCAAAATAAATTAAACATTCCGCCCGATACACTGGTACTCATCGAAAACAGCGATAGCGTACCTGATAATAAAATGATTGTTTTATCGACGGGCAGTCAGGCAGAGCCCCAATCCGCACTATTAAGAATTTCTGAAGGCATTCACAAAGACTTTCAAATACGGGCTGGAGATCAAATCATCATGTCGAGCAGGTTCATTCCAGGAAATGAACGAGCAATTACAAAAATGATTGATCAACTGTACAGACAAGGCGCAGAAGTGATGTACGAATCTGTGCACCAGATTCATGTGTCAGGTCACGGCTTTCAAGATGAGCTCATGATGATGTTAAAGGCCGTTCGTCCGAAGTATTTTATCCCCATTCATGGGGAGTACCGGCATCTGTCCAAGCATTCTAAACTTGCCATCACTTCTGGTGTGGAAAAACAAAATGTACTGATAGTTGAAGACGGACAAGCAGTAGAAATCGACAGTACCGGAATGCGACTAACTGAAAAATTAGAAATTCAAAAAACGGCAGTCGTCGACTTGGATTTCGTACAAGCAAATTCCACGATTTTAAAAGAGCGCAACAACCTTTCCAAAACCGGAATCGTATTTGTCACCTTTTTGTGCACGCGTTCTGGAAAGATGGTTGGGGAACCTTCTATCTCGGCGTATGGTCTTTTGTTTAGAAATGGAATCGATCCGCAAAAAATGTATCCGGATTTAAAAAAGCATCTGATTAAAGTGTATAACGATGCAAGAAACCGCGAAGAAATTCCCGAAGCATTAAGAATCGAAACGCGCCGCTTTTTAAAAAAGCGTACAAGTCACAAGCCTGTAGTCATCCCCGTCATTCTTGAAGTTTAATTCTTAGCTTAAGTAGCTACAGATTCCTGAAGAATTTGTCGATATAACTCAGAATGCCTGAGTCTTTTTCCATTCCAATATTTGATAAATTTCATGATGCGCTTGATTTCTCAAAGCACATCAAAGTCCCACAGGATTGGTTCGTCTTTGTCGCAGATGTTAAAAACTCTACAGATGCTATCAGAAACGGTCGCTACAAACAGGTTAATCTAGTCGGTGCGGCTTGTATCATGGGAGTTTTAAATGCGGTCAAAGAAACAGATATCCCATTTGTCTTTGGGGGCGATGGTGCGACCTTTCTTATTCCACCGCACTTAAAAGAAATCGCAGAAAGTGCCCTTGCTGAAACAGCAGAGATGTCGCTTGAAAATTTTGGACTTACTTTAAGAACAGGTTATGTACCAGTCGCTCAGCTTTATGAATATGGTTACGACCTGAATGTAGCAAAATACCGGCTTTCAAATCTTCTCTCGCAAGTAATCATCAGTGGAAATGGTCTAATTGGCGCAGACGGGATGATAAAAAACGTAGCTTTAAAAAAATTGACTCCTACTTCCACAAAGACTGAGCCAACAACGGCAAACTACACAGGTCTGGAATGCCGGTGGCAGCCCTTAAAAAATACAAGAGGAGAAATGCTCTCGCTGATAGTAAAAGTTACTTCCGAGGATGCTTTAAAAGTTCAAAAAACCTATTTGGAATTAATGCGCTTCATCGATTCTCTGTACGGAAAGAATCCCAACCCCATAGAAGCAGGACGCATGCGGTTGAGTAGTCGGCTAAGAGATTATGTAGCAGAAGCTAAAATAGTATTTTTTGCTGATAAACCTTTCAAACGATTTTTAAAACTATTGTCTATCTATGCTATTTCGCAATTTTCAAAGCGCATTTTAAAATACGTGATGAAAGCGCGTGCAAATACATACCTGAATGAACTTGCTGCCTGTTCTGATTTTAGAAAGTTTGACGGAATTTTAAGAATGGTAATCGACAGCAGTCAAAAGCAAAGCCAAAAGTTAGAAGGTTTTTTAGAAAATCTCCACAAAAATGGCGACATTGTTTTTGGGGTGCACCGTTCAAAGGATGCACTTCTTACTTGTCTGATATTTGAAAGAACACAGGCAAACCACCTGCACCTGGTAGATGGATCGGACGGCGGTTATGCAGAAGCAGCGTTAATGATGAAAAAGCAAATCAAAGCCTTATCAGAAAAAATCCGTAAAGCCGCTTGATTTCCCATTTTATTTCAATAACTTACTAACACTCGATTCCCCATTCAGTTCCCCTTCGTTTTTACCGAAAAGAAGTTGAAGGAGTCTATCGTGTCACAACCTGCTAATAATTTGGGTACCGCAACCCCGTTTTTCGAAATACGCGTGAAAAGTGTCGCAACCCAAGCCCCACTGCCATACGACATTTATCTTACTGTAGGCGGCAAACCTGTTTTGTTTAGAAAACGCAATGAAGTATTAACTAAAGAACGCATCAAGCAGTTGCTTCACCATGGCGGAGAAAAATTTTTAGTTCCAGAAGATCAAAGACAAGTTTACTTAAAATCGTTGAAAGACGTGATCCATAATCCCAGCACAGAAACAGAATTGAAAAGCCAGTTCATCAAAGAATCTGCATTTTTGCACGTGCATGATTTATTTACCAAACAAAATATTGCAGACACGCTGATGGAAGCGCGCGAACTCGTTTCAGAAATGGTGAACTTTGTTTCTGCCGACGTAAACGCTGTTGCATCATTGATGAGATTGTCCACACACGATTATTATACATACAACCATTGTGTAGACGTCGCTGTGTATTCTATCGCTCTTGCGAAAAAAGTTTTTGGCGAAGATAAAAATATGTTGATGCTTGCAGGTCTTGGTGGATTACTCCATGATATTGGCAAAAGAAAAGTCGATACCAAAATCATCAACAAAACTTCTGCGCTCACAAAAGACGAGTGGGAAGAAGTTAAACGACATCCTACATACGGCAAAGAGCTCGTAGGTGACATTGAAACCATTCCGTTGCAAACACGTAATGTGGTTTATGAACATCATGAAAATTTTGACGGGACTGGGTATCCTCAAAAACTAAAAGGCGACCAGATTGCGCCTCTTTCTCGAGTAGTAGCGATAGCAGATGTATTTGATGCTTTAACTACGGACCGTTCTTATCACAAAGGGATTCCGCCGGCTGAAGCTTTGAATACGATGTATGGAATGCAACCGGGCAAGTTTGATCCGCAGATTTTTCAATCCTTCAATAAGAACTTTGCCAATAAGAAGCCTGAAGTATTGCTTGCAGAAGGATTTGATCCTTGCACTGCAGGGGCTTTAACCCAACTCATTAAGAAATAAAAAATTTGACTTAAATTATTTGGAGAGTTTTTTCTCTAAGGTGACAAGATCTTTTGCGGTGGCTAATTGATCGGGTTTTCCGTTCAGCGCCATTTTCATAAGCGAAATTCTGGTATTGCCTTCTTCTTTCATTTCTACAATTCTTTGCGCAAGAACTAAGTCTGCGTCAGAGAGCTTTCCATCTCCATTTACATCGCCGCTGTAGACAACAAATTTTTTGGCAAGCAGATCCAAATCCTTCTGGTTGCAGTTTTTATCATTGTTCAAATCACAGGCTTGAATCACCAGTTGTTTTTTATCCGCTTTCACAGAAGAACCAAACTGCGTAACTTTAGCATATTGAATATCGAGGTAACTGATTGCTCCATCTCCATTGATATCGCCTTTTGTGTAGGGACTTACCTTATGGCTTAAGCCACTAATGGAATTAGGTATGCGCTCTGGTCTTTTAGAAAAAATTTGTCTGTTTAAATGAATGCCGGATGAATAAGGCATGTTTCCCAACGAACTAACAAGAGTTCTTCTTTGCTGAGATTTGTTCGTATGCGAAGCCGTCCAGTAATATGCGCTCAATGAAATAGCGGTTACTGCAATTACCGAGGCATATTGGCTACGAAAAAAACTCATCATTAAAACTCCTTATTATACGTATCGTCATTACACGGTAAAACTCAAGGTGTGAAATCCAAGGTGTAAACACATTAACAAAACATTGTGGAGGAATTATGATGAAATCCGATTTTTCCAAAGTAACCGTTTTAAATCCAGCGCACTTTGTCCAGCGTAGGAATCGGCGTTAAAACCGAGTGCTTTTGCCGCATCTACATGGCCCACGCAATCATCTATATAAAGAATATTTTCTGGCTTAATATTGAGTTCCTCAGTAACCCATTCAAAAATTTCTCTCTCGGGTTTTCTGAACCCGGAATCAACGCTGCTGAATATTTTTTTAAACTGCCTCATCTCAGGGTAATTTGTCAGAATCTGATCATAATGGATGGGGTTTGTATTTGTAAGCGCATACAACGGTAATATTTGAGAAAGTTCTGCAAGTAATGCGGCCATTCCATCCATATAGTCCACAATAAGAGATTGCCATGCGGTAACAAAACTTTCTTTCGCAATTTTTTCGTCTACATTTTGATTTATAAATTTTAAAAATTCGTCTGTAGTGATTTTGCCGCGCTCAAATTGATCATATGGTCCCCAAGTTTGCAGCTGGTTTACGAGAATTTTTTCAATGCGTGTGCCTTCTAGCCCCAGAAATTGAACAGGTTTGGTCCAATCCAGTTGAAAAACCACATTTCCCAGATCTAAAAGAAGCACTTCGGGCTTTTTCATCTGGCTATTCTATCGCATCTGATTAAAAACTACTATTTGTGCCATTCACTGAAGGAAATACGCGGAGGAAAGTAACTTTTCTCGCCGTTTACCTGAATATTGTCTTTGCTCAGCAGCATGAGACCGTAATTAATTTGTTTGCCTCTGGGATAAACAGCAAACCATCTGGATACATCAAACTCTAATGTACAGGTTTTTTGATCTGGATAGTCTTTCAGTAAAGTTCCTGTCATACATCCCAGGTACTCATAGTCGCCGCCTTCTTCCGCCCACTTACCTTCAATCCCAAATGGGTGCGCGTTTTTCCAAGTCGCAAGCATCATCCAATCTCTGTCAATCGGGCACACCGTTAAATAGCCAATTTGTGAGGCTCGATCGTCTCCAGTAATAGCAATCACTAGTTTAAGCGGTTTTGTGACATCCACTTCTTTTTCATGGGCGGATAAAGATTCGAATCGCATCAATATTCTGCGATCATAATTCACCAAATATCTTTTTTGGGAGTAGGTATTCACATCCGTTCCATCTTCTATTTCCTTTGCAATGAGTTTTATGGCATCAAAAGAAAAAGAATTCTCCACTGAAAATGGCGCCTTAACAACCGACGATTCGCCCAAGTCCTTGCATGAGGGGAATAAAATAAGCATTAAGAAAATGAATACCGTTTTTTTCATCTACTGTTCTCCTAAAAGAATATACTGGAAGAAAGGGCAAGACTTCCTTGCGAAACCCCTGTCCCCATCAAGTTTCCTAAGTAATCAAAATTTACACCGCTTGTAGAATCCGCAATCACTCTGCCGATCGCAGAAATTACAATATTGTCCGTTACAAACGAGATTTCCGGGCCTACTGACAAAATACGCTGACGGCCAAAGTCCTTATCAAACGATCCGCCTTTTAATTTCAAATAATCAGCGAGATGCAGTTCGGCAAAACCTCCAAAATCCAGCCGCCACAATTTAAAACCGGCGCGTACTTTCGCATCGATGATTCCGCCATAGGAGTACTTGTATTTAATCGTCCCTATTTCCTGATCTGCGCTGCCCGGAATGTTGTAACTTAAATAATTCTCTGCATAGAAGTGAGAAAAATCCTTATGCAAAGAAATCCCCGCAGTAAAAACATCTCGGCAATAGGGAGAGCGCTTCAACTCATCGCTGGACAATACATTCCACGAACCACTGCCAAAAATTCCTACATCAAAACCACGCGAAGACCAAAGTCTTAAGCGAGCAGACGTCATAAAAGGACCTGTCTCAAGACCATTGGCTCTTTGTATGAAGGATCCTTCTAGCCCTAAGCCAAATAAAAATTTCTTTCTGCCGAAAGGGTACAGCGTACTGTGTACAATATGCATGTGATCAATCCGGTATGACGTCGCGTCTTTCGGTGGAAGAAAGTGCTTATACATATAACCGACGCTGGACGGATAGTGAAATGAATCCTCTTCACTGACACGAACAGTAGCGGGAGAACCTGATGTCCCCCCTACAAAAACCAGCGGGTCAATTTCTGCACGCGGCACAGTACGAAGTACGGCATCTCTTACGGAATCATACGACGCCTCTGGTGCAGTAATAGCCAGAGTAATACTGGAAACCATTTGCTCATTTTCTCTGACACTTGCGGGAAGCGCGCGGTGCAACCCCTCGTGGATGTGTAGTGCAATCAGCTGATCTTCTTTGAGTTGATCCGCGATGGGAAAAAATCTGGTTTCTGCATGTGGGCGCGCCATCGTGCGCGCGTACACTTTGCCTGTCATCGTACCGTGGAACGATCCCTGATCTTCTGGCAATGTGGCTGCAACATCCACTTTAGTCTTATAAAGCGTGGTTTTTGCTACTTCACTTTCTAAATCACCCAGACTGACAATCCCGCGCGTATTTAATTTTTGCAGCAATTTTACAGCTAAGTCGCGACTCTCTACGATCGGGCCTTTTTCAACAAGATCGTAACCTTCCAGATCCGTACCGTCATCGCCGTTGCCCACTTTATATCCACCATATAAAAACGAAGAAAAACAAATCGAAAAGATCGTCAGTTGTCTAAGCATGAGTATTTTCCTTTTGAGTAAGGCGAAAAAGAGCAATTTCACAATGGTACACTTCAGTACGATTTTTTCCTTTGTCATAACGCTCGATGAGTGAATCTAAAAAATTGGATATTTCTTTTCTGAGCGGTTTGATATTTTTTGGATCTACTGAGAAACCGGCTCCGACAATCTCGCGCGTATCCACATCCTGCAGGTCCAGGGCTTGAATTGCTTTCATCAACATTTGTCTGTGAAAGTTTTTAATCGCTTCTGAGGGAACACCTTCGGGAGAAATCACATAATCTTTTGTGACAATAAGCTTCGTTCCCACTCTCTCAAGCAATCCCACTCTGAGCAATCTTTGTAGTCCCGTGCGTGCCTCTAAGATCGAGATCCCCAGTTTTTTTGCGATCCACTTTTCGTTTTCTTGAAAGTTAGAACAATTGACGAGATTCAATAATGCAAAACAATACCAGTCAGAGAGAATATTAAATATATCGAGCGTTAATTGATTGCGGGAAGCGGGCTCTGACAATAGAGAGCGGTTGTCTCCAGCCTTTTCCAGTTGAACCAGGTAAGCAAGATGTTGAGTTTCTGTCGGGCTAAGCCCAAGTGCTTTTGCAATTTTTAAAGAAGTCTTTAAGCTCAATTGTCTTTTGCCACGCAAGATTTCAGATAATTCTCCGGGGCTGATTTTTAAATTTCTCGAAAAAGCACGCAGCGAATACTGCGGGTTGTGTTGAATTCTTTTCGTCAATTCCTCTTCCAGAAACTGACGGTATGAGTGGGATTCCAGTAGCATATAATTCATTATCGGCAGTGAAGTGTAAGAGGTCACGTAAAATTGGATCAATGTGATCCAAAAACAGGATCACTCTCAACACAATAAGTCATTTTATTTGAATTTTAAGGAAAGTTATTTCCAGGTTTGGATCATCTTATAGACGTCAGAAGTGATACGTACGCCACTGTTGTATTCATCACCACCGAGAGCGTGAATGCCAATGACTTGGTAATTGGTATTTGAATCATCCAGAAGAACAACGGAACTTCCACTCATACCAGCTTGAGTTTCACAGTCATAGTCAAGCCAGTTTGAAGTAGGAGATAGAAGATTGCAGTTGGAATGCCAAAGAGTTCCAAAAGTTTTTTCACCGGCGTATCCGGAGATTTGTATCGGTTTCTTATAGGGAGAAGATTCTACTTTCATGCCAAGCCATCCCAGAGTATCTCCGACATTTTCCTTGAGTGTAATCACTGCAAAATCATAATTATCATTGTGCTCGTCAGTCCATTCCGTTGGAGCGCGCACTCTCTCGTATTCTTTTTTGCCATAAGGAAGATACGTTCCATTTTGTGCAGGATTGAAATCCAGCTCGTTATAAAACTCATTTTTCTTCATGCTGTAAACACAATGAGCTGCAGTCAAAACTTCTCTCGGTCCGATCAAGGTTGCCGTACAACCCGTGGCCAATCTGCCTACTACACGATAGGGAAAAACGGTCGTATCCTGTACTTTATAAAGTGGGGACTCGGTATTTAGAGGCGTGCGGCCTCCAGCGTCCAGCGATCCTCTATAAGACGGAAAACCCAAGTCACTTGCATGACTTAAAATAGTAACCGTTAAAATTAAAAATAGCGCCAGTGTTTTCATTGCTTTAGGTAAGAATTACATGGCTTTAAGGATTTGTCGAGAGCCTGATAGAGATTAGCTTTCGGAGAGTTAAGCCATCATTTTTCCTAAACAATATTTACTTACAAGTAAATTCCAAGCGCTGCACCGAATGTGTAACGGTCGTAATCGGAGCTTCTGCGTCCGATGACTCTTGCGTAACTCATGTAGGGGCCGGCAGCTACAGAAGGGGTGATGAAGTATTGGGCGCCCAGTTTCAAATCGATGCGTCCGCTTATCGTCGCATCGGTTAGCCCTTTTTGGTAGGACATTTGAAAGTAACCAGTCAATGCATCTTTTTGCCAAAATGTATACTGTGCAGCGGGCCCAAGAAGAGCAACTAAATCTTCATCGGACTCTTTTTCAAGATCGGTTAACAAACCCACAGCCAAATGATCCACAACAAAATACAGTGTCGTTAATCCCAAATCGAAATTGCTTGTCGTTGTTTTTCCTCGGCTACTCTGTCCGAAAAATACGCCCCCACCCACTACGATATTTCCACGGTGAATATTGGCAAGTGTAGTAGGATCGGCTGCCGGTAATTCCCCTGCAAAAAGAGAAAAAGTACTGAATAAAACAAATAGACTTGTTAATTTCATTAAAAACTCCGTTTAATTTTGGCTCTCAACCTCGAGTAAGTTCATCAATTGCTGCTCTGTAGTCAAGACAGAAGGAGATTGGCTCTGCCCCTTGTGACAAACCCCTGAAAAGATACTAAAATTCGTACACCATGAAAAAAATCAAATTGAAATTGATTGTAGGATTTTTACTGACTACGACAAGCTTACTTTTCGCAGCAAAATCTAGAGCCGTTTCTATGACGGTCAATGTGCAGGAAATCGCAAAGCAGTGGCTGGTATATTCCCAATCCGCTCCTTTTGTTTTGCCCGAACAATTGAAAAACAAATTTAAAATAGTTGCTCATTATAAAAACCTGACGATTCTTCGCGAAACTACGGAAAGTACGACTGCGCCCAATCGAGAATTAAGCGAGATAGTTGGTGTAATAGCTGTACAGCGAGACTATCCGGTTTATTTTGCCAAGAAGAAAAAACAAAACAGACGGCCGGCTGAAATTCACGGAAGTCCACTTCCGAATAAGCCTGCCAACAGTCCTCAAGCAGACTGCTCGCTTGAATCCCCTTGCAAATCGGGAAATGCGAAATACTGGGCTTACGATGCAATTGATGCAGATCTCATGCATTTTAAACTGCAGGCAATGGGAGTGGGAGAAAACGCAACCGCGCGTGTGGCAGTCGTAGATTCTGGTTTTGACAAGGCCCAAGCAGGAAACATGGAAGTCATCGGCGAAATCGTTACAAAAACTGCTGCCGAATTTGAAGACAAGCATCCAATTACGGGAACAAAATTACCCGGACTCGCAAAAACTTTTTTCTTAGGCGATCCAAACAAAGACGAAGCTGGTCACGGAACAATGGTATCGAGTGTAATAGCGGGCAAAGGCAAACTTGGCGTTGCAAAAAATGTTTCTCTTGCAGTTTATCGAGTCACGGCTCCAGGAAATACTGGCAGTACAAGCAGCGCTATTTTAGAGACGGCAATATACAGAGCCTGTGAGGAAAATAGTGATCCGGATGGAGTAACTGTCATCAATGTCAGTTGGGGTGGCCGTCTGGATGAAGCGGGATTTCAGCCGGAAGAAAGAGAATCAGTCACTCAAAAACTCATGGAGCATTTTTCTAAAAAAGGTTGTCTAGTAGTAAAAGCTGCAGGCAATGATAATTTCAGACTGAAAAGAGAAATGGATTTGAAGGATTCTTACTTACGAGTTGCAGCAATTGATCCTTCACGCGAACTTTCTTATTTCTCGAGTCAGGGAGAAATTTCTGCTCCCGGAAGCTCGATGTACGTTCTGGAAAGCACGACTACATACCCCAAAGCCTCTTCCGATCAACGCTGTGAAAAAGCGGATGAAGGCACGGTTAGTCCCAAGCGGATGGTGAACGGTACTAGTTTCGCAGCTCCGATGGCAGCCGCAGTCGCGTCACAAATAGTACGGGTTTTAAAAACAAAGCCAGCGTTCAAGGCATTGACGCCGGCAGAGCGCATACAACTGGTTAACTCTATTTTAAAAGCGAGCGAAAACCAAAACTCTATTAACGGATTAAGAGCGGTAACTATTTCTCAAAGGTGGATGGATTTAAGTAAAGAGGATCAATCGCAAGTTTTTAAAAAGGATGGCCTCTCCTATTTACAGAACTTGCTTATAGAAAAACCAGATCCCATTTGCGAAAGTGTGGCTCGTCCCTGTAAGGATGAGACCCATTGCGAATACATCATAGGTTGTGTAAATCTCGCGCGTGCAAAAATCATCTTGTGTGACTCACCTAAAGAAAAATTTCTTGCGGAAGATTTGGCTTTGACAGGGTTTCAGCAAAAAGCATTTCACTTTGGATACCGATACGCCAATTTGGCGGTTACACAGACAGATGATCTAAAAAAGAAAGAGCAGTTAAGAAGGCTTTCCATCGAAAGTTTTTTGGACAGACAATCCATCCCGAAAGAATTTAAAGTCGATGCAAAATTCTGGAAATTCCCCCCCAGCATTGATCCCAACTTCATTCGAATGGTAATTGCACCATATTTAGCAACAGAAGCGGAAGCAAAGCCGCCCGCAATATCAAAGCCTGATACTTTATCGGAAAACCTTCTGCGCCTTACTTTGTATTCGGAAAAAGTACATAACTCACTTGAATATGGACGTGACCCAAAAAACGGAGAAGACAGAGGAAGCGAAGAGACAGTAAAGACGATGCAAAGCGTATTAAAGTCTTCCAAAATTCTTCTGGGAGAATCCAAATACGAAAATATCTTGAAAGAGTTCACGAGTAATTTTAATTCAAAATTAGCCAAACAATATCGCCCCCGAAAAGATGCGGAATTTCTGGAAAATATTTTTCCAGAGTCACTCTCGGTTTCTGCAGTAAGAATTTTAAATACCGCCTATGAACTGGAACCGGATGCTTCTCCACTTAAAAAATCTATCCACTCCCTGGAATCCGATCTTGTCTCAAAAATGCGTGAATTGAACCAGTTTTACGGACGCAAAACGGAACGAAATCCCACACTCAGTGAAGTATACCCGAGTAGAAGCACTCTTGACCCATTGCTTGCAAGACATACGGATAAACTAGTAACTGCGATTAACCAAAAGGAAGTGCTGACCTTATCGCCTGTAGAAGTACAGTATGCGCTAGAGCATTTAAATGAATTACCCATCACAGACAAAGCAGAGTTTCTTTTAGACGTTCTCGACTGTGTGGCGAGAGATTTTGGTTGGGGAGATAAAAACAACCGGGATATCACAGGTGCCGCGATGTTAAAACTGCATCAAATCGTTCCGAAGCTGGATGAAAAATCCTTAAGAAAAACCGAAAATATTTTTGTACGCACTTTAGACGAAGCCTCAAATATGTATTTCGTAGGACAACTTTTAACCAGTTGGGACATGGATTATCCCTATGAGAAAAACCCGACTGATTTACTTTTTAAATACGATGATGCCACTGAAGACATAAAAAATGGACTCACCTATAAAAAGCACCCTCTTCTGACCGAGGAAAATCTAGCGCTTTTGAAATTAAAGACAGCCGCATTTATCACCAAAATGACTCCTCAAGAAGCAAAAGCTATTAAGAACGAATGGATAGTGACTCGCGCGATGAAATACGCGTTTGAAGGCGTCTGGTCAGAAAAGCTTTCCAGAGAAACATCTTTCGTTGTCCCGCGAGCTCCCAGCGAACGCACGAGTCGTCTGGAACCTCTGCAAATAGACGCAGAACGTATGAATGTTAAAGATCGGGGTGTTCTATTCGGCGATTTTCTCGAAGCAGTTTCAAAAGGTTCGTCCAGCTCTGAAAACAGTCGGTTCTACTGGGAAATACTGACAAACAATATTCCCTATGACATTTATTTAAGACATGACGAGCGAGCCCAAAAGGTATTTCGTACAATTAAGAAAAACAGTACATGGGTCGAACGAGTGAAAAAACTGACTCACAAAGGCGACGCATTGTTCGACAACAGCATACAACGATTTTTTGATATTTTGAGTCAGTATTAATTAATATAAATCTTTTGCCCAACGAATGAACTGTCCGTCTTTATTCACTATAGGCGTAGGACATTTCACAGCTTCAGCTTGAGCGCCAAGTTGTTCAGATATTTCATGACAAACGGAATTCCATACAAACGCATCCATCCCTAAAAGACTGTGCGGTTCTTTGCTGTTAATTCTTTTTTCCACGTTTGTGGCGACACTAAGCGGTCCAGAAAAAAGATCACCACGGTATTGATTAGAAGGCAGGTGGTAATTCATCCACAATTCCGTTTTTTCAGCGATAAGTTGATTTTGTGTGTCTGCTGGTGCTTGTCTACAGGCTCGCATGGGTTGTTCTGCCCAGGGTCTGACGGGTTTGTGGCGGTTGTGCATATACGTGATGGTATTACAACCGACTGCACTGATTGGCTCGAGTGTAAAGAGGCCTGCAACCGGAACAGTCAACGACTCGACCACTTTCATGGAGTACCAACCACCGTGAGAATGACCAATTAAATAGACAGCGGTATCTGGGGCCGTAATCTTCTTTGCCACAATTTGATAAAACCGATTTTGAGCAACTTCGTTATAAGTGCCGGCGCGCATTTCAGAAGTATAATATTTTAACGGACGGCCTCCATACACACTTGCGAAACCATCAGCGCAGCTTAGGACATAGGTAAAGTTTTTTTCGGGAAATGTAGTCTTCAAATTTTTCAATAGATTATTGAACTGCAGTGCAATGAATTGATTGAACACTCCGTTACGACAAGACTTCCATCCGCCAGATCCGACGAGGAGCACATTTTTACTATTTTCAAAGGAAGCCTTTGCGCCGTTTGATATCATCAGAAAGCCAAAAACGACAAAAATTGTCTTAGAAAATAAACTCATTGCAACCCCCGAATTGTTTGTGAAAGTGGGATGCTTATAACAGAAATCAAAACTCGGATCAAAGAAGAATTGCTTTATTTATAGAGCGACATTTTAGGGCACGCGATATTTGTCTCTTCACGCACAAATAGATTGCCAAAAATTGACGTTTTTTATACTAGAAGTACTTACCCCTTTCACCGGAGGATGAGAATGAAAAGTATTCAATTAGTGATTTTTAGTTTTTTTGCTTTCGCACTTTTTAGCTGTGGAGGGAATGACGCAAAAAACCCAGGTACAGATCCTAAAGTAGAAACAGAAATCCCAGATGTAACCGGCGACTTTTCATACAGCTTTTCACCAAGCAAGCAATGCGGCGGTGAATGTGACGAATTTATAAAATATGAATCTTGCGAAACGAGTCAGAAATTTACGAACAAACGTGCATACTGTCTTGGCTTGCGTGACGGCTCATTAAACAAGGGCTGTGCACGAAACGAACGTAAAGAAGAATACATTAAAAATTGTGCATCCGATTTTGATGACATCAATGTAGGAGGAGTTTCTTCTACTGGTGGCGATGAACGAGTGGGAAGTTGTTCCTGGAAAATTCCTGTTACTACTGGCAAAGCATATTGCAATGCTCTAAAAGATGAAAGCCAACATAAATACTGCCGTTGGGACGACCGCCGTATTGATTTTAAACAATTTGGTTGTGAGGGTGCTTTTTCTGAATTGTCTGAGAGTTTATCCGTCCATGAAGATAGGGATTTTGAATTAAACGGGTGGTATTATTATCAGCCATCTCATTTCACTACCTACAAGACTTACAAAAAAACCTTTAAAGTAACTCTCACTTCTCCTGCTATTCTTTCCATTAGTTATTTTCAACTGAAAGAACGTACCTGCGAACAAAAAGGTATGAGTAAAGTCCTCGGTACTATTTTAAATCTAAACACGAATGAGAAATTTTCTTTCGATCCAAAAGCAAAAACCCCACTAATGGGTGGATCTTCCTATTCGATACTTGTTGAGGTTCAAAACCCAGGCCTGTGCAAAGAACTTCATTACGATTACAGAATAGAAGTAAAATAGCTCTTCTTGAGTGAAAAAATGGTGGGTGTTGTAGGACTCGAACCTACGACCCCCTCGGTGTAAGCGAGGTGCTCTAACCAACTGAGCTAAACACCCATAAGAAAGAAGCCACTATCAATATAAGCAATTACTGCTGGCGTCAAATACTCGTTAATATTAAATTTAAGCTTAATATTAATATTAAGTTAGATAGGTTGGGTTTGAGGGGGGTAAGGCGGCCCCCCTCAAATATTGTAGGGTATTGGGGTATTTTTTAAGCCTCTCAGTTTTTTAGACCGACAGTCTCAAAGAAGACGGTTTGGGCATTCCTCGTCCTTTGCCCTTCAAAAACTTTCAAAATCGAATCGGGTTTGGCGTACGTCATCCAAAAGGTGTACTTGTCCCCTTCGTTCGTCGTACCTGCGATAATCTCATGACGAGACTCGGAACCTTGAGGATCAAATGTTCTCGATAGAAGTTCGCAACTTTTAAAATTCAAATTATCGCCAATCAACGGTACGGCAACGCCGTCTAAAGTAGTCACTTCAGGAAAACTTTCAGGCCGTGTCAGATCGTAGGTAAAATAAAGTGCAGTCTTCCAACACAACGCCCGTTTATTTTCTGGGGTCGGGCTTTCAACCACATGAATATCTCCGCGCAAGATCAAGTTCTGATCGTTTTTCGCGTGAAAGACAAATTTCACAAGATAGTTTTCTTGTCTAATGACCGAGTCTTCTTGATAAACCGGTCTATAACCAAAGACCACGCTTGCCGAGCTCGTGGCATTCCATCGCGCAGGGTTGATGATGGTGGAAGCGTACGTATTAAAGAATTGCAGCTCTGACCTGCTGCAGTAATTTAATGGTGACGCCACAACTAGCGCGCTAAAAAAAGAAAATACAAAAGCTACTTTCATTGATTTATTAACCATGACCGATTTCTACTCCCGTTAGCATCATGTGCTTATCAAACTGCAAACTTTTAACTCGGACAATTGTTCCTTAACAAAAAGGAACACTTTGTTCCAAATCAACCTCGACAATGATCCGTAAATTTAGTGAAATTCCCTATAACCCAATGACAGAACAGGAACTCGAACATTTAAAGAAGGAAAAAGATCCCGTTACCTGGCTTACGATGGAGTACCAAACTCGTCGCAACAGGAACAGCTCCTATTCTTTGCGCGCGTTTGCAAGAAACCTGCAAGTGCCCGTAGGCCCGCTTTCTGAAATCATCGCGCGTAAGCGTCCACTGACTACCAAGATGGGAAATCGCATTGCGGAAAGACTGGGTTTCACCGACGGAGAACGCGATTCTTTTGTCAAAATGATCGAACAAAACGAAGAGAGTCTTTCGACATTGAAACAAGGTGAGGGACTGAAGAAATTTGATTCCGGCTACAAGAAAATTTCTGCCGATGAATTCAGTGTAGTAGCCGATTGGTACCACTTTGCAATTTTAAGTTTGATGGAAACGGTTGGTTTTAAAAACGAACCCAAATGGATCGCCATGCGTTTGGGAATCACCGTGCGAGAAACGAAAGAAGCTATCGAACGATTGCTTCGCATGGGTTTCATTTTTCAAGAAGGAAAGAAAATCAAACTTGCTCAACACGGAGTGGCAACAAGCAGTAATATTCCTAGCGCGGCGCTCAGAGCCTCTCACCGGCAAACTCTTGAGCAAGCAATCTCGACACTTGACGAAGTCTCGCGAAAGGATTCTGATATCACTTCAATAACGATGGCGATTGATCCTAAAAAGATTCCGGTCGCAAAAGAGCTCATACAGAATTTTCGAAGATACTTGGCAAAGGTGCTGGAGACGGGGGAACAAACTGAGGTGTATAACCTCAATGTTCAGTTGATTCCCGTTTCAAAATTAGGGGAGAACTAAACAGTGACAACTCGACTCTTGTTAGTCTTGTTGGGAGTATGCTCAAATTTATTATTCGCAGGAAACGATAGAGGACATGGCGGGGGCGTAGTCGTCTGTCGGGATGCAAACAAAAACGTAAAATCGATTGAACTGCTCGATTATTACGAAAATAGAAAGTTACGCGACATAGAGCCTGAATTGGGCGATGCCTCGCTATCTTATTATACAAAAATCGAAATTATACTGGCACGCATAGAAAAGCTCGATCCCGTGCGCGCAAGAAGATACCGCACAAAAGTGATGGATTTTGCCTCCAAAACAAAGTTCACCGAAGGTGTCATTCTCCCCAATACAAATGATTTCGGTCATGTACCTTTGGCAAACGGTTGTGAAATTGAACAGCTTGCATCTCAAAGAGATGTGCGACTACCTGAAGACAAGAATTATTTGATCAATAAGGATTTATGGGAACACCCGCTTTTAAGCGAAGCCAGTCGTGCTGGTCTCATTCTGCATGAAATTGTTTATTATGATGCCCTTCAATTGGGTCATCAAAACTCGATTTATTCACGTTATTACGTAGCACTCATGAGTTCTAAAAGAGCGGAGTTCATGGACAAAGCGTATTACGCCGATCTCATGGAAAGAATTAATCTTGTGGATTTAGACTGCTCCAATCCCAACTTTTATCCAGGCCTGAATTCGGGTGTATCCAACATCAATCCGCTTAAATGGAAAAAGAATAACCGGGTCGTATTTGAACTCACTTCTGAAGATCCGTTTTTACGTGATAGCGTTGGACATGCTTACCTGACATTTGAATATGAAAATGAGTCTGAAAAATCTGTAACTTTGCATGTGTCCAGACAAGTTTCTGAACTCACAGGAAACGGCGTGAACTTAGGCGATAACTATTATTTGACCTACGACAAAAACAAGCCAGGTGCTGCACCTGTCGTCTCGGATCCGAAAGGCGCTGTAGTAACCATTGGCAAACCCAAACCAAACTTCAGCGAGTGTTTACTCATTCAAAACCGTGAAGAAGAAGTACTGGGCAGGCCTGTGATTTTCAGCAGACTCAAAGGAAAGATTTCCGACTCGGAAGAAACGCATGAATTCTCTTCCTGGAGAAGTACGAATCCGAATGAGCTTGTGAAGTCATACGAAATCCGTCACGATCGTTATTCGTCGACAGAGTCCGGTGAACTAAAAGTTCAAACAAACGCCCTAAAAGTAATCTCAATCAAGTAACATTGGTCCTTAAGAACACGGACTAGCTGCTTTTTTCGCACCGAACTGATAACCTATTGGTATGTCAAAAGCATCTAAGATAGGCATCATCGGATTAGGAAGAATGGGACGCTGCATAGTAAAGGGTCTAATCCATTCTTCAAAATTTTCACTTAACCAAGTTTCTTTCACCACATTACATGCCGAAACAGCCCAAGCCGTCACAAAAGAAGTCGGGATCGCTTCAAAAAAATCCAATCAGGAATTAGTAAAAGACTCAGATGTCATTATCCTCGCGGTAAAGCCGCAAAACATTTCTGAAGTGCTTGAAGAAATTGGCCCCAGTTTCACCAAAGACAAAATATTAATTTCGATCGTGGCAAGCGTAACCACTTCCGAGATCGAAAGCCGCATCAGTAAGGGCGCTCAAGTGATCCGCGCGATGCCCAACACTCCTGCTTTTGTAGAGGCGGGTATCACTGCTTATTGCCTTGGTAAAAATTCAAGCACGAAGAGCAATGAAATTGCAAAAATGGTTTTTGAACCGCTCGGCAGTCTCGTCTGTGTTGACGAAAAACATATGGACGCCGTTACGGGATTAAGTGGCTGCGGCCCTGCATATATCTATATGGTGCTTGAGTCTCTAGCAGACGGCGGGATTAAAGTTGGCTTGCCGAGAGATTTAGCGACGAAACTTGCAGCGCACACTGTTCTTGGCGCCGCCAAGATGCTGCTCGAAACGGGTAGACATCCTGCAGCATTAAAAGATGAAGTAACGACTCCCGCAGGCTGCACAATCGACGGACTAATGGAATTAGAAGAAGGGAAGCTTCGCGTCACAATGATCAAAGCCGTTGTGATGGCAACAAAGCGGGCGAAAAGTTTAGCCAAACATGTAAAGCTTAAGTAATGATAAGATTTTTTCCGATAAGAGGTCACTATGGCAAAGACAGCAAAATTAATCATCGACGGTAAAGAAATTGAACTTCCTATTATTGAAGGCACGGAAAATGAACGCGCCATTGATATTAGAAAATTAAGAGATCAAACAGGATTCGTGACTCTGGATAGTGGTTACATGAATACCGGAGCGTGCACGAGCGGCATCACTTTTCTCGATGGTGAAAAAGGAATCTTAAGATACCGCGGCATTCCGATTGAACAGCTTGCAGAAAATTCCACTTTTTTGGAAACTTCTTACCTTTTAATTTACGGTCGCTTGCCTCTGCAGCATGAACTTGAAAAATTTTGTACAAATTTAACTCGTCACACGATGCTTCATGAAGACATGAAGCGTTTTTACGACGGTTTCCCGCGTGACGCGCATCCGATGGCAACGCTGTCTTCTGCAGTCAGCACGCTTTCCACTTTTTATCAGGCATCGGTGAACTCCTCCGATCCGATTGATGTTGAGCTTTCTATATTCCGACTTCTTGCAAAATTACCGACGATTGCGGCATTTTCTTACAAGAAATCCATCGGCCAGCCGTTTGTGTATCCAACAAACAGCCTGGATTACTGCTCTAACTTTTTAAAGATGATGTTCGCAGTCCCTGCGGAAGAATATTATGTGGATCCTGAAGTCGCAAAAGCACTCGACTTGCTTTTAATTCTCCACGCAGATCACGAGCAAAACTGTTCTACATCTACGGTACGTCTTGTAGGTAGCAGCCGTGCGAACCTCTACGCCTCTGTGTCTGCAGGTATCTCGGCTCTTTGGGGCCCGTTACATGGTGGTGCAAACCAAGAAGTCGTGGAAATGCTGCAAGTGATCAAAGATTCCGGCGATGGCGTTAAAAAATACGTCGAAAAAGTGAAAAACAAGGAAAGCGGAGCGCGCCTGATGGGTTTTGGGCACCGCGTGTATAAGAACTTCGACCCAAGAGCCAAGATCATCAAGCGTTCCTGCGATACCATCTTAAATAAACTCGGTATCCATGATCCACTTTTGGAAATTGCTAAAGAACTCGAAGAAGCCGCTCTGAAAGACGACTACTTTGTTTCCAGAAAACTCTATCCGAACGTGGATTTCTACTCCGGCATTATTTACAAAGCCATTGGTATTCCGACAAACATGTTTACCGTGATGTTTGCCATTGGCCGTTGCCCGGGATGGATTGCCCAGTGGAAAGAAATGATGGAAGCGCCCGATTCCAAAATCGGCCGTCCACGCCAGATTTACACGGGTGCTAAGGAAAGTGACTACATTCCTGCGGCCCAAAGAACCGCTAAAAAATAGCTTTTCCCAAAGAATCTGGACATTTTGCTACTTCCCTCGTACATTTAGTATCTTAAACAACTAAGGGATAATTAGAGCAGCGTGGCAAAACAGAAAATTACATCCAGTAGTACCGCGGAATATTTTTCCAAAAACCTTCAGCAAGTAGGATTTTCTTCTCCTACTAAAGCAGTGCTCACCACTTTAAAAGAAGCGGTCGACAACTCGCTGGATGCTTGCGAAGAGCACGGCATCTTGCCTGAAATCCATGTAGAAATTCAAAAAATTGGTACAGGTACATTAAAAAATACAGATTTGCTCCGTATTAAAGTCACAGACAACGGCCCGGGATTAGATGCCGATGAAGTCGTGCAAGTTTTCGGCGAATACCTTGCGAGTTCTAAATTCGGTCGCGGTAAATGCTCTCGCGGGCAACAGGGAATTGGGATTTCTGCAGCCACCACTTGGGCGCAGCTGACTTCTGCCAAGGGCGCAACCATCATTACAAAAACAAAAGGCATGCGCCAAGCAATCACTGGCCGTGTCGAAGTAGATATCAAAAACAACAAAGGTCTTTTAAAAGATAAAAAACCTTTGCAGTGGGACAGACCAAGTGGGGTCAGTGTCGAATTTGAAATCGACGGTAGAATTCAGATGCAAGGGGAAGGCGGACTGCTTACCTATTTAAATGGTACAGCTTTAGTAAACCCGCACCTCACTTTACATTACAAACTTTTAGATCAGCCCAAGCAAAAAATAGTTCGTGTCACTGAAAAGTGTCCTGATATTCCCGATGCTACGGAACCGCACCCGCACACGATGAAGCTCGGTGAATTTATCGCGTTCTCGCATTTGTTTGGACGGGTCGCACTGAAAGCTTGGCTCAAAAAAGCTTTTTCCAGAATTACAGACAACACCATTCAGGAATTTGTTAAAAATGGCCTATCTAAAAAATATCTGGATGAATCCATCGACAAGTTAAATGAAGCGCAGTTCAAAGAAGTTTTTGCGGCAATCCACAAAACTGAATTGATGGCGCCCAGTACGAAATCGGTCATGATTATCGGTGAAGATGCTTTCTCAAAAAGTATCCGTCGTCTGGGAGAAGTGGATTTCTTCTCTGTTGTTACAAGAAAACCCACGATTTGCGATTTTAAACCTGTTGCTGTGGAAGTTGCGATTGCCCGTCTTAAAAACCTGGTAAGAGAAGGGGAGCCGGGTCAGGAACCTCCCGCACAAGTTTTGCGTTTTGCGAACCGTGTGCCATTGCAGTTTGATAAATCTGCCTGCGCGATGGTCAAAGCAATTGAAACGGTCAATTGGAGAACATACGGAATTTCTCAACCGAAAGACAGTTTGCCGATGGGCCCATACGTCATCGCGCTTAGTCTTGTCTCTCCCTTTATCAAATTTAAAAATGCTTCCAAAGAAACTGTGGATGCAAGTGACGAACTTGTAGAAGAAATCCGTCGTGCTTTGATCCAGGCAGGTCAACGGCTTTCCCGACACATTAAGAAGGAAAGTAAAGAAGCTGATCTTGAAGAAAAACTGCGCCACATCGAGCAGTTCTGCCCCATTCTCGTGGATTGTTTGTGCCGTATTATCAAAGCTCCCGATTCGAGAAAGAAAAAAGCCAACGAAGGGCTTGTGAAACTTCTCGGACGTGACATCAACCTTGCGAAGAAACAACTTCAAGAGGCTGAAATGCATGCGGATGCGGCAAAAAAATCCGGCAAAATTCAGATGGTCAAAAAAGAAGGCGAAGAAGAAGCACCGGTGGCGGAAGCGACCGAAGAAGTGCTCGAGGAAGCGCCGGAAAAAGAAGCAAAGAAATCAAAAAAAGGGGCGAAAGCAGCGGCACCCAAAAAAGAAGCAAAAGCCCCTGACGAGAAAAAAGAAAAAGCAGCTCCAAAAGTAAAAGCTGCAAAAAAGACTGTCGAAAAGGAAGCATAAGTAATGAAAGAAGATTCGATACCGAAATTATCTAAAGAACTTTGCAACATGCTTTTGACGGATTTAGAAAACGCCAAAAGACCAGTGTTAGAAGCAGTAAAATGTTCTCTCGATAACTCCAATTACAATCAAAAAGTGGGTTACCTTACTCCAGGCGACAAGATGGTCAGAACGGAATTGAACGTCAGTTCCGTACAGAAAATGTCCAGAGCTGTTTTCTTACTGGAAATTCTTTTAAGAAATTTAGAAACAGGCGCAATCAACACAAAACGTGAGCTTTACTACATCGCAAAAGGGGAAGTGAAACATAATCCTTCTTTGAAGCCTCTCGACTTTCAGGACCAAACGGAAAGTGATTCCATTATCGATTTCATCTGTGAAATGCTTGAATGCTACCGAGAAGAACTCAACTGTTTTGCCAATGATCGCGGCGGACAAACCTATTCACAGCAGCTTGTAGTCACAGAAACCCTTCCCGACGGTGGAAAAGCAGTGGTGGATTTAAGCTCTCTGGGAACTTCTCCTTTTCAGCCTAAAAACCGCCCGCAAAGCTTGAAGCTTAAGGCCAAAAAGAAGATCGATTTCTGTCTCGTTGTAGAATCAGAAGGTACGGCAAACACGTTCGTATCAAACGGATTCTGCAAACGAAACAATGCTATTTTAATCGGTGCCCAAGGGGTTCCCAGTAACGGTGTGCGCGGTTGGGTGAAACTGATTCAGGACGAACTCAATGTTCCCATCTATTTCTTCGGAGACTTAGACGCCTATACCATGCAAAATATTTTTAGAACCTTGAAAGCTGGTAGTGCTGCGAGTTTGATTAGAAATTCCGACTTCTCGGCTCCCGAAGTGCGTTTCTTGGGTGTATTGCCTGAAGACATCAA